>NZ_AWXB01000001.1 GCF_000478985.1 Peptoniphilus sp. BV3C26
CAAGGTTGAAACACCGCTGTTAAAAAAGGTGAGAGGCATTGCAACACCGCAAGCTGTCATTGCTGTTTGTCCTATGATTTTACCTGCAAAGATTCCGTCCATGAGAGGGTACAGCCCAATTACCAACATTCCAATCACTGCCGGAATGGATAGTTGGAACATTAGTGATAACGGTGTCTTGGTTAACAGTTGTTCTTTCATGTTTTGTTTCATTTTAACCATCTCCTTCACACTAATTGGCAATCTTCCAAACAGTTGCTTTATTTTTCATATTGATCAATGTTTTATATAAACCGCCTTGATTCATCAGTTCTTCATGATTTCCTCGTTGTTCTATTTTTCCGTTATTTAAAACTAAAATCTGATCGGCGTTTCGTATCGTAGAAAGCCTGTGAGCAATCATAATAATGGTTTTGTTCTTTGTCAGTTCTTCAATAGCAGCCTTTAGCTTATCTTCATTTTCCGGATCAATATTTGCTGTGGCTTCGTCAAAAATGACAATCGGGGCATCTTTCAACATAGCTCTGGCAATGGAAATCCTCTGCTTTTCTCCACCGGAAAGAGTGGCTCCACCTTCACCAATCAATGTATCGTATCCATTCGGCAAGGCTTCTATAAAATCATGGCACATCGCCTTTTTAGCAGCTTCTATGACTTCTTCTCTTGTAGCACTTGGCACACCAAACTTGATATTATTTTCAATCGTATCTTCAAAGAGATAGACACTCTGAAATACCATAGCGATATGACTCATCAGATGGGGCAGAGTATACTCTTTGATGTTCTTCCCACCTATTAAGATTTCTCCTGCATTCACATCCCAAAATCTTGCAATCAGATTGCAAAAAGTCGTCTTTCCGCTTCCGGACGGACCGACAATGGCAGTAATGGTGTTTTTCTTCATCTCACAGGAAATATGATCTAAAATCGTCTTTTCATCATAAGCGAAAGAAACATCTTTAAATTCAATATTAGGGTGACGGATTGGACTTGTTTCCTGTCCTTCTTTTATTTCAGGAATCTGTTCCAAATATTTCAAGCTGTCGATGGAGTTTTCCGCAATTCTCAGTATTGCTATAGAACTTCCTGCCGCCTTGATTCCCTCAAAGATAATAAAACCGGCAATCATCGACATAATTGCATCTGCCAAAATCATATTTCCCTCCATGTAATACTTGGCAGATAAAATAATAATAGCGGCAATACTGATTCCAAGGACAATTCTCTGCAAGGCGATATATGGAGTCATGGTTTTTTCAAGTTTCATTGTAATATTGCAGTTTTCTTCAAACGCATTGTTAAGTTCTTTATTATTCTTGCCGCCTAAATTGTATGATTTAATCACCTGCATTCCCTGTACAGTTTCCAGTACCTGTTTTGTCAAATGCGTTTGAGCGATACCAATTTCACTTGCATTTTCTCTTGACTTTTTCTCCATAAAATAAGTGACAATAAAAAATGCAAGGATTCCTAAAACTGCAGTGATTCCCACCATTATATGCAAATAAAACAAGGCTAAGGCAAAAACAAAAGTATTGAGTAATCCGCCTAAAACAAGCACAAGCAACATCGGTACCTGCATCTCAATCTGGCTGAGAGTGGTGGTACTCATTGTTGTAATCTTTCCTAAGCTGAATTCACTGAAAAATCCCATCGGTACTTTTTTCAGCTTGTTTCCGATACGAATTCTTTTATCCGCTGCCATAAAATAGCCGGCATGCGTTTGTTCCAGCTGAGAAACATATTGCGTGATAATCTTTCCGACTAAGCTGACAAGAAGAATCCCTAAGACAATGGCTATATCCTTCACGGAAAGAGTTTCGTCAAATATTTTAACGAGAACATAATACACACCGCCCATTTGCATTGCGTTAAACGCCGCACAAAGGAAGCCGACAATAATGGACTTTCGTATATTCGATTGTTCCTTTTCCGCAAAGTTCCATATTTTCTTAAATACTGTAATCATAATGCTCCTCCTTTCCCGCAGCTTTCCACAAAGAGGAATAGACTTTTGATGTTTCTAAAAGTTCCTCATGCTTTCCACAGCTTTCAATCTTCCCGTTTTCGACCACAAATATTTTATCTGCATTAACAACGGTTCTAAGCCTATGTGCAATTAAAATCAATGTTTTTCCTTTCACCAAATTGCTGATGGCTTCCTGAACGATGCTCTCATTTTCAGTATCCATATAGGAGGTTGCTTCATCTAAAATGACGATTGGTGCATTTTTCAGCATGGCTCTTGCGATAGAAATTCTTTGCTTTTCTCCTCCGGACAAATGCCCTCCGCCTTCACCCGCAACCGTATCATAGCCATTTGATAGTCCTCTAATAAATTCATCACAGCCGGATAATTTTGCTATTTCTTCTACTTCTTTATCACTTGCCGACGGCTTTCCGATTCTTATATTTTCTCTGACAGACATATCGAATAGATAGTTGTCTTGCGATACATAAGAAATGGTTTCGGATAACTGTTCCAGCGGAATCTCTTTGATGTTTTTTCCTCCGATACTTACTTCTCCGGCATCTACATTCCAAAAACCTGCAATCAGTTTTGTAATGGTCGATTTTCCGCCTCCTGACGGACCGACAAATGCGGTTACCTGATTTTCTCCAATAGATAAGCTGACTCCTTCTAATATCTTCTTATCTTCCACGTAGGAAAAATCCACATTTTTCAGTTCAATAGCACTACCGGATAACGAAACATTCCCTTTACCATGCTCAAGATCAGGGGCATCCAAAATCAATCCAATTTCTTTGGTAATCGTTCCTATTCTGGACAGATCGTCCATATAATTGGTCGCCGTCAGTATATTTTCGACAGTACCGAAGGAAAGTACAATAATGGTTATAAAGGTCGCTATTGTTAAAGAGCCATTTAAATAAAAATAAATTCCTAACGGCAGGATTGTGAGCAGGGACATAGGCGAAATTTTTCTGTACGCAGACACACCGATCATCGCTTCCTTCATCCAATGATAGTAAAACGAAGCATTTTCATGGACTGCATCACTGTATTTCTGATAGGAAGTTTCGCTTTGATTGAACATCTTGATGACCTCAATTCCACCAATGTATTCCAGCACTGCATTATTCATTTTTTGATTGATTTCTACCGATTGCTGATACTTTTTTCCATAAGAACTCATCACCGATTTCATACAGAACATTCCAATCACAAGAGGAATCAGGGAAACAAGTGCCAATCTCCAATCCAAAACAAACATATAAACAAGCAGGAGAATCGGACCGATGATATTGGCAGTCATCTCAGGAATAATATGTGCTAAGGTTGTTTCCATAGAATCGACCTGATCAACAATAATATTCTTGAGCTTACCGGAAGAAATATTCATAACCTTTCCAAGGGGCATCCGAAACAGCTTTTTAGAAATTTCTTCCCTTATTCTTTTTAAAGAATAAAAAGTTGCCTGATGCGATATGGAAGTGGAAGCCGCCGCAAAGATTTCCTTCAAGACCATTGCGGCTAATACCATAAGACCGTATTTCAAATAAAACCCGAATTCTGCGTTTTTTCCAATCAGTCCTACAATCATTTTTGCTAATACGATATATGCGGCAAGACCGGATACCACTCCTAAAACTGCCAATAGAACGGATTGAATGTAGGTGTTCTTATATTCTTTTACATACTGTTTGATTAAATTCATAATCTGAATCCTCCTTTGATACCAAAAATTTTTATCCTATGGAAGCAAATAAAAAATCCGATATTTCAGCTTCATTCTCTTTTACAGGTATTTTTTTATAAGTCTTGTCATCAATCATCAGCACCGTATTACACACCTCAAAGAGAAGTTCTAAATCATGGGTAATAATAATCACCGGTCTCTTAGCGGCATACTTCCTTATCATAGCTCCTATTTCTTTCATTCTTTTGTAATCAAGCCCTGAAGTCGGCTCGTCCAATATAATGATTTTCCTTTCACTTAAAAAGGCAGTGGCAAGTGCAAGCCTTTGCTTTTGCCCACCGGAAAGCTCTTGCGGATGATCCATTTTTTTATCCCACAAATCAATCGCCCTAATGTAGAAGGTGACTTCTTTCAGATATTCACTATCTTTCACTTTATTTTTAGGGATCAATTCATTTTCCACCGTATCAAAGAAAATTTGATAATCCACATCCTGCATCATATAGTATGATTGCTTCAATCTTTCTTTCGTTGTTTTTCCATAGCTTATTTTCCCTTTATTTTTAATTAAGCCCGCCAAAGTTCTTCCTAATGTTGTTTTCCCGATTCCATTTTTCCCAATAATCGCCATAATTTCTCCATAATGAAGATCAAAGGAAAGATTCTTTATGAGTTCCTGTTTCCCGATATTGATACTTAAATCCACGATACTCGCAGCCTTCTCTTGTTCCGCACCCAAGTTTTGTGCTTTCAGGGACCTATAACTGATTGCTCGCAATCCATATTTTTTGCAGTCATTCTCTGTGAGTTCTCCTTGAGAAAACACCCTTTCAATCGTCCCGTCTTTCATATAGATTAAGCGGTCATATAAATCATTTAAAAAGAACAATCGATGTTCCGCAACAAGGATTGTTTTTCCCATCGCTCTTAAACTGCGAACAATATCTCTAAACTGAGCAATCCCTTGATAATCCAAATTGGAGGAAGGTTCGTCAAAGAAAATAATTTTGGTATCATATAGCAAAGTGGAAGCAATTGCTACTTTTTGCTTTTGTCCTCCGGAAAGTTCGGAAAGTTTCTTGTCCATCAAGTCGCTAATTCCCATTTTTTCAAAGGCTTCTTTTGTTTTTTGTTTTAATTCCTCAAGGGGCATTCCTAAGTTTTCTCCGACAAAGGCGACTTCTTCTTCCGCAATGGTAGCAAAAAACTGATCCGATGGATTTTGAAATACATTGCCGATATATTTTGCAAGCTCGCCTTTTTCATAGTTCATCAAATGCTTATCGAATAGTTTTACTTCCCCATTAAAAATTCCGCCATAATGATGCGGAATCAGCCCGTTTAAAATTCTTGTCAAGGTAGTTTTTCCACATCCTGATAATCCGGTAATAACTACTAATTCTCCCTGTGCAATTTCTAAATCAATATTTTTAAGAATAGAGAGATTGCCCTCATCATATCGAAAGTCTGAAATTTTAGTTTTTAATAAGCTCATCTCTCCAACCTCCATAATACAAAAACCATCAAAAAAGCAGATATAAAAGTGTAATCTAAAATGCCGAAATGTATAGGATTATAACTTGTTTTTTCTCCTTCATACTCAATCCCTCTTGAAATGATAGAAGAAGTTAATGTCTCACTTACATGGAGACATTTATATATTAATGGAATGAGATAAAGCTCAAACGAATGGACGGGGTGTAAGAGACTTAATCTTAAGCCTCTTACTTTCATTCCCTGACGTATTTCTTTGATTCTGAGTTCTAATTCTCCGAGATATCTTAAGGCTGTTACAAGAGCTATACTTATTGTATTCGGAAAATGAATTTTTCTTAAAGCTGCCATTATTTTAAGAGGGCTGGTAAGTATCAATACTCTCCCAACATTAAAAATGGGATATAACTTCAACACCAAGGCAATTAAGCCAATGATAGCCCCCGTAGTCATTCCTAAATCAATATGAGCTAATATCTTCAATAACAAATATAACCCTAAATAGATGAATCCTCTTTTGATAAGCTCTAAGTATGAAAAAGTCAGCACCACTACAAAACTCATTCCTAAAAGGACATAATATGATGTGCCGTTAACAAGAAAAACCAAGAAAGACGAAATCAATATTATTAAGAAAAGAGTAATTGGATTTACGTTTTTTGCCTTGCTTTTTCTCAACTTGTCCATTATAAAAGCCCTTTCTCTTTTCTTTTTTCAAAGAATTTTTTGTTTATATATACTCCGAATTGTCCTGCAAGCAGTTCTAAAGCTATGTTGCAACCTATTGCTATTGCTATCGCTTTATTCGTGTAGAAATTTGCCATCCATTCAGCTTGTTCCCTGCCTATTGAAGAAGCAAATTTAACAATTCCTTCCACTCCCAAAACTTTAACAAAAATAATAGGGTGCATAGCGACAACAAACATTGCTACAGAAAATGCTATCCCTACTTTCACATTATTTTTATAGTCGCCAATGATTAGTTCTGATAATATTGCCGAAACTAAACAAATCGGAATCATAATCCAATAACCCATTGCTGAGTATAATAGACCGTAAATAACCCAAAACAAAGCTACGGCTCCTCTTTTTTGAATTCTTTTTGCCATAATGATAAACACCGGTCCCACAACAAAAGCGGCGAAACCAGCCGAAGCATAAAGACCAATTACTCCAAGTGTTCCGGTAAACATTGAAACAGCCATTCCAATAGCAAATCCAATCACTGTTAATACTGCAATTTGAACTACATCTTTTAATTTCATTTTTCATTCCTCCATAATAGTTTTTAATTAATTTTTTATAGGTGTGGATAAAATTTCAAACCACTCTATCATACTTTAATGATAATTTTTTTCATACTCTACCTCCTTCACTTTCTAATAGTCGATAACTATATTAGCTAACTAAGTTATCTATATGGCAAAAATGAAGACTTATTCTTAAAGCCATGAATATTAAAACCCACGAAGTTTTCTCCAACCTTCATTAAAAAATTTTGCTACAACATCTGCATTTGTTCTTATCTCATTTTCCGACTTGGAATGAACAACAATCTCACACAAAGCATTTATATATGAATGATCAAGAAGATGTATTGCTTCATCCGGAATATCAATCTCTTTTCCTATTTTGTCAGAAAAAACTCGAATAGCTTTCTTTCTATTTTGATCCTCTAATTCAACAAGTTTTTCAACAAAATTATCATACTTAGTTCCATATGCTTTATAGAATAACAGTTCAAATATCTCTTTCCGTTGAAATATATACAAAGCAGATTCAATCGATCCATTAACGTTTATTTCAGTTAATTTTTCTGTATGATTTTTATCCAAACTTTCAAAAGATTCCTTTTCAAATTTTGCATAAAAACTTAAGATATCCTCAGCCAAAGGTTGTACCAACGAAATAAATAAATCTTCTTTATCTTCAAAATGGCGATAAAAGGCACCAGTTGTAACACCAGCGTCTTTACATATTTTTCTCAAATTAGAACGCTCATACCCATACTTTAAGAAATGTTTTATACCACTATCCATGATTTTTTTATGTGTAAGCTCATATCCATTCAAATCTGCCATTACTCTGCCTACTTTCTCTTTACTGATCAATTTCCCGCCTCATCTTGATAACTTAGTTATCATTTTAATATTGTCGATTATGTTTGTCAAGTATTTTCTGGAACTCTAATAAAAAAAATGGTACAATAAATACAAATAGTTTTATACACGCTTAATGCTTGCTACTCTAATTATTCTTTTGTAGCAAGCACAGTAAGTGTACGGACACTTACGGAAAATTGACGAAGCAGCCCTTGGGGATCTGCTTCTTTTTTTATCAATTTTTAGCTTGTTAGGGAGAACCCTAAGACCCCGAAATACATTCAAAGGAGGAACTAACTATGGCAAATAGAACAAGAAACGAAAGACTTGAAATTAAACTAACTGAAGAAGAAAAGGCTCTTTTTGAAGAGAAAAAAAGACTTGCGAAGTGTAGAAACATGAGCCATTTCATCCGCAAATGCGTTTTGGAAAAGGAAATTTATCAAGTGGATTTAGAGCCTTTCAGAGATTTACAAGGCTTACTTTCTAATGCAACAAACAACATCAATCAGATTGCAAAACGAGTAAATTCGACAGGTGTAATCTACAAAGAGGACATCGGTGATATAAAAAAAGAGATTGAACATTTCTCAAAAGAGCTGTGGCAAATTCATTCACTACTTCTGAAAAGAACATCTGAAACGGAAGGTGAATAATAATGGCAATTACAAAAATACACCCAATAAAATCGACTCTTAATCTTGCTATTGACTACATTGTAAATGGAGATAAGACAGACGAGCAGCTTTTAGTAAGCACTCATAAATGCCACGAAGCAACTGCTCACACTCAGTTTTTAAGGACACGAAATGACGCAGGAACAAAAGGAACCGTTCTTGCAAGACATCTCATTCAATCATTTTTACCGGGAGAAACAAGCCCTGAATTGGCTCACCAGATTGGTATGGAGCTGTGTAAAAAGATACTCAAAGATGAGTACGAATTTGTCTTATCTACCCACGTAGATAAGGGGCATATCCACAATCACATCATCTTCAATAATGTAAATATGGTAACAGGTCGGTGCTACCAGTCTAACAAGAAAAGCTACCACCAAATCCGTTATCAGAGTGATAAACTGTGCAAAGAAAATAGCCTATCTGTTATTGACGAGTTTTACGAAAGCTATAAGAAAAAATATAAGATTAACGGTAAATCTTGGTATGAAAACGAACAGGCAAAACATGGCACTTCTTGGAAAAGTAAGCTTCAATTTGACATTGATAGAATAATAAAACAGTCAAAGGACTGGGGCGAATTTTTAAAGAAGATGGCTGATCTCGGCTATGAAATCAAATACGGTAAGCACATTGCTTTTAAGCCAAAAGATAAGGCGAGATTTACAAGGGCTAAAACAATCGGAGAAGATTATACCGAAGAAAGATTAAAAGAACGAATTGCAGAAAGAGAGTTTATCCAGACTCCTGCTGTCAAAAAACGCATCGGCAATGTTATTGACATGAACACCAATGCAAAGGTAAAGAAAAGCAAAGGCTACGAATATTGGGCAACCAAACATAACCTTCATACAATGGCTGAGTCTATAATCTATATCAGAGAACATGGCATTAAATCCGTTAAACAGCTTGACGAGTATATTCAAAAATCAGCCGATGAAAGGCAAAATATACAAGAGAAAATCAAGGCTATTGATAAGGAAATGCAGAAGCTTTCCACCACTATGGAGCAAGTTCATACCGTTAAAAAATACAGAGCGTGCTACAAGGAATATACTGCTAATCCGTCTGACAAGGCATTTTTTGAAGAGTACAAAGCTCAAATTGCCCTATATGAAAATGCTCTCTCTGAGCTTAAAAAATCCTATTCCAAACTCCCAAATTCAAAGGATATTTTAGCTGAGCTTGATAAATTACAAGAAAAAAAGAATACCCTTATGCAAGAGTATTCTTCCTCAAAATCTACTATGGACGAGCTTTATAAGATACGAAAAAATTACGGAATTTATATGGGTAAGGAGATGGAGAGATAATCTTTATCTCCTTTTTTCGCAAATAAAAAAAGAGTCGGTGCAGTCCTAAGACCACACCGACCATAAGTTTATCTCTCAGCTTCTTTTGATGCTTCTTTCTTTTCTTTAGGCTTTTCCTTATCTTCAGCCTGATATTTTTTGATAGCTCCAAGCACAGACTCTTTCTTTTCATCTCGACCTTTCATCTGTTCTTTTGCCTTTAAGAGCTTTGAAGAAAGTATCCTGATGTTAGTATGTTCCTTGCCGTTATCGTCAACGGAAGTTCTAATCTGTCCAAAGAGTTTTACAAAATCTCCCTGCTTAAAGTCTTTTGGAATATCACCCTTTTCTCCGTATGCGGAGCAATTATGATATACCTTATTGCCCTCATCATCTTTAGATGCCACAGAGAAATTTACTACTTGAAAGGCTTCGCCGTTCTTATTTTCTCTTTCAACTACATCGATCTTTCCTACAATATTTCCAACGATATTGACAAGATTATCTTTCTCCTCTTGAACATAAGGAAGATCTTTAATCTGCCCCTGTTCTCTTAAATCTTCAATCATGTAATCAAATTCCTCATGCAGTAAATTAACGGTGTCATTGTCCATATAAGCCTCATAGAGCTTATCCAAAGCACTTTCATCGTTGATACCTTTTTCCATGCTGATAACCGCCTTAACAAAGTCCTTGTGGTTATCACTTACAATATCTTCTATCTGATTTCTCATTGTTTTGTAATCCATGTTTTATCTCCTTTCATGGTAAAAGGGAGGTTTCCCTCCCTTATCGTACATATTCCTGTTCTTTTGCAGTTTGTTTTTCTTCTGTTTTACTTTCTTCCTGATAGGCTCTTATCTGTCCTAAGATAGATGGTTTATCACCCGTTTTCTGTGTGGCTTCCTCTTTGGTATGCAAATTATCTTCAACATCATAGGTTGACTCAAAATAATCGCTGTCCTTAAAGTCATTGTCATATCTGTCAGCAATTCCATCATTATCAAGGTCTTTAGAAAGTGGATCATAGAAGTTACCTTCATCATCAATGTCCAGTCCGAGAGCTGCCTTTAAGTCCTCGGAATCCACATAGACTAAATCTTCAAAAGAGGATAGCTCTATTTCATTTTTCATATTCCTTAGAGCTTCATTTTCTCCCTTGTTTTCATAGTCGAAGCTCTCTGTTTTGATTGGAGTATCATCAATATACTGTGTCCATGTTTTAGCTTCTAAATTAAGCTCATATTGGATGCCGTGTCTTTCGTCAGGTGTATTGGTATAGGCGATGCCGATGTGCTTTAGATCAGGATATAGAGTATCAAACTCATCATAACTATGATTTTCTTCATACTCTCTGTTGCAGAAGTTAATGATGGCTCGTTTTACATCTTCTACAAGGGGATTATCATTTCTCTTTTCTTCCACTTCTCCCATATCAAGGAGCTTATTCAGTTCTGCCAAGCGAAGCACCTTATCCTTTAGTTCATCAGCTTTTTCAAAAGGCTTTTGTAATTCCTCTTTGGCATTTTGAAGCTGTTCTTTTGTGCTGAAGAGCTTTTCTTCAAGCCTCTTTAATTTCTCAGGCATTTTCTCAAGAGCATTATCAAGCCTTGTAATATTACCGTCCGCACTCGTTCCAAGCTCTCCTGAATGCTTTGCAGCACCGTTTAAGCTGAAGTTATGCTCATTGGTGAAGAAGTTGTAACTTACCTCTAAATCCATGTTTCTATACTTACCGATAACTTTGCTTTCATTGATTTTTACTTTAGAAATCGCTTCAAGCAGCTTTTCTCCGGCTAACTTTTTATCTAATATCTTCTCACCACCGATAGTAATAGAAGTAAACTTTTCCTCTCCTTCAGCTTTTGCTTCTACATCTTTAATATCTTTCTTTACAGCCTCAATGAGTTTTTCTGTTCTTGAAATTTCTTCCGGATAGTTTTTAGCAACCTTATCCTCTAATCTATAACGGTTGGACTTATAGTTTGCTTCAAGCATTTTAAGTTTTGTAACCTCATTATCCAAATCCATCTTTTCCTTAATCTTCGGATCACCTGTAGCAAGGGCTTTAATCTCTGCATAGTTTAAGCTGCTTTCGTCCACATCTTCCGCCACTCTGACAGGTGTTTTACTTGTCATAATCTGAGAAATGAACTTCTGCTTATTCTCTATGGTCTGCCACAAATACGCATCAAAAGTATTCTCCGTAACATAACGATAGATATTCACTTCTTTGTTTTCATTACCCTGTCTTACAATTCTTCCGGCTCTCTGCTCAAGGTCGGCAGGACGCCATGGGACATCTAAATCATGAAGTGCAATCAGCTTGTTTTGCACATTCGTTCCTGCTCCCATTTTCTGTGTAGAACCCATCAAAATACGAATTTCGCCTTTTCTTACCTTTGCAAAGAGTTCATCCTTTTGCTTATCAGAATTTGCTTCATGGATAAAGGCTATTTCTTCTTTCGGTATTCCCATTGCCACAAGTTTTTCTCTAATATCATTATAAATATTAAACTCTCCATTTCCTTTTGGAGTTGACATATCGGAGAAAAGAAGCTGTGTGGACTTATTTTCTCTTGTCTTATCCCAAATGGAAAAGACATTTTTCACGCACACATTGACCTTGCTGTCAGGATTGTCAGGAAGTAAAGGATTGATTAAACGCTGATCTAAGGCGAGTTTCTTGCCGTCATTAGTAATCTTCAGCATATTATCTTCGTCAGGCTCTACTACCCTGCTTCTTACATCGTCCGCTCTTTCAGATAGGCTCTTTAGGATTTCTTTTTGCTCCTCACTTGGCATTGTCTTTATAACCTCATAGTGTGCTTCAGGTGTTGGAAGATTTAGCATATCTGCTGTCTGAATATCCGCAACTTCTTTAAACATAGACATTAGTTCAGGAAGGTTATAGAACTTGGAAAATCTTGTCTTTACTCTATACCCTGTCCCTTCAGGAGACAATTCAAAAGCTGACTGCGTTTCACCAAAGGTAGAAGCCCAGCTATCAAAATGCTCCAAATTATTCTTTTTAAGGCTTTCATACTGAAGATAACGCTGCATAGTATAAAGCTCTGTCATCGAATTACTGACAGGCGTTCCTGTGGCAAAGACAATACCTTTTCCACCTGTCATTTCATCCATGTATCTGCACTTCATAAACATATCGGAGGACTTAAAAGCTTCAGACTGCCCAATACCTGCTACATTTCTCATTTTTGTATAAAGGTAGAGATTTTTGTAATTATGTGCCTCGTCAATAAAGAGCTTATCTACACCTAATTCTTCAAAGGTAATGACATCGTCTTTTTTAAAATCATCGTTTAACTTTTCAAGCCTTGTTTCCAGCTTCTTTTTTGTTTTTTCAAGCTGCTTTACCGTAAAGTTCTGATTTCTGTCATGCTTATATTCCTCCACATAGTTTATAATTTCATCAATCTGATCTTGAATATGCTTTTCCTGATATTCCTTACTCATCGGGATCTTTTCAAACTGTGTATGCCCGATTACAACGGCATCATACTCTCCTGTGGCAATTCTTCCGATAAATCTTTTTCTGTTTTTCGGCTCAAAGTCTTTCTTATCTGCAACCATAATGTTAGCTGACGGATATAGCTGCATAAACTCACGACCGATTTGCCCTGTTAAGTGATTGGGGACAACAAACAAGGACTTACTGCACATTCCAAGCCTTTTACTTTCCATCGCAGACGCCACCATTTCAAAGGTCTTACCACTACCTACCACATGAGCAAGAAGGGTATTTCCTCCATAAAGGCTTCTTGCTATGGCATTTCTTTGATGAGGTCTTAAACCAATTTCTGTGGTCATTCCCTCAAAAGAAAGGTTGCTACCGTCATATTCTCTGTTACGGATAGAGTTAAAACGCTCGTTATATATCTTTACAAGACGGTTTCTTCTTTCCTGATCGTTAAATATCCAGTTCTTAAATTCTTCTTTTAGAAGCTCCTGTTTCTGCCCTGCAAGAAGCGTTTCCTTTTTATTTAATACAGAAGTTTTCGAGCCGTCCGGATTTACAATCTGGTCAAATACCTTTGTTTCTTTTAAGTTCAGCGCATCTTCAATCAGCTTATAGGCATTTACCCTTGAGGTGCCGTAGGTCATCTCTGCAAGGTCATTTCCTCTGTCCCTGCTCTTTCCTTCAACATTCCATTCACTTGTCAGATTTGAAAATTTAACCTTAATATCCCATTTGGCATATCCCGGAGTTTTCAGCGTTTCAAATATAAATTTTTCAATATCCTTATTCGGTATCCAAGTTGCACCAAGACGCACATTAATTTCACTTGCTTCAAGCTCCTTTGGAAGAACTTTAGTAAGCTCTGCCTTTTGATATTCCAAACGGTTCATCTCATAGCTTATCAGCTCTTTTTCTTTGCCATCTTCCGCATAGCCAAGATGAGGTAACTCTCTTTCGGTTTGTCTTAACTTTGCAAGGTAACTGTCTACTATGGCAATTTTGTCCCTGATATTTCCGCTTAGATACTCATCCTTTGTTACATAGCCGTACTTATATGAATTACTGCCGTTTGCACAGGCAAAAGGTAGATCTCCATCTTCAAGGTTAAAAGATAATGGTCTATAAAAGTTTTGTTCTTCTCCGATGTTTAGATAGATTTCCCCTCTAAGTTCTTCTATCAAAGTCGGTCTGTCTTTATCTGTAAGACTTCCCATATACTCAAAATCCACATATCCTTTTTCAGATACCGATAAAACAAGAGCTTCAAGGGAATTGTCTACATGGTCGATAACCTTCGCCTTTGTGATTGTTCGCTTGGAGAAAATATCTCCCTTTGCTTTGAAGTTTTCTTCTTCATCAAGGATTTCAATGGAAGAAACAAGCGGGAAGTTGCTATCCTCTTTTAAGGCTCTGGTATTAGAAAGGTTATTGACATATCCATGCTGCTTAGAAAAGCTGTCATAAATTTCATTTAGTTTTTCCTGAGCTTTCTTTACTTCATCATCTGAAAAATCTTCTTTCTGTTTGTAAATAACATCCTTTAAGGCTGCATTTAACTCAAGATAGTCCTTAATCTTTTCCTTATTTTTATCCGTTACTTCTTTCTTTACAAATAGGGAGTTTTCTCTGTAATAAACTTCATCATCAATAATGGTATATGAAAAGTTTTTAACATCATCTGTGGCAGGAATTGAGGTAATTTCATCATCAAGTAGCTCTATTTCTTCATAATTAGCATTTTTAGAGATTTCTTCGCTTGCTTTTGTCAGTAGCTCCTTTAAGTCTGTGTTTTCTTTTGGCAGGCAAGCTATTGTATTCCCAAATCTTCCGGATATTTCTTCCATAGAACCAAGCACCTGTTCAGGATGATCAACAAAGTATTTGTTATATAAAAGCCCGTTTTCATCTTCAGCAAGGTGAATCCAGTCCTCATCCCTTTCTCTGATACTGTCCCTTTTCTTTAGGAAAATAATATCTGAGGTTACTTCTGTTCCTGCTACGCCCTTAAAGGTATCGTCCGGAAGTCTTATCGCTCCTAAAAACTCTGCTCTTGCTGCAAGGTAGCGTCTTACACTTTCGTCCTTTTTATCCATCGTACCTGAAGATGTAATAAATGCGATAATACCGCCGTTTCTTACTTTATCAATGGACTTGGCAAAGAAATAATCATGGATAAGAAAGTTATTTTTGTTATACTCCCTGTCATTTACCTTGTATTCTCCAAAGGGTACATTGCCGATAATCGCATCAAAGAAGTTATTTGAGAAAGAAGTTTCTTCAAGCCCCTTAATCTGTATATCACTTTCAGGGTATAACAGCTTTCCAATTCGACCGCTTACAGAGTCAAGCTCTACACCATAAAACTTAGACTTATTCATTTCATCAGGGATATTGCCTATAAAGTTCCCTATTCCCATACTTGGCTCTAAAATGTTTCCCTGTTTAAATCCCATATCCGAAAGCGTCTTATACACTCCGTCAATCACTGTTTTCGGTGTGTAAAAGCTCGTTAAAGTAGATTCTCTTGCAGCTTCATATTCTGCCTGAGATAAGTTCTCTTTTAGAAAGCTCCTCGCTTCTTTCCACTGTCCACCTTTTTCTTCATCGAATACATCAGCAAGTCCTCCCCAGCCTACATACCTTGCTAAAACTT
>NZ_AWXB01000002.1 GCF_000478985.1 Peptoniphilus sp. BV3C26
TTTTTTTATTTTTAATTAAATTTTTAAATGTATTTAAACTAAACCATGATTAATATGATATTCTCTAAAACTTTCACGCCCTCTTACAAGTAACTGTAAATAATTATTTTGACTTTTCTTTTTTTCAAAAAATTTATAATTATCAACTTTTATTTCCTGTGTTATACTTTTATAGGGAGGTAGTTATGGATTTATCAAATAAAATATGTGCCATTAAGGACTATCCTAAAGAAGGAATAATTTTTAGAGATATTACTACACTTTTAATGGACAGGGATGCTTTTAAGGCGTCTATAGATCAATTGTCTGAAAAATTAAAAGATAAAAAAGTTGACAAAATAGTTGGTATAGAAGCAAGGGGTTTTATTTTCGGTACTGCTGTTGCTTATAAAATAGGTGCAGGTTTTGTTCCTGTAAGAAAGCCCGGAAAACTTCCTAGGGAAAAAGTTAGTGCTGAATATGAACTTGAGTACGGAAAAGATAAGGTTGAAATGCATTTGGATTCCATTAAAAAGGGCGAAAATGTTGTTATAATTGATGATCTTTTGGCTACCGGTGGAACTTCCAAGGCAACTGCTCAAATGGTGGAAAAACTTGGTGGCAAAATTCAAGGACTTTTATTTTTAGTTGAGCTTATAAGTGAAGGTTTAAATGGTCGTGAAAATTTAAAAGACTATCCTGTAGAGTCTTTAATAAAATATTAAAAAAAGAGTGTCTTTATTGACACTCTTTTTCTTTTACACCAAATTTTCTTTTTATGGCTTCTATATTTACTCTGTAAAAATTAAAAGTCCCCAGGGCTAAAAGTTTTTTGTTTTCGTCTAATATTTCTACTTCAATAATGTTATTTTTCATTCCACTGCTTACATATTTTGAATGAGCGTAAACTGTTCCACCTTTGACATTATTTACAAAATTCATGGATCCTTGTAAGGTTACGGATTCTTTTCCATCGCTTGCAAGTAAAAGACCAGCTGCTGTGTCTGCTAACATAAAAAATACTCCTCCATGAAATATTCCATATCCGTTTATGTGTTTGTCTTGACCCTCCATTTTAATTATTAGTCCGTCTTTTTCTTTTTTTACAAAGGAAATATTGTTATTTTCAATAAAGGGTCCTTTTAAATATTGTGATTCTTTTTCTTCTTTTTCTCTTTCCAAATTAAAGTCCTCCTAAAAAGTTAAGTTGTCTTGTGTTTAAGTCTATTAAATTTGAACCTGAAATTCCCAGAAGTCTTATTTTTTTATCAGGTTTTATGTTTTCATATAAATCAAGGGCTATTTTTTCAATCTCTTCTTTTTTAAAAACTAAGGTTAAAAATGTTTTGCTCATTGTGTGAACTTTAAAATCTTCTGTTTTTAGTTTTAAAGTAAGAGTATTTGCCCCTAAGTTATATTTTATAAAATCTTGAGAAAGTTCTTCTGAAAATTTATTAATATAATCTCTGATTTGTTCTTCATCTGATGTGCTTATAAAAGTTCTCTCAACTCCCATGGATTTTCTGTCCCTAATAGGCTCAACTTTTCTCTTGTCTATTCCCCTTATTCGGTAAAATAATTCATGCCCGAACCTTCCAAACATTTCCACTAAAAATTCTTCGCTTAAAGTGTAGAGATCTTTTACCGTATTTATTCCTATTGCTCTTAATTTATTTTCACTTTTTTTGCCTATTCCGTGAACTTTACTGATATCAAGGGGAATTAAAATTTCCGGCACCATTTTTTCTGAAATATATTTAAATCCGTCAGGCTTATTCCACTCACTTCCAAGTTTTGCCAAAAATTTATTGTAAGAAAGTCCACAGGAAATGTTAAGTCCTGTTTTATTTTTTATTTCCAATTTTAAGTCGTAACAGAACTTTATTTTGTCCAATTTTAAATTTGTTATATCAAGGTATGCCTCATCTATAGAAACTTTCTCTACGAGGCTCGTATGGCTTCTGAGAATGGAAAAAACTCTTTCGCTCATCTCCTTATATCTATTCATTCTTCCTGGAACGATAATTACGTTGGGGCAGAGATTTTTTGCCATAAAAATAGGCATAGCTGAATGAAGTCCATATTCTCTTGCTTCATAATTTGCAGTTGTTATAACTCCTCTTTGGCTTCTTCCTCCCACAACCACAGGTTTTCCTTCTAAGTCTGGGTTATCAATTTCTTCAACGGAAGCAAAAAAGGCATCAATGTCAACATGGACAATTCTCATTTAACTCCACTCCAAATTTTTATATCCTTCTTTTTTTACTTTGGAATTTATTAAATATCTGTTTTTTACCAGTTCAAGCATATATCTGTCATCTTTATATGAATCTGAAAATCCCAAAGAATTTTCATAATCTATTTGAAAATCTTTTTCTTCTAAATGTTTTTTAATTTTTTTTACTTTATTTTTCCCCTTGTTGTTTCCGCCTATAATATTGAAATTTTCATCAAGACCTGTTCCTATTAAATAATCAACCTTAAGTTCTTTTGCTGCATATTTCATATATTTTTCAAAAGATGCAGAAACCAACATTATATAATAATCATCTCTAAGCTCATCTAATTTTTTTAAAGCATCTTTATAATAGAGTTTGCTCAAATCTTCTTTTACAAATTTCTCCAAGTCTTTTTCGTCTAAAAATTTAAAAATTTTTGCAATTTCATTTTTTAAATTTTCATAATCCCTTCCAAATAAAGAACCTAAAGCCCTATAAAACAATTTAAAATAAAGAGGAATTATTTTTATACCAAATCTATTTTTAAATTTTTTAAATAGGACAAAAATACTGTCCCTATCTGTTATAGTCTTGTCAAAATCAAAAAAAGCAACCTTTTTTATCATACTTCCTCCAAAGCATCCAACAAATCGTCATAATTAATTTTTCCCGTAAACCTTTTAAATTCTTTTCCACCTTTAAAAATAATACTTGTGGGATAAGCTCGAATTTTAAATTTTTCCCTTATTAAACTTTCATTTGTAAGGTCCATATAATAACTTACAAAATTCATTTCCTTGTGGGCATCTTTAATAATTTCAAGAGCTCCCTCACAATGGATGCAGTTTTGAGAGCCAAATATTATAATACAATCTTTTTTATGGGAATAAAAATTTTTGTAATTTAAGATTGTGGATCCGCTGTCATTTATTTTTTTTGCCTTTCCTGCCGCCTGTTTTTCTTGCAAATTTCCATATAACTTTAAATATTGCCAAACAGGTTTTCCAAAATCTAAATTTATTTCTTTTTCTGAAAAATAGCAATAATCAATTGGATCTTTTAAAAATAAAAAATCAGTTAAATGTTTATCTTTATTAAATTTATAAATAAGACCGAAATCATTTAAAACTAAAAAAGTATCTGAACCTATTCTTTTTGCATCAGCTCTTTTGCAATTTTTGAATAAAAAATCATTTATATCGCCAATTAAATTGGCATTTTTATAATTGATTTCCATCAAAATCTCTTTTGTAATAGGTGAAACTTCTAAAACTAGGCTTAAATTTTTTTCTGCAACTATTAAAAGATGGGATTCTCCAAAATTTCCCCTTTGTATAAAGTGAGCTTTTTTAAAAGAATCAACTTTTAAATCTTGAGCTTTTAAAGAATATACCTTCTCTTTTTTTTCGTCTAAAATGTATATTTCATCTTTTTTAACAATTAAGAGATTCCCGTCTTTGAATCTTAAATCCCCCTGGTCTGCATAGATATTTGTGCAAATTTTGTCTAAGGCTAAAATATTTTTATCTATATAAAAAGCTTCTTCTTCATTTTCCTCATAAACTTTGCTTACATTTTCATCAACTAAAAAATAATTGTGGCTGAAATCTAAGATTGTATTTTTAAAAGCCCTATTTTTAGATTTATTTTCAGAAATATAATTTTCTTCGTTTATTTTCCAAAAAGAGCCTTCTTCTTCTCTTATAAGTTTTTTATCCTTGTATAGATAAACTTTTCCCATAGAGGAAATTAATTTATACATTTTCTAAACACCTTTCCTACTGAAATTGCAGCAGATGCTCCTTGAGATATAGATGTGATAAGTTGACCCTTGGAATGTCTTGTGCAATCCCCTGCCGCATATATCCCTTCTACATTTGTCATTTCATTGTTATCTACAAGAATATAACCATCTTCCATGTCTATGAGTCCTTTAAAAATTTCTGTGTTGGGTTTAAAGCCTGTGTAGATAAAAACTCCGTGAGTTTTTACAATTTCTTTTCCCTTATCAGTATCAAACTCTATCCGGTCTTCATAAATATCTCTTGCTCTATAATTAAAATAAAATTCTATATTTTTTATAGATTTTGCTTTTTCATAAGAATAAATATCTGCATCAGCCTTATCCTTATCTGTAAAAACTTTTACAGAATTTACAATGTTTGAAAGATATATTGCAGAATCAACTCCATTATTACCTGCTCCTATAACCGAAATATCTTTGCCCTTGAAATTGTTTCCGTCACAAAGAGCACAAAAAGATGTATTTACATAATTATGAATGAAAATATCTCCTTCAACTGGTCTACTTCCCGTTGCTATAATTATTTTTTCACTTTCAATGTCCCCTTGTCTTTTTGTGCTTATAATAAAGGACCTATCTTTTTTCTTAATTTCTTTTACTGTTGTCCTTATAAAATCTATATTAAATTCGTTTAATTGGGCTCTTAAGTTTTCTATAAATTTTCTTCCAGAGATTTCTTTTATTCCAGGATAATTCCTTATATTTATAGCTTCTAAAATATTTCCGCCGAATTCTCCTTTTTCTAAAACTATGTGGTGAATTCCAGCTCTTGATAAATATAAAGAAGCACTTAAACCTGCAGGTCCGCCGCCGATTATTACAACTTTAGTTTTCAAGTTTTTTTATCTCCTCAACAGTATTTTTTATTTCTTCAACATAAATTTCGTCCCCATAGCCTGCATCTATATTTTCCCTAAAAGTTTGGTCCATAGGTAATTTTGAAAAACATGGAATTTTATATTTTTTTGCCAACTCCTCAACTTTACTTTCTCCGAAAATATAATGAGTTTTTCCACATTGATCGCACTTAAAATAGCTCATATTTTCTACAAGAGAAAGAACCTTTATTCCCATAAGTTTTGACATATTAATAGATTTTTCAACTATCATTTCCACAAGACTTTGAGGTGTTGAAACTATTACTACCCCGTCAATAGGAAGAGACTGATAAATTGTAAGGGCTATATCTCCAGTTCCAGGAGGCATATCAACTAACATATAATCTATTTCTCCCCAGCGGACATCTTTAAAAAATTGTTGTATTCCTTGACCTATTATGGGGCCTCTCCACAAAACAGGTTGGGTAGGATCGCCTAAAATTAAATTTACTGAAATAATTTTTATTCCTGCATCGGTTACTTTCGGCATTATTTCACTTCCGTTGGAAAAAACCTTATCTTTAATTCCAAATCCTTTAGGAATTGAAGGACCTGTTATATCCGCATCAAGAATTGCAACTTTTTTTCCTTGTCTTGTCAGTTCAGAAGCTATAGCCGTTGTTACAAAACTTTTCCCAACACCACCTTTTCCACTTACAATTCCTATTACATGCTTAATATGTGAATTTTCATTTTCTTTAAATTTTTCCATTAAAATTTCTCCCTTTATTTTATAAATTAAAATAATTTTTATTAAATTTTTTCTTATATATAAGTTTTACCCTTAAAAAATAAAAAACTAATATTAAGAATTCCCTTTTATAATTGTAACTTATATTTTCATTTTTACCTAAAAAATATTTAGGCCTAAGTCTTTTAAAATAATGTTATAATAAATGTGGTGATAATATGAAAATAATTTTTAATAAGGGTACAAGAAAATATATTGAAGAAAAAAATATTAAAGCCCTAACTGTAGATATGGGGCTTACTGGTTGCTGTGGTGTTCATGGAATAGTTGATCCTGAAGTTAAAATCGGTGTGCCTGATGTTGGAACTTACAATCTTTATAAGGAAGATGGTTTGGATATATATGTTAATAAAACTTTGCGTTTTAAAGACGATACTATGACTTTTGTTTTTAATAACTTCTTATTTACAAAAAAATTAGCCGTAGACGGTTACGACTACGACTGATTTTAAATTGTGCTCCTATTATTTTTAGGGGCTTTTTTTATTATATTAAATTCTCCATTTTTGTAATCTATAATATTGTAGCTTGCGTTTCTCCTCACTCTGTTGTCCCAAAAATTATTTACATCTATTCCTTCAATGTAATTTAAAATTCCGCAAAGGGTAACTCCATGAGTAACTATAAGAACATCTTCATAAGATTTTCCTATTATAAACTCTTCAAAAAAATTTTTAACTCTTTCCATTAAATCCCAAAGAGATTCTCCATCTTTTCTTTGGTATTGTCCCGGATTATAAAAATACTTTTCATATAAATCCTTATCTTCAATTTTTATTCTTTCTAAATTTTTCCCGCTCCAGGACCCTACATCTATTTCTCTTAAGAGTTTTGTTCTTATAATTTCACTTTCCGGAGCTATTATTTTTGCACTTGTAATTGCTCTTTGAAGATCTGAAGAAAAAACTTTGTTGAAATTACTTTTTATAAGGCTCAAATCTTTTGCCATTTTTATTCCGTCTTCCGTTAACTGGGAGTCTAAAATTCCTTGGTTTATTTTTTTAACATTCCACTGTGTTTCTGAGTGTCTTGTTAAATATATTTTCAATCTTCACCTCTTAAAATATCCTTGTTTATTTTTTTATAAAATAATTTTCTTACCTCATCATAATCTTTTGTAATGGCAAGTATCCACATTAATTTTACTAAACAGGCTTCAACGGTCATATCATAAGCTTCTATTACCTTTTGACTTTTTAAAAATCTATAACCTACTTCATAGGTCATGGCATCTGAGCCTTCAAGCATAACTTGAGTTGCTATTACTACTATTTTATCTTTATGCTTGTTTAATTCTTTTAAAAAGTTCCTTCTTGATTCAAAGGGTATTCCTCCTACCCCGTAAGTTTCAAGTATGACTCCGTCATAAAATTTAAAAATATAATTTAAAATGTCTGGCTCCATTCCCGGAGTTAATTTTAAATTAAAAACTTTAGGATTTAATTTATCATAAAATTTTACTTCTTCTTTATTTACTTCTTCATCAACGTAGCGATAAATTTTATTTCCGTCAATAAATGCCGCATTGGGATAGTTTATGGAATCAAAGGCTGAAAAAGATTTGCTTCTTAATTTTTTTGCTCTCGTTCCAACTATAGCTTTTCCGTCAAAAACTATATAAACACCTCTTACATTGTCCTCAGAGGCAAATCTTATGGCATCTTTTAAATTTTTTATCCCATCAGTTATTCTTTCACTTATGGGTTTTTGTGCTCCCGTTAAAATAATGGGCTTTTCGCTATTTTGTATTAAATAGGAAAGAGCTGCTGCTGTAAATGCCATAGTATCTGTTCCGTGAGTTATAACAAAGCCGTCATAATCATAATTTTCTTTTATAACTTCGCTTATCTTTATCCAATGCTCTGGTTCTATATTTGTTGAATCTATATTTAATACTTGTTTTACTTTTACATTAGCAAATTCTTTTACTTCAGGAACAAATTTTAAAAGTTCATCTGCTTGAGTTGAGGGGCTTAAACCCATATCTGTATGAACGGAGGCTATTGTGCCTCCTGTTGCTATTAATAATATATTTTTCATTTAATTTTTACTTCTACGTCTTTTAACCTTGCTTCTATTTGAAGGAGCATATCTTTATATTTTGCCAGTTTTTCTTTTTCTTCATCTACAACTTTTTTAGGTGCCTTGTCTACAAAGCCCTTATTGTTTAATTTTTTGTCTGCTCTTTCAATTTCGGATATTGTTTTTTCTCTGTCTTTTTTTAATCTTTCAAATTCTTCTTTATAATCAATTAATTCACTTAAAGGTAAAAGAAGTTCAGATCTGTCCAAAACTATGGAAATAAAATCATCTTCAATTTTTTCTTCAGCCATTTCAATGGCACTGGCAGAAGCTAAATTTATAATTTGATTTTTATTTTCCATAAATATTTTCTTTATTTGCGGATCAGAAGTCTTTACAAGAATCTTTGATTTTTTTGAATTTGCTATATTCATTTCAGCTCTTCTATTTCTTATTGCCTTTATAGCTTCTTTAATGTATTCAACTTCCCTTTCTTCCATAAATTTTAATTGTTCATTAAATTCAGGGAAAGTTTCAATTATTAAAGCTTCTTTTTCATGAGGAATATGTCCGTAAATTTCTTCCGTTATAAAAGGCATGAAGGGATGAAGAAGTTTTAAAATGTCAGTTAAAACATAGAGAAGAACATTTTTTGCAACTTTTTTAGATTCTTCATCTTGTCCATAAAGTCTTGGCTTTACCATTTCTATATACCAGTCGCAGAAATTTTCCCAAATAAAATTATATACATCTGTTGCAGCAAGACCTATATCATATTTATCTATCTTTTCTCTAACACTTTTTATTGCATCTTGAAGAGTTGATATAATCCATTTATCTTCGTTTTCAAGCGATTCTATTTCTATTTTTTCAAGTTTTTCATCTTCATCAAGATTCATTATTACAAATCTTGATGCATTCCAAAGTTTATTTGCAAAATTTCTTGCCGATTCAACTCTTTCTTGATAAAATCTCATGTCATTTCCTGGAGAGTTTCCTGTTACAAGCATAAACCTTAAAGCGTCTGCTCCATAATTTTCAATAATTTCAAGAGGATCAATTCCATTTCCTAAAGTCTTGGACATTTTTCTTCCTTGAGAATCTCTTACAAGTCCATTAAAAAAAACTGTTTTAAAGGGAACTTGCCCCATTTGTTCAAGGGATGAAAATATCATTCTTGATACCCAGAAGAAAATAATATCAGGTGCAGTAACAAGGACATCTGTTGGGAAGAAATATTCAAGGTCTTTTGTTTTATCAGGCCAACCTAAGGTCGAAAAAGGCCAAAGAGCTGATGAAAACCAAGTATCAAGAGTGTCTGGATCCTGTTTTATTGTAAGACCCTTATACTTTTCATCTTTACTTGGATCATTTCTTGAAACAATGGTTTCTCCCGTTTCTTCTACATAATAAACAGGAAGTCTATGTCCCCACCAAAGTTGACGTGAAATACACCAATCTCTAATATTTTCAAGCCAATTTACATAAATTTTTGCAAATCTTTCTGGAATGAAATCAATCTTCCCTTCTCTATAAGCTTCAAGAGCTGGTTTTGCAAGAGGTTCCATTTTAACAAACCATTGTTTTGAAATTAAAGGTTCAATTGTGGTTTTGCATCTTTCGCAAACTCCAACTTGGTGTGAATAATCTTCCACATGGCCAAAGTATCCCAATTCCTTAAAATCTTCAATTATTTTTTTTCTTGCTTCTTTTGTATCTAAGCCTTCATATTTTCCTGCAAGAGAATTTAAAATTCCATCGTCAGTAAAAACTCTCTTTTGTCCCAGTCCATGTCTTTCTCCAACTTCAAAATCATTAGGGTCATGGGATGGGGTAATTTTTACAACTCCTGAACCAAAATCCATTTCTACATATTCATCTGCTATTACAGGTATTCTCAAATTATCCATTACAGGAATTAAAACATATTTGCCAATTTTATCCTTATATCTTTCATCATTAGGATTTACTGCAACTGCTAAGTCTCCTGGAATTGTTTCAGGTCTTGTTGTTGCTATTTCAATTTGACCGCTTCCGTCTTCAAAAGGGTATTTAAAATACCAAATGTGACCATTTTGTTCCTCATGTTCAACTTCAGTATCTGAAATAGCAGTTTTGCAATGAGGACACCAATTTATAATTCTATCTCCCCTATAAATAAGTCCTTTTTCATAAAGTCTTATGAAAACTTCTTCAACTGCCTTTGAAAGATGTTCGTCAAGAGTGAAACTATCCCTTGTCCAGTCGCAAGAAACTCCCAATTTTTTTAATTGATTTTTTATATTTCCGCCATATTTATAGGTCCATTCCCAGGCTTCTTCTAAAAATTTTTCTCTTCCAATTCCCTCTTTAGTTTTTCCTTCACTTTTTATTTTTTCAACAACTTTTGCTTCTGTTGAAATTGATGCGTGATCAGTGCCTGGAACCCAAAGAGTTGAATATCCTTCCATACGTTTTGTACGAATTAAAATATCTTGTATAGTGTTGTTTAAAGCGTGACCTATGTGTAAGTTTCCTGTTACATTTGGCGGCGGCATAACTATTGTAAAGGGTTTTTTATTTTCGTCTATTTCCGGTGTGAAATATTTTCCATCCATCCAAAATTTATAAAGTTTTTCTTCAAAACTTTTAGGTTCATAAGTTTTAGAAAGTTCTTTCATTTTTCCTCCTCATAAAAAAAGCCTCTCATCCAAATAAGGACGAGAGACGCGGTACCACCTTAATTCCTCAAATTTGAGGCTCTTTAAAATCTCTAACGGGATCATTCGCCTAAAAGGTGCAAAAAAGCAACCTTCACAAAAATTTTTAAAGTCTTTCACCAAACGACTTTTCTCTAAATAAAAATTTTTTGCTACTCCTCTTTTTTATTGCAAATTTAATATTTTTAATCTTATATTAATAAAATTTTTTTGTCAATCAATAAGACTGTCTATCTTATCTATAATGCTTCCAATATAATCTATTGTGTTCATAAGAGGTTGATCTTTTGTTATGTCAATTCCTCCTAACTTAGCCAGTTCAACTGGAGTTTTTCTACCTCCACTTTTTAAAGCTTTTTTCCAATCATTAACTGCACTTTGTCCCTCTTCATAAATTCTATTGGCAATATTTGTAGAGATTGTAAGACCTGCTGAGTAAGTGTAGGAATAAAGTCCCATAAAATAGTGAGGTTGTCTCATCCAAGTAAGTTCAGCTCCCTCATCCATAATAACTTCATCGCCCCAGAATTTTTTAAGAACATCAAGTTTTATTTTAGAAAGAATATTTTCAGTTATAGGTTGACCCTTATCTACAAGGTAGTAAACTTCCCTTTGATAAGCAGCTTCCAACAAGTGAGTTACAAAGTTGTGGAAATATGTGTTGCCAATTAAATAAGATAAAATATATCTTATGAATCTTTTATCTTTTTCATCTTTTAAAAGACCTTTTACAAGTAACACTTCATTACAAGTTGAAGGTGCTTCAATAAAATATAAAGAAGGTTCTTCTTCAAGAACTGAATTTTCTTCTTGAGCATAGTGGAAATGGCAACCATGTCCGATTTCATGAACAAGAGTGAAAAGTTCACTAAATTCCCCTGTCCAAGATAATAAAATATAGGAGCCTCTCTTATAGGGTGATGCACAAAAACCACCCGTTGATTTTCCAATGTTACTTGCAAAATCTGTCCACCTGTCCTTATAAGAACTCATGGCAATTTTCAAATAATCTTCGCCCATTACTGAAAGGACTTTTTCTACATATTTTTTTGAATCTTCAATATTTATTTTTTTGTTGTAATCAGCATCAATTGGAAGTTTTAAATCTGAAAATCTTATTTGGTCCAAATTATAAAACTTTTTAATAAGTCTTGCATAATGTCTCATGTGAGGTGCCAAATATTTCATTATTAAATCTATTTGTCTGTTGTACATTTCTCTTGTAACATCTTGACTGAAAAGATGATAATCAATAAGAGAATCAAAACCTCTTAAACTTGCTTGAGTTTTTTCAATGTTTAAATAATTATCATAAATGGCTGCAAAGGTATTTTTATATTTTTCAAGACCTCTACTGAAAGATTGAAAGGCTTTACGCCTAACTTCAGTGTCTCTGTGATATTGGTAATAATTTTCGTAGAGAACAAAAGAGTTTTTATAAACTTTTCCATCCACTTCAAAATCTTCAAAGGTCATATCTTCCATTTTTGAAGTATCATAGATTCTTATGGGAGAATCTAAAGTATAGGAAAATTTTGAAAGGAGAAGCTCCTTATCTTTATCTAAAATGTGAGGTTTCTTTCTTAAGATTTTTTCAATAAAGCTGTGAAGTTCTTTATAATTTTTCTTATAGTCTTCTATTATTTTTTCGTCTAAAGAAATTAAAATATCACTTACAATACTATTTGCTTGTGCCATTTTAGGATATTCCATATTAAATTTTGAATTTAATATTTTTGCATCTTCATCAGTAAGGTCTACTGAAAGCATAAGGGATACATAATTTGCAAGAAGAGATTCCTTTTCCTTATATTTTTCATAAAGTTTTAAAAGTTTATATAAGTCATCTTTATTTTCAACTTTTTTAAAATTTACAATTTCTTCTGAAATTTCCATTGCTTTTTGTAAATCTTTTTTATAATCGTCAGTGTTTTTATAAAGTCTGCTTAAGTCCCATTTTTCATTTTCAGGAACTTCAGATCTTTTTCTTAATCCTTCCATATTCACCTCTACTTAGGAATAAATCCCATTTTTTTAAATACTTTTCTTACAGTTTTTTCTGCCAAGTAAGAAGCTCTTTCGTCTCCGTCCCTATAAACCCTTTCAAGATAATCTTTGTCTTTTCTATATTCTTCGTATTTATTTCTAATGGGCCTTAGACCGTCCACAACCACCTGTGCCAGCTCTTCTTTAAATACTCCATATCCAACACCCTCATATTTTTTAACTATCTCCTGAGGGCTAAGAGAGCTTAGAGAGGAATAAATATTAATCAAATTTTTTATTCCCGGTTGCTCATCACTGTAATTAATAATTCCAACAGAATCAGTAACTGCTCTTTTTATTTTATTTGCAGTTGCTTTTTCGTCTTCAATAATAAAAATTGAAGCATTTTCATCTTTATCCGACTTACTCATCTTTGAACTTGGATCCTGCAAAGACATTATTTTTGCTCCTAATTTTGGAGTTAAAATTTCAGGAATTGTAAAAGTTTCAGAATATCTCGAATTAAATCGTTGAGCTAAATCTCTTGTAAGTTCAAGATGTTGTCTTTGATCTTCTCCTACGGGAACATAGGATGTTTGATAAAGTAAAATATCAGCAGCCATTAAAACGGGATAATTTAAAAGTCCGGCGTCCACTTCTTTTACTTTTTTAGATTTATCTTTAAATTGAGTCATTCTTTCCAGTTGTCCAAGACTTGTTATAGTATTTAAAAGCCATCCCAATTCCACATGTTGATGAACATGGGATTGAATATAAATAATAGATTTTTTTGGATCAAGGCCTGCAGCTAAATACAAGCTTAAAACATCGAGACTTGCCTTTCTAAGTTCTTGGGGAACTTGGGGAATTGTAATTGAATGCATATCAACAATACAGTAAAGGCAATTATATTCTTCTTGCAGCTCTGAAAAATTTGACAAAGCTCCTAAATAATTTCCAAGTGTCAACTTTCCGGAAGGTTGGATTCCAGAATATACAATTTTTTTATCCATACTTTTCCTACCTTTGTAATATAGAGTCCATTGCTTCTTGGGCTTTTTTTATAATTTCTTTTTCATCTAAAGTTAAAAGTTTTCTATTTTCCATTAAAAGTTTTCCATCAACAATTAAAGTGTCAACATCTTCAGAGGAAGCTGAATAACATAAAGCACTGATTAAATTATTTTTTGGCGTGAAATTTATTGAATTTAAATTAAAAAGTGTTATGTCAGCAAGTTTTCCTTCTTTAATTTCTCCTGAATTAATTCCAAAAGCTTCAGCAGCATTTATAGTTGCCATTTTCAAAACTTCAATAGCCTTTACTGCCGTTGCATCTTTTTCAACAGCCTTGTTTACAATGCTTGCAATGTGAATTTCTTCAACCATGTTTAAATTATTGTTTGAAGAATCTCCGTCAGTGCCTAAGCAAACTTTAATCCCCTTATCAAGCATTTTTTTAACAGGAGTAAATCCGCTTGCAAGTTTTAAATTACTTGTAGGATTGTAAACCGGGTAAAATTCTTTATCTTTTACTAAATCAATCTCTTTATCGGTTATATGAGTACAGTGAGCGGCAATTGTTGGTTGATCTAAAAATCCTATAGAATCACAAAATTCAATTGGAGTCATTTTTCTGTCACGAAGAGCATCCTCAACTTCTCCTTCCGTTTCAGAAAGATGTATGTGAACCCTATTTCCACATTCCTTTACAATAGAAATTGTGTCCTTTAAAAATTTATCCGTTGAAGTGTAAATTGCATGAGGACCTGGGAAAATCTTAATTCTTCCATTAGCCTTGCCGTCATAATTTTTATATAAATTTCTCATGTCTGCAAATCTTTCTTCAGGTGAAGGCGGTCCCATTAAATCTCCAAGTCCTCTTGTAAGCATACCTCTCAATCCGCTTTTTTCTGTGGCCTCCGCAACTCTATCCATTTCATAATACATGTCGCAAAAAGTTGCAGTTCCTGATTTAATCATTTCAACCATAGAAAGAAGGGTTCCTATATAAATGTCATCTGGAGTTAATTTAGCTTCAATAGGCCAAATTTTATCTTCAAGCCATTCTTTTAATTTATAATCGTCTGCATAATTTCTAAGTAAACTCATTCCAAGATGGGTGTGAGAATTTATAAAAGCCGGTACCGCCAATTTATCAGACCCATCGATTATTTTTTCATCTTCAATATCTAAATTTTGTCCAATCTTTTCTATTAAATTGTCTTTAATATAGATATCTACTTTTTCTAAAATTTTTCCATTTCTCACATCAAGTGCTTTAATATTTTTTATTAACATAACTTCTCCTAAAATAAATCTAAACTTTTAATTTCCTATTTTTACATTATATCAAATAGAAATTTTTTTGTTTACATTTAAAAATTCAATAATAAAAAATGCTCCAATAATTAATTATTGAAGCACATTTTTTTATTTTGTAATTACTATTTTTTGATCATCTTTAAACCATTCAACTTTTGCCCCAAGACTTTCTCCTATAAATCTTAGAAGTCCATAAGCCCTATTATTTTTTATAAAAATCGGATTTGTTAATTTAACTTCTTTTCCATTTACCCTTGCAAGGTTTTCTCCTATTTTTATTTCTATTGTTACTTTTTTCTTTTGTTCTTTTATCCTTACAAGCGAATTTTTTTCATCCCATTCAATTTTTGCTCCAAGGCTTTCTCCTATAAATCTTATAGGTACCATGGTTCTATTGTTTAATATTATCGGTGGAGTGTCATTTAACTTTTCCTGTCCATCAACAAGAAATTTTTTAGAATTTATTTTTAGGACAATTTCCTTTAAAACTATATTTTTTTCTTCCTTGTTTATCTCTTCTACTTTTTTATTTTGACTTATTATGGAAAAATATCCGTAATCCCCCCTTTTTTCTTTTATTTTTTCAGGTTCGTTTATTTCTTTTACATAAACTTTTATATTTATATGGTCGATTTCTTTTTCATTTGGATTATCAGAAAGATATTTTGCTTCAAAAGATTTTTCTCCTAAACTGTCTAAAGAAATTTTTCCATTTT
>NZ_AWXB01000003.1 GCF_000478985.1 Peptoniphilus sp. BV3C26
CCTGAGCGGTAATATCTAAATCTCTCTCACCTCTTTCAATTCGATTTAACATCGAGATTGCTTCAAGGTTATTGTTTAATCTCTCACTTGGAGATAACTTGTCAGGTAGCGTTTCTTCTTTAATTTGGAAGTTATGAGCTTCTGCTTTCTTTATTTCTACTTCTTCAGTAGTCTGCTCTGGATGTTTATATATTTGATTTTCAAATATCCTCTCAAGGTCGCTTTCAAGACGATAAGGAATGACATCGGAGCCTGTTATCATCCCGCCAAGATATTCTGTATTATCTTTAACTGTTACCGTCTTTAGGTTATTTCCCATATCATCAAAGCGTGTGATGGTATAGTCTTTAGCCTTGTATTTGACTTCATCTCCAACGATAAAGTTTGGTCTTTCAAGGCTTATATGCTTCAGAAGATCCTCATTATCTGTAAAGGCTACAATCGGAATTTGATGATTGCCTTGTCTTACAGGATCAAGCCACAAGTCAATTTTTCCTGTGATTTCATTTTTAGAAATTTCTCTGATCTTGTACTCTTCATGATGAAAGTAGACGGTATCACCTGCTTTAACTGCAAAATCCTCTAAA
>NZ_AWXB01000004.1 GCF_000478985.1 Peptoniphilus sp. BV3C26
AAAAATCTGAAAAAAGTTTTATCCAGGCAAATATTATGGCAACGGGAGATATAATGTTTCATCAGCCTCTTTATATAAAAACCAAAGATGCTGAGGGTAAGTATGATTTTTCCACTTACTATGAAAAGGTAAAGGAATATCTTACTTCTTCTGATTATGCAATTGGAAATTTTGAAGCAACTATAAATCCCAACAGACCTATTGCAGGTCATCCCATGTTTAATGCTCCTAAAGAAGCTGTAAAATTTTTAAAAGATTTTGGTTTTGATGCTCTTTCAACTTGCAACAACCACTGCCTTGATACAGGCTATGAAGGAGTTTTGACAACTATTGATGCAATAAAAGAAAACAATATTTTACCTTTTGGCACAAGAAAAGAAGAAAATGACAGAATAAATGTTGTGGACATAAAGGGGATAAAAGTTGGACTTTTATCTTACAGTGAAATGTTTAACGGCATGGAGGGAATTTTAAAGGATAAGTCTTATGTTGTAAGCCCTCTTGATTTAAATATGGTTAAAAAAGATATTGAAGATACAAAAAAAGCTGGAGCTGACATTATTCTTGTCTATTGCCATTGGGGAGATGAATACCATACCGACTTTGCTGAAAGACAAAGGCTTTATGCAAATGAAATTTTTAAAGCTGGTGCTGATATTATTTTAGGCTCCCATCCTCATGTTTTACAAAAAGCTTTAAAGTTCAATGTTGACGGAAGAGATAAGTTTTTAATTTATTCTATGGGAAATTCCATAGCCAATCAAAGAAAAGAGTGGATGGGTACTTATGATACAGAGTGTGGAGTCATTGTAAGTATTAATTTAAAAAAAGATAGCGAAAAAATTAATTTTGATGTTGACTTAATTCCCACTTACACGAGTAGAAGAATTGTTGACGGGATTTACAGATACTATGTTTACGCTATGAAAGATTTACTTGAGGGAGGTAAATACAGGGGAGATTTACCTGAAGGGGAAAAAGTAAGACTGGACAATAATTATAAAAGGTCTATGGAAATTTTAGATTATAAAAAATAAAAGGATGAAGTTTTAAGACTCCATCCTTTTTTATTAATGAAAATTATTTTTTACCGTTTGATCCCAAAGGACAACTTTATTTTCCTTTAAGGATTTTTTTATGTCTATTATTCTTTGGTTTGAGCTTCCTCTAAATCTTAATTTTAAGTCCTTTAAACTTTCATTAAAAAGTCCATCTACAAGAAAGTCACATTCTTTTAAAAGATTGAATTTATTTTCGTCTTTTAAAATTATTTCGTAAGTGAAACCTGAGTAAACCCAGATATTTTTTTGAACTTCTTTTTTTATTTTTAAAAGAATTTCCCTAAGTTCCACAGGGTGTTCCATAGGTTCTCCGCCTAAAAGAGTAAGACCTTCAATTTCAGGATCTTTTAAATACTCTATAATCTCTCTTGTTTCCTTTTCAGTCCATTTATTTCCAAAATCAAAATCCTGATATTCTTTATTGAAGCATCCAGGACAGTTATTTTTGCAACCTGTAACAAAAATTGAACTTCTTATTCCTGGTCCGTTGGCAATGTCATATTTTCTTATTTGTGCGTAATTCATTATATGTGAAGAACTCTGTCCTTTATTTCTTTAGTTCTACCTTCGTTCCAGAAATTTTCGCCAAGGTAACCGCATGTTCTTCGAACGACGGATAAAGTAGCCTTATCGGTGTTTCCACATTGAGGACATTGCCATTCATTATTTTCATTTACTTTAATTTCTCCGTCATAACCGCAAACGCTACAATAATCACTTTTTGTATTGAACTCTGCATATTGAATGTTATCGTAAATAAATTTAACCATTGTTTCAAGAGCTTCCAGATTGTGCTCCATGTTTGGGATCTCTACGTAAGAAATGCATCCGCCTGAAGATTTATCTTGGAATTTTGCTTCAAAAGCAAATTTTTCAAAAGCGGAAATTTTTTCTCTTACATCAACATGGAAAGAGTTTGTATAGTAGCCCTTATCTGTAATATTTTCAATTATTCCAAATCTGTTTCTGTCTATGGAATTAAATCTGTGAGTTAAACTTTCTGCAGGAGTTCCGTAAACTGCAAATTGTAGGCCTGTTTCCTTTGTCCATTCTTCTTTTTTCTTGTTTAAGAAGTCCATAATTTTATTTGCAAATTCCGTTCCTTTAGGGTCTGTGTGGCTTACGCCTTTAACAAGCATTGAGGCTTCATAAATTCCTATATAACCTATTGTATAAGTGGAGTAGCCACCCTTTAAAAGGCTTTCTATTTTTGCATGTTTAGGAAGTCTTGCAATGGCACCATGTTGCCAGTGAATAGGAGAAACATCACTTGTTACATTTTTAAGATGTTCATATCTTAAAATTCCCACTCTTTTTACAAGTTCCATTCTCTTTTCTAAGATTTCAAAAAATTTATTTTCATCTCCTTGAGAAAGGATTCCTATTTGAGGAAGATTTATTGTACAAACACCTACATTGAACCTTCCATCAAAGACATATTGTCCATTTTCATTTTTATAAGGAGGCAAAAATGCCCTACAACCCATAGGAGAAAAGACATTGCCTTCATAATTTTGACGCATTTTTTTTGCTGAAATATAGTCAGGATACATTCTCTTAGCAGTGCATCTAATAGCAAGAGATGTTAAATAATAGTATTTGGAATCCTTATTTACATTATTTTCATCAAGAACATAAATAAGTTTCGGAAAAGCCGGAGTTACATAAACGCCTGCATCATTTTTAATACCTTGTATTCTTTGTTTTAATATTTCTTCAATAATTTGAGCAATTTCATTTTCATAGGCTTCTCCGTCTTTTATGTGCATAAATAAAGTTACAAAAGGAGCTTGGCCGTTTGAAGTCATAAGGGTGTTGATTTGATATTGGATTGTTTGAATTCCACTTTGCAAATCTTTTTTAGTCATTTCATCTGCCATTTTTTGTGCAAGATCAAGATCACCTATAATTTCAACTGCTAAATTCAAATTTTTTTCATAGGAACGTCTTAAATATTTTCCTAAACAAGAAATATCTATAGATTGGCCCCCATATTGATTTGACGCAATTTGGGCTATTATCTGCGTCATGACATTACAAGCAACTTGAAAAGATTTTGGAGATTCAATCATCTTTCCATTTACAACAGTTCCTTTTCCCAGCATATCTTTCATATTTACAAGACAGCAATTAAAGATAGGTTGGATAAAATAATCTAAATCGTGTATGTGAATTGCACCGCTGTCGTGAGCTTCAACTAAATCTGCTGGAATCATCTTTCTCTTTGCAATATCTTTTGAAACTTCTCCCGCAATCAAGTCCCTTTGAGTAGAAGCTATTATTGCATTTTTATTTGAGTTTTCATCAATAACTTCAGTGTTAGTTTGATTTAAAAGGCCGAGAATTTCATCGTCTGTTGTGTTTGCTTCACGCTTAAAAGCTTGAACGGACTTGTAAGATTCATAGGCTCTTGCAGTGGCGGGATTATTGTAATGAATAAGTCTATAGTAAACTTGTTCCTCAATATCATATATACTCAGCTCTTTGTTTAAAGTTTGAGCATAATCAAAAATTTCATCAGCAATTTTTTGTGCTTGATTTTCTATGTAGATTCCATTTGGAGAATGCATAGCTTTTTCAATAGCAATTTTAATTTTTTCAGAATCAAAAGCTACTGAATTTCCATTTCTTTTTCTAACGGTTATCATGGGACTCTTCCTTTCAGATATATTTTTTACTAAAATAAATATACTATATATTGTGTAATAAAGCAATAGATATAATAAAAAAACACAAGATATATTAAAGCATATTTTTGTAGACTATTAAAGGGAACTTAGGGTATAATTCACATAGGTATTATTTATGGAGGAAAAAAATGAAAAGAACAAAAATTATTTGCACAATAGGACCGGCAAGTGATTCTGAAGAAGTTTTAGAAAAACTTTTTAAAGAAGGTCTTGATGTTTGCCGCTTGAATTTTTCTCACGGTAGTCATGAAGAACATCTTGCTCGTCTTAAAAAAATTAAAAAGTAAGAGAAAAACTAAATTTACCAATTGCTACTATTCTTGACACTAAAGGTCCGGAAATAAGACTTGGAGATTTTAAAGATTCCATGCGCCTTTATTTAAATCCAGGAGATGAATTTACTTTAACAACAGAAGATATTATAGGAGATGAAAAAAAAGTTTCCGTTTCTTATAAAAATCTTCCTAAGGACGTAAAAATAGGTTCCAGGATTTTAATTGATGATGGTCTTGTAGAACTTCATGTTAAAGAAATTGAAGGAAATGAAATTCACTGCTCAGTTTATAACGGAGGAGAAATTTCATCTAAAAAGGGAGTAAATGTTCCTGATGCCCATGTTAAACTTCCGGCACTTACTGAAAAAGATAAGGAAGATATAAAATTTGCTATTGAAAATGACATGGATTTTATAGCAGCTTCTTTTATAAGAACTCCTGCAGATGTTGTTGAAATAAGAAGAATACTTGAAGAAAACAACAATTATGACATAAAAATAATTTCTAAAATAGAATCAAGGGAAGGTCTTAAAAATGTTAGAGACATCCTTGATGTATCTGATGGCATAATGATTGCAAGAGGAGATTTAGGAGTTGAAATTGCAACTGAAGAAGTACCTATAGCACAAAAAGATATTATTAATCTTTGTAATGAAAAGGGAAAAGTTGTTATTACAGCCACTCAAATGTTGGATTCTATGATTAGAAATCCAAGACCTACAAGAGCTGAAGCTAATGATGTTGCCAATGCAGTTCTTGACGGAACAAGTTGTGTTATGCTTTCAGGAGAAACTGCCAGTGGTAAATATCCTGTAAATGCAGTAACAACTATGAGAAAAATTGTTGAAGTAACAGAAAACTCCATTGATTTTCACGAAATTTTAAGAAAGAAAATTGATGAAATTTCTATGACTACAACAAATGCCATAGGAAAATCAACTTGTACAATTGCAGAAGACTTAGATGCAAAAGCAATTATTACAGCTACAACTTCAGGTTTTACTACAAGGGCAATTTCAAAATTCAGACCTAAATGCTTAATAATAGGGGCAACAACTAAAGAAAAAGTAAAAAGACAACTAAACATAGAATGGGGAGTTAAATCCATATTAATAAAAAGTGCCGTTGAAACTGATGAAGTTATTAGTGTAGCTCAAGAAGAATCAAGAAAAAACGGATTTATAAAACCGGGAGATACTGTAATAATTACAGCGGGAGTTCCTGTTGGACTTGCAGGATCAACAAACTTAATAAAAGTTCAAACTGTCGGTGAAATTATGACAAAGGGAACAGGAATAGGAGATGTTGAGGTTACAGGAAAAGCTCTTGTGATGAAGTCTGACCAAGATTATGTAAAATACTTTGAAGATGGAGATATTATTGTAACTGACGGAGTTACCAATGATATGGTAAAATATATTGAGCGTTCAAAGGGCTTAATTGTTGAGGAAGCAGGTTTTACATCTCAATCGGCAATAACTGGTCTTAACCTAGGAATACCGACAATATTTGGAGTCGCAGATGCTATTAAAAAAATCAAAAGCGGCGAGATAATAACAATGAATTGCTCTGAAGGCACAATTAAAAAAGGAACAATTACAAAATAAAAAATTTTAAGAGATCTGAAAGGATCTCTTTTTTTATTTTTAAATAGTAGAAAAAAGTAATATAATAAGAAAAAAGGAGGATACATAATGAAAAAAATTATTTACATATTTATGGTAATTCCGCTTTTCTTTTCCTTGATTTCTTGTAATAAAAAGCCTGAAAATACTAATAAAATTGAGAAAAATCAAATAACTGAGAAAAAAGAGCTTAATACAAAAAATAAAAACATTTCAGAGAAAAAAGAAGAAGAGGTAAAAAAAGAAGGTTCTCTTGAAGCTTTAAGAGAAAGCTTAAAAAAGGAATCTAAAGATTTTGGAGTTGCTTATCTTGGGATTTCTCAAGAATCTTTAAAGGAAAACTTTAAAAATTGGATAAAAGAAAATAATCCTAAATTGTATAAAAAATATAACTTCATAGAAAATCTAAAATGTGAAAATATAATTCCAAGGGAAAATAACGGAGGAGAAGTTTTTCTCTTCATAACAGCTGATCCAAAAAGTTCAATAGCCGTAAACAGACTAACTTTAGGGGATAATTCTGAACTTAAAGTTGATGAAATTCTATATAAAAGCGATTTTTCGGAAGAACCCCTTCTCCTAGTGTCTGATTCCCTTGAATTTCCAGATGTTGAGGTAAATTTGGTTCCGGAAGGTAAAGAAAGCATAAGGTGGGATCCATTGTTAATGTGGGATTTAGTTTCACAAGAGTTAGCTCATAAGTCTAAGTTTTTAGATTTAAGTCAATATGGAGATGAAGGAGTTAAGGCAGAAAAGGGATTTTTATATGACAGTGGATGGAGAAAGGCTAAAAAGGATGAATTAAAAAATACAACCTGGAATAGCGAAGGCTGGTATATGGATTTAACTGAAGATAAAAATTTAAAAGGTTATGATGGAAATATAGCAATTTATCAGATATCAGATAAAGATTTTGAACACATAAACAAATACTCAGGGACTTATATTGTATCGGAAGATAAATTAATACTGGATATAAAAAACAAAGATGGAAAAGAAATAAAAAATGAATTTGATTTTCTAATTTTGCAGGATTTAAGTTTTGTAATTATTCAAAAAAGTTTGGATAAAGATAATCAGTTGCCATTTTTTGAAGAAGATCAAGATTTTGTTCAATTTATTCAATCTATGGGTTAAGGGTGTCAACAAAAAAATAGTGTAGATTAAAAAAACTTTAAATTGTTTACACTTTTGAAAGGGTAAGCAATTTAAAGTTTTGGTAAATTTATTATAAAAAAATCTATTGACAAAGTTATTTTCCGCCTATATACTGTTAAGAGTGATGCGGAAAAAATAAACCGAGATGGATTTATGAACACTTTGGAGAAATACTCAAGAGGCTGAAGAGGCTCCCCTGCTAAGGGAGTAGGGCTCGTTAGGGTCGCGAGGGTTCAAATCCCTCTTTCTCCGCCAATTAAATATTAAATGGTGAGGGCCTTTAGCTCAGTTGGTTAGAGCGCCCGGCTCATAACCGGTAGGTCCGGGGTTCGAGTCCCTGAAGGCCCACCATTATGCCCAGATAGCTCAGTCGGTAGAGCAGAGGACTGAAAATCCTCGTGTCGCTGGTTCGATTCCGGCTCTGGGCACCAAGAAACATTCCTGAAGTTTTATATTTTAGGAATGTTTTTTTATTTAAAACAATAAAAGGACTTTATTTAAATAAGGTCCTTTTTATTTTATCTATTTTATGAAAAAATTTTCACTAAAATTTATCAAGATAACGATTTACATCATTTGCAATATAAAACATTAAAGCGTATAATTAATGAAAGTTTATTTTAGTAAAGCAAAAAACAGATAAATAGATAAAGGAGAAAAAATGGCAAAGTATATTTTTAAAAGAATTTTACAATCGATTCTTGTTTTGCTTGTTGTAACTTGTATAACATTTCTGCTTATGAAAAGTGTACCGGGAAGTCCATTTTTAGGAGAAAAAGCACAATCTCCTGAAGTTACGGCTGCCCTGTATAAAAAATACGGTTTAGATAAGCCAACACATATTCAACTTATAAATTACATTAAAAATTCTCTTAAACTGGATTTTGGTGTTTCTTTAAAAATGCAAAAAAACAGACCTGTAATTGACATTATTAAAGAAATGCTTCCCACTTCTGCAAAACTTGGGATTATAGCCGTAATTTGGGCTACCCTGGTGGGAGTTCCTTTAGGTTGTCTTGCAGCTTATAACAGAGGGAAAAAAATTGATGATTTTTTAAGAGTTTTAACAACCATAGGTATATCAGTACCAGGTTTTGTTACAGCTACTCTCTTGTTGGTATTTTTCGGAGTTAAACTTCATATTTTACCAACTATGGGTCTTAGCAATATAAGAAGTTATATTATGCCTTGTTTTGCTCTTGGGTTTTATCCTATGTGTTATATAGCAAGACTTTCAAGATCATCTATGCTTGATGCAATAAATCAAGACTATATAAGAACTGCAAAATCAAAGGGAGTTCCATCAAGGAAGATTTTATTTAAGCACGCTTTAAGAAATGCTTTTATACCAGTTCTCACTTATTTAGGGCCCTTAACGGCAGGAATTATTACAGGATCTCTCGTAATTGAATCTGTTTTTTCTCTTCCAGGCCTTGGAAGATATTTTGTAAATTCTATTTTAAACAGAGATTATCCTATTATAATGGCGACAACAATTTTCTTTGCCGCTCTTGTAATAACTATGAATTTAATAGTAGATATTTTATATAAATTTGTAGATCCCAGAATTGATGTTACAAAGGAGACTCAATGATGCAAAAATTTTTTAGTTTACAACAAGATCCTGAAGATTTAGGTATAACTTTTGCAGCAGATGATTTTGAACCTGCAAGTTTACAAGATAGAGAAGATTTTTATGCAAAAGCTCCTTCAGTATCCTATTGGAAAGATGCCTGGAGAAGGCTAAAATCAAATAAAGTTGCCATGGTAAGTTTGGTATTTTTAATATTTGTTGTAATATTTGCCTTTTTAGGACCTTTATTTGTAAAAGGAGATTATACAACTCAGTTTAGAGGTGACGAAAATTTATTTCCTTGTTTGCAATATCCTTTCGGAACAGATAAATTAGGAAGAAATATTTTAACAAGAGTTATGTACGGCACAAGAGTTTCTCTTATAGTAGGCATCTTCGCCTCACTTATAGTACTTGTAATAGGCAGTATTTATGGAGCTGTTTCAGGATACTTAGGTGGAAAAGTTGATTCAATAATGATGAGGATATTGGACCTTATTTATTCGGTGCCAGATGTACTTGTAGTAATCCTTATTTCAATAGCAATTAACAAACCTTTAAAAGATTGGGTTAACAATAGCGGAAGCCAATTTGCAAAAAAAATTGGAGTTTTAGGGCCGGCACTTATTTCAATATTTATAGTCTTTGGACTTTTATATTGGGTAGGTATGGCAAGAATAATAAGAGGACAAGTTCTTATGCTTAAAGAGCAGGAATTTATCACAGCCGTAAGAGCCTTGGGGGGAAGTAAAAAAAGGATTATAAAAAGACATATTTTTCCAAATTGTATAGGTCAAATAATTGTAATGACTGCTATGCAAATTCCATCGGCAATATTTCTTGAAAGTTTTTTATCTTTCTTGGGAATTGGGGTTTCAGCTCCTATGACATCTCTTGGTGCCATGGCGGCAGATGCTCTTGGAGGTATTTACTCCTATGCTTACAGGCTTGTTATTCCATCAATTTTATTAAGTTTAATTATTTTAAGTTTAAATTTATTTAGTGACGGTTTAAGAGATGCTCTTGACCCAAGATTGAAGAAGTAGGTGAATTATGGAAAACAAATTATTAAGCGTAGAAGATTTAAAAGTTTCTTTTTATACACCTGTAGGAGAAGTAAAAGCCGTTGACGGAATAAATTATGATTTAAATTACAACGAAGTAATGGGAATAGTTGGAGAATCAGGAAGTGGAAAAAGTGTTGAAGCCTATTCAATAATGGGCTTGCTTCAAGAACCTGGAAAAGTTAAATCCGGAAAAGTTATTTTTGAAAATGAAAATATTTTAGATTACGACAAAAAACAAATGGAAGATTTTAGAGGAAATAAATGCTCTATGATTTTTCAAAATCCAATGACTTGCTTAAATCCCGTATATACAATTGGAAATCAACTTATGGAAGCAGTTTTAGTCCATAAGAAAATTTCAAAAGAAGAAGCTTATAAAAAAGCAGTAGAGATGCTTGAACTTGTTGGAATATCAAATCCGGAAAAGAGAATGAAACAATATCCTCACGAGCTCTCAGGGGGCATGAGACAAAGAGTAATGATAGGTATGGGTCTTATATGCGAGCCCAAACTTTTAATCGCTGACGAGCCTACTACGGCCTTAGACGTAACAATTCAAGCTCAGATATTGGAACTTATGAAAGAAATACAAAACAAAACTAAAATGAGTATTATTTTTATAACTCATAACTTGGGGGTAGTTGCTGCAATTTGTGATAAGGTAAGCGTTATGTATGCAGGAAAAATTGTTGAACAGGGAAGTGTTGATGAGATTTTTTATAAACCTAATCATCCATACACAAAGGGACTTTTAAAATCAATGCCCAGAATTGATTCAAAAGAAGATGAAAGACTTAAAAGCATTGAAGGGAACCCTGTGGACATGTTAAACCCTCCTGAAGGTTGCGGATTTGGACAAAGATGTGACCATTGCATGAAAATTTGTCTTAGAAAAGAACCGCCAATGTTTGAAATTTCAGAAAATCACTATTCAAAATGTTGGCTACATTTAAACAGGGAGGGAATTAAATGAAAAAAACAGATGAAAAACTCCTTGTTTGTGAAAATATAGTAAAGCAATTTAAAGTTAAAGGAAGTTTCGGAAAAATAAATACTGTCCATGCAGTAGATAATGTAAGTCTATTTATAAAAAAAGGAGAGACCCTAGGACTTGTAGGTGAATCCGGTTGTGGTAAAACAACCTTCGGAAGAACAATTTTAAGATTACACGAACCAACAAGGGGAAAAATAACCTATGACGGACAAGTAATTTATGATTCTGAAAATAATATAAAAAAGGACATGGTTCCTTTAAGAAGAAAAATGCAAATAATATTTCAAGACCCCTCAGCATCTCTTGACCCAAGAATGACAGTTGGAGAAATTGTAGGAGAGGCTCTTGATATTCATAATTTATACGAAAATAAAGAAGACAGAAAAGATAAAATCGGTCAACTATTAAATCGGGTCGGCTTAAATAGAGAACATGCAAACAGATATCCCCACGAATTTAGCGGCGGACAACAACAAAGAATAGGAATTGCAAGAGCTCTTGCAGTAAAACCAGAATTTATAGTTTGCGACGAACCCATATCAGCTTTGGATGTTTCCATTCAGGCTCAAATTGTAAATATGCTTCAAGACATGCAAGAAGAATTTGGATTGACATATTTATTTATAGCCCATGACCTATCTGTAGTAAAACATATTTCAGATAGGATAGGAGTAATGTATCTTGGAAAACTTGTAGAACTTGTAGAGGCAAATGAACTTTATGACAATCCTCTTCATCCATACACCAAGTCCTTACTATCGGCAATACCAGTTGCAGATCCTGAGATAAATAGAAAAAAATCGAGAATAAAATTAATAGGAGAAATCCCATCGGCAATTAATCCGCCCAAGGGATGTAGATTTCACGAAAGGTGCCCTTATGCCACAGAAATATGTAAAGAAGAAGAACCAGAATTTCGTGAATATGAACAAGGTCATTATGTAAGTTGTCATAATATAAATAAAATTTAGGAGGAGATTATGAAAAGGAAAGGTAAATTATTAGTTCTTTGCTTAACGTTAATATTAGTATTAACAGCTTGCGGTTCAAAAACCGATAACAAAAAAGCAGAAGGAAACAAAGGAAAAGAAGAAAAGAAAGTAATACAAGAAGAACCCGGAAGACAAGATGGTATATTAGATATTTGTATAGCATCTGAACCGGATTCAATTGACCCCGCATTAAACACTTCTCTTGACGGGGCAACTATGATTCAACACATGTTTGAAGGTTTAATTAAATGGGAAAATGATGGAAATGGAAATGCAGTATTAAAACCTGGTCAAGCTGATAAATGGGAAGTGTCAGATGATAAACTTACCTACACTTTCCACATAAGAGATGGTGCAAAGTGGTCAGATGGTAAACCTGTAACAGCAAATGACTTTTTATATTCATGGAACAGACTTGTAGATCCTAACACAGGAGCAGACTATGAATATATGCTTGATATGGTTGATGGATATGATGCTAAAAAATTAAATATTTCAGCACCAGATGAAAAAACTTTTGTAGTTAAACTTCACACACCAACTCCATATTTTGAAGAAATTTGTGCTTTCGCAGCAACTTATCCTGTAAGAAAAGATATAGTTGAAGGAAATGACAAATGGACTTTAAAGCCAGAAACTTATATTTCAAATGGACCATACAAACTTGCTTCTTGGGAACACAATCAAGTAATAAATATGGAAAAGAATCCGGAATACTATGACGCAGATAAAATTACTGCAGAAAAATTAGCCTTCCACTTGAAAGATGATGACAATGCAATTTATGCATCATATAGGGCAAAAGAACTTGACTTTATAGAAAGTGTCCCAACAGAAGAAGTTAAAAAGTTAATAGACAACGGCGAACTTAAAATCAATCCTCAAGTAGGAACTTATTTCGTATGCTTTAACACTTCAAAACCACCATTTGATAATGCAAAGGTTAGAAAAGCTTTCAGTCTTGTAATTGATAGAAACTTTATAGTTGAACAAGTAACAGGTAAAGGACAACAACCGGCATCAGGATTTGTTCCATCTGGAGTAAGCGATAAAGATGGAGCAAGTGGAGATGACTTTAGAACAAAAGGTGGAGATTTCTATTCAATCAACGCTGACGATTACACTAAAAATGTAGAAGAAGCAAAAAAACTTCTTAAAGAAGCAGGTTATCCAGATGGAAAAGGCTTCCCACAAATTGAATATATTTACAACACATCAGAAGGACACAAAGCAGTAGCTGAAGCACTTCAAAATATGTGGCAAACTGAACTTGGAGTTACTATAACACTTCAAAACTCTGACTGGAATGTATTCTTAAAAGACAGAAAAGAAGGTAACTATAATATAGCTCGTCACGGATGGGTAGCAGATTATAATGATCCTATGTCATTTATTGATATGTGGATGACAGGCGGCGGAAATAATGACGCACAATATTCAAATCCTGAATTTGATAAACTTGTAAAAGAAGCAAAAACTACAGATGACACAGCAAAGAGATTTGAAGATCTTCACAAAGCTGAAGACATAGCTGTTAAAGATGATGCAATAGTTGCACCAATTTACTTCTACACAAGTCCACACATGATTAAACCTAACATTGAAGGACTATTCTACACACCACTTGGATATTACTTCTTTGGAGAAACAAAAGGTTTTTAAAAAACAATCACCATATTTTAAAAAATATAAGTTTTCAAAAAAAAGCTCTTCGGAGCTTTTTTTATTTGTATGAAAGATAATATTAAATATTTATTTAAGACATTATTTATAAAAAGCATCAAATTGAGGCTTTTTTATTTTTCTAATAAGACCGGCTTTATGGAAAAAAAGACCTTAATATGATATTATTAACTAAATCAGGAGGTATTTATTTGTTAGAAAACCAAGAAAAAATTCTTCCTATAAAAGAAGAATACAACATTGATCTCTTATGTGGGAATTTAGATGAAAATATAAAAAAAATAGAAAAAGAATTTTCAGTAAAAATTGATATAAGAGACAATAAAATAATAGTAAAAGGCAATGAAAATGATGCTGAAGATGCCATTTTATTAATCAGCAATTTATTGGAATTCATAAGAGAAAAAAAAGGAATCGAAAGAAAAGATTTAGACTACTCCATAAAACTAATAAAGTTTGGAGAAAAAAGACCTATTAATGAACTTTTAAATGAAGTTATAGTTTACACCTCTATGGGAAAACCAATAAAGTCCAAAACTCTTGGGCAAAAACAATATATAGATCTTATAAAGGACAATGATATTGTTTTCGGAATTGGACCTGCGGGAACAGGAAAAACTTATTTAGCAATGGCTATGGCTGTAAGAGCTTTTAAAAATAAGGAAGTAAATAGAATTATTTTAACAAGACCTGCAGTTGAAGCTGGTGAATCTTTAGGATTTTTACCTGGGGATTTGCAAATGAAGGTTGATCCCTACTTAAGACCTCTATATGATGCTCTTTTTGAAATAATGGGTCATGACAATTATACTAAATATCTTGAAAAAGGTCTTATTGAAGTTGCTCCTCTTGCTTACATGAGAGGAAGAACCTTAGACAGTGCCTATGTAATATTAGATGAAGCTCAAAATACTACAAATGAACAAATGAAGATGTTTTTAACGAGGCTTGGATATGGTTCAAAGGCTATTATAACAGGGGATATAACTCAAATAGACTTGCCAAGGGGCAAGCAGTCGGGTTTAAAAACAGTTCTTAAAATTTTACAAAATGTTAAGGGTATAGGAATTGTTTATTTAAGTAAAAATGACATTGTAAGACATCCTTTAGTTCAACGTATTATAGATGCTTATGAAAAATATGAAAATAAGAAAAATGAAAAAGAGAACAAAAGATGATAGATATATATTTTGATGATAGACAAGAAAATTTTGAAATAGATAATGGTGTGATTGAAATTGTAAAAAAATCTATTGAAGAAGCCCTTAATATTTTAGGCTTCGATGATGCTGAAGTATCAGTTTCTTTTGTGGATGATAATGAAATACAAGAACTTAATAGAGATTACAGAGGGGTTGATTCTGTAACGGACGTCTTATCTTTTCCCATAGATGATAAGTTCAGTAACATTTTAGGTGATGTGGTAATTAACACTAAAAGAGTTTTATCTCAGGCTGAGGAGTTCGGTCATTCAAAAGAAAGGGAACTTTCTTATTTAACAGTTCATTCAATTCTTCATTTAGTTGGCTATGACCACGAAAATGAAGAAGATAAAATAGAAATGAGAGCAAAAGAAAAAGAAATAATGGATAAGCTTAAAATATATAAAAATTGAGGTTGATAATTTGAAGAAAAACAGATTTATAGCTTCTTTCAACTATGCTGTTCAGGGAATTATTTCCGCTTTACAGACTGAAAAAAATTTAAAATTTCATTTTTCAGCTTGTCTTGGGATTTTAATTTTTTCTTTGTTTTTTAATATTACAAAGGTTGAATTTATGATCCTTTTATTTGCAATAAGTTTTGTTATTGTATCTGAAATGATAAATACAGCTATTGAAAGAGCTGTAGATTTAATTGTTCAGGATTACAATCCAATTGCAAAATATGTAAAAGACGTTTCTGCAGGAGCAGTTTTAATTTCTGCCTTAAATGCAATAGTTGTTGCTTATTTTTTATTTTATAAAAAATTATCAAAGCTTGGAGAAATAGGTCTTATGAAAATAAGAAACTCTTCAGATCACCTTGCTTTGGTTTCTTTAATAATAGTTTTAATACTTGTCATAATAGGAAAATATATTATGGCAAAGAAAAATGGTGGTTCATATTTTCAGGGAGGAGCAATTTCCGGTCACTCGGCAATTGCCTTTTGTGCTGCAACTATAATAAGTTTAGTAGCTCAAAAGGGTCTTATTACAACATGTTCTTTAGGACTTGCCCTTCTTGTAGCTGAAAGCAGAGTTGAAACAGGAGTACATAAGGCAAGTGAAGCTATATTTGGTGCCATAGTAGGCATAAGTGTTGCAATATTTGCCTTTAAAATTTTTAGTTAGAGGTCTTATGGAATTAAAAAATTTAATTGAGCTTGCCCTTGAAGCAAAAGATAGGTCAACATACACGCCCTATTCTCACTTTAGAGTAGGAGCAGCCGTGGAAATGGAAGATGGAAGTGTTTACACCGGAGGCAATATAGAAATTGCTTCTTATTCTCCGACTAACTGTGCTGAAAGAACGGCAATTTTTAAAGCCGTAAGCGAAGGTAAGCGTGAAATTAAAAAAATAGTCATAACAGGGGATGCAAAAAACACATTTCCATGTGGAGTGTGCAGACAAGTTATTAGAGAATTTTCCGAAAATCCCATGATAGTTGTTGCAAATTCAGTGGACGATTATAAAGTTTATACTTTAGAAGAACTTTTGCCCCACAGTTTTGGCCCAGAATACTTAAAGAGAGGTAATGATGTTTAAATCAGGTTATGTGGGAGTGCTTGGAAGACCCAATGTAGGGAAAAGCACTCTGCTTAATAGAATAGTTGGAGAAAAAATTTCTGCGGTTTCTAGCAAACCTCAGACAACAAGAAATAAAATTTCAATAATTTATAATGATGAAGATTCACAAATAATATTTTTGGATACACCGGGAATGCAAAAACCGGGAAATGAGCTTGGAAAATTTATGCAAAAAGAATCTGAAAGTTCTTTAGATGAAGTTGATATAGTAACTTATATTGTAGATACTTCAACAAAAATCGGAAGGCTTGACAGGATGATAATAGATCTTTTAAAAAAAGCACCGAAAAATTTGAAAATTATTTTGCTTATAAATAAAATTGACCAAGTTAAGAAGGAAGAACTCTTAGACATTATAAATTTATACAAAGATGAGCTTAACTTTGAAGAGATAATCCCTATAAGTGCAATGATGGGCGACGGCATAGAAGAATTTATGAAAATTTTAAAAGACTTATTGCCAGAGGGACCCAAGTATTATCCCGATGATATTTTAACTGACAGACCAGTTAAATTTATTGCATCTGAAATAATAAGAGAAAAAGCCCTTTTAAATTTAAAGGAAGAAGTTCCTCACGGAGTGGCTGTAACAATAGAATCTATGCATGAAAATGAAAAAGGCTTAACTGAAATAGAGGCTGTTATCTATTGTGAAAAGGATTCTCACAAGGGAATTTTAATAGGAAAAAATGGTTCTATGTTGAAAAAAATCGGCACTGAAGCAAGACTTGACATTGAAAATTTAATTGAAGGCAGAGTTAATTTAAAACTTTGGGTAAAAGTTGATAAAAATTGGCGAGATAATGACAGAAGATTAAAAGGACTTGGCTATAAATGATAGAAACTGAAGGGATTGTATTAAATGAGCTGAAAATAAAAGAAAGCTCGAAGATTTTAAAAGTATATTCCAGGCAACTGGGACTTATTTCCATTTACGCAAAAGGTGCTTTAAGAAAATCTTCTCCTTTTACAGCTTCATCTCAAATATTTTCTCACAACAGTTACAGACTAAAAAAGCAAGGAAATTTTTTCTATATACAAAAGGCAACAATCATTAGCTTAAATTATGATTTAAGAAAAGATTATGAATCTTTTATTTATGGGTCAATGATTGTTGAGCTTTACGAAAAAAGTAATTTTGAATCTGAAATAAATAAAAAAACTTTTGATTTACTTGCAAAATATTTAAAAGTTTTGCCGGACAGTAAAAATAAAAAGGCAATCACAACAGCTTTTTTTCTTAAATACATTAGCTTCATGGGCTTTCGTCCATCTATGGTGGGAAATTATTTTTCCATTGAAAATGGGGGAATGGTTAATGAAAGTGATGTAAGTTTGGATTCATATTTACTTAAGGAAGAACAAAAAGATTATTTAAAATTTTTATTATACAGCGATCTTAGCGGGGAATACGAAAAAAATTTATCAGATGACTTTTTGTTTGAAATTGTACTAAAATATATAAAGTATAATCTTGAGATAAAAGATTTTAATTCATTGAAATTGTTATAAAAGAGGGGGAGTAAATGTTATACTTTCAAGATTTAATTAAAAAATTACAAAATTATTGGATGGAAAGAGGAGCGGTTATTATGGAGGCCTACGACACTGAAAAAGGTGCAGGCACTATGAATCCATATACCTTTTTAAAGGCCCTTGGACCGGAACCATGGAGAGTTGTTTATGTAGAGCCTTCAAGAAGACCTGCAGATGGAAGATATGGAGAAAATCCAAATAGACTTTATCAACATCACCAACTTCAAGTTATTTTAAAACCATCTCCTGAAAATGTTCAAGAACTTTATTTAGGAAGCCTTGAAGCAATAGGAATAGATACAAAAATTCATGACATAAGGTTTGTTGAAGACAACTGGGAATCTCCTACAGTAGGAGCGTGGGGCCTCGGTTGGGAAGTTTGGCTTGATGGAATGGAAGTTACTCAATTTACTTATTTTCAACAAGTAGGTGGAGTTCCCTGTCAATTGGAATCAGCTGAATTAACTTATGGCCTTGAAAGAATAGCCATGTATCTACAAAATGTGGAAACTGTTTATGACATTATGTGGAATGAAAAAATATCTTATGGAGATATTTTTAAAATAAATGAATTTGAACAATCAAAATACAGTTTTGAAGTGGCAGATGTAGAAATGTTAAAATCACTTTTTGACATTTATGAAAAAGAAAGTTTAAGAGTTATTGATCTTGGATTAGTTTTGCCTGCCTATGACTATGTATTAAAATGTTCCCATGCATTTAATTTACTTGATGCAAGAGGTGCCGTATCTGTATCTCAAAGGGCTTCATATATTTCAAGGGTTAGAAACTTGGCATCAAAAGTTGCAAGAGGATATTTAAAACAAAGAGAAGATATGGGATATCCTTTAAAGGACAGCTTAAAGGAGGAATTTTAGTGAGATATTTACTTGAAATCGGAGTTGAAGAATTACCTGCAAGGTACGTTAAAATGGCACTTAGCCAATTAAAAGAAAAAGCTGAAAAACTTCTTAAAGAAAATTTAATAGGATTTAGTTCAACTGAGGTTTATGCAAGCCCAAGAAGACTTACTCTTTTTATAAATGATATAGATAATAATCAAGAAGATATTGAAGAGTGGGTTAAAGGACCTTCTAAAAAAATATGTTTTGATGAAGAAAATAAGCCAAGTAAACCCCTAAAAGGTTTTATGAAATCACAAGGATTAAGCCTTGATGATATAGAATTTAGAGATCTTAAAGGAACTGAATACGCCTATGGTTTTATCCATAAAAAAGGTCTTTTAACAAAAGATTTATTTAAAACAGAAATAGCTAATTTAATTAAATCTATAAATTTCCCTAAAAACATGAGGTGGGGCGGAAAAAACATAAGATTTGCAAGACCTATAAGATGGATTGTTTCCATGGCCGATTCTGAAGTTTGGGGCTTTGATTTTGAAGGCATTAAAGTTTCAAATGTAACAAGAGGACACAGATTTTTGGGCTCAGACAATATCCTTATAGATCATGTCAACAATTATGAAAAACTTTTAAAAGAAAACTATGTTATTTTAAATCAAGAAGAAAGAAAAGAAATAATTAAATATGGCTCCAAAAAGAAGGCAAAATCTTTAGGCGGAGAAATTTATGAAGATGAAGACCTTTTAGAAGAACTTACTTTCATAAACGAATATCCAACTCCTATTGTAGGAAATGTCAAAGAAGAATATCTATCTCTTCCTAAGGCGGTAATAACAACTCCTATGAGAGACCATTTAAGATTTATTCCTATATATGCTGAAGATGGAGAATTGCTTCCATATTTTATAACAATTAGAAACGGCACATCAGATCATGAAGAAATTGTAGCAAGAGGAAATGAAAAAGTCTTAGGAGCAAGACTTGAAGATGCAAAGTTTTTCTACAAGGAAGACATCTCAAAACCTCTTGAAGATTATGTGGATGCTTTACATGGTTTGATTTTTCAAGATAAACTTGGAACAATGTATGAAAAGTCTCAAAGAATAAAAAAACTAAGCGGTCAAATAGGAGAATACCTTAAAGTAGCTGATGAAACAATAGATGCTCTTGATAGGGCTTCGATACTTGCAAAGGCTGACTTAACAACTCATATGGTTACTGAATTTACTGAACTTCAAGGACTTATGGGAAGTATTTATGCAGAGCTTTCAGGGGAAGAAAAAATTGTTTCAAAAGCAATTTACGAACATTATTTACCAAGATTTGCAGGAGATGAATTGCCAAAATCAACAACAGGTTCAATTCTTGCAATTGCAGATAAAATTGATACCATAGTGGGACTTTTTGCCATAGGTCTTGTGCCAACAGGTTCTCAAGATCCCTTTGCCTTAAGAAGACTTGCTATAGGTGTAATTAATATTATTCTTGAAAAAAATTGGGATGTAAATTTAGAAGAAATTACTGATTATGCACTTTATAATTATGTTCAAGAAAACAACTTAACCTTTGATTATGAAAAAGTAAAGGAACAAATCATAGAATTTTTCAAGGGAAGACTTAAAAACATACTTGAAGAAAGAAACATAAGATACGACATAATTGATGCTGTTATAGATGATTCAAAATCAATTGTAGATGTAAGTATAAAAGCTGATAAACTTCAAGAATACTTTAAAGAAGATAAAGGGGAATTAGTTGACGCTATAAAGAGAATTCATAATTTAGCAAAAAAATATACTGAGGGAACATTTGATGGTGCTCTTTTAAAAGAAGAACAAGAAAAGGAATTTTTCTCAGCCTATGAAAATATAAAAGATTCCTTTAATGACTCAATAGCAACAAAGAAATACACTGAAGCTTTAGATATTTTTAAAACTATTGTAAAAGAAGTAAACAACTATTTTGACAATATTATGGTTCTTACAGAGGACGAAGAACTTAAAAATAATAGATTGGCAATGCTTAAAGAAATTGACAATTCACTGAAAGAAGTTTTAAATATTGAAAAAATAACGGAATGATGGTGAAAAATGGAATTATCCAAAAGACAGGTAAAAATTGTAGATATAGTTAAAAAATCTCAGCCTATAACAGGCGATGAAATTGCCGATACATTAAAATTATCAAGAGCAACTATAAGACCTGATTTGGCAGTTTTAACAATGATTGATATTTTAGGAGCAAGACCTAAGTATGGCTATTTTTATAAGGGCATGGTGGAGCTAAAATCATTTAGTGATAGAGTTAGAAATAATCTTGTTGAAGACTATATGAGCGTTCCCTATGCTGTTGAAACCGGGACTAGTATTTATGATTCAATAGTTGAAATGTTTATAAATAATATAGGAACTTTATTTATTGTTGAAAATTCTTATATAAAGGGAGTGGTTTCAAGAAAAGATTTAATCAGAGCAAGTCTTGGAAATATGGAACTTACTAAAACTCCTATAGATATTATTATGACGAGAATGCCCAACATAATAACAATAGATCCTAAAATGAATGTTTATGAAGCCGCAAGAGAACTTTTTGTTCACGAGTTTGACGGCATGCCTGTAGTCGATGAAGATGGAAAAGTTCTTGGCAGGTGGACAAAGACAAATATATTGGATTTATTTGTAGAATTTGGACAAATGGAGGAAAAGTAATGGATAATTTTTTAAATATATTTGTTATTTCTGATTCTGTAGGAGAAACAGGAGAATTAATAGCAAAAGCCGCAGTAAAACAATTTGAATCATCAAACTTTAGGATAAAGAGATTTCCCTACCATAACAGCGTTGAACAAATAGGACCGATTTTAGATTTAGCTGCAAAATATGAAAAATCTATTATTTTTTACACAAATGTTGTAGATGAAACAAGAACTTTTATAAAAAATAGAGCTAAAGAATTAAATTTACACATTGTAGATGTAATGGGTCAGCCTATGGCTGAAATAGAAAAAATTTTCGGCTATCCTCCATTGCGTGAACCAGGATTAATAAGACGACTTGATGAAAATTATTTTAAGAAAGTTGAAGCAATTGAATTTGCAGTAAAATATGATGACGGAAAAGATCCCAGAGGAGCAAGAAAAGCTGATATTTGTCTTGTAGGAATTTCCAGAACATCAAAAACTCCTCTTTCCATGTATCTTGCAAATAAATTTTATAAAGTTGCAAATATACCTCTTGTGCCGGAAGTAGGAGTTCCTAAAGAAGTTTTTGAAAAAGATGTAGATAGGGTAATAGGACTTATATGCAGACCAGAAAAACTTATAACAATAAGAGAAGAAAGATTAAAGTCTTTGGGTCTTTCATCAGGAGCAAGATATGCAAATTTTGATAGAATCAGAGAAGAACTTGAGTATTCAAAAAAAATAATGGAAGAAATAGGCTGTATAGTTATAGATGTAACTGACAAGGCTATTGAAGAAACTGCAGAAATAATTCTTGAACACATTAAGAGAAAGGGTCTTTAATGAATTTAAGAGAAAAAAGAGAAGAACTTGAGCATTTAATTTTAAAACCTTATGCCTCCTTTGCCGACAGGACAAAAAGGAAAAAAGAAGAAGAAAAGGATTTAATAAGAACTGAATATCAAAGAGATAGAGATAGAATCATTCATTCAAAATCTTTCAGAAGGCTAAAACATAAAACTCAAGTTTTTATATCTCCAGGAAAAGATCATTTTAGAACAAGATTAACTCACACCCTCGAAGTTGCTCAAATTGGAAGAACAATAGCAAGAGCTTTGGAACTTAATGAAGATTTAGTAGAAGCGACAGCACTTGGCCATGACTTAGGCCACACACCCTTCGGTCATAGTGGAGAGGCAGTCCTTAATAAACTTCATCCCAATGGATTTAGACACAATGAACAAAGTTTAAGAGTAGTAGAGCTTCTTGAAAATAAAATAGATAGAGTAGGATTAAATCTTACAGAAGAAGTTAAGGACGGAATTTTAAATCACAGTGGAAGTAATTTAGCTTCAAGTCTTGAAGGACAAATTATTAAATATGCAGACAGAATTGCTTATATAAATCATGACATAGACGATGCTATAAGAGCAGGAATTTTATCCAATGAAGATCTGCCTAAAGAATTAATAGAAATTTTGGGAGACACTCACTCAAAAAGAATAAACTCCATGATAACAGCCATTATTAGAAAAAGTTATGGCAAAGCTCTTATAGAAATGGATAGAGATTACTATGAAGCAACAATGAAACTAAGACAATTTATGTTTAATAGGGTCTATTTAGATAAAATTGTAAAAGCAGAAGATGAAAAAGTTAATAGACTTTTGGAAAATTTATATCGTTTTTATAAAAAAGATTTAAATAGAATTCCTAAAGAACATTTAAAAATCTATGAAAATATAGATCATACAGACGATGATATAGTAACTGATTATATAGCAGGAATGACAGATACTTATGCTATAAATGTATTTGCAGAAATATATATTCCTAAGGGATGGGATAATCGTGAGCTTAATAATAAATGATGACGTTCTTGATGAAATAAGATCAAGAGCGGATATTGTAGATTTAATTTCTGAATATGTCAACTTAAAAAAAAGGGGCGCAAACTATATGGGATTGTGCCCTTTTCATGGTGAAAAAACCCCATCTTTTTCAGTGAGCCCCTCAAAACAAATTTTTCACTGCTTTGGTTGCCATGCAGGTGGAGATGTCATTACTTTTGTAATGAAAAGAGAAAACATGAATTTTAGAGAAGCCTGTATTTTTCTTGCAGATAAGTATGGTATTGAACTTGCAGAATCAAAACAAAACGTAAACTACAAAGAAGAAACTAATAAAAGAGAAAGATGCTATGAGGCAAATAAGCTTGCTGCCCTTTATTTTATGAATAAGCTAAAACAAAATAAAGAAGCTCTTTCATATTTGGAAAAAAGGGACATTCAAGAAAAAACAATAAACACATTTGGTTTAGGCTATGCAGATGACTCTTGGGACGGTTTAAAAAACTTTTTAAAATCAAAAGGCTTTACCGAAGAAGAACTTACAGACTACAACTTAATAAGTAAGTCGGATAAGGGTAGATATTATGATAGATTTAGAAATAGAATAATGTTTCCTATAATTGATACAAAAAAAAGAGTCTTAGGATTTGGCGGAAGAGTAATGGATAAATCAGAACCTAAATACCTAAACTCAAGAGATACAATAGTTTTTCACAAGGGGAAAAATCTCTACAACTTAAATTTAGTTTCACAAAATAGCGAAAGAAAAAGAATTTTACTTGTTGAGGGCTATATGGATGTTATTTCTCTTTACAAAAGTGGTATAAATTATAGTGTAGCAAGTCTTGGTACTGCTCTTACAAGTGACCAGGCGAAAATAATTAAAAGATACGGACAAGAAGTTTTAATTTGTTATGATGGAGATGCAGCAGGAATAAAGGCAACTCAAAGAGCAATTGAAATTTTAAGATCCGAAGATATAGCGCCTAAAATTGTAAGCTTGCCAAACAATTTAGACCCTGACGAGTATATTAAAAAGTATGGAAAAATAAATTTTGAACTTTGCTTAAAAGAAGCCAAGAATTTTATGGATTATAAAATCGAAAATATAAAAGCAAATTTTGATTTAAATTCATCCCTTGGAAAAAGTAATTTTACAACAGAAGTGGCAAAACTTATTTCAAGTCTTAAAAATCCCATAGAAAGGGACGTCTACATTACAAAGATTTCTTCAGAGTATAAAATTACAAGACAGGCCATAATGAATTATATTTCTCTTTATTCTAAAAATTATGGAGAAAGCAAAAAAAATAAGTTAAGAAGCTTTAAAACTGAAAAAAAATTTATAAAGCCTAAAAGGATATTTTCAGGGAAAAATCAAAGAGAGCTTCTACTTATAAAATACGCCCTCTATAGTAGCGACTTATATTATAATTTAAAGGCAAAATTGGATCTTGAAGATTTTGAAGATCCCGATGCAAAAAGGGTTTTTGAAAATTTAGATGACTTGTACGAAAAAAAAGTAAATGATAAAATAGAATACTTGTTGGAGAAAAAGTATATTTCTGAAAGTTTCAAAAGACAACTTGATGAAGTGATGATTGATACTTATAATGCAGATGCAATTATAAAAGATTTAGTAAAAGCAATTAAAATCAATAAAATAGAGCAAAAAAGAGATGAAATTTTGAATAAAATCAAAAATTTTGACCCCAAGGGTCCTTCTCTTGAAGATTTATCAAAGAAACTTACAGAGCTTAATAATAAACTAAAGGGAGGCTTATATGACTGATAAGATTGAATATGATGATATTCCCGAATCAAAAGAATCAATAATAGATACACTTATGCAAAGTGGTAAAAAAAAGGGCAACCTCACTTATGATGAAATAATAGATGCTCTTGATGAAGTTCAAATGGATAGTGATGAAATAGATAACATTTATAAAAACTTTGAAGAATCTGGGATTGAACTTTTAGATGATGATAAACCTGAAAACGAAGATGAAAAGAAAGATGAAAAGGAAATTTCTGTTCCCAAGGGCATAAGTGTAGATGACCCAGTAAGAATGTACTTAAAAGAAATTGGGAAGATTCCCCTTTTAACAGCAGATGAAGAAGTGTCCATAGCAAAGAGAATGGAAGAGGGAGAATTTCTTGCAAAAAAAGAACTGGCAGAAGCAAACTTACGTCTTGTAGTTTCCATAGCAAAAAGATATGTAGGTAGAGGAATGTCTTTTCTTGATTTAATTCAAGAAGGAAATTTAGGACTTATGAAAGCAGTTGAAAAGTTTGATTATACAAAGGGATTTAAATTTTCAACTTATGCAACTTGGTGGATAAGACAAGCCATAACAAGAGCCATAGCAGACCAAGCAAGAACAATAAGAATACCAGTACACATGGTAGAAACAATAAATAAACTTGTAAGAGTACAAAGACAACTTGTTCAAGAGCTAGGAAGAGATCCCCAACCAGAAGAAATAGCAAAAGAAATGAATATAGAAGTTGAAAAAGTAAGAGAGATACAAAAAATCGCTCAAGAACCAGTTTCTCTTGAAACCCCCATAGGAGAAGAAGAAGACTCACATCTTGGAGATTTTATACCTGATGAAGAAATTCAATCTCCATCAGACGCAGCAACATTTCAACTTTTAAAAGAACAATTAGGATCAGTTCTTGAAACTTTAACAGACAGAGAGAAAAAAGTCTTGACCCTTCGTTTCGGTTTAAATGATGGAAGAAGCAGAACTCTTGAAGAAGTTGGAAAAGAATTTGATGTAACAAGAGAAAGAATAAGACAAATAGAAGCAAAAGCATTAAGAAAATTAAGACACCCAAGCAGAAGCAGAAAATTAAAGGATTATTTAGAATGATATCAAAAAGACTTTTGAGCCTTGCAAAATATGTAGAAGGCGAAAATATTGCAGATATAGGCACAGATCATGGATTTGTGCCTGTTTTTTTAAGAGAGAATACAAAAATAAAAAAAATAATAGCAACAGATATTTCAAAAGCATCCTTGGAGAAATCTATAGAGCTGGCAAAAATTAAAAATATAAAGAACATAGATTTTAGAGTGGGCGATGGAATAAAAATCCTAGAAAAAGATGAAGTAAACACTATTATAATTGCAGGCATGGGAGGAATTTTAATTTCAAAAATATTGGAAGAATCCTCTGAAATTGCAAAAAATGTAAGACTTATTCTTCAACCTATGCAAGCAAGCGAAGAACTTAGAACCTATCTTTGCGAAAGAGGCTTTGAAATAATTGATGAAGAAGTAATATTTGAAGATAAAAGATACTTTGAAATAATAGTAGCAAAATATGACGGAAAAATTAGAAAATTAAAAAAATATGAAAATCTCTTGCCCTTAAAAGCCCTAGAAAAAAATAAGGAAGAAGCCATAAACTTTGTAAAATTTAAAATAGAAAAAAACCTTCAAATTATGGAAAATTTAAAAGGTAACACAAAAAAACCCTTAATAAGATACATGGAGCTTAAGGGAGAAAATAATTATTTTAAGGAGGTTATAAATGGCAAAAGTAAAAGAAATAATTGAGTTTATAAAAAGTATTGCACCAGAATATATGCAAGAAGATTGGGACAATTCTGGAAGTCAATTATATTTTGATCAAGATACCCCAGGAGTCATGCTTACACTTGACGTTACAGACAACGTAATAGACGTTACAATCAAAGAAAATTATAAATTAATACTAAGCCATCACCCCATGATATTTGGTGGCTTAAAATCCATTGTGGAGGGTCAGTATCTTTCAGACAATATAATAAAAGCAATTTTTAATAGAATATCCATTTATTCAGCCCACACCTCTTTAGACTCAGTAAAAGGCGGAGTAAATGATGCTCTATGTGAAGAACTGAAATTAAAAATAATCGGTCCCTTGGGACAAGGTCAATCAGGCTATACAATGGGATACATTTGTCAGTATGAAAAAGCTTTATCCTTTAAAGAATTTAAAAACAGTCTAAAAAAATATAATGTAAAAATTTATGGAAGACCAAGAGAAATAAAAAAAGTTGCCATCTGCGGAGGAAGTGGCATGGATTTTTTTGAAGAAGCAAAAACCTGTGATGCCTTTATAACAGGAGATGTGAAATATCATGATGGGCAAAAAGCCTATGAAAATAACCTTACTCTTGTGGATATGGGTCATTATACAAGCGAAAAATTTGTTTTGGAAAAATTAAAAAAATCACTTTTAAATGAATTTAAAAATTTGGAAGTGGATATAGCAGAAAGTGATTTTCAAATAAAATAAAAAACTAAAATTGAGTAACATATAAAGTTAAAAAATACCGAAGATAATTTTTCTCCGGTATTTTTTTATAAATTTCTATACACTTTTTATTATTTGGAAAATAAGGAAATTATTATTACTTTGTTCTTTTTATAGTTAATTTAACCCTTGGATGGGGTATAATGATAGTGCTAGTTATATATTAAAATACCCTTTAGCTATGGGGGGGGGTATAAAAACAATAATGCTTATGTATTTATAAGCATAAAACCTAAATTCACATTTAAATTTAATCCATATGAAATGAAATATTTTATGCTAAACCCTAGTAAAATTTACAACATATAAAATTTAATTTAGCATATGGATTAGAGAGGAGAGAAGGTATGAAGAAGAAAAACTTAGTAAGGCCAGTTGCTATGGCCATGGCAGTGTCTTTAGCTTTCGGATCAATACCATACAATGTTATGGCAAATGAACCGACAAGTCGTATAGAACAACCTGCGGCAAATAACATGGCACCTTGGCAACCCATGAGGGGAGGTGGACCGGCAGATGCTATTTCAAGTGCAACCTACTACACTAAAGCCAATTGGGAAAACAAAATCAAGGACAAGTCTCGTTGGAAGGTGGAGGACTCCCAAACTTTAGTTAGAGTAACTACATCTGATCCAATTCAAATGAACGACATCGACTATGATGGTATGTTCATTGACGCAAACGGAAGATACGTAATTAGGCTTGTTTACAAAGAAAAGACACAAGCTGCTTCGGCTGTTTGGCACAAGGCTCTAATTAATTTTGGGGATCTTGAAAAGTTCGTCGACTTTGATTTATCTCATGTTGTAGGCAGAGATGGTAAGACTCAATACAAACTTGAAAATGTAAATGGAATTGTCGGTAGGTCTTTTGATTTGCCATCCGCTGTTGGAGGTAGAGCTAACCAAAGAAAGAATTTGCCTATTAATTTAGTTTTAAAAGAGGGCATTGACTTAAATAGTCTGGGCAATGAAAACTTTATTGTCCAAATGAGAATAACAACTGATGACTATTCGAAAGTATACGCTTATGCACCGGGTAAATCCTCTATGGACTACTCAACTTATACTAAGACTACAGGTGTTTCTTTAGCTGATAAGGTAAACTCTTTATTTTTAAAGGGCGGTTTGCAAGCCGACAGTAACAATGCAACAAATCAAGAGTTTTTTATGTCAGAATTTATTGCAAATCCAAAAGACTATAGTGACACATCAAACTTAGGTATAATTAGAACTCAATACATGGGTCAAAGAGAAGGTCTTGCTGCTACGCCTACTGTTGGTGGAGAACCAATTGCTTATACACAAGTTTTTGATGCTAATCTTGTTAAATATTTGAAAGCTGATTTTAAGGGAAATGTTGGGTATGTCAACATAATGACTGTCGCTAGAGAACTATCTCCATTTACTCAAAATGTTGGAATACCACAAGATAAGATAAACTACTCTGCTGATGGAAAATTAGCTTATATAGTTATCGGTACAAGTGATTTCAGTAAAGATGGCGTAAAAGTAGTACAAGTCCCAAAACATGACCAAAATACTATGATTCAGGGATTTTACATCACAGCGATTGATTATGTAGTAGACAAGGGTAAGTTTGAAGATACTTTTAGCAGCGACAAAGTAAGAAAACTTAACTACTCTACTATGTCAGGTTGGACTAACCCTAACAACAAAGGCTGGACAGTTTTTGAAAAGAAATATGCTAATGATTATGTAGTCCCAGAGGGAGAATCATACTTAATAGATACAACTTCTAAACCAGCCGGAGATCAAATTATGATCCACATTGGTGGTGACCAAGCAATATCAAGAAAGCAACAAGGTTATTACAATGGCTTCGTTACCGGCAAGGAAGCTGTTGATAGCATCACAAAATTTGCAGAAGGTGTTTATAAATTTACACTTAGAGAAGGTGCTACAATAAAGGCTGGACAAAGTCTAAAGATTTACATGCCTTATGATTCAACCTTTGCCGGCCCTGTAAACTTCCTTGAAACGCACAATGGCAGTAATCTAAATGAAGGCGCAGCAACATTAACATTACAAAACGATAGAAATATCAATATGCACCTTTATACAGATCTTCCAAGAGGAGCATCCTTTAAATTAAAATATACTTTAAAAGATGAAACTGAACAAAAAGAACTAGTTTTCACTACACCGAAAGTAGGAACTTTCTGGCAATATAAAGATAATGACAAAGTTCTAACAGGACTACCAAATACATCAATCTTAAGCTCAGGCGGTAATTTCTGGATTAACACAAAAAAATTAGAGCCAGGCAAAGACATTATTGTAGAAGCCTATGATAATAACGGCAATAAGATTGATTCTAAAACATCATGGTTTAAGTATGTAAATATAGACAAGATAAAAAATACAAACAAAATAGCATGGACTGACCACTCTGATAAGTCAGCAATCCTTTCTATAAACAAATCACTTTACACTCCATATCAAGTCTTATTTACAAATGACTATGCAGATGGAACAGATGATTTCTATAAAGATCCAAGAGCATTTACTGGAACTAATGCTGACTTTAAGAAAGACACAAAAGAAATTGTTGGTTACACTAAATATGACGGCGGTAAAGTAAGAACTCTTTATGAAGAAAATAGAGTTGGAAAACTTTACGCAAAAGTCCAAGCTGCCGAAAACGAATACGATAAGGATGGAAACTTAGTCGGTGGCGATGTAAGAAAAAATGTAACTATTAAAAAAGCAGACATCTTCGATGCTCAATTTAATGAAGAAGAAAAAACATATAAGGCTTATGAATATAAGGTAGATTTAACAAAGATGCTTCCTTATCATTCAGATAATAAGACTGAAACTAAACTTGAACTTAAAAAGGATATTAAGTTTGTTTCAACTGCATCAGACGGATCATCACTACCATCTGACCTATATGAAACAAGAGTTAGAGCAAGAGTATTATTTGATACAACAGATGGTCAATTTGCAGATAATACAAAGAAAGCTGTTAAGATTGTACCAGACAACGTTAAGTTCTACGGAGAAAAAGGCTACACAGCTAACGGCTTCGAAGGCGATAATGTTGAAGCAAACACTGGCGACAAGTTCCCAGAAGCACCAAAATCAGGAACAAAAACATTCTTAGGCTGGGTTACTGAAGCAGGTAAGACAGCTTTAGGAGCTACAACAGTAACAACAGCTCGATTTAATGCTCTTAGCAAGGATCAAGTATTTACAAGTACTAGTCCTGTTGAAAAACACTTAGTTGTATATGCTATCTATACAAATGATAAGGTAGTAACCTTTGATGCTAACGGCGGTAAATTTACAGACGACAAAGATGAAATGACTAAGCAAAGCAGCGATTTAGCAAATGTTGAAGCACCTAAGAGAGATGGATATAAATTCTTAGGTTGGGCAGCAACAAAAGACGCTCCAAAAGCTGATGCTGATATATTGAAAAATGTAACTGATTCAAAAACTGTATATGCAGTTTGGGAAAAGACTGCTGAAGAATTAACATTAAATGCTCCAACACCTGTTGAAGTAAAAGACACTAAGAATTTAACTTCAGATGAAAAAGACAAAGTAGCAGAGGCTGTTATTGCAGCTAACTCAACTCTAACAAAAGCTGACATTACAGTTGCAGACGACGGTACAGTAACTGTAAAAACTAAAGATGGCAAGACTGGAACATTAGCACCAGAAAAGACAGTTAAGCAAAAAGAAGTTACTAATGAATTCAAACCACCCGAAAAACCAGTACCTGTTGAAAATAAAAACGCATTAACAGATGAAGAAAAAACAAAAGTTAAACAAGCTGTAAAAGATGCTAACCCAGATAGAAACTTCAAAGATGAAGATATTACAGTAGAAAATGACGGTACTGTAACTATCAATCAAGGTGGTAAAGTTGGAACAATCCCAGCTGACAAGACAGTTGTACAAAAAGACACTATTCTTAATTTGACTCCTCCTGAAAAAACTGAAGTAAAAGACGTAACTAATTTGACACAAGAAGAAAGAGATAAAGTCGCTGCAGCAGTTAAAGAAGCTAATAAAGGCAAATTAAGTGCTGATGCAGTAGTTACTGTTGACAGTAAGGGTAATGTAACAGTTACAGATGGTACTAAGACAGGAACATTAGAAGGAAAAGACACAGTAAAACCATTTGATAGAGCTGGCAAAACATTAAATAACCCAGCAATAACAACAGTAGCTGATAAAAATAACCTTACAGAACAAGAAAAACAAGCTGTTAAAGATGCAGTAAAAGCAGCTAATAAAGAATTAGGCTTTAAAGATGACGAAATCCAAGTCGCAGATGATGGTACAGTAACAGTACCTATGGGAACAGCTGGAAATAAAACTATCCCAGCTGATAAAACAGTTAAACAAGCAACAGCTGATGATAAAATGATTGCCTTAAAAGCACCAGAAAAAACACTAGTTGAAGATAAGACAAACTTAACACAAGAAGAAAAGGATAAAGTTATTGCAGCAGTTAAGAAAGCAAATCCGACTCTTCCACAAGATGCTAGTATTACAGTATCTAACGATGGAGCTGTAACAGTTACACAAGGCACTGGAGACAGCCAAAAAGTTGGACAACTTTCACAAGCCGATACTGTAATTGAAAATATTAAAGCTCCAAAAGCACCAGTTGAAGTAGCTGACCCATCTAAGTTAACAGACGAAGAAAAGAAGGCTGTTGAAGATGCTGTTAAAGATGCAAATCCAAATCTACCAAAAGATGCAACAATAACTGTAGCTAATGACGGATCAGTAACTGTAACAGATAAAGATGGAAAAGAAATTGGTAAATTAACACCAGCACAAACAGTTAAGAAAGCTGAAAAGACAACAGCAGATCAAACTGACCCAACAGTACCAGCTAAGACACCAGTTGCAA
>NZ_AWXB01000005.1 GCF_000478985.1 Peptoniphilus sp. BV3C26
CATCCATTATTATGCCTATATGTTTAGGAACTTTTAAAAGGTCGATTTTTTCTAAATTTGAAGTCATAAAACCTCCTAAAAAAAGGCCTTTCGGCCTTTAATTATATCTCCATAAGTTCATTTTCTTTAAGCTTAGCTATTTCATCAATTTCTTCAATATATTTGTCTGTTAAATCTTGAATTTGCTTTTCGTAATCTCTCAAATCATCTTCTGAAATTTCTTTATTTTTTTCAAGTTTTTTAACTTCGTCTACAGCCAATCTTCTAATATTTCTTACAGCTATTTTAGAATCTTCGCCATTCTTTTTAACAACCCTAACAAGGTCTTTTCTTCTTTCTTCCGTAAGTTGGGGTATAACAAGTCTTATGATTTTACCATCATTTGAAGGATTTAATCCAAGATCTGATTTTAAAATTTCTTTTTCAATTAAAGGTATCATTTTTGCTTCCCAAGGTTGAATAGCAAGAAGTCTTGCTTCCGGTGCGGAAATTCCCGCCACCTGATTAAGCGGTGTTTGTTGTCCGTAATAATCTACGGTTATCTTATCAAGAATCGAAGGATTAGCACGGCCTGCTCTTATATTTTTTAAATCTTCTCTAAAAACTTCTATAGTTCTTTTCATTTTATTTTCAGTGTCGCGTTTAATATCAGAAAACATAACATCCTCCTATTTTACTTTAGTTCCAATGTCTTTGCCCATTACCACATCCAACATATTAGATGGAGTGTCTATGCCAAACACAATTAAAGGTATATCATTGTCCATGCAAAGAGATGTTGCAGTTGCATCCATGATTTTAAGTTCTTTATTCAATATCTCTTTATAGTCTAAGTCTGTATATTTAACAGCTTCATGATTAATCTTAGGATCTGAATCATATATTCCATCAACACCTTTTTTAGCAAGCAAAATAACATCTGCATTTATTTCTGCAGCCCTTAATGCCGCTGTGGTATCTGTTGAAAAATATGGGTTTCCTATACCAGCTGAAAATATTACTATTCTGCCTTTTTCAAGATGACGAATGGCTCTTCTTCTTATATAAGGTTCAGCAACTTCTTTCATTTCTATTGCTGTTTGAACCCTTGTATCAACTTCAAGACTTTCAAGAGCATCTTGAAGAGCAAGAGCATTCATAACGGTACCAAGCATACCCATATAGTCTGAGGTTGCCCTATCCATTGTGGAGGCACTTCTACCTCGCCAAAAGTTTCCTCCACCAACTACTATACCTATTTCAACATTCAAATCATGAATTTTTACGACTTCTTTTGCAATAACTTTTATGGTTTCAGGGTCTATTCCTATACCCCTCTCACCTGCCATAGCTTCGCCGCTTAATTTAAGAATTATTCTTTTATACTTAGGAGACAAGAAACTCACCTCAGTTTCCCATTTGTTTTGCTACTTCTTCAGCGAAATTTTCTTCTCTTTTTTCTAAGCCTTCTCCAACTTCATATCTTACAAATCTTCTGATTTTTATATTTTCACCAATCTTTGCAACAAGATTTGAAAGAAGATCTTTTACCTTTACATCAGGATCCTTAATAAATTTTTGGTCTAATAGACAAATTTCTTCATAGAATTTTTCAAGTCTACCTTCAACCATTTTTTCAATAATTTTTTCAGGTTTTCCTTCGTTAAGAGCTTGTTCCTTTAAAACGGTTTTTTCATGTTCTAATTCTTCTTGAGGAACTTCTTCTCTTGAAACATATTTAGGATTTTGAGCTGCAACTTGCATAGCCATGTCTTTAACAAAAGCTTTAAACTCTTCATTTTTAGAAACAAAATCGGTTTCAGAGTTAACTTCAATTAAAACTCCAATTCTTCCACCGTGGATATAAGATGCAACAATTCCTTCAGATGCAATTCTTGAAGATTTTTTAGCTGCCTTTGCAAGACCTTTTTCTCTTAAAAAGTCAATTGCTTTTTCCATATCTCCTTCAGTTTCTTGAAGGGCTTTTTTACAGTCCATCATTCCCGCTTGAGTAATTTCTCTAAGCTCTTTGATCATTTGTGCAGTAATATTCATTTTTACCTCCTGTTACTTTAAAAAAAGAGTTCAAAGCAAGGCTTTAGAACTCTCTTTTAATTATTCTTCTTCGTTTGAAGTTTCTTCTATAGTTTCTTCTGAAATTTCTTCTATAGCTTCTTCTGAATCTTCTTCAAATATTTCCATTTCTTCCATAGAATCTTCAGAATCTTCATCATTCAAATCAGTTATTTGAGTCCCTTGTTTTCCTTCCAAAACTGCATTTGCAATTGTTTCGGTAATAAGTTTTACCGCTCTTATTGCATCATCGTTGCCCGGAATTGGAAAATCAATTTCATCAGGGTCACAGTTTGTGTCAATAATTCCTACAACCGGGATTCCAAGGATATGTGCTTCTTTAACAGCAATATTTTCTTTTTTAGGATCAACTACAAAAACACAATCAGGTAGTTTATTCATATCCTTTATTCCGCCAAGAAACTTTTCAAGTCTGTCTCTTTCGTGTTTAAGCTTTATAACTTCTTTCTTTGGAAGTAAGTCAAAAGTTCCATCTTCTTCCATTAAATTAAGAGCATGTAATCTTTCAACTCTTCTTTTAATAGTTTTAAAGTTAGTTAAAAGACCTCCCAACCATCTTTGGTTGATAAAAGGCATTTCGCACTTATTAGCTTCTTTTTCAATAGCATCTTGAGCTTGTTTTTTTGTTCCTACAAATAGAACAACTCCGCCATCGGCAGTAAGATTTTTAACAAACTCATAAGCTTCTTCGATTTTCTTTACAGTTTTTTGAAGATCTATTATATAGATTCCATTTCTTTCTGTAAAAATAAATCTTCCCATTTTAGGGTTCCATCTTCTTGTTTGATGACCGAAATGAACTCCGGCTTCAAGAAGAGCTTTCATTGATATAACTGACATTTTGCACCTCCGTTTTTATTTCCTCCATCTTCATCACCCGATTTATAAACCATATAGGCAACGTAAAATCGTCAAAAGATGTGTGTCATTTCATACCTAAGCTATTTTACCATAGGTGTTAATCTTTATCAACTATTTAAATTTTCAAAAATGATATTAATTTAAGAAGTAAATAATTTAAAAAAAATAAATCAGCCGACTCTCAGCTGATTTATAAAAACTATTTTTATTTATTGTTTTTTTGTTTTCGTTCTTATTTTGGTTTTGTGTGTTTTTATTTGAAGAATTATTTTTTTTGTCATCTTTTTTAGTTTGTTCTTCATTTTCTTTTTTAGGAACTACAACCTTGTACTCTTCTTTTAATTCATAGTCTTTTTTAGGATCTATATATTTTTTAACTTTTGCTTTCTTTTCAAGATCGTTTAGATATTTTGTGAATTTTTCATCAGTTAATTTTTTAGATATTTGGTCTTTAACTTTATCAAATTCAAGATTATTGAAGCTGTTAAGTTTTATTATATGATATCCGTAGGTTGTCTTTACTGGTGAAGAAATTTCTCCTACTTTTAAACTTTTTACAGCCTTTTCAAAATCTGGATCCATTACTCCATTTGAAAAATCTCCAAGCTCTCCACCATTGTCTTTTGAACCTGGATCAGTAGACTTTTCTTTTGCAAGTTTTGCAAAATCTGTGCCTTCATCAAGTTGCTTTTTAATTTCTTTTGCTTCTTTTTCATCAGCAACTAAAATATGAGCTGCATTTGCTGTAAAGTATTCATCCTTGTGAGCATCATATTCTTTCTTAACATCTTCATCTGTTGCTTTTAAATCTTCAAGCATTTTTTTTGTATATTCAGATAAAAATTCTTTTGTTTCCAAATAATTCTTAAAGAATTCTTCAGTTAAGCCTTGTTTCTTTAATGCTTCTTTAAATTTATCTTGACCGCCTTCTTGTTTATACAAAGCATTCAGTTGTTCTTCAACATTTTTAATGTCAGCTTTAATACCCTTTGCTTCCCCGTCTTGCTTTACAATTTCCATTTGAACTAAATTATTTAAAACATATTGTCTTATTCCTTGGTCAACTGTTCCTTTTCCGTTGCCCATATCTTCTTTTAAATAATCTTCTCCATATTGTAAAACAATTGAATTTCTTTGGGCTGCATATTCCATATCAAATTTATCTGTTGGAATGTCAACTCCATTTACAGTGGCAGCCACTCCTTGAGGAGCTTTTTCTCCACAAGCTGTGAGCATAGATGTAAGTGTAATTCCTATTGCGCATACTTTAATTATTTTTTTAATATTCATATAAACTTCCTCTCTTATTATTAGCTTTCTTATTATACTACAAATTAAAATATCTGTCAGTATTTATGGCTTCCTATAATAGCAAGTATACTTTTTATATCCTCAAGAGGATTTTTTAAATTTCTCACTCTTATTTTAGGAAGTCCTCTTAAATTAAAATCCAGATCTTTAAAAGTAAATCTGATTTCATTTATTAAAGGTAAGGTTAATTTTTCCTTTATAAATGAAATTTCATAAGCTTTATTTATTTCAACGATTGATATTATACCAAGTTTTTTAGCAGTTTGTCTAATTAATGAAATATCCATTAAATTGGAAACTTCTCTTGGAATATTTCCAAACCTGTCAAATAATTCATCAAGAAGATCCCTATAATCTTCATTGTTTGAAACTCCTGCAATTTTTTTGTATATCTCAATTGTTATTTCTTCATTATTTATATAAGTCTTAGGTATATAAGAATCAATTTTTATATCTATTGTGGTTTCTACCTCTTCTTCACTTTCCAAACCCTTTTTCTTCTTAATGGCATCTTGTAAATATTTAATGTATAAATCATAACCTATGGTTTCAATATGCCCGCTTTGTTTTTCTCCTAAAATTGAGCCTGAACCTCTTATTTCAAGATCTCTCATGGCAATTTTATAGCCGGAGCCGAATTCTGTAAATTCTTTAATTGATTTTAATCTTTTTTCAGCTATTTCTGACATGGAAATTCTTTTATCATAGGTAAAATATGCATAGGAAAGTCTGTTTGACCTACCTATTCTTCCTCTTAACTGATAAAGCTGTGAAAGACCAAGTCTGTTAGCTTCTGTTACAATCATTGTATTTGCATTTTGCACATCCATACCGGTTTCAATAATAGTTGAACATAAGAGAACATCCACCTCGTGATTTAAAAAAGACATCATGGTTTCCTCAAGGACCTTATCTTTCATTTGACCGTTTGCCATGGCAAAACTTGCCTCAGGAACTAATTTTCTAAGCTCGGCCAATTTGTTTTCCATATTTGAAACCCTGTTGTATACAAAATACACTTGACCGTCTCTTTCAATTTCTTTTAAAATTGCCTCTCTTATCATCATGTCGTTATATTCAAGGACATAGGTTTGAGTTGGAAATCTTTCTTCAGGAGGCTCATCTATTACAGACATATCTCTTATGCCTATCATGGACATTTGCAGTGTTCGTGGAATGGGTGTTGCAGTTAAAGTAAGGGTGTCCACATTTTCTTTGAGAAGTTTTAATGATTCTTTATGTTTAACTCCAAACCTCTGCTCCTCATCAACAATTAGAAGTCCCAAATCTTTAAATTTAATATCTTTTGACAAAAGCCTGTGAGTACCGATTACAATATCCACAAATCCATTTTTTAAATCTTTTATATCTTCCTTTTGTTCTTTGAGACTTCTAAATCTTGAAAGCATGGCAATTTTTATTGGAAAATCCCTAAATCTTTCAACAAGAGTATTGTAATGCTGCTGGGCTAAAATTGTTGTAGGAACTAAAAAAGCAACTTGTTTTGAATCCATAACAGCTTTAAAGGCTGCCCTTATGGCAACTTCCGTCTTCCCATAGCCTACATCGGCACAAAGAAGTCTATCCATAGGTTTTTGTTTTTCCATATCATCTTTTATTTCTTGGCTTGCTCTTAGCTGGCCTTCCGTTTCCTCATAAATAAAAGAATTTTCAAATTCCCTTTGCCATTCAGTGTCAGGACTATATTGATAACCTTTGGAATTTTCCCTGTTTGCATAAAGCTCTATTAAATAATCAGCCATTTCTTCCACAGCTTTTTTGGCTTTACTTTTTTGTTTTTGCCAATCTGTAGAATTTAACTTATTAAGTTTAGGTCTTACCCCTTCACTTCCTATATATTTATGAATTATATCCAAAGATTCAATTGGAATAAAAACCCTATCTCCTCCACTGTATTGTAAAGTTAAATAATCTCTTTTTATTCCTTGAATTTCCATTATGTTATTGCCTACATATTGGGCAATCCCATGAGTTTCATGAACAACATAATCTCCTATTTTTAAATCGGAAAGCTTTATGTCGGATTTTTTTCTCTTTTTTCTTTTAATATTTTGCTCATAAATATCTCCTTGATTTAAAATTATTAACTTGGAATCAACAATTTCAATGCCCTGGCTTAAATTGTTTGTGCTTATTACAATTTCTCCTGAAGAAATTGATTTTCTTTCTTTATTTATTCTGCCTTTTAAATCAAGTTCTTTTAAAGTTATTAAAAGTCTTTGAGCTCTTTTTTCAGACCCTGCCATAAGAAGAATTTTATATCCCTTATACAAGTACGAATTAATATCTTCTTTAAATATTTTTAAACGACCCCTATAATTTACAATGGATTTTAATTTAAAATTAACTATATCCTTAGGAGTAAAGTCACTTGGTGGATTTAAGAGAGTGTTTAAGGTTAAAACTTTGTCTTCATTTAATTTTTCAATTAAAGCCTGACTTTTAAAAGAAACATTTTCGTGTTCTTTTAAAGCTTCTCCATTTAAAATTAATTCTTTTAAATTTTCCAAATAAGTTCTTAAGTCTGAATTATCTCTTTCAAGAATTTTTCTTGGATCTTCAATAATTATTAATGGTTTTGAAAAATAATCAAAAATTGAACTTAAATATTTTTCATCAATAAAAGGAAGAAGCAAATCCCAATTGTTTACTTGAAAATCGCCACCTAACCTTTCAATATAAAGATTGAATTTTTCCTTTAATCTCTCTAAATCTCTTCCCTTTAACCTTGTTTTTTTAAGAGATTTTTCAATTTTTTCAGCCGCTTTTTTTCTTTCTTCATCAGGAATAATTATTTCTTTTGCAGGGCTTATTAAAATATTTTCTAAATTTTCAATTGATCTTTGACTTTCAATTTCAAAACTTCTTATTGAATCAACTTCATTGTCAAAAAATTCCAAACGCATGGGACCGTCAGGAGTATATATATCTACAATTCCTCCTCTTATGCAATATTCCCCCATGCTTTCCACTTGAAAAACTCTTTCATAACCCATTTTATAAAAAATTTTTCCAAGTTCATTAAGGTCAAATGTGGCGCCAATAGAAATTGCAAGAAAATTATTTTTAAAAATATCGGGGCTTGTAATTTTATCTTTTAAGCCATTAAAAGTTGTTACAAGGATCTTTTCTTTATTTAAACTTATTTCTTTTAAGGCATTAATCCTGTTTTTGATGTTATCCATGCTTCTATAATCTCTTTCATAGAGAAAAATATCCTTAGCTGGATAATAAGATGCTTTTTTACCTAAAGAATTTAAATCCTCATTTATTTTTTTTGCACGAATCTCATCACTTGTAAGTAAAATTATTTCATTATAATTAAAAGATAAAGCATAAGATATGATGCTTGTGAAACCTTCTATTGTTCCGAAAGCTCCAACTTTTGCACTTTCTTTTTTTAAAGCCTCTAATGTGTCCTTGTAAGATTTTAAATTTTTTAAATTATCTAATAGTATTTCCATATCCACCACAAAAAAGCTGTCATTTAGACAGCTTGTTATTAAAATTATTCATTGCCGTATCAATTCCATTTACAATGTAAGTTGTAATTGCTTCTACAGCAGAGTCAATAGTTTCTCTTATAGATTTTTTTTCAGTTTCTGCAAATCCTGATAAAACAAAATCCGCTAAATCAGGTAAATTATTTTTTCCGACTCCGATTTTAAGTCTTGGAAATTCATCTGATTGGATCTGATAAATAATTGATTTGAGGCCATTATGAGTGCCCGCTGATCCTTTTTTCTTAATCTTAATTGTTGCAAATTCAATATCTATGTCATCAACTACAACTAAAAGATTTTTTATGTCCTCCTTGTAAAAGTTCATAACTTCTCTTACTGCCTCTCCACTATTATTCATAAAAGTTTGAGGCTTTACAAGTATAATCTTTTCACCGTTTAGATAAAATTCACCTATTAAAGATTTAAATTTTATTTTATCAACTCTTACATTATATTTTTTTGCCAATCTGTCTATAGTTAAAAATCCCATATTATGTCTTGTATTCTCATATCTATTTCCGGGATTTCCAAGACCTACTATTATATGCATTATTTATCAAACATCTCACTTACAGATGTATTGCCATTTATTCTTCTTATAGCAGATGCAAAAATTGGAGCGACACTTATTTGAGTTAACTTTTCCTTTAATTTATCTTCATCTACTTTAATTGTATCTGTAACTACAAATTCTTCCATTACAGAAGATTCAATTCTATCATAAGCAGGACCGGAAAGAACTGCATGAGTTGCACAACCGTAAACTTTTTTTGCACCATTGTCTTTTAGAGCTTTGGCAGCTTGACAAATAGTTCCTGCAGTATCAACAATATCATCAATTAAAATACAATCTTTTCCTTCAATTTCTCCTATAATATTCATTACTTCAGAAACATTAGGCTTAGGTCTTCTCTTTTCAATAATTGCAATAGGAAGATTCAATCTATTGGCAAAAGTCCTTGCACGTGTTACTCCTCCCAGGTCTGGAGAAACAACGACAAAATCTTCATTTGAATTCTTTACTAACTTTTCAAAATAATTTGATAGATAAGGTATTGCTGAAAGATGATCAACGGGAATATTAAAATAACCTTGAATTTGTCCCGCATGTAAATCCATAGCAACCACTCTGTCAGCTCCTGCAGTTTCTAAAAGGTCTGCTACTAGTTTAGAAGTTATAGGCTCTCTCGCCTTAGTCTTCCTATCTTGCCTTGCATATCCATAGTAAGGTATAACAACATTGATTCTACCTGCAGAAGCACGTTTAAGAGCATCAAGCAAAATTAAAAGTTCCATTAAATTATCATTTACAGGACTTGAAGTTGATTGAATGATGTAAACATCTTTTCCTCTTGCAGTTTCCCCGATATCAAGTTGAATTTCTCCATCTGAAAATTTTTTAACTTCGCATTTAGACATTTCAATACCTAAATTTTCGCAAATCTTTTTTACAAGTTCGCGGTTGGAATTACCAGTAAAAATTTGTATTTTACCTGATTGTCCATTACATGAATTCATTCTTTTCCTCCTAATAAACCTTTCTTTTCAACCCAATCCTTAAAGCTCAATTGCTTTGATCTTTCAAGAGCAAGTTCTCCCTTAGAAACCTTCTTTGTAATAGTGGAGCCTGCTGCAACATAGCCATAATCTTCCACAACAAGAGGAGCCACTAAGTTTGAATTGCTGCCTATAAAAGCATTATCGCCAACAATTGTTCTGAATTTATTTTTTCCGTCATAATTGACGAAAATAGCACCACAACCTATATTTACATTTTTCCCAACATCTGCATCTCCAACATATGCCAGATGGGAAGCTTTTGTGCCCTTTCCTAGACTTGAATTTTTTATTTCAACGAAATTTCCTATTTTACAATTATCACCAATATTTGAATTTGGTCTTAAATGAGAAAATGGACCTATTTTAACTCCATTTGAAACAATAGAACTTTCAATAAGAGATGATTCTATTTCCACATTATCACCTATAGTAGAATCTACAATTCTGGTGTTTCCTCTAATTATTACATTTTCTCCAATTACAGTATTTCCTTCTAAGTAAACTCCTGGGAATATAATTGTATCCTTAGATATTTTAACATTCTTTTCAACATAACTTGACTTAGGATCTATAAAGGTAACACCATTATCAAGATGAAAATTAATTATTTTTTCATTAAGAATTTTTTGAAGTTCACATAATTGTCTTCTGGAATTAACTCCAAGGATCTGAATTTCATCATAAATAGTATAGGCGCCGACATTTTTATTATCTTTTTTTAAGTTTCCTAAAACATCAGTTAAATATAGCTCTCCTTGAGCATTATTTGTATTTAATTTTCCTAAATATTCCTTTAGTAAACCACCCTTAAAAGCAAAAATGCCAGAATTAATTTCTTTTATTTGCTTTTCGGAATCATCAGCATCTTTTTCCTCAACGATTTTTAAAACTTGATCTCCATGTCTTATTATTCTTCCGTAGCCCTTGGGATTTTCCAAATGGGCGGACAAAACGCTGCAATCAAAATTATTTTTTTTATGATAAGTTAAAAAATCCTCAATGGTCTTAGCTTCAATAAGTGGAGTATCTCCATTTAAAATAAGAACCGAATCCTCAGCTTTAAACTCATCTTTTGCACAAAGAACTGCAAAACCTGTCCCATAAGGATTTTCTCCACCTATAGGTTGTTCTACAATGGTAATATTACTGTTTTTAAAATGTTCTTTTACAATTTCTTTTTTATGACCTAAAACTAAAATAATTTTATCAACTTTATCTGAACAAGAATTGATTACATGGTCTACAAGAGAAAAACCTCCCACTTTATGCATTACTTTTGGAAGGTTTGATTTCATCCTTGTTCCTTCGCCTGCCGCAAGGATTATAGCAATTTTCATATTTCACCTCAAATTATAAATTAATTATACCTTTACACAGGATTTATAACAAGGTTTTGTAAAATATACTTATAATTTATTTTAAATTCCTTTGATTTAACAGGCCCTTTTAAAACCTTTCTCATATGAAGTTAATTTTTAATTATTTTTTATCCAATAACAAATCAAAAGATTTTTTACCATTTTTTTTAAATATTTAAAAAAGACTTAAAATTTTTAAGTCTCTTTTTATATTTTTTAAAAGTTTTTTAATATTATTGATTGCAAAAGATTTGCTGATTTTTCAATGTCGTCCAAACATCTTTCAAATTTGTCAAAGGTTCTTGTCCAAATTAAAAGTTCTTTTGCATCTTTTTCTTTAATATAAAGGTTTCTTATAGCATTTAGGTGGAGGTTATCTCCTTCTTCTTCAAGTCTGTTTACTTCTATAATTTTATCTCTAATTTCTGAGTTTTTATTGTAGTTTTGAAATTCAATTATTGCTTCATAAAGCGCGTTTGTTGCACTACAAATTAATTGGGAAAATTTTAAAGCTTCCGGTTTTATTTCATGAATGTTATACATATAAAGGGCAAACAAAACGTCTTCTATTGAGTCTGTAGGCTCGTCCAGCTCTTCAATGAGAACTTGTATGTCTTCTCTATCTATAGGAGTTAAAAATTCTTTTATTAAATGACTTTGGGTTATATGAATTAGGCCGTCGTTTGAATGTTCTATTTCGTGCATCTCGCTCATTCTGGCTATTAATTCTGAAGGTTTATAATCATTTAGTATTTCATTTAAAAGGGTTGCCGCCGCCATGGATCCTTCTACCATTTCTCTTAGTATTTTAAAATAATTAAATTCTATTTTTTCCATATTATCACCATATTATTAAAATAAGTTTTGTAAATAAAAATCCCAAGAATATATTAACTGGAAAAGTTAAAAACCAAGTTATTATCATTTTAAAAACAAATGACCAGTTAACATTTGAAAATCTTTTTGATGCCCCCACTCCCATTAGAGCGCTTGTAGAGGCGTGAGTTGTGGATGCTGGAAGTCCAAAAATACTTGCTCCTAAGATTGCAAGAGACCCTCCCATGTCGGAGGAAAAACCTTCAAAGTTTTCAATCCTTACAAGATTCATTCCTATTGATTTTATAATTTTTTTGCCCCCTATTGCTGTTCCAAGTCCCATTGCAAGACCGAATATTAAAAGTAGGTATATGGGTATTTTATTTATGGTTTCTTTGTCTTTAAAGGCTGATAGAACTATGAAAAGAACTCCCAAATATTTTTGTCCATTTTGGACTCCGTTCATAAAGGCAAGAAATGCTCCTGAAAATATTTGAGCTTTTTTAAAGGGTTCCTGAAGTTTTCTTCTGTCTTTATTCTTACAAAATTTTTTTATTATATTTACTATTAAGTATCCAAATAAAAAACTCAAAATAATTGCGAGAAAAAATCCTATAAAAACTTTTAAAAATTCTTTTATTCCTATTCCTGCAAATCCTGATACTGCAAGACTCGACCCTATAAGTCCTGATACCAGGGCGTGGGATTCGGAGCTGGGTATGTCAAAATGCCAGGCCCCTATAGACCAAATAATTACAGATACTAAGGCTGAGATTATTCCAATAAAAACAATATCACTTTTATTCCCAAAGTTTACTAAACCGTAAATTGTTTTTGCCACTCTTGTGTTTGACATCATTATTGTGAGAACTCCTAAAAAGTTCATAAATCCTGCTATGGCTATGGCATAGTCAACATTTATCGCTCTTGTTGAAACGCAAGTTACTATTGCGTTTGATGCGTCTGTAATTCCGTTTACTACCATCCCGCCTATTATTAAAATGATTGTTATTAATAAAATAGGGTTTGTAAAAACTTCTCCTAAAAATTCTGAAAATCCTATAGTCATATTAACCTCTTTTTTCGTATTGGATTCTATGAAATTATTATATCACATCATTTTTTATATAGCTTTTTTTGCAAAATAAAAAACTCACCTTTTTACAGATGAGTTTTTCTTTTTTTATTTCTATTTAACTACTATATTTAGTATTTTTCCCGGAACATAAATTTCTTTTACTATTTTTTTATTTTCCGTCCAGGTCTTATAGTTTTCGTTTTCTCTTGCAATTTTTAAAACTTCTTCTTTATCTGCTTGTCTATTTATTTCTATGGTGAATCTTACTTTACCATTAAATTGTACAGGCATTTCTATGATTGAAGAAATTGTTTTTTCTTCTTCGTATTCTGGCCATTTTTGTTCATGGATATATCCGCCGAATTTTCCTTCTTCCCAAAGTTCTTCTGTTATATGTGGAGCTACGGGATTTAACAAAATTAAAAATATTTTATAATCTTCTTTTGTTATTTTTCCTGCATCATAGAATTCGTTTAAAAGTGACATAAGGGAAGCTATTGCCGTGTTGTATTTTAAATTTTCATAGTCAAAGGAAACTTTTTTTATTGTTTTGTGAATTGATTGTTCAAGTTTACTTTCTTTAAGATTTTCATCAACTAATTCAAAAGCTTTATAAACTCTTTCAAGAAATCTTCTGCATCCTTTAACACCTTCTTCACTCCAGGGTGCTGATTTTTCGAAATCTCCTATAAACATTTCATAGGTTCTTAAAGTATCTGCTCCAAATTCTTTTACAACATCATCAGGATTTACTACATTACCTCTTGATTTGGACATCTTTTCTCCGTTTTTACCAAGAATCATTCCGTGAGAAGTTCTCTTTTGATAGGGTTCTTTTGTTGGGACAAGTCCTAAGTCGTATAAAAATCTGTGCCAAAATCTGGAGTACAATAAGTGAAGAGTTGTGTGTTCCATTCCTCCGTTATACCAATCAACATTTAACCAATATTTTAATTTGTTTTGATCTGCAAATTCTTTTTTATTGTGAGGATCTATATAACGAAGATAATACCATGAGCTTCCTGCCCAGTTAGGCATTGTATCTGTTTCTCTTTTTGCTGGTCCGCCACAAATTGGACAAGTTGTATTTACCCAATCAGTCATTTTTGATAAGGGTGATTCTCCATCGTGAGATGGCTCATAATCTTCAACTTTAGGTAATTTTAAAGGAAGTTCATTTTCATCAATTCCTACCCAGCCGTGTTTTTCACAGTAAACTACAGGAATTGGTTCTCCCCAATACCTTTGTCTTGAAAATACCCAATCTCTTAATTTATAATTAGTCTTTTTTGCTCCAATATTATTTTCTTCAAGCCAAGCAATTATTTTTTCCATTGCTTCTTTTACACTTAAACCATTTAAAAATCCTGAATTTACAAGTTTTCCTTCAGATGTTTCAATGTTTGGCTTTTCATCAACATCAGGACCATCTATTACTTTAACTATTTTTAAACCAAATTTTTTTGCAAACTCATGATCTCTTGTGTCATGACCAGGAACTGCCATAATTGCTCCTGTTCCGTAGGACATAAGGACATAATCTGAAATCCATATAGGTATTTCTTCATTGGTTAAAGGATTAATAGCTTTTAGTCCTTTTAGTTCCACTCCCGTTTTATTAGTATTTAACTCGCTTCTTTCAAAGTCGCTTTTTTTGGATACTTCATTTACATATTTTTCTACTTCTTCATAATTTTCGATCTGCTCTTTATGATTTTTTACAATTGGATGTTCCGGTGAAAGAACCATGTAAGTTGCACCGAAAATTGTGTCTGGTCTTGTTGTAAATATTTCTATTTTTTCATCCGAATTTTTTAAATTGAAAAATACTTGTGCTCCTATACTTTTCCCAATCCAATTTTTTTGTTGTAATTTTACTCTATCTATAAAATCAACTTCATCTAATCCTTGAATTAGTTTTTCAGCATAGTCTGTGATTTTAAGCATCCATTGGCTTTTTACCTTTTGAACAACTTCTGTTCCACATCTTTCGCATTTGCCCCCTACAACTTCTTCATTTGCAAGACCGACCTTACATGAAGGGCACCAATTAATAGGCATTTCAGATTTATAAGCAAGACCATTTTCCAATAATTTTAAAAATATCCACTGAGTCCATTTATAGTATTCAGGATCCGTTGTGTTTATCTCTCTATCCCAATCAAAGGAAAATCCTATTGATTGTAATTGCTCTTTAAACCTTTTTACATTTTCTTTTGTTACAATTTCAGGATGAATTTTATGCTTTATTGCATAGTTTTCCGTTGGCAGACCGAAGGCATCCCAGCCCATTGGAAAAAGAACATTTTGACCTTCAAGTCTTCTTTTTCTTGCAACTATATCAAGAGCTGTATAAGGTCTTGGGTGTCCAACGTGAAGTCCTTGTCCTGATGGATAAGGAAATTCTACTAAAGCATAAAATTTTTTCTTTGAACTATCATCTTGGGCTTTAAAAGTTTTATTTTCTTCCCAAAATTTTTGCCATTTTTTTTCTATTTTTGAAGGATTATATTCTCTCATTTTTTCTCCTTAAAATTCTGCAGATCCTACTGTTCTTGGAAATGGAATGACATCTCTTATATTTCCCATTCCTGTTATATACATAACTGCTCTTTCAAATCCAAGACCGTAACCTGAAGTTATTACTGAACCGTATCTTCTTAAATCCAAATACCATTCATAAGTTTCCAAATCCATACCGTTATCAAGAATTCTTTGTTTTAAAACATCAAGTCTGTGCTCTCTTTGAGAACCACCTATTATTTCTCCAATTCCAGGAACTAAAAGGTCGCAAGCTGCAACAGTTTTGCCGTCTTCATTTAAAGTCATATAAAAGGCTTTAATTTCCTTTGGATAGTTTGTTACAAATATAGGCTTTTTAAAAATCTTTTCAGTTAAATATCTTTCATGTTCCGTTTGAAGGTCTATTCCCCATTTTACAGGATATTTAAATTCTTCTTTTGATTTTTCAAGTAGTTCAATTGCTTCAGTATAAGTTACTCTTCCAAAGTCGTTTGAAACAATATTTTGAAGTCTTTCTAAAAGATTTTTGTCTACAAAACTGTTAAAGAAATTCATTTCATCTGGTGCATTCTCAAGAACATAATTTATAACATATTTAAGCATAGATTCAGCGTTTTCCATATTGTCATTTAAATCTGCAAAAGCCATTTCCGGTTCTATCATCCAAAATTCTGCAGCATGTCTTGTAGTGTTTGAATTTTCTGCTCTAAATGTAGGTCCGAATGTATATACATTTTTAAAAGCATGGGCAAAGGCTTCTGCTTCAAGTTGACCAGAAACTGTAAGATTTGTTTCTTTGCCGAAAAAGTCTTTGGAATAATCTATTTTTCCATTTTCTTTTGGAACTTCATTTAAATCTAAAGTTGTAACCTGAAACATTTCTCCTGCTCCTTCAGCATCAGAGCCTGTAATAACTGGAGTGTGAACGTATATAAAACCATTTTCTTGGAAAAATTTATGAATTGCAAAAGCTATTAAACTTCTGACTCTAAAAACTGCATTAAAGGTGTTTGTCCTTGGTCTTAAATGAGCTTTTGTCCTTAAATATTCCATTGTGTGTCTTTTCTTTTGAAGGGGATAATCATTATTTGAAACTCCCATAAGTTCAATGCTTTTTCCGTGAATTTCAATATTTTGTTTTGCTCCCGGACTTTCTACAACTATTCCCTTTACCTTTAAAGAACTTGGTAATTGAAATTTTTGAACTTGTTCAAAATTTTCAAGTTCATTGTCATAAACAACTTGAATTGATTTAAAACATGAGCCATCATTTAATTCAATGAATCCAAAGTTTTTTGATGCTCTTGATGTTTTTATCCAACCTTCAATTTCCACTTCTTTATCAATTAATTCCTTGTTTGTAAGAACTTCTTTAATATCTAAAACCATAATTTCCTCCTTAATCATTATTTTATTATAGCATAAAAGGTCTATTTATCTATATTTTTGAGGTTTTCTTTTATAATTTTTTCATAACCCGAATCTTTAGGTTGATAATATTTTTTCTCTTTAAATTCATCGGGCAAATATTGTTGCTTTACATATGAATTTGGATAGTCGTGAGGATATAAATACTTTGAATTTTTATTAAATGAGGGATTGTGAGGATCTCTTAAATACATGGGTATTTCAAAGTTTTTTCCTCTTTTTATATCTTCTAATGCCATGCCTATGCCCATATATGATGCATTGCTTTTTTTTTGCACTTGATAGATATGTTACGCACTGAGCAAGTATTATTCTTCCTTCAGGCATTCCTACAATATTTAGACCTTCAAAGGCACTTACTGCTACTTTTAATGCATTAGGGTCGGCATTTCCTATATCTTCCGATGCGGAAATAATTAATCTTCTTGCAATAAATTTAGGATCTTCTCCAGAATCAAGCATTTTTGCAAGGTAAAATAGCCCTGCATCAGGATCACTTCCTCTTATGGATTTTATAAATGCAGAGATTGTATCGTAATGGTTATTTCCATTTTTATCATATTTTACGTTTTTCTTTAAAATGGAATTTTCCACATCTTCCGTATCTATTTTTATAAGTCCTTTTTCATCTGAATCTGTAGAGAGAACAACTATTTCCAGGGCATTTAAAAGAGCTCTTCCATCTCCATTTGCATTATTAATTAAAAAGCTTTTTGCCCCTTCACTTATTTCTATTTTTAAATTTTTAAATCCATCTTCGCTTTCAAGGGCCCTGCTTAATAATATGAGCAAATCTTTTTCTTTTAAAGGCTTTAAATTTATAACCTGCATTCTTGATAAGAGGGCTCCATTTACTTCAAAATATGGATTTTCCGTTGTGGCCCCTATTAAGGTAACTATTCCTTTTTCTACAAAAGGTAAAAGTCCATCTTGTTGGGTTTTATTAAATCTATGAATTTCATCTATGAAGAGTATTGTTTTTTTTGAGTTAAATTTTAAATTATCTTCAGCTTCTTTCAGAGCTTCTCTTAATTCTTTTAAATTTGAGGTGACTGCTGAAAGTCTTATAAAATTTATATTAAGTGTATTTGCTATTATCTCCGCAAGAGTTGTTTTTCCAACTCCTGGTGGACCATAAAAAATAATGGAAAAAATTTTATTTGCTTTTAAAAGTCTGTTTATATATTTTCCTGGACCTATTATTTCATCTTGACCCACAAATTCTTCAATTGTTTTTGGTCTTAATCTATCTGCAAGAGGGGCGCTTTTATTAACTTGTTTTTCAAGATTCATTTCAAAAAAAATTCATTCTTTTTTCTTCTCCAAAATTTTTACAAGTTCATTTAAAAAACTTTCCGTATCTTTAAATTGTCTATAGACCGAAGCAAATCTCACATAACTTACTTCATCAAGATCTTTTAATTCATCCATTACAAGCTCTCCTATTTCATGGGAGCTAATTTCTCTTTTCATGGAGTTTCTAATTCTCTTTTCTATATTGTCTACTGCCCTATCTATTTCATCAATTTGAACAGGTCTTTTTTCACAAGATTTAATAATTCCCTTTTCAATTTTACTTCTGTCGAAACTTTGTCTATTTCCGTCTTTTTTTATTACTATAATGGGAGTTTCTTCCATTCTTTCATAGGTTGTCCATCTTGATTTACATTTTGGGCACTCTCTTCTTCTTCTAATAATAGCTCCCTCATCTGTGGGCCTTGTGTCAGTTACCTTTGAATCTTCATATCCACAATATGGACATTTCATTTTTTAATCTCCTTTATATAAAAAAAAGGGTATCATATGACACCCTTAAAAAAATCAACAATCATTTTCTTTTTCTCAAAAAATCAGGAATATTCAGTTCTCCATTGTCCCTATTAATTTCAGTATTTCCTATTTTATCAATTGTCGGTCTTGCTTTACCTTCATTTTCTTCTTCATCAAATTCTGTTGCTATAACTGTAATTTTTACACTATCTTTTAATGTATCATCTATTCCTGCGCCAAATATAATATTTGCATCATCGGAAACGTAATTTCTAATTAAATCTGCAGCTTCATTAACTTCAAAAATACCAAGATCATTTCCTGCTGTTATATTAATTAAAACTGATTTTGCTCCTTCAATTGATGTTTCAAGAAGAGGTGAATTAATTGCAAGTTTTGCTGCTTCTGTAGCTCTATCATCTCCATTTGCAATACCTATACCCATATGAGCTATGCCTTTTTTCTCCATAATTGTCTTAACATCGGCAAAGTCAAGATTAATTAGATTTGGTATAGAAATTAAATCGGATATTCCTTGTATACCTTGTTTTAATATTTCATCAGCCATTTCAAAAGCTTTAGAAAAACTTGTCTTTTTATCAGAAATAGAAAGAAGTCTGTCGTTAGGAATTATAACAAGAGTATCAACTTTATCCTTTAATGCATTTATTCCACGTTCTGCTGATTTAGATCTCTTCAATCCTTCAAAAGTAAATGGTTTTGTAACAACACCTACAGTTAATAGTCCAAGTTCTTGGGCAACTTCAGCAACAATCGGTGCAGCACCCGTTCCGGTTCCGCCTCCCATTCCTGCAGTAATAAACACCATATCTGCTCCTTCAAGAGCGTCTCTGATTTCGTCTTTAGATTCTTCCGCTGCTTGTTCGCCAACGTCAGGATTAGCTCCTGCTCCAAGACCCTTTGTAACTTTTTCGCCTATTTGGATTTTATTTTCAGCTAATGTATTTTTAAGAGCTTGCCTATCTGTATTTAATGCAAAATATTCAACTCCCTTAACGCCGGCATTTATCATTCTGTTAACTGCATTATTTCCACCGCCGCCTACGCCCACAATTTTAATTTTGGCGAAATCATCATGATCCATATCAAAATCTAACATAAACTTCCTCCTCTTTATTTTAAGTATAATAATCTATCTTTATTTTATTAGTAAATTTCTAATTAGTCAATAAAAATGCTATATTTAGTCATTTTCTATATAATTATCTCAATTATTTTCATAATTTGTGTCATCTTGTAAAACAACTATTACGTCGTCTCCTGAAACAAGGTCAATAGAAACAATATTTTTGCCAGTTTCTTCTACATCTTTAAAAACTTTGTCAAGAAGTTTCATCTTATAATCATATTTTTTATCTCCACCAAATATGATTTCAATATCATTTTTTAAAGTAAAACTTAAATTTTCTTTATCATAGCTTATTTTCTTGATTTCATCTTTATATTTACTATTTAAAAGTTTTAAAGAAACACTTCTTAAATTTTTGTCATTTCTAAATATGAAGGCACCTATTTCATACTTGTTTGTATCTATACCTTCTATATCAATTAGTTTGTCATTAAAATTATCTGAAGTTTTTAAAATTCTAAATTCATCGTCAATAATATAGCTGGTTAAACCCTTTACTTCTCCTATAGGGTGCCTTTCTGTAATGAAAATTTTAAGATTTCCCCTTAAAGAAAATTTAATATTTGCATCTTTTACAAAGGAAAGTTTTTTTAAGTTTAAAATAATTTTATTTTTTTCAGTAAAATTATAATTTTGACCTTGACTAAGCCCAGCAGCTTTAAGTATCTCTTCAGATTTAACTTGGCTGTTTCCTCTTATATCTATGGATTTTATTCTAAAAAGACCAGCTTTCAAAACAAGAAAAATACCCAGTATTATAAATACTAATAAAAACATTATTTTTTTTAATTTTCTCTTAGCTTTTCGTCTTTTTATTTTTTTATTCGTTCTTTGTTGCATCTAATCAACTACTTTTAAAATATTATCCACTAATTCCTTTACAGCACTTATATTACCTAAGCTTTTAGCATTTTTACTCATTTCTTTTAATTTATCATCATCTTTTAAAAGAGCGGTGATCTTTTCAAATAACAATTCACCATTTAATTTGTCTTCATAAATAATTTGACTCGCACCTTTTTCAGCATAGCTTTTTGCATTAAAAACTTGATGATTTCCTGCAGTGTATGCTTTTGGAATCAAAATGCTGGGAAGACCCACCGCTGAAATTTCAGCAAGAGTCATGGCACTTGAACTTGCCACTACAAGATCGCTTATCATAAGTAAGTCCGGTATCTCAAAGGAATAATCTTTTATAATTATATTTTTTGGTAATTCAATATCTTTTATTGCATTCATAAAACTCTCATAGTGGACTTTTCCTGTTATATGAATAAATCTGAAATCTAAATTTTTTTTGCTTTTTATGATTTCAATAACTGCTTCATTTGTAGATTCCTGACCTCCTGATCCTCCAAAAGATAAAACTGTTTTTATATTACCTTCATAAGACAACTTTTTTAAAGCTTCTTCTTTAGAAATATGTTCAAAATTACTTCTAATAGGATTCCCTGTAAAAATAACATTTTTTTCATTAAAATATTTTTTTGCTTCTTTAAAGTTTAGAGCAATCAAAGAGGCTCTTTTTGCAAGATATTTATTTGTTTTACCCGGATAGGCATTTTGTTCCTGAATAACTGTTGGTATATGCTTTTGTTGTGCTTTTAAAACAATTGGAGCACAAACATAACCCCCTGTGCCTATTACTATATCCGGTTTAAATTCTGATATTATTTTTTCACATTGCCTCAAGCCCTTATATAAAGCAAGTAAAGTTTTTACAGTTTCAACATTTACCTTTTTCCTTGGGAGACCTTTTACATCAATGGCTTTAAAATTAAAACCGGCCTTGGGAACTATTTCAGCTTCAAGGCCATTTTTTGTGCCTATATAAAGTATGTCCGCATTTTTATCTCTATTCTTAATTTCATTTGCTATAGCAAGGGCCGGATAAATATGACCTCCTGTGCCTCCGCCTGATAATATATATTTCATCTGTTTCCTCTTTTTGATATTCCAAGAACTAATCCTGCAGCAAATAATGTAACAATAATTGAAGTTCCACCATAAGAAATAAAGGGTAAAGTAATTCCTGTTACAGGAAATAATTTACAAGTTACTCCAATATTAAATATAGCTTGTAAACCTATATAACTGGTAATTCCGGCAGCCATAAATTTATCAAAGTAATTTGACGCTTTATTAGCTATAGTATAACCTCTAATAATAAATATCACAAATAAAACTAAAATTATCATGGCTCCTAAAAGACCGAACTCTTCACATATAATTGAAAAGATGAAATCTGAATGAGCTGCAAAAACATTGTACCTTTGTCTGGAATGAAATAAACCAACTCCTGCAAAGCCTCCCATTGCAATGGCATATAAACTTTGAAATTGGTGGTAAGTAAATTTATTCATTTCACTACCGGTAAAACCTACAAGCCTATCAATACGATAGCTGAAAATTTTTATAAAAATAAAAACTGCTACAAGACCTATGGCTAAAATAATTACAAGTTGATGGGGTCTTATACCTGCAATTATATACATAATAAACAGCGAAAGTCCTATTACTATGGCTGTAGATAAGTCTTTAAAAAATATAATTCCTGCTGAAAAGGCAAAAATTACCAAAATAGTAATAAAGACTTCATTTTTATCTAAATTCCGCCTATTTTTTTCAAGATATTCGGCAAAAAATATTATAGATGAAATTTTTATTAAATCTGAAGGTTGGATTTTTCTATTTATAATAGGAATTAAAATGGATCTTACTTGCCCATGTTCATTAACTCCAATTGGTGTAAACAATAAAAGTCCTAAAAATATTGATGCAACAAATCCTGCCAGTGCCCACTTTTTAATAAAAGTTCTTGGCAAATTAATGGCAAAAAGCATTATGATAAGTCCTATAATCATGCTCAAAATATGTCTTTTTGTATAAAAAAAAGCATCATTTTTATGATATTTTACCGCTTGAGGATATGATGCGCTTGTTATGCAAATAATACTTATTAAAAGCATTACGCAAATAACAAAAAATAAGGTCATATCAACATCTTTAAGTGTTTTTTTTATCATTATAAATTCCTAACTAATTCTTTAAATTTGTCTCCTCTTTCTTCATAATTTTTAAACATATCCCAAGAAGCACAAGCAGGAGACAATAACACAACATCATCTTTTTTTGCAGTTTTATAAGCAAAATTTACAGCTTCTTCCAAATCATCAACAACATGATATGGAATGTTTAATTTTTCCCCTTCATTCTTTAATTTATCTTTTGTTGCTCCTAATAAAATCATTTTTTTAATTGCATCTTTATTGTTTTTCAGCATTTCATAAAAATCTGATTTTTTATCATAGCCTCCAGCAATTAAAATTATATTTTTAAAAGCCTTTAAAGCAACATCTGTAGAATCAGGGTTGGTACCCTTTGAGTCATTATAATATTCCACTCCATTTATTTTTCTTACAAATTCAATTCTATGAGGAGCTCCTTTAAATTCCATTAAAGTTTTCTCAATGATTTCATTTTTTACTCCATAAACTTTAGCTGCAAGGATTGCTCCAAGGATATTTCCCTTGTTGTGGTCCCCTTTTAGTAAAACTTTATCCGTATCCATAATTTTTTCAAGTTTTCCTTCAATAAGAGTATAAAAAGCATTATCTTTTATAAAGGCTCCATTTAAGTGTGGGTATTCCATGGCATAGGCTAAAAGATTTGTCTTTGGCCCTTCCATTGTTTTTAAAAATGGATCATCAAAATTAATTATAAGGTAGTCCTCATTTGTCATATTTTTATAAATATTTTTTTTCGCTTCCTGATAATTATAAAGGCTACCATGCCAATCTAAATGATCACTTGTAATGTTTGTAATTACTCCAACATGGGGATGAAATTTATTTGTAAAGGCTAACTGAAAAGAACTGCACTCAACTACTAAATAATCTTTTTCTGAAATTTCATCTAAGCAATCAAAGATTCCATTGCCTATATTTCCAACAAGGTAAGTCTTTCCCATATTTTCCAAAATCTTACCTATAAGCATTGTAACTGTAGTTTTTCCATTTGTGCCTGTAACTGCAACTGTATTTTTTGTTTTAAGTAAAGAAAAAGCAAGTTCCAAGTCAGAATAAACTTTTATTCCTAATTTTTCCGCTTCTTCTATTAATCTGTGATTAGGTTTTATGCCCGGACTTTTAACAAGAAAATCTATATTATTAAAATTCCCATCAAATTTTTTTGCTTTTTCAAATCCTGAAAAATCTTTGTCATCATAGATGTATAAGTTTACATCCTTATCTTTATAATAATCGTATAAAGATTTGCCGGTTATTCCCGTTCCTATTAATAAAATGTTTTTCATAATATATCCTTAAAAAATCATAAAATAAGCTATTATACATAAAATAAGCTCTACTAAACAAAATAATTTAACAACTTTTGTTTCTTTCCAGCCAAGTTGCTCAAAATGATGATGCAAGGGGCTCATTAAAAATATTCTTTTTCCTCTTAACTTAAAAGACAAAACTTGTAGTATAACAGATAATGTTTCTATAAAATAAATCCCCCCTGCAATTGGAAGTATAAGAGGCAAATTAAGCATAACTGCAACTGCACTTACAATTCCTCCAAGGGCAAGAGACCCTGTATCCCCCATAAAAACTTTTGCAGGGTATTTGTTGAATTTTAAATACCCTATTAGAGCTCCAACCATTGAAAGACATAAAATTAATATACCTGGTCTTTGAAATTTATAAGCGCAGATTGAAAAAAATAAAAGACATATAATTGTAACTCCGCTTGCCAGTCCATCTAATCCGTCAGTTAAATTTACAGAATTTACCGTTCCCACAATTACAAAAATTATAAAGGGAATATAAAATATCCCGAAATTAACCATATTTTTTACTAGAGGCAAATAGACATTGGTTGATAAATCTTTTGAATTATATTGAAAAATAAGAAGTATTACAGCACCAAAAATTTGAAGCAAAAGTTTTTGAAGCGCCGTAAGCCCTAAATTTCTTTTTTTTACAACTTTAATATAGTCATCAATAAAACCTACTGATCCAAATATAAAAGTTGATATTAATATAACCATAGAATCTAAGTTAAAATTAAAAGTAATAATCGTAGATCCAAGTAAGGAAATTAAAAATATAAGTCCTCCTATTGTAGGAGTTCCACCCTTAACTAAATGGCTTAAAGGACCTTCTTCTCTAATACTTTGCCCTGCATTAAGCCTGTGTAAAAGAGGTATTATTATCGGCCCTAAAATTAAAGAAAAAACCAAGCCTGCCATAAAAGAAGCTATATATCTAAACATTATTTATCTCTCTTTCATCTATTTTTTTTATTATTATTTTCATTATTGTTTTTTCCATTTTCTTTGTGACTGTTTTTTTCTTCAAAAGAATTTTCATCTTCAGATTTATTTTCATCATAATTAGTTAAATTGTCACATTTTAATAGAATTTTTGATTCTTCAGTCAGTCTCGTACCAGGAAGAGGTTTTTGAGATACTATAGAACCGTTGCCTACAATATTATACTCTATGTTAAGAGCTTTTAAAATAGATTCTGCTTGCTGGTCTTTCATTCCTGTCATAAGAGGCATTATTTTTTCTTCGTCAGGATCATTTAACTCAACATCAATAATTGTTCCGTTTTTTACAATACTTCCCGCTTTTGGGTTTTGTGAAATTACAACAGATGAGTCCTTTGTGTTTTTATTTGGAGTATTAAATCTAAGTCCTGCATCGACCAAAATTTTTCCCGCATCAATTACAAGTCTATTTGTTACATCAGGAACTTCAATATCTTCTTTTAAGGCATTTTCATCAACTTTTTCAGTTTTAGGTACTTTTAAATACTCAAGAGATTTAGCCATAACTTCTTGGGCAATGGGAGCAGCTACAGTTGCTCCATAAAAATCTCCCTTCGGTCTATTTATTACTACTAAAACTGTTATTTGAGGATCCATTGCCGGTGCAAGTCCTATAAAAGAGGAGTTATATTCATCTTCATAACCATTAGCAGATGCTATATAGGCTGTCCCTGTTTTTCCCCCTATTTTATATCCTGGAACTTGCGCCTTCTTACCTGTTCCTTCTTCAACAACTTTTGCCATTATGTCTTTAAGAGTTTTTGAAGTTTCTTGAGAAATAACCCTTCTTAAAGTATTGGTTTTAAATTTTTCAATTATATTTCCATCATTATCTACAACTTCTTTTATAATCCTGGGTTCATTTAAAAATCCCCCGTTTCCTATGGCGGAAACAGCATTGATTAATTGGATTGGAGTAACAGCTATACCATGGCCATAGCTCATTGTAGAAATACTTACTTTTGATATATGTTTAGGATCTTTAGGTATTGTACCATTTACTTCTCCTTTAAGATCAATTCCCGTCTTATCTCCAAATCCGAAAGCTCTTATATATTTTAAAAATCTTTCAGGCCCCAATTCTCTTCCTACTTTTACAAGGGTTATGTTGCAAGATTCTTCCATTGCCTCTAAAAAAGTTCTGGGTCCCCTGTTTTTTGAAGTACATGAAATTTTAACTCCCTTCATGTCAGTTAAAACTCCTGGGCAGGTATAAACTCTACTTGGATTTGTAGTCGCTTCTTCAATGGCAGCAGCAGCAGTTATAAGTTTAAATGTTGATCCTGGTTCATATTGAGATTCAACTGAAAAATTTTTCCAGTTTTCTGCCCAAAGATCAACTTTATCACTATCTTTTAGTCCTTTCCATTCCTCTTCTTGTTTTTTATTTATAGGATTTCTCGGCTCATTTGGATCATATTCATCTAAATTTACCATGGCAAGAATTTGTGCAGTTTTTGTATCCTGAACTATAATTGAAACCTTATCTGGTTCATATAAATTATAGGCTTTTTGAGCAGCTTCATCAGCAAAATTTTGAATGTTTACATCTATTGAAGATACTAAATTAAAACCGTTTTTTGGGGCATAGTTTTCTTCTTTTGTCATTGGTATTTGTTGCTGCTGTTCACTTTTTATTTTTATTGATTTTCCCGCGATTCCTGACAATTCATCATCATAATAAGATTCAAGACCATAAATTCCGAAGTTTTCATTATTTAAAAATCCTAAGACATGGGCTGCTGATTTTCCGAAAGGATAAAATCTTTTTATATAGTCTTCATTACTTATTCTGGGATTATTTAATTCTCTTATTTTTAAGGCAACTTTTCTATCAACATCTCTGGCAATTCTCACCATTTTATCTTGACTTATTTGCAAAAGTAAATCTTCCCTATTTAAATTTAAAATATTAGCAAGACTTGTTGCATCTTCTTCTAAGGTTTTTTTCCTGTCAATGTTAAATTTTGCCATTCTGTCTTCATATTGCTGATCAGATTCTCTCTTGCCCTTGTTTTTTCCCCCACGAGGAATTATTAGGCTTGAATCGTAATAAATAGTAGATTTAGAAACATTTAATGCCATAACCTTTTTATTTCTGTCATAAATTAATCCTCTATTGGATTGAATACTTTCTTGTTTTGTAAGTTGTCTTAAAGCTGCTTTTGTAAGTTCTTCAGATTCAAAAGCTTGTATATATAATAGCCTTACGGCAATTAAAATAAATAAAAAAACCAGGACTGTTAATGTAAAAAAAATCCTCTTGTTAGAACTCACAATTGTTTTTTTACTTTTTCCCCGGTTTTATCTTTACGGTTGTTTAATTTCAAAACTGCCTCCCCAGTTAATTTTTAGTAAATGATTTAATAACTGAAACTATGGGACTTAAAAATACGTTGTTGTTAACATCTTTTTGTTTTTTATCTTCCTTGACATCTATGTAAACAATTTGTTTTTCATCCGGATGAACCATTCCAAGTTTATACATTGCTGCATCTTGAATTTCTTGAGAACTTATAATTCCTTTTATTTCTCCTTCAAGAGACAATTTTGTATTTTCAAGATCTTTTATTTCGCTTTCTTGTTTTATCAATGCTCTATCTAAATTTGAAATTTGTGCTTGAAGAGCTGTTACAACTATAGATAATATTATAACAAGTATACAAGTAAGTACAAGTGGCATGTTAGACATTTTAATTTTTCTTTTTCTTATAAGGCTTTTTTGCCTTTTTAACTTACCCTTCATGGCTATCTCCAATTTTTTCCGCACATCTTAATTTTGCTGAGTGCGCTCTGTTATTTTCTTCAAGCTCTTCTTTTGAAGCTACTATAGGTTTTCTTGTAATAATTTCTATTTCCCTTTTTTTATCGCAATTGCAGTAGGGCATTTCCGGTGGACAAATACAATCAAGGTAGTAATATTTAAAAGTTTCTTTAACTATCCTGTCTTCAAGAGAATGAAAAGATATTACACATATTCTCCCACCCACATTAAGTCTCTCTATCATTTTTCCAAGGCTTTTTCTCAACACACCTATCTCATTGTTAGTTTCTATTCTTAAAGCTTGGAAAACTCTTTTTGCAGGATGGGGACCTTTTGCTCTGAATTTCATAGGAATTGCAGCTTTTATAATATCAACCAGCTCGAAAGTAGTTTCAATTTTTTTCTCATTTCTTTTTTCTACAATAAATTCCGCAATTCTTTGAGACCACTTTTCTTCACCATATTGCCTGAAAATTCTGATTAAATCTTCCTTAGAATAGTCATTGACAATATCTTTAGCACTTATTTCCATGGAATCGTCCATTCTCATATCAAGAGGCCCGTCATATTTATAAGAAAAACCTCTGTCTCCCTGGTCAAATTGATATGAGCTTACTCCAAGATCAAGTAAAATTCCGTCAACCTTATCTATATCTAATGAATTTAAAACTTCTTCAAAATTTCCATAATTGTTGTGAAACAATTTATAGTTTTGATTAATTTTAGATAATCTCTTCTCTGACGCTTCTAAAGCTATCTTATCCTGATCAATGCCTATTAATAGACCTGTTCCTTCAAGTCTTCTAAGTATTTCCGATGAATGTCCCGCTCCGCCTAAAGTTCCGTCTACATATATTTTATTTTTTCTTATATTTAATAAATTTATGGTTTCATCAAATAAAACCGGAGTGTGTTCAAATTTCATTTATATACCTAACTGATCTAAAGTTTGGGCTTGTTCTTCGTAACTTAATCCTTCTTGAGAATTAAATTCTTCCCACTTGTCTTGTGCCCATATTTCAGCCCTCGTATCAAGACCTATAATCACAAGTTCTTTTCCCATTTCAGCATGGTCTCTAAGATTTTGAGGGAGCAAAACTCTACCCTGTTTATCAATAGATGAAGTAACGGCTCCGGAGTAAAAGTTCCTAAGAAATGCTCTGGCATTTTTATTTGAAAGTGGTAGTTCTTTAAGTTTGGAGGTTATTCTCTCCCATTCATTTTTAGGATATAAAAAGACACAATTATCTAAGCCTTTAGTAAGTACAAAATCTCCTAAAATTGAATCACGAAATTTAGATGGAATTGTTATTCTTCCTCTTTCATCGAGGGTGAGATTGTATTGGCCTATAAGCATTTTTTTCTCCCTTTTACTCCATTTTAAACCATATTACTCCATTTGCTTATATTTTACACCATCTCATCAGGTAAATCTACTGTAATTTTAGTTATTTTCAATATTTTAAAAAAATTTTTTAATTTTTTATGATTTATTTGAAACATTTTTTGTTTTTTATTTTTTATGCCATATGTGAAGCATTATTTTTTATTTTATTTCATTTGGCTAAGGCCGCCGAACCAATAAAATTGGTCTCTATATTTTTCATAAATATCTGTGCGAGAAATCAAAACCAATTTTTTTAAATATTTTTTATGCTCTATGTGAAGCATTTTATTTTTGTTTAAATAAAAAAATCCCATCGACTTAATCGATGGGTTTATAGGAGTTAGATAAATTATGAAATTCTATCTGTTAGCCATTATTATTTTTATTTCTTCTTCATTTATGCCAACCATTGCTTCTCCAAGATCTTCAGATACTTCAGCAATTATTTTGTCATCCATGTAATTTTCAACTGCCTTTACAATTGCTTTAGCTCTTTTTTCTGGATTATTTGATTTAAAAATTCCTGATCCTACAAATACTCCTTCAGCTCCTAATCTTCTCATAAGAGCTGCGTCTGCTGGTGTTGCCACTCCGCCAGCACTAAAGTTTGCAACTGGAAGTTTTTTATTGTCATGAACATATTTTAAAAGTTCATAACTTACTTGCATTTCTTTTGCTGTTTTATATAATTCGTCTTCTTTTAAACTTGCTACAAAAGACATTTGACCTATGATTTTTCTTAAATGATTTACAGCTTGAGAAACATCTCCTGTTCCTGCTTCACCTTTTGTTCTGATCATAGAAGCCCCTTCTTCAATTCTTCTCAAAGCTTCTCCTAAATCTCTTGCGCCACATACAAAAGGTGTTTTAAAGTTTTTCTTATCAATGTGGTTATCGTTGTCTGCCGGAGTTAAGACTTCAGATTCATCTATGTAGTCTATTCCTATAGCTTCAAGGATTGATGCTTCAACAAAATGTCCTATTCTGCATTTTGCCATTACAGGAATTTTTACTGTTTTTTTAATTTCTTTAATCATCTTAGGATCACTCATTCTTGATACTCCTCCCACAGCTCTAATGTCGGCAGGAATTCTTTCGAGAGCCATAACTGCAACTGCTCCAGCTTCTTCTGCAATTTTTGCTTGTTCAGGGCTTGTTACATCCATAATTACTCCACCCTTTAAGGAGTTTGTAAGTTCAATAAATTTTTTATTCATATTTTACCTCTCATTTATTATTTTAATGACATTATAAGCGTTTTTTGATATCATCAAAAGTATCAAAACTATTTATTTTCGAGGTACCAGATGATAACTTTAAATTTTAATAAAGATGAACCTTTATTTTTACAACTTTACAATCACATAAGAAATGAAATTATTTTTGGAAATTTAAAAAGCGGTACTCCCTTGCCTTCTAAGAGAAATTTGTCAAATCATCTTGGAGTTTCCGTTAATACAGTTACTTCCGCTTATGAAACTTTAATGGATGAGGGCTACATTTATTCAAAGGAAAGAGTAGGCTTTTTTGTTGCCGATATTGATAACCTTATTAATATAAAAAAAGAAGAAAAAAATTTAATCTCCAAAAAATTTTTAAATTATAAGTATGATTTTGATTTAAATAAAAATTCAACTTTTAATTTTCCAAACACTAATTTTAAAAAATTAATTAATGAATCCCTATCTTTAGAAAATCTCTTAAATACAAGAGATCCCAAAGGTCTTTATGAACTTAGAAATTCCATTGCAAATTATTTGTTGTCTGCAAGAGGCATTAAAACTAATCCTCAGAGTATAATTGTAAGTTCCGGTATAGAATATTTATTTCAGGCTCTTTTTTATATTTTGCCTAAAAATTCAAAATTTACTTTAGAAAATCCCGGTTATAAAAATCTTTTAAAATTATTTGATCTTAATGGCTTTAAATATGATTTTACCGATGTAGACGATTATGGAATAAATCCATCAAAAATTCCAAAAAAATTCAAATATTTTTTTGGTTACCCCATCTCACCAATTTCCTGTCGGCTCAATACTTCCCATTGACAGAAGAATAAAGCTTTTAAATTTTTCAAATAAAGTTTCCGGTTTCATTATTGAAGATGACTATGACAGTGAGTTTAAATATTACGGAAGACCTATCCCCGCTTTAAAAAGTTTGGATAAAATTGATAGGGTTATTTATATTTCCAATTTTTCAAAATCAATTTCACCTACTCTTCGTGTAAGCTATATGATTTTGCCAAAGGACCTTTTAAAAAAATATGAAGATTTAAAACCTTTTTTAAATTGCCCTGTTCCGAACCTTATTCAAATTTCTCTTTCTAAATTTATAGACGGAGGCTTTTTTGAAAGACATTTAAATAAAATGAGAAAATTATACGATGAAAGGCGAAAGTTTGCCCTTTCTCTTTTAAAAACCAAAAAAATTTAAAGTCTTTGATAAAAAAGCCGGCCTTCATTTTATTTTAGAGGTTGATACTTCTATTAGTGAAGAGGAGCTTATAAAATATTTAAGAGATAATTCTATTTTTATTCAGGGAATTTCAAATTTTTTAAGCAGACCTATAAAATACAAAAAGCCGAGATTAATACTCGGCTTCGGTAACATGTCAAAAACTTCTCTTGAAGAAGGAATTAATAAAATTATTGAACTTATTAATTCTATTTCTTAAGAATTTAAAACTTGTTGAATTTTTGTATTTATTAAATCAATGGCAACTTTGTTGTAGCCTCCTTCTGGGATAATTATATCCGCATATCTTTTTGAAGGCTCTACAAATTGCAAATGGGCAGGTCTTACACTGGACATATACTGTAAAATTACAGAATCTAAAGTCCTGCCTCTTTCTTTTAAGTCCCTTAAAATTCTTCTTATAATCCTAACATCACTATCTGTATCCACAAATACTTTTATATCAAGAAGTTCTCTTATTTTTTCTTCTGTTAAAATTAAAATTCCTTCAAGGATTATTACATCTGATGGGCTTACATTTTCCCTTTCTTTTTTTCTGTTGTGAACTTCAAAATCATAAATTGGTTTTTCAATTGTTTTGCCATCTATTAAATCCTTAAGTTGAGAAATTAAAAGATCATTGTCAAAAGCAAAGGGGTGATCGTAGTTTGTCTTTATTCTTTCTTCGAAGGGTTTATCTGATTGATCTTTATAATAGGAGTCTTGTTCAATAACTGTAACTGAATCTTTGTCAATTAATTTTATAAGTTCTTTTGTTACAGTTGATTTTCCGCTTCCGCTTCCTCCAGCTATTCCAATTACTACAGGTTTTTTCATTCCTCATTCTTCCTTCTTATCATATAATTATAAGCGACCGGCTCTTTTATTTTAAATTTAAAAATCATTTGAACCTTATTTGCAAGGTCAATTGGCTTATTATTCTTATCGAACATACCCTCAATTTTTTGAGTAAAATGTTTTTTGCCAGGTCCAAAAATTTCAACAGTATCTCCATCAAAAACTCTGTTTCTCATTTCCACTGTTGCCATTTTACTTTCTTCATCATAATCCAATACAATTCCTATGAAATCGTAGCCTCTAATATAGGAATTGTCAGTATAAACTTGTGAATCGCTTTTAACTTTTCCATAAAAAAATCCCTTTGTCCAATCTCTGTGAGAAACTTTTTTAAGTTCTTCCATAAGATAGGGATCATATTTATAATTTTTAGGATCTTTATAATATTCATCAATAGCCATCCTATAAGACCTTATAGTTGTGGCAAGGTAATATTCACTTTTTACTCTTCCCTCAATTTTCAAAGATCTGATTCCGGCTTCAATTAAATCATCTATATGGTCTATCATGCAAAGATCTTTAGAATTCATAATAAAAGACCCTTCTTCATGTTCTTCTATGGGAAAATATTCCCCCGGTCTTTTTTCTTCTACAAGATAATATTTATATCTGCAAGGTTGAGCACAATCTCCCATGTTTGCATCTCTTCCTGTCATATAATTTGATAAAAGGCATCTGCCTGAATAAGACATACACATTGCTCCATGGGCAAAAGTTTCTATTTCTATATCGTGAGTTTCCCTTATTATTTCCTTTATTTCTTCAAGGGATAGTTCTCTTGCAAGGACAACTCTTTTGGCTCCCATTTGTTGCCAAAATTGAACTGTAGATGAATTTGTTACTGAACCTTGTGTTGAAATGTGTATATCTAATTTATCCGCAGCATTTTTAATTCTCATAAACATACCCGGATCTGACACAATTACAGCATCAACTCCTATATCTTGTAAGGCTTTTGCATATTCTTCAATTCCTGAAATATCTTTGTTGTGGGGTACTATATTAAGAGTTACATGGACATTTTTATTTCTTTCATGAGCATATTTAACCCCTTCTTCTATTTGATCTAAGGAAAAATTTTTTGAAGCCTTTCTAAGTCCAAAACTTTCTCCGCCTAAATAAACTGCATCGGCGCCATAATCTATTGCAGTTTTCAGTTTATTTAAATCTCCCGCAGGAGCAAGTAATTCTATTTTATTCACTAATCCTCCTAACCAACAATACTCCATCTCCAATAGGAACTATTGTAGATGAGTAGCTTCCATCATCTTTTATTCTATTTAAAAATTTTCTTAATCTTTTTACAATTGTTATTTTTCTTCTCTTTACAAGATTTTGATTTGCAATCATTCCCCTAAATAAGACATTGTCACAAATAATTGTTCCGCCTCTATTTAAATGTTTTACAGCTTCATCAAAATATTTTTCATATTGACCCTTTGCAGCATCAATAAAAATTAAGTCATAAGAATCTTTTGTTTCCAGCAAAAATTCCAGAGCATCTTTATTTATAACTTTTATATTATTTTCCAAATTGGCATTTTTAATGTTTTCTTCTGCGAGCTTTATCATATCCTCAGAAATTTCAACACTTTTAATAAAAGCTCCACTTGTTTTTGCAAAGACTATGGCAGAATATCCTATAGCAGTGCCAAGCTCCAAGATTTTTTCAGGTTTAAGGATATTAAGCAAAAATTTATAGAAATCTTCACATTCTTTTTCAATTATAGGAACATGATTTTTTTCTGCATAAACTCTCATTGCAATTAAAAGTTCATCTTTTTCTTTAATCAGACTTCTTATATAGTCTTCTGTAAATTCGTAAGTTACATTGCTCATTATATTTCCATTATTATTGGTAAAATCATTGGGTTTCTCTTAGTTTGATGGTATAGATAACTTCTTAAATCTTCTCTTATACTTGTCTTTAAAGTTGACCAATCACTTATTGATTTTTTAGTGCATCTATCTAAGGTTCTCTTAACGACATCTCTTGCATCGTCCATTAAATCTCCAGATTCTCTAACATATACAAATCCTCTTGAAATAATGTCTGGTCCTGAAACAACTTTTCCCTCTTGTTTTGATATTGTAACAACGACTGCAATAAGTCCATCTTCTGAAAGATGCTTTCTATCTCTTAAAACAATATTTCCTACATCGCCTATGCCTAAGCCGTCTACAAGTATATTTCCCGATGGAACATCACCTATAATACTTGCCGATTTATTATTAAATTCCAAGCAATTTCCATTTTCCATTATAAATATATTAGAGGCATTTATTCCCATTTTTTCTGCAATTGTAGCGTGTTTTAAAAGGTGTCTTACTTCTCCATGAGCCGGAATAAAATATTTAGGCTTTATTAATGATAACATCATCTTTAATTCTTCTTGACAAGCATGACCCGAAACGTGAATTTCACTTAGAGCTTCATATACAACCTGTGCTCCACTTTCAAGTAATTTATTTATTACCTTGGCAACACTGTTTTCATTTCCTGGAATAGGTGTTGCTGAAAGTATTATCATATCATTAGGTGTAAGCTGAATTTTTTTATGCTCTCCAAAAGCAATCCTTGTAAGAGCACTCATAGGCTCTCCTTGAGAACCTGTTGTGATAAGAACAAGTTCTTCATCATTGTATTTTTTCATAGAATTAATATCTATGATGGTATCTTTTTTTACACGGACATAGCCCAGTCTTCTTGCAGTTTCCATCATTGTTTCCATACTGCGACCTGAAAGGACAACTTTTCTTCCAAAATGCTCTGCCGCATTAATTATTTGTTGGACTCTATGAACATTGCTTGCAAATGTTGCAACAATTATTCTGTGAGGTGTTGCCCCTTGAAAAATTCTGTTAAAGGTTTCTCCTACATTGCTTTCTGAAAGAGAATAGCCCTTTCTCAAAACATTTGTAGATTCTCCTACCATTGCAAGAACCCCACGCTTTCCTATTTCTCCAAGTCTTTGTAAATCTATAGGTTCTCCAGAAATCGGTGTAAAATCTACTTTAAAATCTCCTGTAAAAAATACCGTTCCTATTGGTGATTTTATCGCCAATGCACAGGCATCTGGAATAGAGTGATTTACTCTTATAAATTCAATCTCAAACTTACCAAGCTTAATTGTATCTCCTTGGTGAACTACATTTAAATCTACATTAGGAAGTCTGTGTTCTTTTAACTTGTTTTCTAAAAGTCCCATAGTAAGTGGTGTTCCGTAAATTGGAAAATTCACTTGTTTAAGGGCATAAGGAATGGCACCTATATGGTCTTCATGACCGTGAGTCAGTACAAGTCCCTTTATTTTTTCCTTGTTGTTAATAAGATAAGTTATATCAGGAATAACTACATCAATACCAAGCATTTCATCTTCAGGAAAAGTCATACCGCAGTCTACAATAATTATATTGTCTCTGTACTCAAGAACGGTCATGTTCTTTCCTATTTCGTGAAGACCTCCAAGGGGAATAAGTTTAAGTTTGTTATTGTTTTTCATTTTTTCACCTTGGCTAATTTTTTATAACAATCTTTACAGTAGCCGGTAAATTTTAATTGATGATCGATGATTTTAAATTCTTCATTTTTTTCAACTTCTTTTTCTATATCGTCAAGTAAGTCTATTTTTACTTCCTGAACCTTTCCACATCCCAAGCAAATTAAATGGTGGTGATTGTGGCCGTTGTTATTTAATTTTATTTCATATCTCGTTATATTATCTCCAAAGGAAATTTGGCTTATAAGACCCAACTCGTTAAATAAAAGAACTGTCCTATATACAGTTGCAATACCGATTTCAGGGTCAATTTTAGATACAATTTTAAAAACTTCCTCAGTAGTTAAGTGTTTATTCATATTGTCTACAAATACCTTGTAAATTTTTACTCTTTGATTTGTAAACTTATATCCGTTATCTTTTAAAACTTTTTTTACATATTCATTATCAAGTTTCATATATCCTCCTCTTTTTCTATTAATTCTTCATAGGCTTCTTTAGCCTCATTTAATTCATCGTCATCAATTCCTTTTAAATACTCATTTCCCTCTTTATCTTTTGCAATTTTTAAAATATAAAGATTTTCCTCATCTTCAATAGGACTCATAGCTACATAAGCCTTATTATCTATTTCAAATTTTGCTCTGATTATAAATTCAAATTTTTGTCCTTTTTCATCAAAAAAAACCTGTTTATCCATTGTTTCTCCTTTGAGTGTCCAAGTAAGTTTGTAATATATAAGTTGCGGCAATCCTATCTATATATTTTTTTCTATTTTCTCTTCTTACTGACCCTTCTATTAAAACTTTTTCAGCAGAAAGTGTTGTCATTCTCTCGTCCACATAAATTAATTCTATTTTGTACTTATTTTTTAATTTTTCCGCAAATTTCATTACTTTTTCGCTTTGAGGCCCAAGGGTATTGTTCATGTTTTTAGGAAGGCCTGCCACTACTTTTTTTACATCATATTTGTCTATTAATTCTTTAATTTCCCCGTATGTTTGGTCTTTTGAAATTCTTTTTATTGTAGTTAGACTTTGGGCTATCATACCGAAAGGATCAGACAGGGCAACTCCTATATAGACATCTCCTACATCAAGTCCTAATATTCTTCCCATAATAATTTCCTGAATTTTAATAGATGTGAGAAATTCTCACATCTTTTTTCTTAAATAGGATTTTAATAATTCGGACAATAATTCGTCACGTTCAATTTCCTGTATAATCGACCTTGCATTGTTAAAGCCTGTAATATAAGTAGGGTCTCCTGATAAAATATAACCTATTATTTGATCAATAGGATTATAACCCTTTTCTTCCAAGGCACTGTAAACAGTTTTTAAAATATTTTGTATTCTTTCCGTTTCAAGATCTTGCTTTTTGAAAACTTGTGTTTCATGTATATCGCTCATAAAATCCCTCCTTATTAATTATAACACATTGTTATCATTTTTTATTAAAAATTATCATTTGCATTAAAAAAATCGGGATAAACCCGATTCTTTTATTTTATCATTTCTTTTGCTTTATCAAGCGCTTGATCAACTTTCGTAATATCTTTTCCTCCGGCAGTTGCCATGTCAGGTCTTCCTCCTCCGGATCCTCCTGTAACCTTAGCAACTTCTCTTACAATATTTCCTGCATTATATTTATTTGTAAGGGACTTACTTACACTTGCAATAAAGTTTAATTTTCCTTCATTTACAGTTGAAAATACAAGAACACATTGACCAAGTTTATCTTTTACCTCGTCAGCTATATTTCTCAAAGTATTTACATCAATTCCTTCAAATTTATAAACTATAGCCTTTGCCCCTTCAATTTCATAAGAAGCCTTTAAAATTTCAGAAACATTATTTTTTGCACTTTGTAATTTATAGTCTTCAAGTTCTTTTTTAAGAGCCTTTAAGTCGTTGGAGTTTGTTTTTATTTTTGAAATTATGTCCGACTTATTAGTTTTTAAAAGACTACAAATTTCTTCTTCAGTTTTCAAATTTTCATTTAAATATTCATAAACTTTAGGTCCTGTTATACATTCAATACGTCTTACTCCTGAAGATACTCCGCCTTCTGATAAAATCTTAAACATGGAAATATCAGCAGTGTTTCTTACATGGGTTCCTCCGCAAAGTTCCATTGAAAAATCTCCCATTTTTACAACTCTTACTATATCTCCGTATTTTTCTTCAAAAAGACCTACTGCTCCAAGCTTGTATGCTTCTTCAGGACTTGTAACTATAGTTTCAACTTCAAGGCCTTGGAAAATCTTTTGATTTACAATTTCTTCAACTTTCTTAAGATCTTGTGCTGATATAGCTTCAAAGTGAGTGAAGTCAAATCTCATATAAGAATCTGTAACAAGAGAACCTGCTTGATGAACATGGTCTCCTAAAACCTCTCTAAGAGCCCTATGAACTAAATGTGTTACCGAATGGTTACGTCTTATGTTTCTACGTCTTTGTGAGTCTACCAGAGCTTCTACAGGACCTTTTTTTACTATACCACTTTCAACTTCACCTATTTGAATGTGGATTCCTTTTGAAGTTTTTTTAGTATCTAAAACTTTAAAGATAAAATCTTTACCCTTAATTAAACCTGTATCTCCGATTTGTCCTCCACTTTCCCCGTAAAATGGTGTTTTATCAAGTAAAATTACAGCTTTGCCTTGGCTTAATTCTTCTACTTCTTCATTGTCTTTTATGATTTTTATAATTTGGCTTTGAGTTTTTTCGCTTTCGTAACCTACAAATTGACTTTCTATATTTTCATATAGGTGTTCATCTTCTTTGTTTGTCCAGCCAATATTATCCATATCCCTTGCTTGTCTTGCTCTTTGACGTTGCATTTCCATTAATTCTTCAAAGCCTTCTTCATCAACCTTAAGGCCTCTTTCAGCTAAGATTTCTTTAGTTAAATCAATAGGAAATCCATAAGTGTCATATAATTTAAAGGCATCTTGGCCTGATAGAGTTTTTTCCTTACCTATGTTTTTAACGTAAGTATCAAGAATGTTCATGCCTTGATCAAGAGTTTCAAGAAATTTTTCTTCTTCATTTCTTATTACCTCTTTTATAGATTCTCTATTTTCTTTAAGTTCTTCATACTCTACGCTCCAAGAATCTATAATTTGATCGCACAGGTCAGCCAAGAAAGATTTCTTTATACCTAAAATAATTCCATGTCTTGCAGCACGTCTTATAAGTCTTCTTAATACATAGCCTCTACCTTCATTAGAGGGCCTTATGGTATCGGAAATCATAAATGTCATAGCTCTTATATGGTCTGTTATAACTCTAACGGAAATGTCCTTGTTCTTATCACTTCCATATTTATATCCTGAAATTTTTTCAATTTCTTTTATGATATCTTGAATTGCATCAATTTCAAAAATGTTATTTGTTCCTTGGAGAACTGTTGCTATTCTTTCAAGTCCCATTCCGGTATCAATGTTAGGATGTTTAAGAGGATTATAATTTCCCTTTTCATCCTTATCAAATTGTGTAAATACCAGGTTCCAAACTTCAATATATCTGTCGCAATCACAGCCCGGTTTGCAATCAGCTTTACCACAACCGTATTTTTCTCCCCTGTCTACATAAATTTCACTACAGGGGCCTGAAGGTCCAACTTCAAGTTCCCAGAAATTATCATCTTTTCCAAGTCTTACAATTCTATCTTCAGGAAGACCTATTTCATTTTTCCAAATATTAAAGGCCTCATCATCATTTAAATATACAGTTGCCCAAAGTTGTTCCGGTTTTATATCCAAATGTTCAGTTAAAAATTCCCAAGCCCAATTAATAGCTTCATGTTTAAAATAATCTCCAAAAGAAAAATTCCCAAGCATTTCAAAAAATGTAGCATGTCTGTCAGTATGGCCTACATTTTCAATATCACCAGTTCTAATACATTTTTGACATGTTGTAACTCTTCTTCTTGGCGGTGTAAGTTCTCCTGTAAAATATTTTTTCATAGGTGCCATGCCTGCACCGATTAAAAGAAGGGATTTATCGTTTTTCGGTATAAGCGAAAAACTCTTTAAAATTAAATGTCCCTTTGATTCAAAAAATTTTAAATATTCCCTTCTTATTTCATGAAGTCCTAAATTTTTCATTAACAAATTCCCCTTTATTCTAAAAAGTCCTCCCAATTACAGGAGGACAGTAATTAACTATTAACATTTTAAATTTAAATAATGGCTTTGTCAATTTATGCCGGTTTTTCTTTCATAATATTTAAGTTTTATAAAATCAATTAAAATAATTATTACGGAAATAAGTGGAACTCCTAAAATCATTCCCATTACGCCGAACATTCCTCCTCCAATAATTATAGCTATTAATATTAGAAGTGGATTTAAACCAATTTTATCACCCAACAATTTGGGGGCAATTATATTATTTTCTGCCCATTGTATCAGCACAAATATAATTCCCACAATAAGTGCCTTCATTGGAGAATCCATAAAGGCAAATAAAACTGCCGGCAAAAATCCTAAGAAAGGTCCTATATATGGAATAATATCAGCTATGCAAGTTACAAAGCCTATAATTATTGCAAAGTCCACTCTTACTATTAAAAGTGCAATCATAGTTATAAGACCTACAAAAATCGCCATTAAAAGCCTTCCCTTAACAAATTCAAGAAGGGCATCATTTATTCTTACGGCTACATACATTACATCTCTTTTATATTTTTCAGGTATATTTCTGACTATAAAAGATTTAACCTTTTCCTTGTCAACTGTAAAATAAAATGTAAATATCATAACAAGGAAAATTCTTACAAGAGCAGAAAGCATACCGCTTATACCGCTGGCAATGTTGCCTATGCTGCTGAAAAGTTTGTCTTGATAATTCTTTATAATATCTAAAAATCTCTTTCCAAATTGTTCAACAATGTTAACATCACTTTTGTTTGCAAAGTTTGCAAATTTTCCTTCCATCATCTTTTGCAAGTTGTTTGTTATTTCATCTGCCTTGTCGGAAAGAGTTTCAATTATTTTAGGAGTTGATGAAATTAATTTTCCAATTTCGCTTACAGTTTTAGGAATTACAATTGCAAGTAAAATTGCCATAACAAGAGCAAAAATTACATACACTATTATTACTCCGTATGCTCTTTTTATTCCCTTCTTTTCAAGCTTATTTACTATGGGATTTATAATAAAGGCCATTATAGCCGCTATAAATATTGCTCCTGCCGTATTTTTTAAAATTGGATATTTGTTAAAAATTAAAACAACAAGTCCTACTATAATAAAGGCTAAAACAATTTTTAAAATTAGGAGAATATCTATCCTTATTCTCTTGTTTCTTTCAATGTATTTATTACCGATGTTAATTAAATAATAAATGCACAAAAAAACTAAAACTCCCAAAAGAATTGTAAGTGAATTGCTTAAAAATTTAGGCGTAATAAATTTTTGAACAGTTTCAATTTTATTCATTCTTTACCTCATTTTTTAGTAGGTTTATTAAAACATCTATTTCTTCTTTGGTGTTTTCTTCGTTTAAAGAAATCCTAATAGAAGAAGCTGCATCTTCATCGCTAAGGCCTATTGCTTTTAAAACATGAGATGGACTTAAGGACCCTGCTGTACAAGCAGATCCTGCCGATGCACATATACCTGCTAAATCAAGTTTCATTAAAGTTATATTTTGATGAATTCCCTCTAATATAAAGTTTACATTGCCAACCAATCTTTTTTCAAGACTTCCGTTAATTTTTATTTTTAAATCTTCCAAATTTTTTATTAAATAGTCTCTTAAACTTTTTACATAGGCTCTATTGTCATTTTGACTTTTTATTTGGCAGGCCTTGCTAAGACCTATAATTCCTTGCACATTTTCTGTACCAGGTCTTTTTCCTCTTTCTTGTGAGCCTCCAAAGATTAAATTATCTATTTTTATGCCATCCCTTAAATACATTATCCCAATACCCTTAGGACCTCTGATTTTATGAGCTGACATTGAAGCTGCGTCTAATTTTTTAAAATCAATATCAGTATTAAAAAATCCTTGAACCGCATCACTGTGAAATAAAACATTGTGAGCTTTTGCAATTTTTGAAATTTCTTCAATAGGTTCTATTGTTCCGATTTCATTGTTTGCAGTCATAATGCTTATTAAACCTGTATCTTCACTAATAAGACTTTCCAGTTCCTCAAGATCTATGATGCCGTCTTTGTCAACTTTTACATAATCAACTTTTGCACCATTTTCTCTTAAATATTCTGTCGTGTGCAAAACAGCATGATGTTCAATAGTACTGGTTATTAAATGATTTTTTTTAGAGGCCTTTAATAAACCTCTAATGGCCCAATTATCAGATTCAGTTCCACCGGAAGTAAAATAGATTTCTTTAGGTTTTACTCCCATAATATTTGCTATTGTTTGTCTTGCATGTTCAATGGCACCTTTAGCTTCTTGCCCTAGAGAATATACGCTTGAAGGGTTGCCACTTATTGTTTTATAGGCTTCATACATCTCTTCCAAGACTTGAGGATGTATTTTTGTAGTTGCCGCATTATCAAAATAAATCATACTTACATCATATCCTTTAAAGTCATTGAATCCAATACATTTTGAATTTTTATTTGGACCTCATTTAAAATATCTTTTGTAGGACATTCCACTTGCTTTGGACATTTAGTATCTTTTGTGCAGCAGCTTAATTCCATATCTCCTTCAAGAGCATTTATAATTTGACCGATTTTTATTTGATCTGGAGCTTTTGAAAGAATATATCCTCCATTTGCCCCTCTCTTTGATTCAATTAATTTTGCTTTTTTTAATAAAATAAAAAGTTGTTCAAGGTATGCCTCGGATAAATTTTCAGAATTTGCTATATCTCTTATGGAAACAGGTCCCTTGCCATAATTTTCCATAAGTCTGTACATTGCCATAAGACCATACCTTCCCTTGGTGGACAATTTCAAAAAATCACCTCATTCAGATTTAAAACTTCCTTGAGTTTTTCCTTCTTCAATAATATTCATTAAGGTGTACCATGGAAGAACTGCGCACTTTACCCTTGCAGGAAGATTTTGAATACTTTCAAAAGCAATTGCATCTCCTAATTCTTCCAGCTCGTCTTCATCTTTTATTTGTCCCTTTACCATGGCTATAAATTTTTTACACATTTCAAGGGCTTTTTCAACTTTTATTTTTTTTATTTCATCAATCATTATTGAGGTTGAAGCTTGGCTTATGGCACAACCTTGTCCTATATAAGAAGCATCTTCAATTGTTTTATCTTTTATTCTAAGCATAAGGGTTATCTCATCACCACAACTGGGGTTGTGTCCAAGTTCTTTATGAGTATAATTTTCAAGTTCCCTTCTGTTTCTTTGATTTCTCGATTGTTCCAATATAAGTTGTGTATAAATTTCATTAAGATTCAATTCCCATCACCTCTTTTACATAAGATAAGCTTTCTATAAATTTGTCAACTTCTTCTATTGTATTATAAAAAGCAAAACTTGCCCTGCAGGAAAAATTTATTCCAAGAGACCTGTGAAGAGGTTGGGCGCAGTGATGTCCACTTCTTATAGCTATTCCTCTTGTATCAATTATAGATGCCACATCATGAGGATGAGCATTTTTAAAGTTAAAACTTATAACAGGACTTCTCCTTTTATTATTAGTTGTGTAGACATCAATATAGGGGATTTTTATCATTTTTTCATAGGCATAATCTGTAAGAATTGTTTCCTGTTCCAAAATTTTATCAAAACCTATATTTTCCATATATTCAATAGCACCTTGTAAAGATACTGCTCCTCCTACATTTTGCGTGCCGGCTTCAAATCTTTGGGGACTTTTTAAATAACTTGCATAATCTTCATAGACATACTCAATCATATCTCCCCCATATTGGAAGGGTTTTAACTTATTTAGAAGTTCTTCTTTTCCGTATAAAACTCCTATTCCCATGGGAGAACACAATTTATGACCTGAAAAAACTAAAAAATCACAATCAGTTTTTTGAACATCTATTTTTCTGTGTGGAATATATTGGGCACAATCTAAAATTATTTTAGTATTAGGATAATTTTTTCTAATATAGGAAATCATTCCTTCAATATCAGGCATTGTGCCAACCACATTAGATGCTGCAGTTATAGAAAATATTTTAGTATTTTCATTAATTTTATTTTTAAATTCTTCACTGCTTATTTGCATATTTTCATCAACTTTTAAATATACAAGTTTTGCCCCTGTTTTTTTTGCAACTTCTTGCCAGGTTACTTCATTTGAATGGTGTTCAAGGATTGAAATAAGAATTTCATCTCCTTCATGAAGTTCTTCATTTCCATAAGAATAAGTTAGAAGATTTAAGCCTTCCGTTGCATTTCTCACAAAGACAATTTCATTTGAAGATCTTGCATTTAAAAATTTTCCTATATAGGCTCTTGCTTCTTCATAAACTTCCGTTGCCTTCATTGCCAAATAGTGAGCTCCCCTATGAGGATTTCCATTTTCGTAAAAATAATATTTTTCTAATCTTTCAATCACTTGTCTTGGCTTTTGAGTTGTGGCTGCATTGTCAAAATATACAATTGAGCCTCCATTTATAGAGAGGTAGGGAAAATCTTTTCTAATTTCTAAAATTTCATTTTTTTCCATATTCCACCTACTTAATTACCTTATAAACTCTGTCCCAAATCTTTTCTTTTAATTTTTCTTCTTCTATTTGGTCAATAGAACCTGAAAATTTTGATTCTATTATAAGGGATTCAGCATCTATTTTAGATATTCCCCTGGACATTATATAAAATAATATTTCAGAATCAATTTTTCCTGCTGAGGCAGCGTGATTACCTATAACATTATCCTCATGGCATAAGAGCAAGGGAACTGATATATTTGTTACATCATCACTTAATAAAATTGCATATTCTTCTTCATTTCCCACAGATGCAGAGGATCCTTCTTTAAAATCAAGATTTGACTTAAATACTTTCAAAGAATTATCTTTTAAAGCTCCATTTACTAAAATCTCAGCCTTAGTTTCTTTTCCCCTGTGGTAAACATTGTATAAAAGATCTAAATTGTGATCTTTGTATCCAAAGTAAATTGAATTTACATTTAAGGAACTTCTATCTCCAATTAGCTCTCCTGTTAGATTTGTGTATAAATTTTTACTTCCCAGTTCATATTGACAAACATTTACAAGAGAATCTTCTTTTGTATAAACTAAAATTGATTCACTGGCTATGGTTTTGTCGTCATCCCCTTGGATTAAAAACAAATCCACTTTTGAATTTTCTTTTGCAAGGATTCTTATTATAGAATTTCTAAATTTTTCTTTTTGTCCTTTTGAACTGTAATCTAAAACTAATCTAAGTTCAGAATTTTTTTCAGCAACTACATCAATAGTATCTAAAAGCTCTGTATGAGTGTCATCAGTCTCTAAATTTAAAATTCCAAAATCTTTTTGTTCCTTGTCTTTTGTTTTAAATATCTTATATAAATTTCCTATTTCCTTATTTATTTCAATAGCTTGTTCAGATGTTGCATATTTAATGTTTTCAAATTCTTTTATTTCTTCTTTCCTGTCTGAAGGCAAAGTGAAATCTTGTTTGAAAACATCAGGAATTTTTATTTCAGTTTCATTTACTTTTAAATAGTTGAAAGTTTTAAAAGTAAGTTCATTTCCATAAAGTGTTTTCATAGGGCCTCCTTATCCAATAGCGCCTTCAAGTTCAAGGTTAATAAGATTGTTCATTTCAACTGCATATTCCATAGGGAGTTCTTTTGCTACAGGTTCTGCAAATCCTCTTACAACCATGGATTTAGCCTCCAATTCGCTAATTCCTCTACTCATTAAATAGAAAATTACTTCATCAGAAATTCTTCCAATCTTAGCTTCATGACCGAAATCTACATTCTTAGTTTTTATATCTATTACAGGAATAGTATCTGAACGTGACTTGCTATCAAGCATCAATGACTCACAGGAAACACTGCTCTTAGAATCTTTTGCCTTTTCACTTATCTTTACAAGTCCCCTATAAACTGCAATTCCTCCGCCCTTTGATATGGACTTTGAATTTACTGTAGATGTTGTGTGGGGAGCAAGGTGAATTGCCTGAGCCCCTGTATCTATATTTTGTCCTGGTCCTGCAAATGAAATGCCAGTATATTCACTGCTAGCCCTTTCTCCTTTTAGAACAGAGCAAGGATATAGCATACTTACCTTTGAACCAAAAGAACCACTTATCCATTGAATAAGCCCATTTTCTTCTACTATTGCCCTTTTAGTATTTAGGTTGTACATATTTCTTGACCAATTTTCAATAGTTGAGTATCTTAAAGTTGCATTTTTCTTAACAAAAAGTTCCACAGCCCCTGCATGAAGATTCAATACATTATATTTAGGTGCTGAACAGCCTTCAATAAAGTGACAATAGGAATCTTCTTCAATAATTATTAAAGTATGCTCAAATTGACCTGCTCCTGGTGCATTCAACCTAAAATAAGATTGAAGAGGTATATCAACTTTTACCCCCTTAGGCACATATACAAAGCTTCCTCCACTCCATACAGCATAGTGAAGAGCTGCATATTTGTGAAGAGTTGGTCTTATGCAAGTTCCAAAATACTCTTTAATAATTTTGGGATATTTTTTTACGGCACTTTCAAAGTCCGTATAAATAACCCCTTGTTCCAAAAGATGCTTTTGAATACTGTGATATACAACTTCACTGTCATATTGAGCTCCAACCCCTGATAAAAGAGATTCTTTTTCAGCTTCAGGTATTCCCAATTTGTCAAAAGTATTTCTTATATCTTCAGGAACCTCTTTCCAGTCATCACTCATATCCGCCTTAGGTCTTATATAAGTTGTAACCTTATCCATATCAACTTCACTTATATCCGGTCCCCAAGAAGGATTTGACTTTTGGTTAAATATTTTTAAAGCCTCAAGTCTTTTTTCAAGCATCCAATCCGGTTCATTTTTTTCTTTAGAAATTTGTCTTACAATTTCTTCTGAAATTCCTTTTTCAGTTTTTGATCTATATTCAAATTTATTCTTGATGTCATAGATACCCCTATCCATTTCATCAATTTCAGTTTTCTTTTTATTTACCAAGTTCTACCTCTTCTCTTATCCAGTTAAATCCATCTCTTTCAATTTTTTCAACAAGACTTGCATCTCCTGTCTTAACAATTCGTCCATCAATTATAACATGGACAAAATCAGGTACTACATTTCTAACAAGTTCTTGGTGGTGAGTTATAATCAAAACTCCATTGTCCTTATTATGAAATCTCTCTATTCCCTTTGATACTATCCTTGTAGCATCAACATCAAGTCCTGAATCAGTTTCATCAAGAATAGCAAGTTTAGGGTTTATCATTAAAAGTTGAAGAATTTCATTTTTCTTCTTTTCTCCTCCTGAAAATCCTAAATTTAAATATCTCTCAGCATAAGAATGATCCATTTTAAGTTCATCCATTTCAGCATATAATTTTTTTCTGAACTTAACAAAAGAAATATTTTCCTCACTTCTTTCTTGTATAGCAGTTCTTATAAAGTTTTCAACACTTATACCTGAAACTGCCATTGGAGATTGAAAACTCATAAATAGGCCTTCTTTAGCCCTCTTATCTGTAGTAAGATCCATTATGCTCTTACCGTCCATTTTTATGTCGCCATCTTTAACAATGTATTTTGGATTTGCCATTATAAGATTAGCAAGGGTAGTTTTACCGCTTCCATTAGGTCCCATAATTACATGGACTTCTCCATAATTTATACTTAAATTTATATTTTTTAGAATTAATTTATCTTCAGTGCCTGCACTTAGATTTTCTATTTTTAAAAGTTCTTCTTTCATTTTTCCTCCTATATATCCTACAAATTTACTATGAATTATATTATAACAGATTTTGAAAAAAAAGTCATTCAAAAAAATAAAAAAAAAGAGCTTTTAAAAGCTCTAATTTTTCTTATTTGTGACTTTAATCACACTCTTGTAAATCAAAAAAACCATTATCATTACAAGAAATGTTACTAAATATAAACCCATTATATAATTTGGAAACACATTTTTTATTATTTCCAAGAAAGATCCTGGATAGGGATCTCTTATATAAAAATAGTTGGCATCGAAAACTTTATTTAAAAATTTTATTACAGGTAAAATCCCTATTAAAAATATAAGCGGATATAAAATTTCCTTAAACTTAGGCACATATTCTTTTGAAATAACAATGTATAGAGGATAAAAAGTATTTATCCCATGAATAATCCAAGAAGAAATTGCAACATAAGATAATTTATTAACTTCTGTCCAGCCTGGCGTAAACAAACTTAAAAAGGCTGCAGGCATAAATAGAAAAAATAGACAGGATTTTATAAATCTCTTATTTATAAAAGCATCTACCGCTATAAATTCTGCCCCGAAAAGGCAAAGATGAAAGGGCAAATATGAGCTGTCATAATGTCCCGTTAAAAGCACAGCTATAAGCCTTAAAATTTCCAAAGTAATAGGTGTTACTGCAAGTATTTTTCTAAAAGTTTTACTTTTTTTCCATGGTTTGTAAAAAAGTATTCCGAAAAAAATAATAAGAAGTACACATGTAAAATGATATACTCCATAAAATTCAAATCCGGCTTCTCCATAATTTAAATCCCAAAAATTTCTCATAAATTTATTTCTAAAATAAAATTTTTATCCTTTACATATATTTTTCCCCTTGCATTTATTTTGGTTAAATATTCCTTTATAATTGCAAGGCCTAGTCCAGTAGAATTTCTTGATTTTTCAATGACAACAGATCTGCCAAATAAATAATCGTAATCTCCGTCTTTTAAATCAGTGTCATTTATAAAATATAAAGATTTCTTTTCTTTATTATATTCTATCTTTGAATGACTCTTTGAATATTTTAACATATTATCAAGAGCATTGAAAACTACACTTTTTAAAGATTTTAAATCGCTTAATATTTTTACATTTTCCTCCATGCAAAATTCCACTTCTATATTTTTCTTATTAAAGTCATCATAGTAAAATAAGAGTGCTTGAGCTAAAAGTTCATAGAGATCTATTAATTCAAAGTCCAAATTTTCATTTATGCTGGCAAGAGAATACTCGTAAAAACGCTCTATAAGTTTAGATAAAAACTGACTTTTTTCTTTTACAGTTTTTAAATAAGAATTTTCTTTATCATCTATTAAATCTAAGTAGCCTAAAATAGATGTAAGAGGAGTTCTTAAATCATGGCTTAAATTTGCAAGTATTTCTTTATGTTTTTTATTAAGATTTTCAATTTCAACCCTTAATTTTTGATTTTCAAGAACAATGCTATTTAATTCTTCATTAACAGAGTCTAAATCACCGTTGCCTGATAAAGGCACTTTGCTTACAGACCTATTTTTTAAAATCGAAAAAAAATTATCTTTAAAATTTTTTATTATCTTTTTTTGATAAATAATATATGAAATTAAAATTACTATTATAAAAAGAAATAATAAGCTCATTATTCCAACCTTTTATTTTTTAATTTTGTAAATCCAATTATATGAAAAATAATGAAATAAACAAGACTTACAGTGAAAATAAACAAAATATTATTTATTTCAAAATTTAAAAATTTTATATTTTGAAAAATTTCATTACCTATAGGTATAGCTCCTATCAGTTTTTGAAAGGAAATTTTATTAAGCTCAAGGAAAAAATCGGTTTTAAATAAATAATTTAAAAGTCGAGCAACAAAGTTTAAATTGCTAATAGCAAAAAGCCAAATAAAAACTGTTACTACTTCTTTTTTTATCAAACAGTTTAGAGCCATTATAAGGGCAATTGCAGAAAAAAGAATGGGCATTTCTAAAAGTAAATGTAGGGAAGAACTTTTTATTATTTCAAAAGCTCCTCCTATATTTTCCATTTTAAGGGCAAGGACTATAAATAAAATAAGAAAAGCATATGCTGCACTTATAATCCCGTATATACTAGTAACTATTATCTTAGAAAGGTATATTTCCCTAGGGCTTATTCCTGATTCAAATCCCCTCTTAAGTCCCCCCTCTTTAAATTCTCTGCCAAAGGAAGGATTTGCCACTAAAATTGTCATTGCTAAAGCAAAAGACAAAACTAAAGAATTTACCGTTCTTTCCGTTCCCACATAATCTTCAGGTAAAATTTTTATATTTACAAAAATTCCTAAGAGCAAAATAATAAGAGGTAAAATAAATAAAAAGTAGTTTGATTTATCCTTCCCTAATCTATAAAATTCGCCCTTTAAATAGTTTTTCATTGAAATCTCCTCCTTTTAAAAAATGTCATTCCTATTAAATTAAATAAAATAATCCATATTAATGATACTAAAATAACTCTTACATAAGTTTTTGAATCTATCTCAAAATTATTTATTCCTATTTTTGCTAAAATATCTACAATTAATTCTGTAGGAAAATATTGGCTTATTTTTGAAAAAATATTTATATTTAAGTTGTTTAAAATTCCCTCTATGGCTTTATAAAAAAATGTAAAAAATAGCCATGCAAACACAGTTGCTATCTCGCTTCTGCTTAAATATAAAGCCATTTGTATAAAGGCTCCCAAGGCAAAAAGTGGAAATACTCCAAGGGTAAAGATTTTAAATAAAGTTGTAAAAAATACTAAAACTTGCCTAAAATTAAAGCCCAAGAGCAAATTTCCCAAGCTGAAAATTAAAAGCAAAAATAATATATAAAGGCATCCTATAAGTATTATTAAAAAATATCTTGCCAAATAGGTTTTGTTTGTTGAGTAGCCTGCTTCAACTTGCCTTACCTTTCCCCCTTCTCTAAATTCTCCTGACAGAACTGTAAGTCCCACAAAAATTGTGAAAAGAGGCGATATTCCCACTAAAAGCAAAACCCAAGGAAGCATATATGGATATGTGTTAGTTTCAACACTTAAATCTTTTAAGTTAGAAGAATTTGCCCCCTTCATTTGTAAAAATAGAACTAAAATTATTAAAGGAACAAAAATAAGCCAAATCCAAATACTTTTTTTATTTTTTATTTTATAAAACTCAGCTTTTATAAAATTTTTCATTTTTCCTCCATTAAGTTTACATAGTAATCTTCAAGATTACCTTCATTTTTTTTATAAGATTTTAAAAATATTCCGTTTTTTCCAAGAAGTTCCTGTAATTTTTTTATGTCCACTTCATTATAAACTTCCACAAAAGAATCATTTTTTACTTTATAGTCTTCAGTAAACTTATTTTCTTCAAGAATTGGCAAAGCTTTTTTCAAATCAGGATCTTCAAATTCAAGTTCATAATACCTTTTGCTTTTTTCATGTAATTTTTCTAGGCTTATTTCTTCAATTAACTCTCCTTTTTTTATAAAGGCGAATTTATTTGCCACAACTGAAAGTTCCGATAGTATATGAGATGATATTATAATACTTGTGGACCATTCCAAATTAATTTTTTTTATAAAATTTCTAAGCTCAACTATACCTTGAGGATCCAGGCCATTTATAGGCTCATCAAGGACTAAAATTTTAGGTCTATTCATAGTTGCTGCAACCATGCCAAGTCTTTGTTTCATACCTGTTGAATAGGATTTTACCTTTTTATTTAAACTGTCATCAATTTTAAAAGTTTTACATAAATCCCAAATATCTTCATTTTTAGGATCCAAGCCTTTTAATTTTGCTATATAAATTAAATTTTGCTTTCCTGTCATATAATCATAAAAAGCAGCATTTTCTATTAAAAATCCCATTTGACTTCTTGCTTTATTAAGGTCCTCTTGACTTTCTTTTTCAAATATTTTTAAGGTACCGTCACTTTTATTTATATGGCCTGCAAGAATTTTTAATAAAGTGGACTTTCCAGCTCCATTGGGACCTACCAAACCATAAATATTCCCTTCTTCAATATTTAAATTCAAATTTTTCAAAGCTTGAAAATTTCCAAATTTTTTATTTAGATTTCTTGTTTCTATAATCATAATAATTACCTCCTGATACTATTATCAGACACTTAATTTAATAAGGTCTTAAGGAATTCTAAAGTTTTTCTAAAAAAATAACAGGCTATTTTCTTAGCCTGTATCCTATTCCCCAAACTGTTTCTATATACTCTTCTGAATCAAATTTTTTTATTTTGTTTCTAATGTTTGAAATGTGAACATTTATAGTATCTTCATCAGCTGCAAAATTATCTTGCCAAACAGCCTCGTACAAATTTTTCTTTGTAAAAATCCTGTTTTGATTTTCTATAAAAAGTTTTAAAATGTTGAGTTCGGTTTTTGTAAGTTGAAGCTCATTTCCATTTATTGTAAAATTTTCCATTTGTTTATTATATTTTAAATTTTTATAATTTAAAGATGAATTTATTTTTGAAAATTCTCTATAACGTCTTATATTTGCTTGAATTCTTGCAAGGACATCTTCCTTTTCAAAGGGCTTTTTTATAAAATCATCTGCCCCTATATTTAATACATTGACCCTTGAATCCACATCTATTTTTGCACTTATAACTATTATAGGTATAGAAATTGACTTATCTCTTATTTCTTTTATAAATTCTTCTCCACTTTTTACAGGCATCATTAAATCTAAAATCATCAAATCAAATTCTTCCAAATCTTTTTGCAGCAAAGCCTCCATAGCTGTAAAACATTGGCGAACTTCATAGTTTTCCTTAATTAAAATATCCCTTAACAAATTGTTTATATCAATGTTGTCTTCTATAATTAAAATTTTCACCTTATCACCTTTTTTAATTATAACATTTAATTTTCCTTACTTTCTAAAGATAATCTAAAGATTGTTTTTTCTTCATCACTTTCCATAGAAACTTGTCCTCCATGGAGTTTGCTTATCTTATCAACTATGGACAGTCCAAGGCCATAACCCTCTTTAAGATCTTTATTTCTTGAAGAATCAACTTGATAAAATCTGTTAAATATTTTCTTTGAATCTTCCTTAGAAATTTTTTCCCCATCATTTATTACCTCAAGGATGACTCTATTTTTTTCCTTGAAAAGTCTTATTTCTATATAAGTTTTTTTAAATTTTATTGCATTGGAAATTAAATTATCAAATAATCTTTCAAGCATTATTTTATTACCTGATACTTTTAAATTTTTTTCCACATCTATTATAAATTTTATATCCTTGTAGGCACTCTCATAAATTTGACAATTATTTAAAATCATTTGAGAAAAATCTATTTTATCATCCACCTTAAAATCTCTTTCAAGCTTATCAAGCTCCATTATTTGATTTATCAAAGCCCTCATCTTTTCCGATTGCTTGTTTATTATCTCAAATAACTCCCTTGCCTCTTCATCTTTTATATATTCTTTGCCATATTCGCTTTCGCTCATTATAACCGAAAGAGGAGTCCTAAGCTCATGGGAAACGTCAATAGTAAGCCTTTTTTCTCGGTCTAAAGACTCTTCGATAGTATCTAACATACCATTAAAAGTCCTGGCCAAATCATGAACCTCATCCTTACCTTCGCCAATTAAAATTCTTTTTTTCAAATTCCCTTTTTCCTTTATCTCCCTTGCAGTATTGGTTATATTTCTAATAGGCTTAAAGGATTTATCAGCTATTTTATAGCCTATATATATTATTAAGATAATTAATATAGGGCTTAATACTAAAAATAATAAAAAGAACTTACTTAGCTCATGAAAAACTATATTTTCAGGCAAAATTCCCCTTAAAAAACTGCCATTCTCATCTAATTTAACATCATAATAAAGATAAGATCCGTCTTTTCTTATATATTTTGAAATTCCCGAATAGCTCACAGGAAGGTTAGCGTCAAAATCTTTTGGTTTTATCCCCTTTATTCCTCCAAACTCATCGTAAAAAAGAAAAAATACCCCATTATCAAAATATTCAAAATTGCCCTTCTTATTTTGTAAACTTTCTACAGTTTTCTTTAACTTTTTTTCAGCCCTATTCTGTAAAATATTTTTTGAAATGAAGACAGAACTTGTAAGCAAAATTATAAATAAGATTATTATAAAAAAAGAATACCAGGCAGTTATTCTTTTTGTAATAGGGATTTTTTTTAATTTCACCCCTAATTTATTGGTCAAAAATTCCATATCCAAGTCCTCTTTTTGTAGTTATCAACTTATTTGAATTTTCTATATCTATTTTTTTTCTTATATTTTTAATCAAAACATCTATAACATTAGACTCCGCAGAAGAATCATAGGGCCAAACACCATCTCTTATATTTTCCCTTGTTAGAATTTGATTTTTATTTCTTAAAAGGTACTCTAAAACTTGGTACTCTTTTGCAGTTAAATCTATAAGCTTGGAACCTCTTTTTACCTGCTTTTTATTTATATCCACAATTAAATCAAAAACCCTTATTATATTTGAACTTTCCCCATTTTTTCTTCTGACAATAGCTCTTATTCTCGCAAGAAGCTCCTTAAAATCAAAAGGCTTTATTAAATAATCATCTCCACCTAAGTCAAGACCCCTAACCCTATCTTCAATAGTATCTTTTGCAGTTAAAAAAAGTATAGGAGTATCATTTTCTTCATCCCTTATTTTTTTTGCAAATTCAAATCCGTCCATTTCAGGCATCATAATGTCCAAAATAATTAAATCATACTTTGTATATGCAACAAAATCCAAAGCTTCCAAGCCATTATAGGCATAATCAACTATGAAATCCTGTTTTAAAAGGTGCTTTACTATAATTTTATTTAAATCTTTTTCATCTTCTACAACTAAAATCTTCACATCTATCACCTATTTTAGATTATCACATTTTTATGAAAATAAAATGAATTTTATTTTCTCTTTTTTACGCTCTACATAAAGCATTTTTATTTTTAAAAATTTTCAATTGAAATTTTTTCTATATTTTTTATTTTTCGTTTTTTATTTTGTTTCAAATCATTCGCCTTACGGCGATCGGACCAATAAATTGGTCCCTACATTGGCTTGCAAGGGTTTATTTTTTTGAAACCTGTTCGAATAAATAAACCCTACATTGGGTTTTATGTTTTTTATCGTACTTGGGATAAAAATGCCATATATAATATTTTTTTGTGAGGGGGACCGATGGGCTAAATGCCCCTAGGTCCCCCTCACACTCCCCTCCTTACCCCACAATCTTTTTCACACCAAAGAACTTACTGCAATCAATCTCCTCTATTTTTTTGTCCTTGTTTTCTGCATTCAGCAAATGTTTATACATTGGCCTTCCCTTGAACCCAAAGCCTGAAAACGCTTTGACTTCTCCGTTGGGCTGCTCAACCAAAACGTCATACATAATTCTGCTTTCTCTAAAAGCCGTTTCCCCAGTCTTTTTGTCAACGCCCTTTCCTTCTTCTTCCGGCAAATACTTGATTCCAGCCCAGTTAAGCATTATAGCCATCCACTGCCTGTAGGTGTAGGAATCTCCAAAGCCAGGACCACCCGGATTTGTGGTGTAAACGTTTTTGCCTGTTTTTGGGTCTATACCCATGTTTTCATCGTAGGGTCTGGTCCAGTCGGTTTTGCCGTCCCATTTTGCACCTGATTCTTTTTCATAGGTTAGATCTGTTCCTGCAAATACTGACCCTATAGGAATCATTCCTATTAACATTACTAAAGATAGTATAAATGTTGTAATTCTTTTGAATTTCATAAATTTCGGGCAACTGCCCTTGTCTCCTTTCTTATTAATGAAAAAATATGATTATCCTTACTTTATATATTAGAGATATGTTTTTAAAATTATTCATTGTAAGAAATGTTTTTTTGCAATAAAAAAATACCCCCATAAGGGGGTATACAAAAAGATAAAAAAGTGAAAAAAGTAGAAAAAAGTGAAAAATAATAAAGATGAATATTAATAAAGTTGTTTTATATTAAAAATTTCATTTGCCAAACCGCCTAATTGGTCAGCCCTTAAATAATTTCCATTTCCTTTAAAATGAGTTTCGATAGCCTTTCTAATGGCTGGGTCGGTAATTCTATTTAGAGTCTTATCCGTAACTCCAAACATATACCTTACATCAAACTCGTAAGCATGTTCCTCTTCTCCCTCTCTGACGGTCAACTTATATCTAATTAAATCACCCATAGCAGGAGCAAGAAGTTCATCCTTACCCTTTGTCTTTAAAAAGTTATAATTTTGCGGGCTTCCAACAAATAAATCTTCAAGCTCAGTCATAGCATAAGTATCCTTAGCCCATTTTTTTAAATAAGTTCCTCCATAATTTCCATCATACAGTTTATTACTTAAACTTACATACTTTCCGTCTTTAATGTTTTTATGGCCTAATTTTTTTATATCAATATTTTTCCCATAGGGTACAAATCTTTGGTCAATAAGCTCAATAGCCATTTGCCAATCATCAGGAGCATTAGTAAAATCTTTTTTATTATCTAAACCGAAATAAAAAGGATATAAAGCTTTATTTGTTGAGCTATTGTTCCATGGGTCGTGGTAAGCAACCATTAACTGAGGAGCAACCCACTTATCAGAAACCTTACCGGGATACTCTCCTTTTACAGGTCTACTTGCTATCCTTCCACTTACAATAGCACTGTTATCACCTGGTCTATCCCAAGTTTCATATCTTTCTTTTATACGCTTAAAGGTTAAGTTTAATAATTGGTCTTCGCTTAAATCTCCTTTTGCTTGATTACTTTGGCTTGCAAGGTAAATTGCTATTTGATGTAAATTATTTTCCTTCTTATAATCTACCTTATATCCCATGTTCTCTGCTATGAATCTTAAAGGTACATATGTTCTGTTACCTCTTATTATTGGGGCTATTATGCCTGTTTGGTCTATGTTTATTTCTTTTCCATTTAGGCTTGCTTTGGTGTTTCCTATTTGTAGGTTTAAATTCCTTCCTAAGCCTGAGTTTGTCATGGTGATTTCTTGAGTTTCTCCCTTCCAGTCTACTTTAAAGCCCATGTTTTCTGATACTACTCTTAGGGGTACCATGGTTCTATTTCCCTTTGCTATATATGGATAGCCTGAGTTTTGGTTCATTTGTATTTTATTCTTATTTACGGTAATTTTAAATTGTTGATTATCTTCTCCATGTGTTTTTTCTATTATTGAAAATATAAGTACTGGTATGAGGATAAGTTTTAATATTCTTTTGTTCATTATTATCTCCTTTTTTAGTTTTTTTGCAATTTCATTTTACCATATCTAAAATAAAAAATCTCTTGTTTAATTTTATCATTTTTAAAATTTTAAATAAAAAAATAGCCATAAAAATTTTATGGCTATTGGCGCGCCTTAGAGGATTCGAACCCCCGGCCTTTTGATCCGTAGTCATTCGTACTATTAGCATTTAGGCTATTTATAGATATACTTTGTTACCAACTTGTTACCAACGGTTCGCTCTCTTTGAGTATTTACAAGGCTTAGAGGGTTGTTTCAGAATATTATTTTAAATGCTTTTAAAACTAAATATTTTTCACCATATATAAAAATAAATAAGAGGACTATCATTCAGTCCTCTTTTATTCGTCTTTAGCTCGCCAAGTCCTAACAAACCGTTTTTGTTGACGGTTTATTTTTTTTCTGTGAAAATGTAAAAAAAGACCTGGATCATTCTCCAGGCTTTTTAAGTTCTTCTTTCCATCTATTAAGTTCCAATACGCTTGCTTCTATCATGTCATCAAGTTCTTTTTCGCTTATCTTAATTCCTTGTTCGTTAAGTCGCATCAGGACATATTGCTTTTTTAATTGCCCTTGGCCTGACTTAGTGTATATTTGCTCAGCTGCCTTTACTGCTATATCTACCGCTTCCATAATGTTTACTGCTTTTGCTTGCAGTCCTTTGCTTTTTAAATAAGGTATAAGTACACCTGTGATTAAAATACTAACGACTGATAAAACCACATAAAATATATTATTTGTGTTCATTTTCTACCTCCATTGATTCTTTAATTTCTTTTATAAGATTTTCTTTTTCTTCCCAAGTCTTTAAATTCTTATACTCTGTGTGCTGCTTAAAAAATTGATGTACTCCTACCGCCGTAGCTCCAAGAAAAACTCCCTGGCCAATACTCATAAGGATCCATACGATAATCTGAATTTTATTCATAGGATCCATACGATTTGCAAGGCTTGTAATCAAGGCAATAGGTATCCCCACAATAGATAAAATGGTTGGTATAAGGCTGTCATTAATCCTATTTGACTTCTTTAAAGCTTTTCCTATCACCACAAGCACAGGTATCATGAATACTAATTCAGGGCTAAGATACTCTTTTAAGCTGAAGATTATATCTTGCATATTATCCTCTCAACTCTACTATTTTTTTGTCTTGATTCCATCCCACTTGTAAATTTAAAGCCTCTGCAAGGTCTCTTATAGCTACATAATTAGTGCCTTGGATATTTTTACCTCTAAGTTCAATATTTTTGCCATTTAAGTTAATCTTAACCTTATCGGCTTTTAAAATATTTTCCATAACCTTATCAATCCTTTCTTTCAATGCCTTTTCTTGGGCAGGCACCCCAGGACTTGACTTTGACAAATCCAATTTTATTTTTATAGGCTCTTGAACATCCTTTAAAAACTTCTCCCAAAGATTTTTTGTAAAAAAAGTTCCAGGACATCTTTTCCTGGACACATCATAGTGCCTACAAACATTTTTTATAGGCACATTAAATTTAGCTATAAGATTTTTAACCAACTCAACTAAATTTTCATAGGCTTTTCCATAGTTTCCATCTGAGTTAATGCACAGCTCTATGCCTATGGATGTACAGTTCCTTACGCCGTTTAGTGCTCGGCCATATCCTTGATTATCTCCACAGTGCCAAGCAGAAAAGCTATCTCCTATAATTTGCACTATCTCGTGGTCATCTACAAAATAATGGGCAGATGCATTTCTATTGCCACCACCAAAGAATTTGAAGTGGTTAAGAGCATTTGCTCCTACACCTGAGTTACCAGTGTCATGGATAACTAAATACTCTATTTTCTTGCCCTTCCTGCTGGAGTAATTATAATTTATGGGCATAAATCTAAAATTTACCATCTTACCACCCCTTAACTATCTTGGCAATTATTCCTGTTACTATAGCTGTAAGTATTATAGTAATGATTGTATTCTTATACTCGTCAAAAGCCTTTTTAGGCTTATCTGTAAGCTCCATCAAAGTCGCATTCATGACTTTAAGTTGCTCTTTAATGAAGTCCAGGTCTTTTTGAAAGAGTTTTATGTTCGTATCTTGTATCGAGTTATCTGTGGCGGTTTTTTCAATCTTAGCCTCGTGATCTTTTAGCGTTGCTTCGTGTCTTTCTGAAATCTTTTCTAAAAGACCGATTCTTCGTTCATGGTCGTTGCATTTTTCATTTTCCAAGATGTCACCTCTTTTTTATAAAAATTAAGGGAGGACTAAGCCTCCCAAATTATTATGCTTCTTCCTTTGCAAGTTCCCCCATGCCTAAATCCTCAAGACACTTTTTAGTTCTTTCTTTTAGTGACATTGGCACTTGAGCGAAAGTTCTTTTGCCATAAATAATAAGTGTTGCGTATACTACGTCCATTTCTACACCCCCTTTTATTAGAAGTTTTAGCAATAAAAAAACACTCCCAAAGAGTGCTACTACTAAACCTATTTTATTTTTCATTTTCAAGAGCCTTTATAACTTCATCTCTTAAAGACTTTGGCACTTGGTCGATTGTTCTTTTTCCCATTTTGATTAAATATACATATACAGCTACCATTATTTACCTCCTAAATTTGCTTCATATGTTTCTGCAAGTGCAGTCATTATAGTTAATTTATCATTTTCTAATTTTTCATAGGTTTCAGCTTGTGCCATCGCAGATTGGATTTTAAATTCTTCAAGTTCTTTTTCAATCTTTGCGTTTGGGTCAGGTTGAGGTTCTACTGTTGGTTCTTTCGGGTCATTATTTCTTTCTTCGTAAAGCTTTCTTATTTTCTCTGCTTGTTCTTCGTCAACAAGTACAGGATTATCAGCTGTTCCCTTTTTACCTGTAACTTCTTGGACTATTGCGAAACCTAAGTTTTTGTCTATTGGTTGCCAGATTATTTCGCAACCGCTTCTAATTATTTTATACATTTTCCACCACCTTGAAAACAATACCTTGTATTGTCGCGCCATTACGAATTGATTTTATCTCAGATCCCTGTACAATAAGTCCATTTTGGATATTTTCATACCCCGGAGACACTTCATTTACGTTTAATTTTCTGTTTGCGTCTTGGTAAAGAGATACTTTCCAGAGTTCTCCTTGCGGTATTACAATTTTTTCGTCGGCTTTTAATTTTAAATTAATTAGCCTATCAAATTTTAATTTTGCCATTTTATCACTCCTTAACTAAAAGTAAGTATTTGCTCTATAATATCGCTTTGTACTTCTTCTATTATGGTCTTCTTTAAATCAGCTAACATCTTATCAATCTGCTCATTAGTATATAAGTCAGGACTTGCGTGCTTACTCCTTGCATGATTATAAGCTATAAGTCCGTGGTCTCCCCTATATGCAGTTAAAGACGTTGTTCCTAATTTCAGCATATTATCAGTTATATTTTTTATAATCGAGTCCATTGCTTCTTTGCTATAAGCGTTTGTTGGAGCGTGCTTACTAAGTGCATGGTCATAAGCTACTTTTCCATAGTCGCCCCTGAAAGCAGTGTCTGAACTTTCCCCAAGTGCAAGACCTTTTTCAGCAACTGGAAGTTGATTTTTGGGTACTTTCCCATCTGCACCTAAACTTGCATAGCCCCCTGCACGACCTTTTTCTTTTGTTATTTGATAGTCTTTTAAATCTAAAATATTAGGTAAATTATTTATAAGGTCGTGAAGGTCTTTTTGAGTTGCAACAACTATTGAAGGGTCAACTTTTAAAATAACATTTGCTGCATTCGAAAAAGTTAAAATCATTCTAATTGTTATATCTTTATACGCTCCAAACTCACCTACTGGCTTATAGGTTTCTGGATGTTTTGCAACTGCAATTAAGTTTCCGTCCTTATCCTTAATGCCTGCTTCCCTAATGTAGAAGCCACCAATATCAGTCGGGATATAAGCCTCAACTAAGATTTCATTTTTATTGCTTTCTCCAATAATAACCTTAGTCAAAGCCCCTTCCCAAACTTGATTTTTAAGTTGAGTTTGGCTCTCGTTAATTTCGTAATAGCCACCTGCACCATCTCCGACACATAGAGAGGACAACTCAACTTTCTTACCCAATGCTACCGCATTGGTTATCTGCCTCTTGCCAATATCGGTTATGAGGCTGAAAAACTTTTCCGCCATTTTAATCTCTCCTTCCTATAATTATTTCTTCGTGTTCTGTATAAAAACTAGCAGCTAACCTATAAATTACATCATCATCAACATCTTTTAATTTTTCGGGAAGAATCGTTATTTCTTCTCCTGCAACTGCCCCTACACCAAGGTAAAAAGTTTTTTTGTAATTCAATTCAATTAGAACTCTTACACCTGCAGCCTTAACCCTATTAACAATTTCATAGGGAATTCTTTTTGCAATAGGACCAAGCATTAGTTTTATTGCAGCAGGCTCATTTAAGTGGTCTTTATTCCACCAAACTTCTTCAAGTCCTAAATAGACTTCTTTTATCAATGCTGACATGACATTATTTATAGTGGGTATATCCCCAATAGATAAGTTGGCAATAATTCGGGTCTTGATTAACAACCTATAAAGGTCATCATCTTCTCCAAGTCTAAATTGCCCTACATTTGCCCCTAATTTGTCTAAGGTTTCTCCCTGTGCCTTATCAATATTCCTACTGTCATTTATGCTTGCAAAACCTTTTTCAAGTTCTCCATATCCACCATATAAGACATAGTAAAGGTCAAGATTATTAGGCTTCCTAAATCTTTCAGGAAGTCGTCGCCAAGCCTTATAATATAAATCTTCTTGATTATGATACATACTCAATCACAACCTTTTCTGGGCTTGTTTTGGCAATAGAGGCTCTTGCTATTTCAATGTTTGTCTCTTTCCATTCTTTTCCATCTGTAGAAATAAAGGCTTCAACATCGGCAATTCCACCAAGACACATTGCACGTCCTAAAACTTTTGATAATACTACATCTTCTCCAAGTTTTAATCCTGCATATTCAACCCCATCGCTATCCTTTCCACCAATGTAATTTAAAATGGCTCTTTTTAATGCCTCGTCGCCCTTATAATCTTTGTCTTTTTTGATTTTTAATTTAACAAAAATTTCTTCAACCTTTGCTCTGGTAAAGCCTATTTTATGGAGTACATTCTTTTTATCTTTTACATCAATTACAATATTTCCAAAGGCTTCTATGCCTGCAGCCTTATTTTCGTAAATTGTTCTTGCAATATCTTCATTTTCTCCTCCATAGATATAGCAAGCAACAGACTTAGGAGGTATTCCATCAATAGTTTCCATTGTTACATTCTCTCTAACTTCACAATCAACAACCTTATCAATGTCTAAAAGTGCGGCAGTAATTGCAGGTACAGTTGACCCTCCAACTCTTGAGTAAGATTTTTTATATCTTTCTCTAAATTCGTTGTCAGTCTCAATATTTAAACCACCAACTGCATCATTTTTATTTATGACCCTATCCACTCCTAAAGCAGGATTTAAAATTTCAGTTATTGATTTTTCCCCAACATTGTTTTCTTTTCCTGCTCCAATGGATTCAACATAAACATCAACGCTTCCATTTTTGATAGTGGCATCTTCAAGAGTTTCAAAAACAACTCCTTTTTTAGTTGCAACCTTAAAGCCTTTTGGGATTACAATTTCATCATCTCCATAAATTGTAACTATGGTCTTACTTTTAGTTGCAGGTCGTCTTGTGATTGTTAAATACATTCCAACATTATCAAGGGCTGTCCCCTCTGCAGAGTTAACGAATGGAGCGTTATAGACGTCCTCTGCCAACTCCCACAAATAAGCCTCGTCCCAAGATAAATTTCTAATTAATTTTCCCAAAAAAGAAGTCTCTGAGGTATCAATATTGACCCCAAAGACTTTCTTAGCTCTCTTAATTCTATCTGCAACGCACTCTGGATATAGCTTTCTTCTAAATCCAAATTCTGTTAGTCCAAATTCAGAATTATTTATTTTTTTAACATCATCAATTATACATAATCCGTCTTTGCAATTATCCAAGGTCTACCACCTCTTTCAGCCAAAGTTCTTGCTCGCCTCTATCAATAATTACAATATTGATTTCAGCAGTTCTATTTTGGGCATCTCTTTCAATCGTTATATTTCTAACTTCTTTTACTCTCTCGTCCTGTAGGCAGCATTCACGAATGGCAAATTCTATGTCTCTGCTAACTCTTTTGCCACTTATGGCGGCATAATCAAGTCCTAATTCCAAATTTAAAAACCACTCATTTTTATTTACAGACAACCTATTTTCTATATTTTGTCTTAATTCCTCTTGACCCCCTACAAGTTCAAGGTCATCATTAACAACGGTATCTCCGCCTATCATTTTAAAAGTATTTTTATACATTTAACCACCTACATTTACAGTTGCTTTACCCGTTGCAATAGTGTCTCCACATGAGATAGGGTCGCCTATTCTTGCAACCTGTTTTCCGTTGCAATAGACAGTTCCACTCCCTTTTGAGGTGCTTCCATCATGGCAAACACCTTGACTATTACAATGAGTAACCCAAGTATCTCCTACCCTGTGGACGCCTTGGCCCTCAGCAAAGACATTTGACGAGCCTTGGACTGTATTTCTTGCAGGAAAGTCGGCGTGTCCTGTGGACATACTCCCTATTGTTGCTATCTTCAATTCAAATCAATCCTTTCAGCCTCAACCTTAAAATTCTTTGCCTTGATTTTTATATCTCCGTCTTTTTTAATTGTTATACTTGCAGTATTTGAAATATTTTGCATAACTAAAGCGTCTTTTTCCTCAACCTCTAAACTGTCATTTAAAAGTGTAATTCCACCAATACAGATGCAATCTGAAATGTCGTGTCCTCGCTCGGTCTCAATGCTATCTTCCCCCAATAAAATATTGTCGGTGTCGTTATCTGCAAAAATCAAAATAACTATATCGTCAGCCTCTAATGGATAATAAATTAAAAAGTCCTTGCTCCTTACAGTTGCAACTGGAACGTTAATTATCATTGAGTTGTCCTCGCTTGGTAAGGGCATGACATCAACTTTCATAGTCTCAGGATAAAATTTAACCACCTTCGCCATCTTGCAGACGTTCGTTTCCCCTGCAATATTCTTTTTAAAATCTTCAAAAAAATTGTTGGCGTGTCTATTTGCTTGCTCTCTCATATTTCCTCAACCTCTAACTCGGTGTTAAAATCTTTTGAATGTTTACCAGATATCACTCTGAAAGTGCCATTTAAAACCTTACACTCAATCTTAACTACGCTATCAGTTTCTATTTTTGGATTTAAAAGACAAGTAACCTTCCAAGTCTTTTTAGTCTCCTTGTTTTTCTTTTTGTCCTTTTCCTTTGCCACATCAGAAGTCTTATCTCCACTTTCATCTTTGTTAAGTGTCGGCAATCCTACTAATCCTGTATCTTTATTGAGGACAAAACCTGTTGTATAACCTTTCTTTTGATGCCTTATAACAATTCTGTTTTTGTTAATAAACATTTTGGACTCTGTATCTTTTACAAGTTGAGTTAAAGATTTGCTTGCAGATCCTTTAATAGTTTTACCAAGTTTATAAACTAAATCTTTTTTAGGATTTATTTCCACAATCTCGTATCCCATAGCATTGGTCAGGTCTCGCATAATAGCACTTGCCTTTGTTCCGTTGGCATAGGTCTTATTAAGTTCAGCCTTTCTCCAAGCCTTTGTTCCGTCGCCAACTGTAATTTTAGTAGCTTTATCCAAACCTTGCCATGTTGTTTCTATATCCTCAATCTCGCCTGTAAGTATATTAGCTTTGTTATTCATGTACTTGTAACCAACATTAAGGTATAGATAACCATCTCGCTTTATGTCGTTTATAGTGTCATCTGATAAGTTGTAAATGGTAACTGTGGATAAATCTGGCTCTTTCTCGTCGTTAAAAGATACATCAAAATCTATTTCAAGAGCGTTTTCTCCCAAGTTTGTAAATTTCTTTTGACCTGCCAAAACCTCAATCTCATGTATCCAAAACATATAAAAACACGTCCTCATTCATATTTTCATAATCAGCCTTATTTGCAGTTCCTGTTGTATCAAAGGGCTTTATAACAACTTTTGGCACTCCTAAATGTTTTAAGTTTTCAAAAAGTTCTACATTGTAGACCACCTTGTAATTATCAATAATTTTTACATGGTCTTTTTTCAAAGAAACCGTGAAGAAATCGCCAACAGAATTATAATTTAACTCAAATTGGAAAGTGCTATTATCAAGTACAATCTCGAATTCATAAGGTATTTGATTTTTATCAATGTTAATAAATTTCAACGTGTTTGCACCTGCTTTCTTCCTGCATTAGTTTTTTCCTTAACCTTTGTAGCAGTTTTTGCATCTTGTTTTTTAGTGTCTGGATTTTTAACATTAACCTCAAAGGTCTCAGGCTTTGCAATTTTAACGTGTTGTAAAGTAATTGAATAATCAAATCCTTTTGCGTTTTTAACTGAGTGATTAGTGTCTAAATTAGTTAAGACTAAATTTTTAAAAATATTTCTTCCTACATAGGTTAGGAGCGTTGCCTCTTTTTGATATGACCTTAAAAGTTCCAACTTTGCAGGAGCATCATTAACTATTGAACCTTGAAGCCTTAAAGTATAGGGCTTAATTTGCATGTGGTCGGAAATATCCTCGCCTTTTTCTACTGGTTTACTTGTTACATCAGCAGTATTTGACGGGTTTTCTTCTACTACTGCATCCATAATTATGTCTTGCAATTTAATTCTCATTGTATTAATCATGTAATCACGCCCTCTGTAATTGCATTTCTTTGAAGAAAATGTCTAATTGCTTTCTAACTTCTGTCGCTATGCTTTGTGGTGCTTCTTTCTCACTACCCGTATAATTAATAACAATAGTCGGATTATAATTATTTGCACCTTCAACTTGATTATTTGTTACATTTTCAGTTTCTCTGCCATTAAATAGGCTTGGAAATCCGTCTTTAGTTCCGCCTAATCTCCTATACTGTCTACTTGCAGCAGCAGTCAAGACCATTTCATCTTTGTGGAGGTTTGCAGTGTAATCGTCATGAGGCACGCTGTCAAGGCCTGTAGCATGTGAAGGTATCATACCTTTAATTTTCCCTATTGCTCCACCTACTACATTGACTGCACCTTTTATTGGCTTTGCAAAAAATGCTTTTACTGCTTCCCATTTTTGCTTTATTGTTTCTAAGGCATTTGAAACAACAGATTTCATTGCATTAAATCCATTTGCTACTGCATTAGCTGCACCTTCCAATTTTGACTTAAATTGATTTCCAAGTTCTGCTGCTTTTGCCTTGATTGTTTCCCAATGGAAAGCAAGAGCAGCCCCTGCAGCGGTTAAAAGTGCAAATGCCCCTATTGCTATTGCAACTGGTGCAGTTAACATTCCAATTCCTGCTACTAATCCACCAATAGCCACTCCAAGACCGCCAAGAACTACAAGAACAGGGCCGAGAGCAACTGCTCCCAAAGCAAGCATAGATAACACTTTTTGTTGATGTGGAGTAAGGTTTTGAAATTTCATAGCAAGCTCCCCAATTTTTTCCATAATGCTTGTGATCACTGGCATAACTTGAGTTCCCATATCAATGAAGGCGTTTCTTAATTGTTCAACTGCCTTTGCATGTTCTAATTCATCACCCATCATTTTTTCATAGTTTTTATTAACAGATCCATCAGAGTTTTTCATAGCGTCTAAAGCTTTATTGTAAGCATCAGTTCCACCCTGCGTTAAAGAGTTTGCAGCTTTTCCTGCATTGATATTTCCAAACATATCCCCAATCTCTAACCCTGCGCTTTTGGCGTTTTCTTGAATTATATTTAAAACATCACCAATATTTTTTCCTTCTTGTGTTAATTGCTTAAAAGACTTTCCAGTCATTTCCTTCAAAGCCTTGTCTGATTTTGTGCCATTTGAAGACAATTCATTAAGTAGACTGTTCATTGTTGTTGTTGCTTCTAAAGCGTTAATACCTCTTGAGGTTAAAACTGCATAACTTGCACCTAACTGGTCAAAGCCTACACCTGCAGCTGCTGCAGTTGGAATTACACGACCCATTGACTTTCCAAATTCATCAACGGTAATCTTTCCTAAGTCCTGTGTCTTAACCATTATATCCTGTATCTTTTCAACGCTTGGGGCTGCGTCTCCATAAGCATTAAGTGCAGTAGTTGTCGCATCAATTACAGTCGGCAAGTCAGTAAATCCTGCCTTAGTTAGTTTCAAGCCTTGCTCCGTAAACTTTGTGACATCTTCGGTCTTAACTCCAGATGATAAAGCTTCATACATAGCATTAGCCACTTCCTCTTGCATGATTCCACTTTCGTTTGATATTCTCTTAACTGTTTTTTTAAGTTCTGCAGTAGGTAAAATATTTTCATCCGTCAGTGTGGTTACCTGTCTTATAGCAGTATCAAGATTTTTGGCATCTGAAACTCCCTGTTTTAATTTAATTGCAAGTGGCATTGTTGCAGCAGTTAAGCCTGCCCCTACTTTTGCAATACTTCCCCCAACTGACTTAAATTTTGAACCAGTACTCGTAAGGTTATCCTGCATTTTAGACCAACCACTTTTAGAGGTCTTATCCGTCTCCTGCATGCTTTTTTTTAAACCATTTATTTTTTCGTCTGCTTTTTGGACATCACTTGCAAATTCGCCTGCACCTTCTGCCGCCAACTTCCAAACTAATTCTCTAACTGACACCACTTCACCTCCTAACTTTCTTCAATTTTTTTGACGGCTTCCCAAAGTTTATATAATTCATCTTCGGTTATTTGCATTGCTTCCGTATAAGTCAAATAACCTAACTTGATTAATTGAAGAATTGGTCTCCAAAAACTGTCGAAGTTTTTCTCTACTTCTTTTCTGAGCTCTTTGGATTTTTGACCATATATTGAAAAAAAAGGCATTCAGCAATTAAAAGTTCCAATTCTCCTAAGTCATCAAAATCCTCAATCTTTACTTTTGGATTGACAACTATATTCGCCAAACACTCATCATACATTGTTACATCATCAGTAATTCCAGACGGCAACGTCCACTTTTGTCTAATTTCTAACGCCTTTCTAATTGGCAACTTTTGCAATACATATTCTTTTTCCATTACCTTTACCGTCTTTTGTTCAAATGCCATAACTGCCTCCTATAAAAAATAAGAGCCTAAATTAAAGGCTCTTATTATATGCAAATGGAATAAACACTTCAAACTCCACGCCCTCAGCTTCTTTCTTTCTTGAGTAATCAGGCGTTTTTATAATTCGGCATTCATCACAAACAATATTTCTTCCATTATCATTCATATCGACCATTGAAAACGTGAAATCTTTTTTGCTTGCTGCCAAGTCCATTATGAAATTAATATGAGGACTTGTAGACATTAAAGGCAATTTTGCTTTTGCTGTCTCATCATGATTGATTGTATAATGCACGCTTCCATCTACTCCAACCTTTGGAATGACATTATCCTCATTTTTTTCCACTGTGATTTTTGCATCATCTGAAAAACCTGTTAAATAAACTCCGTCTATTTGCACTATGACTTTTTCAGGGTCATAAGTATATGTCTTTTTTTCAGCCATTATTTATCCTCCTCATTAACTGTGTCATAGGTCAAAATACCGCTGATTTGTCCTGTATGAATAGCACCTTGCAATAAAGCAGTCCAAACAACATAGTCATACTTTCTAAGAGCCACTTCATTTGAAGGCACATCTTGTCTAAGCCTATAGTCAACTTTGTATTGTCCTTCTTCAACTATGCCTTGATCTACTGCTCTTGATAGTATTTTTTCAGTTTCTCCAACAATCATTCCTATACCTTTATTGGTATATGGAATCTTGTCTTCAACAAGTGCCAATCTTTGCAATGCTTCTTCAAGTCTAAACCTAATCCAATATTCACCTAATACTACATCAATATATTCTCCACTTAACATCTTTCCCTCAGTTGTTTGTAAAACTCCTAATTTTTCAATGTAGGTAAATATATTATTCTTTTCAAGTTCTGCCAAATCAGTTCTTGAAATTTCACATTCTTTTACACCTTGAATTGTCTTAAATTTTGCGGTTTTACCACCTATTTTATAAGACATGATAACTGTCAAGGCTTCGGCTGCATAAGATTCGGCGTCTGTATGATACATCACAAAGGTATTATCAAATACTTCTTTTTCTAATGCTTTTGCATCTTCAATTTTATTAACTGTTACTGCATAAACTTTATTCTCAACTTGGCAGAGTTGAGAAATCCCCTTGATTGTTTCTACGCTATTATCTATACAAGTTACAAAAAAGAAGTCGCTATTTTCTTCAAGGACTTTTTTAAATCCTGCTACTGCGTCTCCTTTCTTGCCTACTATTGCCACCTCTTGTGGCTGAGGTTTTTGCATAAATAATCTACTTGCCAATTTGTAAGCCTTAGAGTTGGCGTCTAAATCTTTTACATCTTCGGCTTCAATATATTTTAAATCATAGTCATTTTCTGTATCTAAGATAAGGATAGTTCCAAATCCACGCTCAGAAACGCCTACTGTTTTTCTCTGAATATTTACAGGAAAATCTAATATCATTTGTTATCTCCTTTTTTAATCTTGTAAGTCTCTATGGTTTCTGTCCGTCTTTCTATGCTATGGACATATCTTATACGAACATCAAAACCATATCTGTATTCATAGTTGTCAACATTTAAAATAGTCCTATCTTGAATGTCTGTTATATCAACAACAATGTAGTTCTCTTTTTCTAACTTCAAGCGGCCAGCAAATTTAAAAAAGCCAAAGGCATCCATGGCAACATTAGATGCAGTAGTATTGTCTTTGCCATAGGCATTTACAGATATAACTGCATTTGGCTGAGTTTCAAGTCTTTCAAGATAGTCATATTTAAACCTCTCATCAAGACTCTTTACAAAATCAGCTGAATAATTACCAGCTTCACCTGCATCCTGCCTAATTGTAATGGCCTTAATCGAATAAAATGGATAATCAGGCTTCTCTGTAATGTTGTCAGTATCAACCACAATTCTTTTCGTGTGGTCAAATAATTCATCTTTAATTAATTGAATTAAATTATCCATCTACATCTGTCCTCTCCAAGTAATAAATAACAAGGTCTTTGTCAAAATCTGAATAATCCTGACAGGATAATATCTTGTAATTTCTTTTGCTGCCGTCATCCATAACATTAATGACAATATCGCCTTTTTCAAATTTCTTGTAGCAATAGAGCTTTCTATTGTCATGGTTAAAAGTGCCGCCTGCATCAAATCTAAGCTCATCATTAGACATGGGAACAATAGCAAATAGATCGAGTTTAAAGATCTCTCCAGCCTCTGTCCATCTCCCATGATTGTCCGTATCATAAAAGCCTCTAACAGTCTTAATCATTACTTGGCCCGTCATATACTTATTAACAAGGGATCTAAAGTTAAATAATGTCATGTCTTTATCACCTCATAATCAATCGCATTTATCAATCTACCTGTGTCAATTAACGGCTTAGTCTTTGGCTTTTTACGCTCCAATGTAAGAGACGAATCAGGCTCAAAATCGCCTCGCCTAATATACTCTTTAATCGTGTTTACGCAAGCATTTCCGATTATCTGATAGAAGTCCTGCACGCTAATTTTCATATCTAAGACTGCGTTTAAATAATCATCAAACGTCCTAAACTTGCCTTTATTTTCGTCATAGCTCGAACGTATAAAGCTTCTTTCAGGTATTCTAATCTTTGTCGTATCTTTTTTAATGTTGATGCCGAACGCGCCTCTAAAATAGCCGCGCATCTTGTCAGTGACAGGTATATCGCAGCCATACTCATGTACATTGGCAATCATCAAAATCTCGCCCTCTGCACTTGATAAGATACCAATTCTAACCGCTGTTGATGATAATTCTTCCAGCACTCTTAATATCTTATCTACATTACTATTATCTTCTACCGTCATCGTAATACTTCTTCTTTTTATCCGACATAATAAACGGACGCCTATATGGATTTATCCACGTCAATATAAAATCAGGCAATCCCGACGAACCGCCAGTGGCACTGCCATTGCTATTAGCATAAGTAATGCTCATGTCAGCTATCTTTTCACTTGCAATGCCAAATTTCAATGGATCCATCTTAACTAAGTTTTCTAACGCAAGGGCAATACCGCTTGGATATGGTTCTTTAAAGCGTATATTGCAGTAGTCCTCAATCTGCATTAAATACAAGCCCTCAAGCCTCTTTTTTTCTTCAGCCTCTTTAAGCTTTCTTAGTTCTTCCTCCGTCATTCTTAGCACCTGCTTTCTTTGGCTCAGTCTTGACCTCTTCCAACCACTCACCGCCACGCTTCATAATCTCATCAAAGCGTTCAGGAGATAGCTCAAACGTATCTCCCACGCTTCTTAATTCATCAGCCTTTAAATCGTAGAACTCAACTAATACCCTTGCTTTCATAGTATCACCTATGCAGCAGGAGTAAGTTTTGCCTTGATTATAGCCTTTTTGTTCTTGTCTGGAATATATTTTCCATATTTAGCAGCGGATTGAATTGCAACGCCTGCAAAGTCTTCAGAGTCAAGCACTCTGTATACTTCAACGCCTACACCTGCAACTCCAACATTGTCAGCAGCAAAGTAGATTTGCTCACCTGCTTGGAAATACTCATCAGCAAGCTCAATAACATCAAATCCTTTAAATTTAAGGATTTCTTGTCTATCAACATCTGCTCCTGAATGCTTAGCAGTTGTAGCAAGCTTTGAGTCAACAATGATTGAATATACATCAGCATTGACATAAGCAGTCCAAGGAATATCATTTGTAACTTTGTTATTTACAAACTTCTTGTGAGCATCATTAAATGCCTTAATAACATCATCTTCTTTAAGTGCTCCCGTAAGTGTTTCAGATGCATTATCTGAAATAGCCTTGCCAAGCAGCTTGTTTAATTCTTCTGTCCATGCTTCAGCATGAAGACCAGCTCTTTCTTGAATAACTTGATCTGCATTGTCATTGACAGTCATGTTGTCAACGCCCTCATGGATTGCAAGTGGAGCTTCGTATTTTACAGTAGCATCAACAGATTTGATTTCTTTTCTATTGCCGAATCTATTTGTTGATCCTGTACCAGTACCAAACCCAACATTCTCTCCAATATCATACTTTTGAATAACTACATCAGTATCAGAAATCTTAAGTTTCATAAATTCATCTGAATTAGTAATTCCATCCACCACTTGAAGATTGCCTCCAAAGGTATTTAAAAAGTGTTGTTTTTTCTTAAATACATCTTGTAATAAACCTGCATATTGTGCTGTAAAAATTTTAATAGCCATAAATCATTCTCCTTTTTATTTGTATTTGTCTTTTAATGCACTCCAAGCATCAGCTTTTACCTTTTGATTGGCCACGCTTGGAGTCTTGCCCTTTAAGCGTTCTTCAACGCCCTTTTGCACCTCAGCCTCGTAAACCTCTTTAAAAGCCTTAATGTTTTCATTGGTTGTTTCTGCATCAACGCCCATTAAGAAGTCTTTAAAAGCTATAGGGACATTTTCCTCACTTAGCCTATCTATAGTATCTCTTTCTAAGTACACACGATTAAGCTCAGCTTTAGTTTCTTCAAGTTCTTTTAATTGTTTGGCTTGAAGTTCTTTTTCTCTCTCTTCCTGCGTAAGTTTTGCAAGTCTGGCAGCTTCTTTCTTTTCTTCCGCAGCTTCCTTATCCCACTTCTCACGTGCTGTCTTAATAGCCTCAGTAACCCTTTTATCCGCTTCTGATTGCACCCTTGCTTTAAGCTCTTCCTCAGTGTAAGTTTTACTCTCAGCCTTTTCTTCTTTAGTATCAACCACCTTTTCAGCAGTTTCAGTCTTATTTTCTTGACCCTCTAAGTCCTCTGTCCTTACAGTTTCAATACCTGGCATTTTTAGCCCTCCTTTAAATTTTTATATTTAAAAAGCAGCCTTTTACAGCTACTTAATAAAACTATTTAATTGCAATAAAAAAGACACATCGCTGTGCCTTAATTAAATATTATTTAATTTAGAAAAAGCCTTTCCACCAAGGATTTTCTTTTTCAAATATTTCTCTTTCTTCTTTTGTTAAATTATCAGGATAGTCTCCATATAGGTTATATTCTTTTATTTTATCGAATGAAAATATTCTCACTCCTATATCATCTGGCGTATCTTTCCACCAAATAATATCATTTTCATTTTCTTTATACCATCTATTTTTCACTGCCATACATCCCTTTCTTTTGTTTGTCCGTAGCCGTGTTTATATAGCCCATTAAGTCTTTAAATTCCTTATTGTTTTTAAATGAATTGACTTCCATCTTTACAACCTCACTTGGTATCTTTATACCTAATATATCATTAACAGAAGACTTGCATCCAAATCTTTTTTTAAGTGTTTCTATCATCGTACCGAATCTCTCATTTTTAAAGTTTTGCCATCCGTTATTTTCAGCAAAGCATGACTGCAGCTCTAAGTAAAATACTCCTTCTTCAGTCCTCTTAACTATTGCTGCGTGCCTGCCCGTAGCTAAATAATATTCTTTTCCTAAATCTAAATTTAATAATATATCCTGTGTTCCAGACGTTTCTCTTTCTACATACTCTATACTACCTTTTATGTTTGGCAACTCCAGAATTTTATCAATATTAACAGGCGAACTAAACACAGCTCTACTTTGACCGCCTCTATAATCTGTAACGTCTAAGCCGTTTTTGTTTGCAGTATAAGCAAGCGCTAAAGAACTACATGACCCTTTTTCCGTCATATCTCCACCTGCAAGCTTTTTAATTATTTCATCATCGCTTAATGACTTTTCTAGCTTCTTTACTTCTAAATGCTTAACGTCTTTTAAATTATTTTTAATAAAAGTATATGCTTCGCTGTGTTTCTCTTCTTTTTTGTCCTTCTTTTCTTCTTGTTTATTTATACCCACATTTTCATCTTTTATATCGTTATTTTGAGTAGTTTTTTCAGTATTTTCTTCAGTATTTTCAGCTTTAACTAACTCAGTAACATACTCAACATAGCATCTGCAATTTATATCTTCCGCAGCAACACCAGTTTCTTTTGGATATTGACATTTTGCACCTGACGGCAATATAAAGTCCTCATCATAAGCTACTTTTACGCCTTCCATAGCTTGATGTGTATCTCTTACTGCCTCATCGCCCATAGTATGCCATATTTTAAATACCTGTACGTTTTCATTGCCTGCCAAGTCTTCAAACGCTTGATATTTACTATCTTCTAACACCCTTGCGCTCTCAGTCCTTGCAATACGCATAGTGTTTCCAATATCTTTACCAAAACGCTCTTTTAATTTTTTTGCCGTAGTAGTATAAGTATCGCCATTATCTAATCCTTGATGTATTATGCCGTGGACATCATATACAAAGTCATTGCCGTACTTTTTTATTCTATCAGTCCATATATGGCCTGCAACCTGCTTTTTAATGATGTTAGTAGCGTCTATTTTGCGTTTTACGGCTTCTATATTGTATTTTGATGTAATTGTATTAACAGCGCTATAAGATGCGTTTAAAATCGATTCTAACGTGTTCTGCACAGCTTTCTCATTGTCTTTATACATATTAGCCATAAGCTTTGCCGTATCTACGTCAAACTTTCTTAGTTCGTCCCTTGTAATCTTTACGCCGTCGTCTTCGCTCTCATAATCAGTATAAATCTTTTGAAGCTTATTTCTTAATCGTCTATACGCCGCTTCATAATCTTGTTTAGTGTCACGCTCACGCTTTTTAATAAGCTTTTCAACGCTTTTTTTAAGTTCCTCAAATGGATTATTCGCCATCTTCTAAGTCCTTATCTGCACTTTGCATAAATTCCTCGGCATACGCATCCTTTTCTTGTTCCTGTCTGTCGATTTCTTCCGCAACATCGTCAATATCTCTTAATTTTGAATAAGCATATGTCTTTGAAAGTCCAGCATTTAAAGCAGCTTGAACTGTTGTAATATTGTCTAATTCGTTATATGGCTTATTGTCATTGAATACTATGGATATATCTCTATAATCAAAGTCTTTTGCCCCTTTAATGTTTATGACGTTTAAAATTAACTTGATCCTTTGCTGCAAGGCGCTTTTAAACTTTCTTTGCTTTTGAGCTATAATCTGATCTGTCGCAAAGAGCTTGTATTTCATAGCTTCACCGCTGACATTGCCTGCAAAGTGCTCGTCATTCATGTTTGGTACTTTTGCAAACTTGTGAATATCAGCATCTAAGCGGTTCTTGTAATTTTCTAAAGCCGTATCATTTATATTTTTAATCAGCCACTCAGCAGATTGACCAGCTCCACCGCTCTTATCTAAGAGCAATACTCTATCCTCAATCATTCTGTTGACATCGCTGCTATCAGCTTGAGGCATACCAGCAAGCACCAGCAAGGCATCTGTAAATTCTTCAAAGTCATTGGCCGTGTCCGATTGAGCTAAGCTAATTGCATCTATCAATGGCAATACTCGTTCAAAATCTCCCAAGCCCTCGTTGTTGTTTTTAAATTCAACAACAGGGATCTCGCCAATAAGATTGGCCGTCTCTTCTAAAAGCTTTAGATTACCACCCTCAACCTTATATTCTTTGATGCTATCTTTTGTATATAAAGTAAGAGCCTTGTTTTTTGTTTCCTTGCCAATGGTTTCAGCATCAACATCAGGTCTGATATACATGCAAAATAAAGGCTCAGGCTTGATTTTGTTGTCATAAACCATGACAATATTTTCAGGATTAACCTCGTTAAAATTAACTTGGCCATTTTCGTCTAAATAAACAATCTCATAACCCTTGCCTTTAATACCACAAATCTTTGCAATTTCTGAGTTTTCATCTTGTTCATTATTTAAATCAAAGACCTCTTGCAAGCCCTGCATCATTTCCTTGTTTTCATCTGCCACAGTGTAGCTTATAGGCTTACCAACGAATAAGCCAAGTAATATATCAACAATATAGCTTGGATAATCAAGTGCTAACTTGTTATTAGCCTTGTAATCTTCCTTGCTTCTGTCATATATCTTAGCCTTGCCTCTGTAATAATCTTCAAGTGTAATATATCTCTCGCAGTCCTCATCATGCAACTTAATGAGTTTATTGATTAAGTCATCTGTGATTTCAGTTTCTACTGGAAGATAAAACTCTTTAGCAGGCTCCATATACTCTGTTATATAACTATCCACTTCTTAACCCCCTCTATAGCTTTAGCTTACGCTTAGACATAGTTTGTAAGCCTCTAGACTTTCTCCAAGGCTCCACCCCATATCTAAGTGCTGCTATAGCATCATCAAAAAAATTAACAGGCTCATCTAAATAAACTGATGCCCTGTCGTCGAATTTCCATTTCCATTGCCCTAACTCTTTGATAAGATTAACGCAAGATGGATGGATATATATATTTCTTTGTTTTAACCAGTTTATCTGATTATTGATATAAGTATAAGCTCCGCCTTTTTCCTTGATAACAGGCGCTGCTCTAAAGCCTTTCTTTCTAAACATCTGTATCCTGTCAGCTTCAGCACTATCGCAGTACATATTAACGCTGAGTGGAAAATCTTTTAAAGCTATGTCTATAATCTCGTCCGATGTCTTCTCGTAGCAGTAAAGCTCTTTAAGTACGTATATATCGCCATCTTTATATGCAAGTAATAATATAGCGTTCGCGTGATTATATCCAAAGTCTTGACCCATTGACAAGTACTCCCAATCGCCTATGTCTTGACTTATCTCTCGTACGTCCCAGTTATTAAATATAAGCCCGCCAACTTCGCCCCATTCGCCTAAGCCGTATATCTTATAGCCCTCTGGATCTCGTTCTTTTCTCATCATCATACGCCTATGATAAGCCTCGTCTATAAATCTGTTATCAAGATAAGTTGATGAGTTCGTGTATATATCATCGTTTACTACATCAAAATATTTAGCCTTTAGCCAATGAGTAGCACTTACAGGATTGAATGTGAAAGTAATCTGATAGTAAAGATTAGGATTATCAAGCTTACCTCTTAATCTGTCGTCTAATATATCAATGTCTGCTTCTTGCAATTCAGTTGCCTCCTCTACCCATATCCAAGTTAATTTACCAGTCTTAAAAGTGATTGACTTAACCTTTTCACGCTGCTTGTCGTCTTTCATGCCCCTGAATATTATTCTAGAGCCTGTAAGCTTACACTCCATTGATAAAGGCGATGATTTAATATCCCATACCCTATCAAAATGAGAGCCAAAGAGCATATATACCGCCTTTTGTAGCTCCGCAAAGGTAGAGTCCCTGTTACTTTCGTCAACCTTTCTGACTACAAGCAAGTTTGCACCCTTATATTTTGGATTAGATAACTTTTTAATATAATCAATGGCAATGTTTGTGGACTTGCCTGAACCAGCTGAGCCTTTTAAAACCCTATATCTCTTCGTGCAAGAATTAACATCTTTAAAGACTGGATTTAGGCCAATCTTGTTTATTATCTTAGTCGCCATAATCATCTTCAAAGATTATAGTCATATTGCTATCTAAATCGACCTTGTCAGTCCACATACCAAATCTCTTACCTATAAGCTCTGCCGCCTTAATTTTGTCGGAAGCAGTGAGCTCAATATTTGTAATCTTTTGAGCACCTTTTCCAACTCCAATTAATGTTTGTTGAGTCTCTTGTCCTCTTACTACTGAGGTTAAATATCTAAGCACTTCTCTTTGATCTGCAATAAGTTCTTCATCAAGTGCTTTCATCCTCTCTTCGATGTATTCCTTAACTTCTTGAGTATTAAAAAGACGGCTCGCTGCAGCAGCTGCCGTCTCCCTATTTTTAATTTTTTTATAAAATTTAAGATATGATTGAGTCTTGTTGCCAGTAATGATATAGTCATCGGCAACTTGCTTTTGTTTAATTGTTAATGCCATATTATTACCACCTTTCTTTGCACAATAAAAGAGACCTGCCTTAGCAAGCCTCTTAGGGGAGCGTTAAAATTGATTGAAATCCATAATTATGAACCCATTAACTATTACATTCTTTCATTTTACATATTAACACACAAAAATCGCACAAAACGCACAAAATTATTTGTTTTTTAGTAAATCATATATTCCTAATTCTTTCTTAGATTTTGATTTTTTTAATGCTCCACATAATTTATCAACATCTGAGAAATGTTTTTTTACATAATCATATCCTTTTGAATATTTTTTGTTTTTAGACTTGTAAAATTCACTTGCCTTAACTTTAGATTTACATTTTTGAAACTCTTCATATAAATTATCATAATTTATAAAAACAAATTCTATTTCATGAGCAGTATAAAAATTATAGACCTTCTTCTTATAAATTTTATCTAAATAAAATTTTTCTTTCTTAGAATCTAATATTCTAAATATTAATAATTCTTTTTCATAATCTAATTGTAAGAAATTTTCTATTAGCCTATTTCTTGTCATTCTTTTGTAGACTTTTTCTTCCAATAGAACTGTTCTATCGAAAATAAGCATATCATTATCTAATAGAATATCCATAATTGCACATTCAGCTTTACCTTCACAAATACAGAGTATATAAAAATCTTTGATATTTAAATCTATCAAATTAATACTATCTGACATTTAACACCTCGGATTTCATATAATCTTTAAAATGTTTTATGTTTTCATAGCTTGGTGCTGTTCCTTTTATATAATTAGAAAGTAAAATGTCGCTTTTTTTAAGATCATCTCTTTCGACTAAATCACTTAACAATTCAATTGTCGCTTTTTTTTCTTTATTTCGCCTTAAAACATATATGTTATCTGACCTATTCATAAAATCCATTAGTTCTGGATAATGTGTAGTAAAAACTATTGTCGCCCCATTTTTATTTATTGTTTTGTCCTTGAACAAATCAATAAATACTTTAACTAATTGCTTGTTTAGATGATTTTCTATTTCATCAACCAATAAATAACCTCCATACTTTAACACATCTAAAGTAATGTCAGCTAAACTATTACCCTTAATAGTTCCAGAAGATATTAATTCTCCCCATGCTAATCTATTTCCTGTTGAAAAAACTCCATTGGAGTTCTTAAATTTTAACATTACATTACTATCAATATCTTCATTTTCATGCTTTAAATAATCTATATTCTCATCAAATAAATTTAATACTTCTACAGGAACACTGTTTTTTACATTAAGAAAATTCAAATTGACACTGTTGATCATGTCTCGAACTAATACTCCATTATCTTTCGTTATAATGGCTATGATACTATCATCTTCTTTTAAAATCTGTTTCAATTGACTATCTAAATTTTCTCTTATCAAATCTGAATTATTATCATTTAATTCCTCTGATATAAATTTTTTTAAATCTACTTTAGACTTAATCTTTGATTTTGAAACGCTCTTTAAATATTCGTTTTTATATTTTATTTTTAATTCATTTCTAACATCTACATCTCTTTCTACAAAAGATGAAATTTTATGAAATGTATTATTTTGATAAAAAGTAACTTCATAACTAAAACTATCCATAGAGAAAAATAATAAATTTTTTATCTCATTCAAACTTTTATTATTTATAATAATCTCTAAGATAAAATGAATAATTTTTAATAAGGTAGTTTTACCTACAGCATTTAATCCTACTATAGATATAACATTATTAGAGTTTACACTTCTAGAAATAGTGCTTGTACCTTCTCTATCGAACACTTTGTCATTTGTAAAAAAATCAAAATTAATAATTTTATCAAAAATATTAACTTTATTGAATTTAATATTTAAAATTGCTAAATTATCCATAATTTCCTCCTCTATATTAATAATTATATCAGAGAAAATACAATAATCAAACGCTTTTTGCGTTTATTCCTTATCTTTAATTTGAATTATAGCCCTATTATGAATCATTCGTGCATAAGACTCGTTTGAACTTCCTAATTGTTTAGATATATATACCCAACTTTTACCTTCAATATATCTAAGTTGGAAAATTGTCCTTGTTCTTGAGTCCTCTATACCGTCAACAAACTTCTCTATATCAAGTCTTAGATTTTTACATTTTTTAATTCTTCTAAGAAGTCTAATTTTTAATCTACTGACGTACTTATCATCTTCAAGACCGAATATTTTAAGCTCGTAAGAATTGTATGGGAATTCTGTAGCAGAGGCCTTTACCTTGTCGAAAACTTCTCTTCGCCGTAAACCCTGTATTCTATTTTCTAATTCTTTTATTTCAAGGCACAAAGCCCTATACTGCTGTAACTGTTCCTTATTCACATCTACCTCCTGAGACAATAAATGTAATTCTCCCAAATTTCTATATAATATCCTCTACTTGTATAAAATTTTACAATTCTTACCTTATCTCTAAAACTTCTATAAGGGATTAACAGGCACCTTTGCATTCATCACATATCCTCTAAGATTACATAAACCTTATCAATGCCACCTTCTATTGTCTCAACTTTAAGTAAGCATTCATACTGGCCTTGATAAGTGCTACATAACACCTCATCTACTGTCATTTGTTCACCTCAATTTCTTCAACATTTATTTCACCGACACTTGCATCACCTAAGTGGTATATAGGGTCTATTGCTTTTTCAACCATTTCTTTCACATCTGTTTTAGACCAATCGTCATCTGCTTCAAAATTAAAAGATATTTTAAATTTTTTTGTTTTATTATTTTGAATTTCTTCGTCAAGTTTTTCATAAGTCTTTCCAAAAATATCAGCCTTACAAGGATAAAACTCTCCATTGACCCCTTTAATAATATAATCTCCCTCTGTCGCTTTCATACAACCTTCTAAAGTATCAACATAATACTCATTATCATGTGGGTTATACCTAAACTTATTGCAAAAATTTAACGCTCTACCTATATGTTCTTTTTCGTATTTTATTGCTTCAATTTCCACAGGCTTTTTTCTATACTTCATTTTCCACTCCTTTATTGAGTAAATCTTTAATGCAATAATCATTTACGATAGGGTTTAAAAGTTTTAAGTCAGTTAGTGCTGCTGTGTCTCCGCTGTGGTACCAGACATATGCTCTACGCTTGCCTTTTAGTTTTTTGATTTTTCCTACTTCAAACCCAAACGTACCTTCATATAAAACTAACTGTCCTTCTTTAAATCCCTCTATTCCTTCGTTTAAATCCAGTCCTTCTACTCTAAACGGTCTATTGTTCATTCTTCCACCTCAATTAACATTTATTAACACTAAGTCTCTATAAAATCATATTTTTTACCATATTTTTTTAAAAATATTTTCTTCTTAATCTTGTAGACTTCAGTCCTAACCCCTTTAACGTCCTCAACTATGCAGGTCTTCTTCTCACAATCCCAGTACATGAAATCAGCTATATACTCAATTTTTCTTTGAGCCTTACCTTTGTACTTAAATTTATCTTGAAGTAAAAAATTAGGCTGTAGGCTTAAGTCTTTAATAACCCCTGCCCTTTCCATCAGCTTAAGCTCCTGGTATCTTGCAGCTTCTTTTTTACTGTCGAAGGCGATCCCGTCGACCTTTGTCTTTTTTGATCTATATTTCCTGTAAGTCGGCTTAATATTCATAATTCTCCACCTCGCTAATGTCTACGATCCTTACACTGTTTCCAGACATATCCAAAAGTTCTGCAAAGCATAGGAGTTTTCCATCAACATAACGATAAATTAAGGCACTGATGCATCTATATAGGGCCTGAGAGCCCTTTAAATTGCTTAGGCATCTTCCTGTATACCTAACTTTATTTTTAGCCTTTAAAGCCATCTGTGCACTTCTAACGTCCATTGTCCATCTCCTCTAAAAGCTTATCTGTCTTAGCCTTTCCAATTTCCTCAAGTTCTGCGTTTGTATACTTATCAGTTGTCGGATTGTATGAATTTTTATTTTTATTTTTCTTAAAATTCCTATAATAGCCTGAAACTATCTTTGCCAAAAAAGAATCTGATGACCTTGATAAATCTAAATTCTCTTGCAGCCAAGCACTTTTTGAAACTTCATCATAAAGTTTTTTCAAATCCCACTTTTTTTGGATTTGAGAGAGAATAAAAGCATTTGGCTTAGAATTTAAGAGCACAGTAAATTTAGGTAAAAGAGAATTAATGCTATATATCTCTCTCCTTTCCTTTTCTTTACTTTCCTTTCCTTTCCTTTGTGTACTTTTGTATACATTAACTGAGTTATTGTATACATTAACTGAGTTATTGTTAACATTAATTAAATTATAGATATTTTTTATCTCAGTGTTCTTACGTCTTGATGTTGCTTCAAGATATCTTTTTTGTGTTCCTGCAGATGTTAGGATTTTATATTTTTTAAATAAATCTGCGTTAAAAAAATCTACATCTATAGTCTTTGTTACGACCTCTTGTACTAACGATTCTTTAACCCCAACTTCGTCAGAAATTAAAAACCGAACATCTTCGTCCCACCTCATGTAGTACCCGTCATCTCGATAGATAGTACATAGCAGGCTGATGAGTACAGCAATAGATTGCGGCCCACAAGCTATTAGAATTTTTCTAATCTTTATATCTTTTAAAAAATTTATATCAAGTGGAAAATAATCAATTCCGTCTTTTAGCGGTCTTGCCATTATTTTCTCCCTTCTATTAATTAATTAACTTTCAAATGGTAAGGCATTTTCAGTATTGCCTATAGGAAGATTCTTTAAATCTTCTATCTCTTTACAAATTTTTTCGTAATCTATTTTTTTAACCTCGTCAGATTTTTTATATCCATACTTTGCAATTACAGCCTTGCAAAGGTCGCTATCTCCGTCAGAAATTGCATACATTCTTTTAGCTTGAGCCTTAGTTATTGTTCCGTCTTGGTCTGTGTAGGTCCTTTGATAATTGCTTGCTTGATTTCCATCTAAGTCCATATCTTCAATATCTTGAGTAAATACATCAGATAAAGAACCTACTAATAAAGCAGCATCAACGAGTGCTCTCTTTTTTGCCATCTTTAAAACCGTATTGTCTAAAGTGTATGGATCGCCCTTTAAATATTTAGATTCCCTTGTATTTGCAGATCCAATTCCTTCCGTGATTACAAAGCCATCTTTTTTAAGCTGGCACTTGATCTGATATTGGAAAAAACCCTGGTCAAAATCTCTTGTAGATTCTAAAATTTCAAATTCTGAAGTAAGACCCAATAGCATTATTATTTTTTCAGCACCAGGCTTGAGCATAGTAGGCTTTTTAGTTCCTGGTATAATTCCAAAATCATGATCTTGTCGGAATTGACTTTGCACTATTTCTTGAAACTGATTAATCTTAGTTAAAGTTGTATTAACTGCATTAGCATTAATATTTTCAATAATACTAAGACTGTCTACCTTTTTAACGTCCATTTGATTTGTTTCCATTCTTATCTCCTTTATCTAATTCTTAGACTTTCTGTTTGTACTAATTCAGCCGCATCTTTTAAAAGTCCTTCTTTTACAGCTTGCTTTAAATCATTTTTATTTATTTTTCTCTCTACAATCCAATAATCTTCAGGTATTTTTCCTTCGTCAATAATTCTCAAGCTTGGAGCATTCTTTTGAATATTAAAACTAAATAGATCTGTTTTAAATTTCTTTTTATTCAAAGCCATCATATTGTCCTGCAGGTATTTTTTTAAATTATCGCATCTGCTCTCAATAGATTTTCTTTTTTTATAGAGCCTTTCTTCTTCTTTTTTTAAGCCTTCCTCATCTTTCTCAAGATCTTTTAAAATTTTTGCAATATTTTCTGCTTTAACTTCAATTTCATCATTAATATTTTCAAGATGTTTTTCCAGTTCTACATCTTCTATGTCTAAATCAAGTAAATTGTTATAAATTTCTGTTAATTCATAAAGTTTCATCAAATATCTCCTCACTTCTAAAAACCACTTCTTCAACCTTATCCAAATTCAAATTTATAGTCGCTCTTGGAAATCTTATTGTAAAAATCCTATGTCCTTGCCTTAGAGCGGCCAAAATATTGTCATAATCTTTTTCTTCAGGTAATACATACTCTTTGCCACTTGAAAGCTTAACTAAATAAACATTTCTCATATAGCAACCTCATAGAGAACCTCATCTTCAAGCTCATGGATTTCTTCAATAATTTCTTGCCTTTTCATTAAGAGATCATGGATTTCTTCGCTAAGTAAATAAAATTCCTCTTTCTTTTCTATTAATTTTTCGTTCATTTTTAACCTCCTTGTGTTATAATAGAGGCAAATAAATGTTTTTTTAATTATTTAAAGTCTTGTAGTTGGTAGCTGCAGGGCTTTTTTCATTTGCCTCTCTCATTATTAATCTCCCACAAACGCAAGCATTAAAATTAAAAGCACCATAAAAACTATGGCTTTTAACCCTACCCAAATTCCTTTATTAAAATCTATATATTTTCCATTCTCAAAAACTAATTTCATTTCTCGCCCCCTACATATTCCTCAAATTTTTTTCTAAAAATTATAAAACTTCTTCTTTTTCCGCTTATTGCATATCCCGCGCCAAATGGGAGCAATCCTCTTGCTAACCCCTCTCTTATAAAGGTTTCGGACTTGCCTAATTTTTTAGCGGCTTCTTTAACTGTCATTGTTGCTTCCATATTTTCTCCTTCGCAGCTGTACTCTTTTTCAAATTCAGCAGCTATTTTTGCTATTTCCTTCAATTCCTTTTTACTTACATATTCATGATTAATTATTACTTTCACTCTCCACCTCGCAATATCTTCACTACTTATCACCTTCCTTTTTAAATCTCAATTTTTAATCACCTTATATAGTATGCTTTTATATATTTTATTGATAAATGATACTATATGTTGTATAATTTAGTAAAATATATACAGAAGGAGGTGATTGTTATTGAGAAATTCTAAACAGACTTCCAAGAGAGCTGCTACTGCTGCTTCAAAAGTGCTACGTGACGGGCGCACTTCAAAGGCATCTAAAACAGCTGCAGCAAGTGCCCTTGTTCAAAGAGCATCAAGAAAAACTAAATAGCTAACCAATTGAGCAACTGAGCAAGATTAAGTCTTGCTCTTTTACATATTCATAAATATTGTGCAAGCATCTTCAAAACTTAACTCTAAAGCCTTGCAAATATCTTTTATGTCTCCTAGGTTTAGCTTTTCGCCGTCATTTGATATCTTTCTATATAGGGTGTTTTTATCCATTCCTATTTTTTTAGAAAGACTTGTCATATTTAGATTTTGTTCGGCAACCTTGCCTTTAAGTTTTAAAATGTTTAGCAATTTTAATCACCTTCCTTTTCCAATTATTCTGTTGCTTAGTACGTAACTTTATTTGCAAAAAAAATTTCCATTGGCTCTTTAATATCTAAGATTTCAATTAATTTATTGATCTCATCTGTATTAAATATCTCGTCTTTCATCCTTCTTCTTAGTGTATTTGGTGTTATACCTAGTTCTCTAGCTATATCTTGTTGTGTATATCCTTTTTCTATAAATAATCCCTTTAGCTTATTAATATTCAAAAAACCACCTCCATTTATTAATGTTTCTTACTGAGTAACTTTATAATACTATGCTTTTTGTTGCTTGTCAAGCGATTATTTTAACTTTTTACTAAATTTTTGTTGCTTTTAGAGTAATTTTTTGTTATTATAAATGAAAGAAAGGGGGATAAATAATGAATATTGGGGATAGAATTAAACAAAAAAGACTTGAAAACAAAATGACTTTAGAAGATTTGGGGAAAAGGGCAGATGTAAATAAAGCTACTATTCAAAGATATGAAAGTGGCAAAATTACAAATATTCCTTCGGATAGAATTGAAAGAATTTCAGAAGCCTTGGGTGTATCCCCTGCTTACCTCATGGGTTGGGAAGATAGCGTTGAAGTCTTAGGCTATGCGGACATAAGCTATCAATATCCATTTATTGAGTCAATAGCTGCGGGATCTCCATTGACTATTGAAGCAATCGTCAACGCTCCTACAATAACATTGCCTAATTATCTACTTGGAAAATATGCAAATAATAAAAACATAATGATAATGAAGGTCAATGGTTCTTCAATGGATCGGCTTTTCCCTGACGGGTCTCTAATTGCTGTATTAAGAAATCATGATGTAGAAAATCTTAATAATGGTGATATTGTAGTTTTTCAGCACGACTATGAATACTCCGTTAAGCATTTTTACAATTATTCGGATAAAATCGTCTTCCGTCCTAACTCCTCTAACGAAGTCTTTACAGATATAGTTTTTAAAAAAGATGATAGTTTAAATGTTGAAATAATCGGCAAAGTCGTTATGTATAATGTTGTTTTAGATTAATGAGGTGATATTATGAAAAAAGCTAACGGCTATGGGTCAGTTACAAAGTTGAGTGGAAATAGAAGAAAACCATTTATAGTAAGAGTAACTACCGGCTATACTGATACAGGACAAGAAATTAGAAAGATATTAGGATACTTCCAAACAAGGAAAGAAGCTGAAATATATCTCGCTAAATATAATGACAATCCTAACATTGGTAACAGCATAACCTTTGGTCAAGCTTATAAAATGTTTGAAGAAGCAAGATTTGATAAGATTTCAAGCTCCACTGTAGCAACATATAAATTTGCTTGGAAATATTGGGAGCCTTTAAAAGATAGAAATATTAGGGAAATTAAAAAAAGTGATCTTCAAAAAGTTTTAGATAACATTGAACTAAAATCATACTCATCAAAAAAACAAATGAAAACAGTAGCCATTCAAATTTATAAAATAGCAATGGAAAATGACTTTTGCGAAGTTAATCGTGGTGAAATGATTGAACTCCCACGAAAAAACAATTTGAATGATATAAAGATATTTAACGAAGAAGAAATTGAAATTTTGTGGAGAAATAAATTCAAAGATTGGGTGGACTCAATTTTATTTATGCTTTATACAGGAGACAGGGTCGGTGAAATGTTAACCTTAACTAAAGATAAGATAGATATGAAAGAAAAAATAATCAAATGGGGAAATAAGACCCAAGCTGGTAAAAATAAAATAACTCCAATACATCCAGCATTATTCCCGTTTATATTAAAACGCTATAATTCTTCAAGATCATACCTATTTGAAAAAGAAGGACAAAAAATAAGCACTGATTATTATAGAAAATACATTTACTATCCACTTTTAGAAGATTTAGAACTACCTAAATTAAGACCACATTCTTGTAGACATTATTTTGCAAATTTATGTAATAAATACATTTCAAATAAAGATTCAATAAGTAGACTAATGGGGCACGAAGATTATTCATTAACTTCAAACGTTTATACCTCTACTGATATAGAATTATTAAGAAAATCTATAAACAATATTCCAATTGGTAGTTATATAGATAAAGCAATTAATAAATAACGTAGTTACCAATGCGTTACCAACGTGTTACCAATGCGTTACCAACGTGTTACCAACCGTCTAAATTTTAGGGTATTTTATAAGAAATATCGTAAAAATAAAATAAACGTTAGAATGTTTAAATTCCAACGTTTTGATTGGCGCGCCTTAGAGGATTCGAACCCCCGGCCTTTTGATCCGTAGTCAAACGCTCTATCCAGCTGAGCTAAAGGCGCATACAAAAAAATGGAGCGGATGACGAGATTCGAACTCGCGACCCTCGCCTTGGCAAGGCGATGCTCTACCACTGAGCCACATCCGCATAAGTAATTTTATTTTATTGTTTAATTTTTATTGGTGGAGGAGAGTGGATTTGAACCACTGAAAGCGATGCTAACGGATTTACAGTCCGTCCCCTTTGGCCAACTTGGGTACTCCTCCATATGAAAAAATAATGGAGCTGGTGGGAGGACTTGAACCCCTAACCTACTGATTACAAGTCAGTTGCTCTACCAATTGAGCTACACCAGCAAGTTCCATTCTCTTTTCTTTGGCGACCTGGATCGGGCTCGAACCGACGACCTCCAGCGTGACAGGCTGGCATTCTAACCAGCTGAACTACCAGGCCATTTTGGTGGACACAATAGGGCTCGAACCTATGACCCCCTGCTTGTAAGGCAGATGCTCTCCCAACTGAGCTATGCGTCCTTATTTGGTGACCCTGTCGGGAATCGAACCCGAGATACCACCGTGAAAGGGTGGTGTCTTAACCGCTTGACCACAGGGCCTTATGGTAGCGGCGAAGAGATTTGAACTCCTGACACTTCGGGTATGAACCGAATGCTCTAGCCATCTGAGCTACGCCGCCTTATTAAAAAAATGGTAGCGGGAGAAGGATTCGAACCTTCGACCTTCGGGTTATGAGCCCGACGAGCTACCAAACTGCTCCATCCCGCG
>NZ_AWXB01000006.1 GCF_000478985.1 Peptoniphilus sp. BV3C26
TCTCTATTTCTCTATCGCATTTACAAGCTACCCTTAATATCATTTTATTTCCGAAAAATTCCATTACATCACCGTCTTTTCTTTCGTGGCAGACTTTACAATAGGCGTGTCCATCTTTGATGTATTCTTTTTCAGAATCATAGGCAAATTCTACATCCTCTATCATCATTTTTTCCAATTCTCTTTTCATAAATGTTCTCCTTTGTTATATTCTTCCCATGTCGGGACATTTGATGTTTTCGCCTGCTTGCTTTTACCCTGATCTTTATAAAACCAAGAAAGGATCGTCGCTTTATGGTCTTTATAGATCTTTCCGGTACTCTTGATATATGCAGATAAGCGTTCAATGTAATTATCAAGCTGTGCATTTAGTTTGATTTGTAAATCAGAAATATCTTCATCAGTTAAAAATACATTTTGAAATGTTCCAAGTCCGTTTTCGCAAAAACTATATTCTCTCTTACTATACTTACTCTTATTATTCTCTATATAGTTAGAGTCAACATTTTTAACTTCCTGAAGTTCATTTTCTTTACTTCTGAGGTCAACATCTTTTACTTCTGAAGTAAAGTTTTTTGACTTCTGAAAGTCATTTCCTTTTGCTTGAAATACACTCATAAAGTCTTTTACATAAATGATATTAGGTTTTCCAAGTCCAAGCCTTACTCTTTCAATCAGTCCGATTCCTTTTTTACTGTCTAACTCATCCAATGTTTTTATGGCTGTCGGCTTTGAGATATTTCTTCTTCTCATAATTTCTTCAACGGTAAAATAGATAAATACTCTATTTTCTTTGTCTATCCAGTTATTCTTAAAAGATATTCCCGTTCGTTTTAGAAGCATGGAATAAAGGATAATTGCTTCCGCTGACAAACCCTTAAATTCTTCTCCATCAACTAATATCTCCGGAACTTTAAGAAAATTAAATCTCTCTGCTTCTCTGTTATAGAAATAGTCAAAGTCCATACAGGATCACCTCCCTCCTTAAAAATTTGCAAAGAAAAAGACGATAGTTTTTTATCTATCGCCTTTGGTAACCATTTTTATGAAATTTTTTAGATTGATTTTATTGCTTCATTGATTCCCTGAAGGAACGCTATAACAGCTGCTCCAACCATAGGTATTCCATAAGGACTTAACAAAAATCCTAATACTAATGCCTCAATGCCAAGTGATATATCTTTTTGCATAAATGATCCTATTGCAGCAACTATACACATCAGCATTAAGAAATACAGAATAGTTGTTCCTATGCCAAGTATAAATGTCAGAAAGGCTGTGAGGATACTCAGCAGCAAGCTGATTGGAAACAAGATTATTTTTATTATCCAGCTAATCATTTCTTATTCCTCACTTTCCAGTTCATTCTTTGTATCTCCACACACCATATCAATGCAAACATAAACATCAATATAATTTTTTAGGACTTTTTTTCTTCCTCCATCGCCATCTTCATTAAAGACATAATGCTTGTAAAACTGCTTAAAATGCAGGATTTTCACGATTTCACTCTTTGTATCAACGCTATGCACTCCACATGACTTGAGTGGGCAAACATGTCTATGGGCATTACTTTTTCTACTTTATATTTTTCTTTTAATATTTTTAAATCTCTTGCTTGGGTTGATGGGTTACATGATATATAGCTTATTTTTTCTGGTTCAAGTTTTAAGAGCCTTTCTAAGACTGTTTTTTCTACTCCGCTTCTTGGCGGGTCAAGTATGACTTTGTTATAGACTTTTTCTTCTGTTATTTTGTCTATTATGTTTTCTACTTTTCCTGATATGAATCTTGCGTTTTTTATTTGATTTTCTTCGGCGTTTTTTCTTGCGTCTTCTACTGCTTCTTCTACTTGTTCTACTCCTAATACTTCTTCTACTTTGTCTGCAAGGCTTAGACTTATGGTTCCTATGCCTGAATATAGGTCAAGGACTTTATCTTTTTTTTCTAAGTTGAGATTTTCGATTGCTTTTTTATACAAGTTCTCTACTTGTCTTGGATTTACTTGAAAAAAGCTTTGGGGTGAAAGCTGATATTTTATGTTAAATATTTTGTCTTCCAGACTTTTTTGTCCATATATGTGTTTGAATTTTTGTCCGTAGTGATATTTTAATGATTTGTTTATGTTTTCATAAATGCTTACCACGTTTAATTCCAAGAGTTCATTTATTATATTGTTGAGTTTTTTTATGGGACTATCTGCTACCATTATGACCATTGCTTGGTTTTTGTAGTTTGTTCTTATGCCCAGGGTTTTTATGTTTGTAGTTTTTGCAAATTTTTGGAAAATTTTGAGTATGTCGTTTCCTATTTCTTTTTGTATTATGCATTTTTTTATTTCTACTATTTTTTTTGTTTTTCCTGAGTAGAGTCCGATTTTCCCATCTTCTATTTTAAATTGCATGTTGTTTCTGTAGTGAAGGTTGTCTTCCATGCCCAATATTTCTTCTATTTCCGTCTCTATTTTCCCTATTCTTAAGAGATTATTTCTTACTTTTTCTCTTTTCCATTCAAGTTCTTTTTTATAGTCGGTTTCCATTAGAGGACATCCACCACATTCTTTGCTGTAGGGACAGGGACTTTTTACACGAAAAATAGAGGGCTTTATTATTTTATTTATTTGCCCTCTTTTTATTTTTCCTGAGTTTATTATTTTATAGTCTACTAGGTCTTCTATGACTCCTCCGTCTAAAAAAACTGGTTCTTCTTCTTTTACTAATCCAAAGCCCTTGTGGTCATAGTCAATTATTTTTCCTATCAATCTCTTAATACCACCTTTTCAGGATATAAGTCTACAAATTCATTTTTATAAAGATGTCCCAAGGCTCTTTTAAATGCGGATTTTGATAAGCCTGTGATTTTTTTTATTTCTTCTGAGTCTGACTTGTCTCCTAAGTTTAAAGTTCCGCCATTTTCTTTTATGAGTTTTAATATTTCGTCTGCGTCTGCTCCTATTTGCTTATAGGCTTTTTCTCTTATGGTAAGGGTAATTTTTTTATCTCTTAGTATTCTTTGTACCCTTGCTTCTATAGTGTCTCCTACCCTGTAGGCGCCCTTTAATTCTTCTTGAGGTATAAACCCATCATATTTATTTTCTATGGCTACAAAAGCCCCTAGGCCTCTCTCAAGGGCATATATTGTTCCCTCTACCATGTCGTTTACTTTATAATGATCGTTTCTTAAAAGGTGTTCTCCAAGTTTCATTGTTATACATAGGCGGTCTCTGTCAACGTACATATAGAAAAGGTATTTTTCTCCTACTCTTATTCTACCCATTACTTCTTTGTAAGGAAGAAATATATCTTTTTCAAGTCCCATGTCTGCAAAATATCCTACTTTTGATTTTGCAACTATTTCCAGTTCTTTTATCTGACCTACTTCTATTTTTGTTTGTCTTTTTGTTGCTATAAGTCTGTCTTTTGAGTCTTTGTAAATAAATACATTTACTTGATCATTTTCTTTTAAATCTTCTGTTTCTTTTTTAGGCAGCAATACTTCTTCTTGTCCGTCGCTTAAGTAGGCTCCCTGTTCTTTTATTCTTGTTACTTTTAAGTTTTGTCTTTGACCTAATTTCATTTTTCCTCCATTTTTTCCACAATTTTGCTCCCGTAGGAAAAGGTGTTTTCTTTATAATATTCCATGGCTGCAAAATATAAGTCCATAGGTTTAAGTACAAGTAAGCTGTAATAGGTAAAATCCGGAAATGTTCCGTATTCATATATAAGTTCAATTAAGGCTTCTTTTTGACTTAAGTCAAAATACCTGCTCAAAAGTATGGCAAATTTTACTGTTTCTACTTGCCTTGCTTGTCTTAATAAGTTTGTTGCAAGACCCGAAAGTCTGTTTTCATCAAAATAATCTTCTCTAAAAACATGGTATTGAAAACCGTCCATAGTTTCTAAAGCTCTGTGATTTTTAAAAAATTCGTCTATTTTTTTTAAGGAATCTTCTTTTTTTAAATAGTAATCATCTAAAGCAAGGTTAAGTTCAGTGGTGTTTTTTTGCTCTACTTTTATATTGCCCGTCAGGATTTTATATTCATATTCTCCGTAGTCATATCCCTTATAATCGTTGTTATTTGGAAATTTTAATTTATAATCTTCTGCATTTTCTGCAGCTTTAAGCTCGTAGTAAATTGACGGAAGTTCTGTATTCTTTTTTAATTTTTTAAAAATTTTAAACATTTTTCCTCCGCCTATATTTTATCATATTATTGAAACTTAAAAAACTTCCACATTGCTGAGGAAGTTTTAATGTTTTATTTATTTTTTTTGTTTTCCAAGGATGCTTTTACAAATCCTTTAAATAAGGGGTGGGGATTGTTTGGTCTTGATTTAAATTCTGGATGGAATTGACAAGCCACATAATACGGGTGGTCTTTAAGTTCAATTATTTCCACTAAATCTAAATCTTCATTAATTCCACTGAAAACAACTCCGGCTCTACGCATTTCTCCTTTATATTTATTGTTAAATTCATATCTGTGTCTATGTCTTTCTAAAATTTTTTCTTCTTTATAAAGTTGTCTTGCTTTTGTGCCTTCTTCAGTTACACAAGGGTAGTTTCCCAGTCTCATGGTACCGCCTAAGTTTTCCAAATTTTTTTGTGAGTCCATTAAATCTATTATTGGATAGGGTGTTCCTGCGTCAACTTCTGTTGTATGTGCATCTCTAAAGCCAAGAGCATTTCTTGCAATTTCTATTAGAGCAATTTGCATTCCCAAACAAATTCCGAAATAAGGTATCTTTTTATCTCTCGCATATTTACTTGCAATCATCATGCCTTCCAAGCCTCTTGAACCGAAACCGCCCGGCACAATTATACCATCAACATTTTTAAAGAATTCTTCTGCATTTTCTTCTGTAATGTCTTCTGAGTTTATCCATTTAATATGAACATTTGCTCCCATATCCCAGCCTGCATCTAAGAGGGCTTGGTTTACTGAAAGATAAGCGTCATGTAAGGCTACATATTTTCCTACAAGGGCAATATTTACATCCTTGTCGCTCTTTTTAAATCTTTCAACCATCTTGCCCCAATCGCCATTTGATTCTGGTTGCTTAGTTAGGTCCAATTTTCTTAAAATGTATTGGTCAAGACCGTTTTGATGAAATACCAGGGGCACTTCATAAATTAAATCAACATTTTCTGATTGAACTATTGCTTCTACGGGAACATCGCAAAATAGGGAAATTTTCTTTTTTATGGAATCTGTTATTTCTCCGTCGCTTCTCACTATTATTACGTTTGTTTTTATTCCGTTACTCATAAGCTCTTTAAAAGAGTGTTGGGTAGGTTTTGTTTTAAGTTCATCTGAACCTGGTATTTGGGGAACTAAGACTGTGTGGACAAATAATACATCTTCTTTTTTATTTTCCGCATGAATTTGTCTTATGGCTTCTAAAAATGGTAAAGATTCTATATCTCCTACGGTTCCTCCAATTTCAGTTATTACTATGTCTGCTCCCGATTCTTTTGCTGCCTTATAAACGGAATTTTTAATTTCATCTGTTATGTGGGGGATTACTTGAACTGTATGGCCTTCATAATCTCCACGTCTTTCTTTTTCAATTACCTTTGAATAAACTTTTCCCGTTGTTATACTTGCTCTTTTTGTAAGTTCTTCATCAATAAATCTTTCATAGTGTCCAAGATCAAGGTCTGTTTCTGCTCCGTCTTTTGTTACGAAAACTTCTCCATGTTGATAGGGACTCATTGTTCCCGGATCAATGTTTATATAGGGATCGAACTTTTGCATAAAAACTGAAAGTCCCCTATCTTTTAACAATCTTCCTATGCTTGCGGCACTTATTCCCTTTCCGATTCCCGAAACAACACCGCCTGTTACAAAAATAAATTTAGCCATTTTTACTCCTTAATTTAATGAATTGAACATATCTTCGTAGCTTGGAAGAGTCCAATTTTTCCTACTCACTTCTTCTTCTAAATTATCACATATTTCTCTAACTCTTCTCAAACTTTTTACAATATTTTCTTCTAAAAATTTTGCTCTTTTGAAAATATCTTTTATAGTTTCAGAATGTTTATAATCACTTGTCAAAATTTCCATTTCTGAAAATAATCTAAGTAACAGTTCATTTAATTTATCAAGTCTCTTTTTTAAATATGGATTATCAAGACCTGATAGGGCTTCCTTAGTATCTTTTATTTCTGCTAAAACTGCTGGCATTACATCTTTTTTTACCATATGAATCATAGTTCTTGCTTCAAGAGAATGATATTTTACTAAATCCTCAAATTGTACTTCATAAATTGCCTTAATTTCTTTTTCGGAAAGTATTCCTGATTCTAAGAAAAGTCTTTGGCAGCCATCTTCTTTAGCTCCTACTAGGGCGTCAAAAAGTCTTTTATAATCTTTAAGGCCCCTTTTCTTTGCTTCTTCTTTCCAAGAATCGCCATAATTATCTCCACCATATACTAGTCTACCATGGTCATGAATAATTTGGCTTACAATTTTTAAAGCTTCTTCCTTTAAATCTTTTTCTTCAACTTTTTCCAATTTATCTGCCATTTTTCTTAAGGAAAGGCCTATTGCACAATTTAAAATTATATTAATATCAGCAGGAGTTTTGGAAGAGCCCAGCATTCTAAATTCAAACTTATTACCTGTAAAGGCTATGGGAGATGTACGATTTCTGTCTGATGCGTCCACTTGAACTTCTCCCAAGGCATAAACTTTCATTTTATCTTTTTTCTCCTTTAGGGGAGTTTTATAAGCTATGGAATTAAAAAGTTCTTCCAAATCTTTACCTAAGAATATAGAAAGTATTGCAGGAGGTGCTTCATTTCCTCCCAGCCTATAATCATTTGAAGGACTTGATGAACAGATTCTTAAAAGGGCACTATAATTATCCGTCGCTTCTATTAAAGCTGAAACAAACAAGAGGAATATATAATTTTCTCTTGGATTTTTCCCTGGATCAAAACAATTTAAACCGTAGTTTGTGGTTATGGAATAATTATTGTGTTTTCCGCTTCCATTTACCCCCTCAAAGGGCTTTTCGTGTAAAAGGCATACCATACCATTCTCAAGAGCTGTTTGCTTTAAAATGTTCATAATGAGAAGATTGTCATCAACTGCTATATGGACATTTTCAAAAAGACTTGCAAGTTCAAATTGACATGGGGCAGCTTCATTGTGTTCTGTCTTTCCATAGATTCCAAGGGCCCACAATTTTTCATTTACTTCTTCAAAAAATTTTTGAACTCTCTTTGGTATAACTCCAAAGTAATGATCGTCTTGCTCCTGCATTTTAGGAGCTTTTGCTCCCATTATAGTCCTGCCTGAAGTTTTTAAATCACTTCTTTTTTCATAAAGGTTTTTATCTATTAAGAAAAATTCCTGTTCCAGTCCAACTTTAACTCTCATTCTGTAACAGTACTTATTTTTTTCAAATAAATTTACAAGCCTTGAACCTTCTTTAGATAAAATATTTACTGATTTTAAAAGAGGAAATCTCTTATCTAAAACTTCTCCATTATAGGAAACAAAAATTGAAGGTATGTACAAAACCTTATCAATTATAAAAGAATTTGCCGAAGGATCCCAATAAGTATAACCTCTTGCTTCAAAGGTAGATCTCATTCCTCCTGATGGAAAACTTGATGCGTCAGGCTCGCTTTTTAAAAGTTCCTTGCCTGAAAATTTATAAATGGGTTCTTGATTTATATTTCTGTCTAAAAAGGCTTCTTGTTTTTTTGCAGTTTGTCCGTTTAAAGGTTGAAACCAGTGGCTATAATGAGTTGCACCTTTTTTTATTGCCCAATTTTTCATATCATGGGCTATGGCTTCTGCTGTTTCAATATCTAAATCTTCTTTTAACCTTACCGCTTCTTTCCATTTTGTGTAGACGGATTCAGATAAAGTTTCTTTCATCATTTTTTTATTAAATGTGTGTATACCGAATTTTTCCATTTTGCCTCCAAAAAAATAAAAAAATTGGCAAAAAATATTTTGCCAATATGAAAAAAAACTATGGTGTTTTCTTTTATTTTATTTTTTATCTTCTTTTATGTCAATAGGTTTTATCTTAATAGAAAAAATTATTTTATTTTTTATAAGTTAAACCTAAGTTTGGATCTGCAAAAGTATTTTTATCATAATTTCCAGACTTATACAAGAAATATCCAGCAGACGCGATCATTGCTCCATTATCCGTACACAATATTCTTTCTGGATAAAAAACTTTTACATTTTCTTCCTTTGCTCTTTCTTCCATTGCATCTCTAAGACCTTGATTTGCTGCAACTCCTCCTGCAATTATTATTTTATTTAATTTTTTTTCTTTTAATAATCTAAAGGACTTTCCAACAAGGACATCTGTTACAGCTTTTTGAAAAGATGCTGCCAGGTCTTCATTTTTATAACTTATATTTTTTTGATCACAATGGTGTAAAAAGTTTATTACTGCTGTTTTAAGGCCTGAAAAAGAAAAATTATAATTATCCTCTTTAAGCATAACTCTTGGAAAATCATAAATATCTTTTCCTTCCCTTGCAAGTTTATCTATAATTGGTCCTCCAGGATAGCCAAGACCTAAAACTCTTGCCACTTTATCAAAGGCTTCTCCTGCCGCATCGTCCACTGTAGTTCCAATTAATTCAAAGTCAACATAATCCTTTACATGAATTAAATATGTGTGACCTCCTGAAACTATAAGGCCTATAAAGGGCGGTTTTAAATCTTTATTTGTAATATAATTTGCACATACATGGCCTATTATATGATTTACCCCTATAAAGGGTTTATTTAAAGAATATGCAAAAGTTTTTCCTGCACTTAAACCTACTAAAAGGGCCCCTATAAGTCCCGGTCCTCTTGTTGCCGCAACTAAATCCACGTCTTCAAATTCAAGTCCAGCTTCTTCAAAGGCTTCTTTTATTACTTGTGAAATAACTTCTATGTGCTGTCTTGATGCAATTTCCGGAACTACTCCTCCGAATTTTTTATGAGTGTCTATTTGTGATGCTATTACATTTGATAAAATTTCTTTTCCATCTTTTACAAGGGCAACGGAAGTTTCATCACAAGAAGATTCTATTCCCAGTGTTATCATTTTCTCCTCCACATTATTAGGGCATCTTTTCCCCTGCCATAATAATTTTTTCTTATTCCTTCTTCTACAAAGCCGAGTTTTTTATATAAGTGAATGGCATTTGCATTTTTAACTCTGACTTCTAAAGTTACATCTAAATTTTTTTCATCTGCAATTTTTAAAATTTGTCCTAAAAGTTTTTTTCCATAACCTAAGTTTCTATAAATACTTTCTAAGGCTATGGTTCCTATGTGAATTTCATCATATAGGGTCATACCTATTACATAGCCGAATACTTTTTCGTTTTCTATAACAAAAACTTCATTCAGGGGATTTTCTATTTCTAAAATAAGGGTATTTAAAGACCAGGGATCAGGAAAGGATTCTCTTTCTATTCTTAAAATTTCTTCTGCGTCTTTACTTGTCGCTTTTCTTACTTTTACCATATTCCCTTTCCGCTTGTGATACATTTAAATAATTTGGTAGAGCTGTATAAAAATTGTCCTCTCCCTTTTCTTTATATTTTTCCAAAGCCAATTTACATAAATCTGTTGGTAAAATTTGACTTGTCTTATAGGGCTTTTGCAATTTTTCTCCTATAAATTTTGCACTTTCGCCAACAAAATATGCATCTTCAAAAAATTTTTCAGCATCTTCAATATTTTCAAGACAATCTTCTTTTATAACTTTTAATTTTTCCTTGTTTGAATAAATTCCATAATAAATTCTATTTCTCTTAGCATCAATTACAGGTACGATTTTTTCAAAACCCTTAAAATTTTCAGCATAAGCTCCAAGGGAAGAAACTGTTACCATAGGTTTATTTAAGGTTTGAGCAAAAGTTTTTATAACTGCAAGACCTATTCTAAGTCCTGTCCAAGATCCTGGTCCTATGCCAACTGCAAATAAATCTATATCACTTATTTTTAAATTTTGTTTTTTCAAAATATCATCTATCATTTCATTTAAAGATTCTGAATGGTAGACTGAACCTGTTAAGGTATAATTTCCAAGAGGCAAGTCATCTTTTAAAAGGCCAACTGCACTTGTTTTTGATGATGTATCTATTCCTAAAATCAACATGAAAAAATTACCCCCAATATTTCTTCAGACCTTTCACCCTTAGCTTCAATATCAAATTCTCTTTCATTTTCAGAAATTCTTTTTATTCTTATTTCAAGCCTGTCTTCAGGAAGGAGATCTTCTATTTTATCTGCCCATTCAATTACACATGCTCCATCTTCTGAAAAAAAATATTCATCAAAACCCAAATAGTCGCTTTGACACTGATCAAGTCTATAAACGTCAAAATGATATAAGTTTACCTTAGAATAATACTCCCTGATCAAAGTAAATGTTGCTGAACTTACTTGATCTTTTATTCCCATACCCTTGGCTATTGCTTGAGTAAGGGTAGTTTTTCCTGTGCCTAAATCTCCTATTAGGCAAATAATATCTCCAGGTTTTAAGATAAAACCTATTTTTTCTCCAAGTTTTTTTGTATCATCTAAACTTTTTGAAATTAATTTCATACTTCCTCCAAATAAAAAGAGATACCAACTTTTAGTTTGCATCTCTAAAAATAATTTCACCCTTGTTAATAGAATCAATTATAGCAAGAGATAAAAGGTCATATCCCTCTTCTCTTAATTTATCTCCGCCCTTTTGAAATCCCTTTTCCACTGCAACGCTAAGACCACAAATTTCAGCATCAGCTTGTTTTGCAATATTTATTAAGCCTCTTAAGGCTTGTCCTTCTGCCAAAAAGTCATCAATAATTAAAATCCTGTCATTTTTATCTAAATATTTTTTTGATACTGCAACCCTATATTCCTTGCTACTTGTGTAAGATTTAACTTCAGCTGTATATAAATCAGTTCCTATATTTTTATGCTTTTCCTTTTTTGCAAATATTACCGGGACTCCTCCGAAATTTTGAGATGCAAGTGTTGCAAGAGCTATTCCGGAAGCTTCTATAGTCAATATTTTATTTATTTTTCTATCTTTAAAATGTTCATAGATTTCTCGCCCAAGTTCTTCCAAAAACTTTATATCCAGTTGGTGGTTTAAAAAAGAGTCAACTTTTACTATGTTGCCCGGTAAAATCCGACCATCTTTTTTTATTCTTTCTTCAAGTAATTTCAAATTTTACTCCTTGTTTGCTATTTCTAAAAGTGAATTCTTTAAATCACTTTCGAGTTTTATCATTTCCTCTTGAGCTGTTTGACGTCTTTTGTGTCCTTCTATTTGAATGTTTCTCACTTCATTTAAGGCTGAAATAAGTTGTTCGTTTGTGTGTTTTAAAGTTTCTATGTCAACAATACTTCTTTCAGATTCTTTTGCAGTTTCAACTGTAGCCATTTTTAAATTATCTGCATTTCTTCTTAAAAGCTCATTTGTAAGATTTGTAACTTCTTTTTGAGCCTTAGTTGCTTGACCTGTGTGAACTGCTGAAAGAGCAAGAACCATTTGAGACTTCCAAAGAGGAATTGTGTTTACAATTGTAGATTGAATTTTTTCAACCATAACAGTGTTGCTTGCTTGGATCATTCTTATTTGAGGTGCCATTTGAAGGGATACAGTCCTTGTTAAATCAAGGTCGTGAAGTTTTTTCTCAAACCTGTTTATAGCACTCATATAATCGTTTACTTCTTGAGCATCTGTTGGCAAGTTGGAGTTTGCTGCATTTTCTTTAAGCTTTGGCAATTCAACATTTCTTGCACTTTTTAATTTTTCATTACCTGCTTCAATATACATGGTCAACTCTTTGTAATAGCTTTGATTTAAATCATACATTTGATCAAGAGTTGCTATATCTTTCATAAGAGTAACTTGATGGTCTTCTAATACTTTGGAAATTTTATCTACATTTGTTTCTGCCTTGTCATACTTTGTTTTTAGATTTTGAACCTTATTTACACTTTTTTTAAATAGGGCCTTTATGCCCTTTTCATTTTCGTCAACGTCAAAGTTTTTAAGCTCGGACACTACATTGGAAAGAAGATCTCCTACTTGACCTAAATCCTTTGTTTTTACTGAATTTAAAGTTTTTTCAGAAAAGCCTGCAATTTTATTTTGTGCTCCGGCTCCATATTGAAGTATCATGCCTGTGTCATGTAAATTGATTTTTTTTGAAAATTCATCTACTTGTTTTTGTTCTTCTTCAGATAATTTTAATTTAACTAAATCAACTTTTTCCAATTCCTTGTTTTCTTTTACTTCTTCAGTTTGTCCATCAAGAGTAAGTTTAATTTCTCTTTCCATGTTTCCTCCTATTTAAAATCATCTTCCAGCAAGCCTTCTTGTTTAAGCATCATTTTTAAAACTGATATATCGGTGTTTACTTCCATGGCTACATCTCCATAGAGTTCATTTAACAGTTTTTTAAAGGCTCCATTTATTGTATCTATGCTTTTTTCTATTTCTTCCATGGCATTTTGAGCATTGTCTCCCGGTTCATAAATAAGGGAAAGTTCTTCATACCTTTTTAAAAGAGATACTGTTGTTGGTAAATAATAGTCCATAAATTTATTTAATTCATCAGCCTTGCCGGGATTTTTCTTTAAGTTATTAAATATACTTTTAACTATTGCAAGTAAGTTTCTAACTTTTCCATTTAGGGGTTCGCTGATTTTATCCACCAGTTCAGTTATTTCAGTTACATAACTTTTACCCAGATTTATCGTTTCTTTAACCCTATCATAATCATCTATAAGTTCTTTTGCTTCATCTTTTTTAGGAAATTTATTTTTATAGTCATTTTTATAAATTTTAAAGGTTTCATTGTCTAAAACCAGAATTGACTCATCTTCCACAAGTCTTGCTTCTTTAAAATAGTCTTTTTTTATAAAAGCTTTTAAATCTTTAAGAGCTATTTCAGGTTCAACTCCTGCTCCAAGAGCTAAATCTTCCACTGTTGACACAGTTGAATCGCCAAAGATTCTTATATATTTTTGATATCTTGTCATTTGCTTTAAAAGTCTTGAGCCTAACCTATCTACAAGAAAACTTAGACCTCCTATAATTATTGCAATAAGAGAAACATCAAAACTTCCCTCTAAAAATCCTCCAATTGCACTAATTATAGAAATTGAAAGAGCCGAAAGGCCTAAAACTCTTAAGAGAACTCCAAAGGCGTTTTGAGAAGGCTTTTGCATTACAAGATCATTGCGTTTTGCTGGCGGAATTTTTTTAATTGTTCCATAATTTTTAAATATGTTTGAGATTCCGCTTCTGACTCCTTCTATTGCCCTATCTACAGATTCTTGTATAGTGTTTGAAAGGTCGCTGTAGTCTCCATTTTCTAATTTATTTGAAACTCTATTTAATAAATCTTTTTCAGATTGATTTTTTTCTTTATTTCTTTTTTCTGCATCTTCAATTATGTCTTTTATAGAAATCTTATATTTTTTCATAAAATCACCAATTACATTTTATCACAAAGAATTTTCCCCTTCATTTACAATTTTATAAAAAAACCTTAAATTTTCTTTATTTATGCTATAATTTTTTAAAGGAGGTAGTTATGAAAGCCTATAAATTTGAAATGACCCTTAGAGATTCAAATCCACTTTTTAAAAATATTTTTTTCTGTCCCTGCAATATAAGTTTTAGAGATTTCGCAAATGTTATTACAAGAACTTTAATGTGGCTTGGAGATAGAGAAAAAAGTTTCTATATTGAAGGGCCTGATAATTTTGAAATTATTGATATGGATAATATGAATAAGACTATGGGGATTAATTTTAAAACTTTGGATGAGTCCATTGTTTCCGATTTTTTAGATAAAAATGACAAGTTTGTATTTTTATATGGAGATCCGACACCTTTTATTTTTGATTTAAAGGTCCTCGATATTGATTATGATGGAAAAAATTATCCTTTTTTAATTGAAGCTTCTAATGAACACATAATTGAAACTTCTAATGGCCTTTTAGATTATTATAAATTTTTAAAAAATAATGATTTAGATAATTCTTCCAAAACTTTTATTAATAAGAATTTTTCCCTTGAAGAAATTAATGATGAACTAAGCGATTTTCAATTTGAAGAATAAAAATAAAAATCGAAGTAAAAAAAATACTTCGATTTTTTTATTTTTATAAAATTTTATATAAATCACTTAAATTTATATTTTCTCTTTTGCAATAGTCGTCTAAATCTTCTATGATTTCCTTTACACCGTAGGGATTCATAAAATTGTAAGTGCCTATTTGAACTAATTTTGCTCCTGCCATTATAAATTCTATTACATCTTTATAATTTGTTATTCCTCCCATGCCTATTACGGGAATTTTTACTGCATGAGCTGCTTGGTGAACCATTCTCAGGGCTATTGGTTTTATTGCAGGTCCTGAAAGTCCAGCATAGGTGTTTTCAAAAACAGGTCTTTTGTTTTTAATGTCTATTGCCATGGCAAGAAAGGTATTTACAAGACTTATGCCGTCTGCTCCTGCTTCTTCAACTGCTTTTGCAATTTCTGAAATATCTCTTGCATTTGGAGAAAGTTTTACAACTATTTTATGCTTTGAAACTTTTTTTACTTTTCTTGTAACTTCTGCAGCACTTTGTGGATCAACTCCGAAAACCATGCCCCCTTCTTTTACGTTGGGACAGGATATGTTCAGTTCTATTAAGTCTATTTTTGATTCATTTAATAGTTCTGCTCCCCTAACATAGTCATCTAAAGAATTTCCTCCTAAATTTATTAAAACTTTAGGTCCAAGGGAAATTATTGAATCCATACCTTCTTTTATAAAATTTTTAACTCCTGGATTTTCCAGTCCTATGGAATTCATTAAACCTGAAGGTGTTTCCCAGAGTCTTGTACCTTTATTTCCCTCTTTTGGAATATAAGTAAGACCTTTTGAAGAAATTCCTCCTATTAAATCTATAGGATAGTAATCTTTGTAGTCAGTGCCATATCCATAGGTTCCTGATGCTCCTATTAGAGGATTTTTAAATTTTATTCCTAAATATTCAGTTTCAAGTCTATTCATAGACATCACTTCCTAAAAATATGGGTCCATCTTTGCAGCAACGTTTATTCCTATTTTTTGTCTTTACTGTGCATCCTAAACAAGCTCCCACGCCACATGCCATTCTTTTATCCAAGGAAACATAAGATTTTATATTTTTATCTTTGCAAATTAAGGCTACTTTTTCCATCATAGGGTCCGGTCCGCAGGCGTAGACAAGTTTATGTTTTTCAAATTCAATTATATCTGTTATATAACCTCCGAATTTTACTTTTACGTCTAGTCCCAAGTTTTTTAGGTTTAAAAATAATTTATCTATTTGAGTTTCTCCATTTAAACCTATATATAAGCTTACTTTTGCCTGTGGATTTTTTTCCTTTATTTTTTTTGCAAGGTAATACATGGGAGCTATGCCCACTCCGCCTCCAACTAAGGCAACTTCATCCACGTCAGTATTAAAACTATTGCCGTAGGGTCCGTATAATTTTATAGAATCGCCTTTTTTAACGGTTCTAAGTAAACTTGTGCCTTCTCCCAGCTCTTCTATTAAAAAAATCAGCACCTTGAGAAAAGTCAAATATTGAAATTGGCCTGGAAAGAGTTGGGTAATTTTCCCAACTCCTTAACATAAAAAATTGTCCAGGCAGAACTTTTTCTTTAAAATCAGTTTTTATTAAAAAATATCTTTTGTCTATATCTATTTTCTCTAAAACCTTCATTTGACACCTACAGCTCTTCAAAAGTGTTTAAAGAGTCACAGTATTCACATCTATATTCCTTAGTTTCAGGATTTGTTAAATAAAATTTGTGATGTTCAACTTTTTGGTCGTTAGTTATGCATCTTGGGTTCTTGCATTTTAAAATTCCTTCAACTTCTTCAGGAAGTTCCATTCTTATTTTTTTAATTCTGTTTCCATCTTCAATGAAGTTTACAGTTGTATGAGGGGCAATAAGACCTAAAACTGCAAAATCCAAATCAAAATCAGTTTCAATTTTAATCAAATCTTTTCTTCCAAGAGATGATGATGGAATGTTTTGCATTAGAACTACAGGTTCTTTTAAAGTATCAAGTTTCAATGCCTTATATAGTTTATATCCGTCTCCATGAACTATATGGTCAAGAACTATTCCTTTTTTTATTTTAGATACGTTAATCATTTTAAGCCTCCTCTAAGCCAAGTAGGGTCATTATAAGAGCCATTCTTACATACATTCCGAATCCTGCTTGTTTAAAATAAACTGCTCTTTCATCGTCATCTACATCTGTTGCAATCTCATTTACTCTTGGAAGGGGATGCATTACTATCATATCTGCTTTTGCTTGTTTTAATTTTTCTTTATCTAAGATGAAGAAATCTTTAAGTCTTACATATTCTTCTTCTGATACAAATCTTTCTCTTTGAACTCTACTCATATAAAGTATGTCAAGATCTGGAATGGATCCTTCTAAATCTGAAGTTTCTCTATAGGATTCTTTAGGAAGCTCATCTAAAAATACTTTAGGCATTTTTAATTCTTCTGGAGAAATAAATACAAATTTTACATTTTCATATCTGTTCATTGCTCTTACAAGAGAGTGTATGGTTCTTCCAAATTTTAAATCTCCACAAACTCCTATTGTTAAATTGTTGAAGCGTTTTTTATAGTGCCTTATTGTAAGTAAGTCTGTCAATGTTTGAGTTGGGTGGTTGTGTGCTCCATCCCCTGCATTTATAAGGGGCATTCTTGTTAAATATTTTGTTGCAAGAAGGGCTGCTCCATCTTTAGGGTGTCTCATTGCAACTATATCTGCATAATTTTCTACAGTTCTTAAAGTGTCTACCAAAGATTCTCCCTTTGATGTGGATGACACTTTTGCGTCTGCAAATCCTACTACTCCTCCTCCAAGTCTTGTCATAGCCGTTTCAAAGGATAATCTTGTCCTTGTTGAAGGCTCAAAAAAAAGACTGGCTAATACATATCCTTTACAAACATCCCTATATTTTTTGGGGTCTTGGATAATAGCATCAGCCAGATCAAATAACTTGTCTAATTCTTCAGTTGTAAAATCTCGAGGTTCAATTAAATTTCTTACCATGTCTTCCTCCTTTTTATTCTCAATAATGTTACACTTAAAAACTTATTTTGTCAAATGTTTTTATGTAAAAAAAGGCCCAAAATTTTTGAGCCTTATTTTCCAACTGTATAAACTTGCATTGTAACCGTAGGGTCTTTTTGTAAAAGATTTTCCGGAAAGTCTTGTAATTTTTTTCTTGCCTGACTTCTATAAGGTATTATTACATTAACTTCAACTCCACTTTGAAGCCTATCTTCAAACTCTCCCATAACCTTATCTGTGTTTATGTCTTTTCTTTCAAGATTTAGTCCCCAATAGGCAAGATAAGCTATTTCTCCATAGGTCATATCACTTTCAACATATTGATCAGCCAAGTCCAAAAGCTTTGGCACCATTAAAATGGTAGAAGGTTTTTTTAAGTCTGAAAATACCTTCATTAAAAAATTTTGTTGAGCGTTTATTCTTCCAAGGTCTGAATCTCTATAGGCTTTTCTTGCTCTTAAATAGGCAACTGCTCCTTGACCGTCTAAGTGATTTATTCCAGGATATAGGTCTATTTTTAAAGGTGGGTAAATCCAATCATCTTTATAGTGGTATTCTTTATGTTCCCAATTAATGTCCACCCCTCCCATGGCATCTACAAGACCTGCTATCATATCATAATTAACTACAACATAGTGATCTATATAGGTATCCATAAAATTTTCTACTGTCTTAACTGCAAGGGGAACATCTCCTATAGAATAGGCATCGTTTATTTTTCTTTCTCCGACTTTTGGAATTTGCACCCATGAATCTCTTGGGATTGATAAGATTTGAGCTTTTTTATGTTCATTATCAAGGGTAACAAGCATAATTGTATCTGATTGCCCTCTCTCTTTGCTATCTGGATGAGCAAGGGTTGATGTGGATGTTGCACCTAAAACTAAAATATTTATTTTTTCTTTTTCGTTAAAGACATTAGTCTTTCTTATTTGGTCTTTATTTTCATTGGTTCTTCTACCAAGTTTATCTTGACCTATTCTATTTGATGATGGTTTTGTTGCATATAAAAATACAAGGACAAAAATCATCATACACATTAATAAAAATCCTAAGATTTTTGCAAAAGTCTTCATGTTCACCTCAATAGCTTTAATAAATATAAAATTATTATCCCCGGAAGTCCAAGAGCTCCCACAATAAAAGCATGGATAGGATTTATGATAATTTCAAATTGAGTTTGAGATAAAAAAATATTTAAAATATATATGACAAGTCCTCCAGCTAAGGTATTTAAAATTATTTTGATTACAGCTTTTATAGATTTAAAAATCATTATTGCAAAAAAAATTGCAATAGCTCCTCCTATAAAATAACTTAAAGTCATATATTCACCTCGAATAATAATTATATCAAAAATTTTTTAATCTTTCACCTTGCAATTTAGAATTTATTAAGAGCTTGCTATATTTACATTTTATTTTTTCTAATTTTATGCAAAAAAATTTCTATAGCAAAAACTATAGAAATTCTTTTATTTTTTTATTTCCAAGGTTTTTTTTAGGATCTCAACAATCTGGTCTAAGGTAAATTTAGATGAACTTAAACATAAATCATAAGAATTTATATTTCCCCAATCTCCTTTTGCAAATCTGTTAAAATGATTTTGTCTTCTTGTGTCAATTTTTTTCATTTTTATTGGAGCCTTATCTTCTTTATCCTTATAAACTTCTACAAGTCTTTTTAACCTATCTTCATAATTTGCTCCTATAAAAACTGAAAGTGCTTCTGTATCTCTTAAAACATATCCTGCACATTTTCCAATGATTACACAGCCGCCTTTTTTCCCTATATCTCTTATAGTTTTAGATTCTGCTAAAAATCTGGCATCTGTGGTTGTAAAGCCCTCCTGAGAATAGGAATAATTTTCTCTGTAAAGGTCATAAATTGTTCCTTGTAAAAATGAATCGTCTTTAGATACATTATGAGGATCAACTTGTCCCTCCATAGTTTTAAGCTCTATTATGTTTTCGTCATAAAAGTCTAAGCCTAAATCTTCTGCAAGTTTTTTTCCTATTTCATAGCCGCCGCTTCCATATTCTCTGTCTATGCAAATTATATATTTGTTTTTTGTTTTATTTTTAAATATTTTCGAAAAAATTGAAGTTTTATTTTCCATATCTTTCTCCTCACTTATATTATAAGCATTTTAAACAAATTAATCTTAAATAAGTTCTAAGATAAGTCTAAGTATTTTAAAAATTATCCTTATGTTTTTATAAAAAAAACGTGGATTTCCCACGTTTTAATTTCCTTTTATTTTGTTCAATATTCTTCTGAAAAAGCTTTCTTTTTTTTCTTCTATTTTTATATCTTCCACTTCTTTCTTTTTATAATAATCAATAAAATATTTTTGGCAATCTAAACTTCCATCTTCTTTTATTTTATAATATTTCCCATCAGGACCCATTCTTCTTCCTTGCAAATCATCTTCCCATTGAGTATCCATGTAATGTAAAATCTCCGCTCTTATTGCTCTATCTCTTATGGGGCTTGCTATTTCAACTCTTCTTTCCATGTTTCTTGTCATTAGATCTGCTGATGAAATATATATTTGCTGATCTTCATTTTGACCGAAAATATATACTCTTGGGTGTTCCAAAAATCTTCCTACTATGCTTCTTATTTCTATATTTTCTGTATTATCCTTTACACCAGGAAGCAGACAGGAAATCCCTCTTATTATTAATTTTATTTGCACTCCCTTTTCTGAAGCATCTCTTAATTTTTTTATTAAATCATAGTCTGTTAGGGAGTTCATTTTTAAAAATATATATCCTTCCTTGCCTTTTTTCATTTCTCTCTCTATAAGTTCCAATATCTTTTCTTTTATAGCAAAGGGAGATTGAAGGATTTTTTCATAGGAGCCGTTTACAATTCCAGTGCATACATTAAAGAAAAATTCTGTTGCATCTTGTCCTATCATAGGATCAGCAGTAATAAATGAAAAGTCCGTATATTGTTTTGCAGTTTTTTCGTTATAGTTTCCAGTTCCTATTTGTGTTATATTTTCTATTTCATTGTTTTGTCTATAGGTTATAAGGCATATTTTTGAATGAACTTTAAATTGGTCAAAGCCATATACTATGTTACAACCTGCATCGTACAAAATTTGTGCATAGTCAAGATTTTGCTTTTCATCAAATCTTGCTTTAAGCTCCATTAAAACCGTAACGTTTTTTCCGTTTTCCGCAGCTTTGCACAAATATTCCACAAGTTTTGAATTTTTTGCCAATCTGTAGATTGTTATTTTTATGGAGATTACGTCTTTTGTTTCTGCCGCTTCTTTTATTAAGTTTACGAATATGTCCATACTTTCATAGGGGTAGGCAAATAAATAATCTTTTTTTTCTATTGCTTTTATTATGGATCCACCTTTTATTTGGGATTCTCTTTCTGGGCTAAAGGCGGAATATAAAATTTCTTCTATGTTTTGAAGTTTTTCCCCTTCAAGATCAAAGGCATAGTCCATGTGAATTGGAGAATTTACAACATATATTTGCTCTTCACTTATTATAAGTTTTTCCATGAAAAATTTTTTCATTGAGTCACTCAAAGGACGATCACTTTCAAGTCTTACGGGATTTAATCTGTTTCTCTTTTTTAAAATTTTTTTCATGTAACTTTTATAATCTATACTGTCTTCTGCTGCTTCATCGTCGGCAGATAAGTCGGAATTTCTTGTTACATTTATTATTGCCGTATCTGTTATTTTATAGCCTTTAAAAATTGATTTTGCATATTTATGAAGTATGTTTTCCATTAAAACATAAGTAAATTTTCCCCTTTTTCCAGGTAGCCTTATATATTTAGGCATTGCTTGAGGGGTTATTACAAGACCATAAGATTTTTCTCCTTTTTGGTCAATCTCCACTGCTATATAGGGTCTGTCATTTTCAAGAAAAGGAAAGGGATTATGAAAATCTACTATCTGAGGTGAAAGGATAGGTTTTATAAATTTTTAAAAAATTTTTACATATTTATTTTCTTCATCGTCAAGTTCTTCGATTTTTAGATTTCTTATGCCTTTTCTTCTTAAGTTTTTTTCTACTTCTGAATAAATCTCATCTTTTTTCTTATAGAGTCTTTTTACATCTTTGTAAATTAATTTTAACTGTTCCTCTGGAGTCATCTTTGTTTTATTGTCAATGTAGTCTCCTTTTATAAGAGCATAATCGCTTAATCTTCCTACTCTGACCATAAAATATTCTGTCAAATTACTTGTAAATATTGCTATAAATTTTAATTTTTCAAGGGCGGGAGTCAAATCTGAATTTGCTTCTTCTAAAACTCTTTCATTAAACCTAAGCCAAGATAATTCTCGACTTTGCATATATATTTTTGCTCCCCTTCTTGTTAATTTTTCTTCTTTATCTGTAATATATACTTCTTCATTTTCTTCTATTTTTTCATCTTTATTTGAAGAGTCTATTTTTTCTTTTTCTTCTATTTTTTCATCTTTATTTGAAGTTTCTATCTTTTTCTTTTCTTCTACTTTTTCAGTTTCCATTTCAAATATCCCTCTCTAACTCCGTTATCACTAACAAAAATCCTATTCACTTTAAACTTTTTCATTATTTCTATAAGGGCAATTAAGCCTGGTGTCAAAGTATGAACTCTTGAAGGACAAATTTTTAATATCAGGTCTATGATTTCAGGATTTTTTTCTAAAATTTTCTTTTTTATTTTTTTTAAATCTTTTTTACTTACTACATTTTCTATATAGGTCTCAGGATATAATTCTGAAATTAAGTTTCTGCAAGCTCTTATAGTGCCTCCCACTCCCACCATGCTTTTACAGTTTTTTTCTCTTTCTACTTTGTCTAATTTTTTATTTATATGATATTTTATTAATTGTGCCTCGGTTTTTTTCGGTAATATATCTTTTACAAATTTTGAATAGAGAGATAGAGATCCTTCATCAAGACTTTTTTCACTTTTTATTTTTCCTCCGTCATATACGGTTATTTCCGTTGAACCTCCTCCAATATCAATGGTTACTCCTTTTTCAAGGTTAAATAAATCCATCGCACCTAAATAACCAAGATAGGCCTCATCTTCTCCACTTATAAGATCGATTTCTATATTTGTTTTTTCTTTAACTTCTTTTAAAATATTTTCCCTATTGCTCACATTTCTAAGAGATGCAGTGGCAAATACATAAACTGTGTCTGCCTTAAAGTGTTTTAAAATTCTGTTAAAGGAATTTAATGTTTTTACAAGTTTATCTATTCCCTTTCTTGTCATTTCTCCATGAATCATATAACTTGCAAGACCTGCTACAACTTTTTTGTTCATTATATTTACAGGTTCATCATCTTTATTTAAGTCATATATTGTTAGCCTTATTGTATTGGATCCTATATCAACCAGTGCATATTTCATAAAACTCTCCTAATCTTTTTTCATATAATATATTATATTAAGTTTATTTTGTTTTTGTAAATTTTGTGTAATTTATAGGGAGAAAAATTCTTTAAAAACTTTAAACATATATTCTAAATCTTTTATTGCCATTAATTCTCTCACTGAATGCATAGCAAGCATTGGGCAACCTACATCAACTGTTCTTACGTTTATTCTTCTTGAGGTTATAGGTCCTATGGTAGTCCCTCCTCTTAAATCACTTCTATTGTAAAAAGTTTGAACCGGCACTTTGGCTCTTGCACATAAGTCTTTAAAAATTGCACCGCTTATACTGTCACTTGCATAAGATTTATTTGCCGCATATTTTATAACTGGTCCACCACCTAATAAAGGAATATTTGTAGGATCTGTTTTTTCTTTAAAATTGGGATGAATTCCGTGGGCCATGTCCGATGAAATCATAAAGGAATTTTCAAGATTTTTTAAATAATCTTCTCTATTCATTTTTAAACCGCTCACTATTCTTTCAAGGCTTGTTTCTATAAAAGAGCTGTCGGCTCCCATTTTTGTTCCCGAACCTACTTCTTCATTATCTGTTGCTATTATTACGTTAATTTCCGTATGATTTTTATTTTCTACTAAACTTTTTAAACTTAAATAGGCACTGGCAAGATTGTCAATTCTGCCTGAGGAAATAAATTCATCATTAAGGCCTAAAATTGAAGCCTTTTGCCTATCGTATAAATATAATTCGTAATCTAAAATCTCTTCTGTTTTTATTTCTAATTTTTTTGAGATTACTTCTTTTATAAAATCTTTCTTTTCATATTTTTTACTATTATCAAGAGCCACAAGAGGCAAGGTATGAATTTGAGGATTTAATTCAAATCCTTTGTTAATGTCTCTATTCATATGAATTGCAAGATTAGGAATTATACAAAGATTTTTTTCAAAATTTATAAGTTGCATTTTAGGATTTAAAGGATCGTCAGATTTTAAAATAACTCTTCCCGCCATGCTTAGGGGCCTATCAAGCCAAGTATTTAAAATTGGTCCTCCATAAACTTCAGTATTAAGGCTCAACATATTTTCTGTTTTTATTAAGGGATTTGATTTTACTTTAAAACCTGGAGAATCTGTGTGAGAGTCTATAATTTTAAAAATCCCCCTCTTTATTTTTCCTATACTGAAGGCAATAATTGCACTATCATTATTTTTTATATAAAATTTTGAATTTTCTCTAAGATTAAAATCTTTCGACAAATCAAGTTCTTCAAAATTATTTTTTATTAAAATTTCTTCCATTGTTTTCACTGCAAAAAAGTTTACAGGACTTTTGTCCATAAAATCTAACATTCCATTTAACAATTTGTTATCCATAATATAAACCTCCATAATTTTATTATAATTCAAACAAAATAAAATATAAAATTCCAAATAAAAAAATTCCTAAAATAAATTTTAGGAATTTAAAAATAATTTTTTAATAAACTAAAAAAAGCTTACAATAACTTTAAAATTACTGTAAGCATGGCGGAGAGGGTGGGATTCGAACCCACGTGGGCTTGCACCCAAACGGTTTTCAAGACCGCCTCGTTATGACCACTTCGATACCTCTCCATTTAATTAAAAAATGGTGACCCATGCGCGATTCGAACGCGCGACACCTTGATTAAAAGTCAAGTGCTCTGCCGACTGAGCTAATGGGTCATATTATATTAAATTATTGGCTGGGGCGGCAGGACTCGAACCTACGAAATGCCAGAGTCAAAGTCTGGTGCCTTACCGACTTGGCTACGCCCCAATATGTTTTGGTGCAGCTAGGAGGATTCGAACCCCCGGCACACGGATTAGAAGTCCGTTGCTCTATCCTACTGAGCTATAGCTGCATATTTGGAGCGGGTGAAGGGAATCGGACCCTCGCAACCAGCTTGGAAGGCTGGGGCTCTACCACTGAGCTACACCCGCACAACTATAGATTATACAAAATTTTTACATAACTTTCAAGTAAAATTTAAAACTTTTGCTCTAATATGCTGCTTTTTTTATTTTATTGGTGGAGGAGAGTGGATTTGAACCACTGAAAGCGATGCTAACGGATTTACAGTCCGTCCCCTTTGGCCAACTTGGGTACTCCTCCATATGAAAAAATAATGGAGCTGGTGGGAGGACTTGAACCCCTAACCTACTGATTACAAGTCAGTTGCTCTACCAATTGAGCTACACCAGCAAGTTCCATTCTCTTTTCTTTGGCGACCTGGATCGGGCTCGAACCGACGACCTCCAGCGTGACAGGCTGGCATTCTAACCAGCTGAACTACCAGGCCATTTTGGTGGACACAATAGGGCTCGAACCTATGACCCCCTGCTTGTAAGGCAGGTGCTCTCCCAACTGAGCTATGCGTCCTTATTTGGTGACCCTGTCGGGAATCGAACCCGAGATACCACCGTGAAAGGGTGGTGTCTTAACCGCTTGACCACAGGGCCTTATGGTAGCGGGAGAAGGATTCGAACCTTCGACCTTCGGGTTATGAGCCCGACGAGCTACCAAACTGCTCCATCCCGCA
>NZ_AWXB01000007.1 GCF_000478985.1 Peptoniphilus sp. BV3C26
GATTATCTCGACTCTTTTTTTATTTGGTGCGGGAAAGAGGACTTGAACCCCCACTCCGTTGGAACTAGATCCTAAGTCTAGCGCGTCTGCCAATTCCGCCATTCCCGCATGAGTACAAAAGTTATTGTAAATAAAAAATAAACTTTTGTCAACACTTTTTTAAAAAAATTTTACGTTCTCACTTCCATTTTGTTTTTGCAGTTGGGACAAGTTACAAGGACTTTTCCCTTACCCTTTGGAACTCTCATAGTTTTAGCACAAGCGGGACATTTTATATACTTATAAGTTTTTCTGTCTTTAAATTTTCTATTTGTTAAATTTATTTTTTTTCTGAAAGGTCCTGTAATTTCTAAAAACTTTTGATTTTCAAGGTATCTTTTTTGTATATCTTTGGATAATATTCTAAAATACATAAAAAACAAAAGTATTATTGCTATGGAAATTAAAAAACTTTTTTAATAAAAAAATTTATAATTATTAATAAAAACACAAGCCAGGAGAGAAACCTATTTAAGTCATCAAATCCATATCTGCCTGTCATAAATTTTATAAATTTTTCTTTCATATAATTCACCCTTAAAAATTGTTTATATTATTATAATACCCATTTTAAATTTTTTAAATTAAATTTTAAAAAGGCTATTATTAAGCCTTTTACTTTTAAATTATTTATAATTTTCATTTTTCATAGTATAATGTGAAAAGCTAAGAGTTAAAGGAGATACTATGATAAAAAATAAGTTTTTTAAGAAAAATCTGATATATATTTTGTTTATTGCTTTTGGACTTTTATTTTCTTCCTATTTTGTAAAAAAGAGACTTCAAATAGAAGAAGATTATAAAAATTTTGAATTTGCTTTTGATTTTTATGATCTTTCAAGTATTGCAAATTTAAGCGATATGAACAAGGAAGAATATTTTAAAAAGTTTCCTTCTACGGGAATAAAAACAATAGCTCTTAATGAGACAACTATTGATGCTTTAAAAAATGATCCAGAAATTAATATTACAAGTTCTTTGGAAGGAAAAGATCTTAGAATTAAGGGCGATAAAAAGGCTATTGATTTTATTGTAAAAGGTTTTGAATCTTTAAAAGATAAGAGAAATATAAATTATATTTCTGAAAATGAAATTTTAATTGAAGGCCGTCCTTCTGATTTTGTTGAATCAAAAGAAAAGCTTTATGATTCTTTCGGTCTTCCTGTGGGAAAGGGCGGAAATGATTTTTCTATGTTGGAATTTATAGGCCTTGGTTTTTATCCGGATTATCTGGAAGAAATTTATAAGGTTGACGGTATAAAAGTTTTATTAAGACCGAGTATTAACGAATATTATCAAGATGAAAGATTTGTTCTTAATAGGTTTTTTGAAACTTTAGATCAAATTCCAAAGGATAAAAAACAAACCTATCTTGTTTTTGCGGGAAGGGAAAGTTTTAAGGATACTGAAAAAGATTCTGAAATTGTAAATGATTTTATTAAGGGCTTAAATAAAAGAAATATAGCTATTGCTTTGATTGAAGCTTCAAATCAAAGGGGACATCTTGAATCTGACGGTATTTCTTCTTATATCAGAAGAAGTGATGTAAAAAAACTCAGAATGTTTTCAACTTGGGATTATATTCAATCGGAGTATGATTACAAAGTTAGAGGTCATCACAATGGAGAAGAAATAACAAATGTTTATTACAGGGCAATTTCAGAAAGAAACATTGCCAGTGTTATGGTTAAGCCTTTTGTAAAAAATGATAAAAAAATTGTAGATCTTGAAGCTTATTCAAATGTTATAAATAATGCTATAAACAGACTTGAAAAAAGAGGCTTTGTTTTAGACAGTGCCAGGGGAATGGATGAGTGGGCCCCAAGAAACTTTATGAAAACTCCTGCTGCTTTAGGAGTTGTTGGTGGTGGACTTATTCTCCTTAACTTTTTATTTAATTTAAATATTTTTGCTCAGGCTGCATTTTTTGGGTTTGGAACTTTACTTGCAATTTTATTTTTCATATTAAATAAGATGACTTCTCTTGGGGAAAGTTTGTTTAATCTGGGAGGAATTATAATTTTTCCTCTTTTAAGTTTGGCTTATTGTTTGAAAAAGTATAATGATTTTAAAAATGACAAGAAGATAAGATCGGACTTTAATATATTTTTAAGAGGAATTAAGGTTTTATTTGTTTCTATTTTAATTACCATGATAGGTGCCTTATATGAGGTTTCTTTTTTGGCGGGAACAAATCATCTTTTGGAACTTGTAATTTTTAGGGGAGTTAAGATTTCACAACTTTTACCTATTCTTTTATCTGTTTTATTTTTCTTATACTTTATAGGTTATAAAAGAGATAATAATGATAATAAACTAAGTATTCATGAAATTAATAATTTTTTAGCTTCCAACATTAAGATGTGGCAGGCAATTTTGTTTGGAGTTTTAGTTGGTCTTCTTGGTATTTTCTTACTAAGGGGAGGAAATTCCAGTACAAAAATTCCTGGAATAGAAGTTTTATTTAGAAACGCTCTTGAAAAATATACTCCTGCAAGACCAAGAACAAAGGCTGTTCTTTTAGGATATCCTGCAGTAATAAGTATGATTTGGTTAGCTTATAAGAAAAAAGGAAAGTTTATGGAATTTTTCCTTGTAGTTCTAATTACTATTGGGCAGGCAGATATTGTAAATACTTTTTCTCATATAAGAACTCCGATTTCAGTTTCTTTTATGAGAATAGGAATTGAATTTATTTTTTCAATCTTTGTTGCCTTAATTTTTGTTTTAATTTATGAAATTGCCAGAAGGGGATATGAAAGACTTGACAAGTAAAATAGTTGTTTCAGGTTATTACGGTTACAATAATATAGGTGATGAAGCTATTTTAAAAGGGCTTTTAGACGGTGTTGGAGCTGTTACAGATTCGGAAATTCTTGTTTTAAGCAAAAATCCCGATTGGACAAAATTAAAATATAAGGTAGAAGCTGAAGATAGATCCAATATTTTTCAAGTTTTAAAAGCAATTTTTACTTGTGATATGCTGATTTCAGGGGGAGGTTCTCTTTTGCAGGATGTTACAAGCAAAAGAAGTATTCTCTATTACCTTTTTATTATTTTTATTGCCAAGATTTTTAGAAAAAAAGTCTTTATTTATTCTCAAGGCATAGGACCTATAAATTTAAAATTAAATAGATTTTTAACAAAATTTATTTTAAATAGGGTTGATTTTATTAATGTTAGAGATAACAAAAGCAGGGATGAACTTATAAATTTAGGGGTAAAAAAAGATATTTTAGTTACTACGGATACGGTCTTTGGAATTGAAAAACCTTCCCTTGAAAGTGGAAAAAAAATTATAGATTCTTTAAATCCAAATAAGAACAGAAAAAAAGTTGGAGCAAATTTTATTAATTGGAAAGATAATGGCCAAAGGACAATTGAAGAAGCTGTTAAAGCTTTAAAAATTGTTTTACAGGATAATAGCAATGATGTTTATTTAATTCCCTTTTATTATCATGTTGATCTTGAAATTGCCAGGAAAATTTATGATATACTTAAAATTGATTACAAAAACATCTTCTTAGTTGAAAATTACTTATATGTTGATGAATATTTATCCCTTGTAGGCAATATGGATTTAATGGTTTCCATGAGGCTTCATGGTTTGATTTTCTCAACTTTAATGGGAGTTTATCCCATAGGTATATCTTATGATCCTAAGATTGATGGATTTTTACGAGAGCTTAAAAGACCTACAAACTTTCATGTGGAAGATTTTGATGGAGAAAAGTTGGCAGAGGAAATCTTGTCTTCTCTATCTAATATAGATTATTTAAGAAAAGAAACTATTTCAAATCTTGGAAAATTTTTAAATTTAACTTCTAAACACAATTTAGCGGTTGCAAAAATTTTAAATTAGGTGAAAAATGGATTATGTAAATATTTTTGGAGTTAATATAAATAATATAACTTTTAATGAAGCTTCTGATCTTGTTAAAAGTTTTTTAAAAGAAGATAGACTTCATACTGTTATAACACCAAACACTGAAATTGTTATGGCAGCAAAAGATCATGAAAATATAAGAAATATTGTAAATAGCGCAGACTTGGTTATTCCCGATGGCATTGGACTTATTTATGGGTCTAAAATTAGAAAAAAACCTTTAAAGGAAAGGGTAACCGGATTTGATTTATCTATGGAACTTTTAAAAATTGCTGAGGAAAATGGATATTCTCTTTATCTTTTAGGGGGTAAACCTGGAATAAGTGAAAAAGCTGCTGAGAATATTAAAATAAAATTTCCGGCTTTAAATATAAAGGGATATCATCATGGATATTTTAAGGGTACACATTTGGGTATGCCAGGACATGAGGAAGAAAAAAAAGTTATTGAGGAAATAAATAAACTTAAGCCTGATATAATTTTTTTAGGTCTGGGTTTTCCTAAGCAAGAGCTTTGGATTGAAGAAAATAAAGATAAAATAAATTCCAAAATTATTATTGGAAATGGGGGAGTTATGGATATTCTTTCGGGAAATAGCAAGAGAGCCCCTAAAATTTTTATAAAGTTAAATCTTGAATGGCTTTATAGACTTTTAAGTGAACCATCGAGAATTAAAAGACAAATGGCAATTCCAAAATTTATTTTAAATATTTTATTTGATAAAAATTCTGTAAAATGAGGAGGAAAAATGAATATTGAAGAACGCTCAGTAAATACTATAAGAATGTTATCAATTGACCAAATTCAAAAAGCAAATTCCGGCCATCCAGGACTACCTTTAGGTTGTGCTCCAATGGCTTATGAACTTTGGGCAAATCATATGAATCACAATCCAAATGACTTAAAGTGGATTAATAGAGATAGATTTATTTTGTCTGCAGGGCATGGTAGTGCAATGCTTTACTCCTTATTACATTTATTCGGATACGGACTAAGTATAGAAGATTTAAAAAATTTCAGGCAAATAGGATCATTAACTCCAGGGCATCCGGAATATAGACACACTAAAGGTGTTGAAGCCACAACAGGTCCTTTAGGACAAGGTATCTCAATGGCAGTTGGAATGGCTATGGCTGAAAGACATTTAGCTGCAATTTATAACACTGAATATAAAATAATAGACCATTACACTTACGTTATCTGCGGTGATGGAGATTTAATGGAAGGAATTTCCAACGAAGCTTGCTCTCTTGCAGGAACCTTATCCTTAGGAAAGTTAATTGTTCTTTATGATTCAAATAAAATTACTATTGAAGGTAACACTGATTTAGCCTTTAGAGAAGATGTTTTAAAAAGATTTGAAGGATTGGGATGGCAAACTTTAGAAGTTAAGGATGGAAATTCTTTAAGGGAAATTTCTGAACAAATAGAAGAAGCAAAAAAAGATGAAAGACCTACAATAATTAAAATAAATACAACAATAGGATATGGATCTCCAGCACAAGGTAATGCAAAAGTTCATGGAGCTCCTTTGGGACTTGAAAATATTAAAAAGACCAGGGAATTTTTTGGATTTCCCGATGAAGATTTTTATGTAGATGAAGAAGTTAGAAAAAATTTCCAAGAAAAAATTAAAAATTTATCCATAAATTACGACGCTTGGAAGAGGACTGAGGAACTTTACAAAGAAAAGTATCCAGAAAAATATAAGGAATTAGTTGATAATTTTAATGGTAAATTTGATTTAAGCATTTTTGAAGATGAAGATTATTATAAATTTGATGAAGATCTTGCAACAAGAGCTTATTCAGGTAAATGTTTAAATAGAATTGCAGAAAAAGTTAATTATCTATTTGGAGGAAGCGCAGACCTTGCTCCTTCTAACAATACAAATATGAAAAATTCAAATAATTTTTCAGCAGAAGATTCCATGGGAAATAATATTAATTTCGGAGTTCGTGAACATGGAATGGCTGCAATAAGTAACGGGATAATTTTACATGGAGGATTAAAATCTTATGGGGCAACTTTTTTAGTCTTTTCAGACTATATGAAAGGTGCTATAAGACTTTCAGCCCTTCAACAAATTCCAAACATTTATATTTTAACCCACGATTCCATAGGAGTTGGAGAAGATGGACCTACTCACCAACCTATAGAGCATTTACCTATGCTTAGAAGCATTCCAAACACCATAGTATTTAGGCCCTGTGATGGTAAGGAAACTGCTGTTGCATGGAAAGTAGCTCTTTCTTCAACGTCAACTCCTGTTTGCTTAATACTATCAAGACAAAAACTTCCTAACTTAAATTCTTCTCTTGATAGTGAAAAAGGTGCTTATATTATAAAAAAAGAAGCAAAAGATTTAAAAACTATTATAATTGCAACAGGATCTGAAGTTGAACTTGCAATTAAGGCTGCAAAAGATTTTGATGGAGTAAGAGTTGTATCCATGCCCTCAAGAGAACTTTTTGAAGCTCAAACAAAAGAGTATAGAGAAATGATATTACCCTCATCTTGCAGAAATAGAATTTCAGTTGAAGCTGCAAGTACATTTGGATGGGAAAAATATACAGGTCTTGATGGAATTAATATAGGAATTGATGAATTTGGCCAATCAGGACCAGGTTCACAAGTTTTTAAATATTATGGAATTGATGAAGACCATATTAGAAATGCAATTTTAAGTTTCGAAAATTAAAATTCAAATTAAAAAGAAGTAATTAAAATCCAATTAAATTACTTCTTTTTTTATGTAAAAAATATGCTTGCATTATTTTTAAACTTATTATATTATTTTATTCACGGCGGGATGTAGCGCAGCCCGGTAGCGCACATGTATGGGGTGCATGGGGTCGAAGGTTCAAATCCTTTCATCCCGACCAGACCTGTTTAACAGGTCTTTTTTTATTGCAAAAATAATTTTAAAAATTGCAAAATAAAAAAGCCCTAAGAGGGCTTTAGAATATTAATTATTCTTCTACAGGTTCAAAATCATCTTTTGAAGCTCCGCAAAGTGGACATTCCCAATCTTCAGGAAGGTTTTCAAAAGGTGTTCCGGCTTTAATGCCGTTATCTTCATCGCCTTGTTCGGGATCATAAATATATCCACATAATTGGCATTCATATTTTTGCATAGCTAAATCTCCTTTCAGATTATTATAATTTAAGTATAGCAATGACATAAACTTTTGTAAACAAGGCTTTATAAAAATAAAGTTTTGAAAACACAATTATTTTGTAAAAAATCATGTTTTATTTTATAAATGAGGGGTATTAAAAACATAGATGGAGAGGGTTTCATGGATTTAATTTATAAGTTTAGAGGTTCCGTCAACAGTGACTTGAGCAAGGTTAAACCATTTTTGGATTCAATGATGTATGATTTAAATAACTTCATTTTTAATCAGGACACATTATTTGACATTAAATTAATTTTAGATGAACTAATAATAAATAGCGTATTACATGGCAATAATAAAGATTGTTTAAAAAATGTGTACTTAAGTGTGAATCTTCTTAAAGATTCAATAGTTATTAAAGTTAAAGACGAAGGCTGCGGCATAACTTATAATTTTAATGATTATGATTTTAAAAATCTTAAATGTTCAGGACGGGGACTTCTATTAGTAAAGGCTTTAACAGACAGCCTTGTTCTTAATAATAATGAAGTTATTGTTAAAAAAAAGCTCTAATAAGGGCTTTTTTTATTGTTTTTGTTTACAAAACAAGTTATAAAATGTAAAATAGCTAAGTATTATTAGTAAGTAAAATTTTATAATTTGTTATAAAGCTAAAGTTATAGAAAGAAGGAAATATGAAATTAAGAGATGATGTAAGAAATATTGCTATAATTGCTCACGTTGACCACGGCAAGACAACTCTTGTAGATGCACTTTTAAGGCAATCAGGGGTTTTCAGAAAAAATCAAGCCGTTCAAGAAAGAGTAATGGATTCAAATGATATTGAAAGAGAAAGAGGGATCACAATTCTCTCTAAAAATACGGCGGTTATGAAAGATGGAATAAAAATTAACATTATAGACACTCCCGGACATGCTGATTTTGGTGGAGAAGTTGAACGTGTTTTAAAAATGGTTCAAGGTGTTGTATTGTTAGTTGATGCTTTTGAAGGTCCCATGCCTCAAACAAAATTTGTTTTAAAAAAATCTTTTGAACTTAATCTGCCTGTTGTAGTTTGCATAAATAAAATAGACAGGCCTGATGCAAGACCTAAAGTTGTTATTGACGAGGTTTTAGATTTATTTATAGAACTTGGAGCAAGCGAAGAAATTCTTGAATGTCCTTTTGTTTTCACTTCTGCAAAGCAGGGAACTGCAAGTCTTGATTTAGATAAACAAGGGGAAGACATGTCAGTTTTGTTTAAAACTATTATTGATTATATTCCTGCTCCAAAATCTAATGATGATGCACCTTTTCAACTTTTAATTTCGACTATTGACTACAATGATTATGTGGGAAGAATTGGTATAGGTCGTATTGAAAGAGGAACCATTTCAACTAATGATTCTGCTTTTATTGTGAACGCCTTGGATGAAAATAGAAAAGAGAGAGTTAAGATCTCAAATATTTATGAATTTGAAGGGCTTAATAGAGTCCAAACAGACACGTCAAGAAGTGGATCTATAGTTGCTGTAACTGGAATCGAAGGAATAAATATAGGAGATACTATAACAAGTCTTGAAGATCCTACACCACTTGAATTTGTAAAGATTTCAGAACCTACAATTTCTATGAATTTTTCTGTAAATAACTCTCCTTTTGCAGGAAGAGAAGGAAAATTTTTAACTTCAAGACAAATACGTTCAAGACTTTATAAGGAACTTCAAACAGATGTGTCTTTAAGAGTTGAAGATACTGATCAAACGGATTCATTTAAAGTTTCAGGACGTGGAGAACTTCATCTTTCTGTCTTAATTGAAAACATGAGAAGAGAAGGTTATGAATTTCAAGTTTCAAAACCGGAAGTACTTTTCCACACAGTTAACGGCAAAAAAATGGAACCTATGGAAATAGTTACAATAGATGTTTCAAATGATTTTGTTGGAAGTGTAATTGAAAAATTAGGCAGAAGAAAAGGAGAACTTGTAACTATGCAAGAACCTTCAGGGGGATATGCAAGGCTTATATTTAAGATACCTGCAAGAGGTCTTATAGGCTATAGGAGCGAGTTTTTAACAGATACTAAGGGTAATGGTATACTAAATTCAATTTTTGATTCCTATGAGCCGTATAAAGGCGATATACCTCGCAGAGTTGATGCGTCAATTGTATCTTTTGATACTGGAACTGCTTCAGCTTATGGTCTTCACAATGCACAAGACAGGGGAACACTTTTTGTTGAACCGGGAGATGAAGTTTATGAAGGACAAGTTGTGGGAGAATCACCAAAGGGAGTTGAACTTGAAGTAAGCGTTACAAAGACAAAGAAACAATCAAATGTAAGAGCATCAGGTTCTGATGAAGCTTTAAAATTATCTCCTGCAAAGCACATGACCTTAGAAGAAGCTTTGGAATTTATTGAAAGTGATGAGCTTATAGAAATTACTCCTCAAAGTTTTAGAATTAGAAAGAAAATTTTAAATTCACAAACAAGATACAAATCAAAAAAGAAATAAAGTAACATAATTTATTGAAAAAATTTTTAATAGTGGTATAATTATTTCATGACAAAAAGTCATCCCATAAGTAATACCTAAAATAAAAAACACATCCCATAGGATGTGTTTTTACTTTTTATATAGAATTTATTTTGTTATAATAATTTTAGTCTAATTTTGTCTAAAGGGTAGGTTATAGATAGAGTAAAGATATGGGACGTTGATCTTTACATAGCAATTTGGCCTTCTATAATCGCGTTCACTTTCCTCTTTAGGCTTTTTAAGGAGGGTAAAATGAAGACTATTTTTAAAATTTTTATGTATGGACTTTCAGTGTTTTTAACCATGACTGTAAGTACAGTAACACTAGGGTCTCCTAAGGTTTACTTAGGTATTATTGCGGCACTTATACTTGTATTATTTGCTGCAAGACTGTCGGAAGAAAAATGGGCTGGTTTTTATGCATCACTTTCCATTGCAATAGGGATTATTTTACAAATAAAACATCCTATATTTGGAAAAATGAAAGCTGAAAAACTTGAGAAGTTAAAGCCCTTAGTAGAAAACTATCATAATTTTTTAATTAAATATGGTGCTTTAATTGTAATAGGAATTGGAATTATTGCATACTTTATTTCAAAAATTAAAATTGAAAAAAAAGAATCTACTAAATTCAGAAGCACAAGAACAATAACTTATATGAGCGTATTTATAGCTCTTAGCGTTGTAATTAACACAATGCGTTTTGGAAGCATATCTTTTGGTGGTTTTCCAATTATTTATTCCGGACTTGTCCTTGGTCCAGTGAACGGATTTATAGTTGGAGGAGTATCAGATGTTTTAGCCTTTATAGTAAGGCCGTCATCAGGGGGATATAATATACTATTTACACTTACCAGTGCTCTTACAGGATTTATTCCTGCTATTATTACAGGATTATTTAAGGACAAATATCCCAATTACAGATTTTTTTCAGTTTTAATTGGAGTTTTTATAGGTCAAATGATTACTTCTGTAATTATGGCTCCATTTTTTCAATCAATATTATATGGGAAGAATACATTTTATTACTATGCGGCAAAAGCTTTTATAAAACAAATTGTTTCAATTCCAATTTACAGCGGTTTATTTATTTCTTTAAATGAGTCATTAAAAAAGAATATTAATTTTAATTTAAGTCGGAAATAATCCGACTTTTTATTTTAAAAATAAAAAAAGTTAGGCTTATAAATTTAAGTTAAATAAATTGTAAAGATTCTTCTTGAAAAGATTTTGCCCTTATGATAACATTTATATTGTTAAGGCGACATAGCCAAGTGGTAAGGCACAGGTCTGCAACACCTTTATCACCAGTTCGAATCTGGTTGTCGCCTCCATGGACTGTAAAATTTTACAGTCCTTTTTTTATTTACAAATAAAAAAAGCCTTTATAGGCTTTTATTTTTTTGGAATCTTATAAAATACATCCCAATACTTTTGAAAAACTTTTTCAATGTCGGAAGCATTATATTTTTTACAACAAGAGCTTTCTATCATTTTGTGAAGAATTTCAGATATATTTTTGTGGATTTTTACATCGCTTACTATAGAAATAGGGGAAAGTGACGATTTTAAATTTACTTTCTTAAAATACATATTATTTTCATTTACGAAAAAGTTAAACTTATCAAGACCTGATGGTTTTAAGAATCGCTCGTCATTAATAATATAAAAGTTAATATTTTTATTGTTTTTCATAGCAAAAATTATATTTTTAAATTGGTCTTTTATATCTTGAGAATTAAGTTTTAGATTTTTAGAACAGTATAAAATTTCTCCCGTTTCAAAGTAGTTTATAAGAGCAGTTCTTGTAGTTATAAAGTCTATTTTTGAGTTTATAAAAAGTTTATCCCATAAAAACTTTATATCTAAGATTTCAGGTCTGTTTACTTCATCTTCAGGATCAAGAGAATTTAAAATTTTATCAATAAGCGTATTGGGCATTAAAAATTCAAAACCAAAATTTGACAGGAATAAAAACTCATTATCTGAATAAAAATATTTCCTGTAATTTGTCTTTGCCATTTGCTCTGGTGAAGATAAACTTATAATTTTTTTGAAATTTTTAAATAAATTATTTATGTAAATTGAAAATTCAAAAAGATTTTCCATTTCATTTCCATAAGTTATTGTAAAGAAATCCTCATTTTCATTGTTTAAAAGCATATACATTTTATCCTTAATTAAAATTAAGTTGTAATTTATATCTTTATTGTTTTGGTAAAGTTCTATGTTGATTTTAGAGTTTTCTGTAATTGTTTTTAAAATATCTATTTTATAAAGATTTTCTTTACTGCAAAGTAAATGCAGATTTATATCATTATTTTTTTTAGCTGTATTTTTTATGACATTAAATAAAAGACTTGAATTGGAATTTAATATGTCAAAACTTGCCCAAATGTCAAGATGGTCATTTTCAAGAATGAGTTTTTCGAAAATATCTTTAAATTCATTTTCAACATTATTATTTTTAAAAATAAAATGGGTATTTGAAGGACTTTCCAAATAAGAATCTGTATTTGTATAGTCGTAGGCATCATTTAATAATTTATAAATCATTACTTCCAAAGATTTTTCGGTATTTTCTTTTAAAATTTGAGAATTTTTTATATTAAAAGTCACTAAAAATTCTTGGACCTTTTTTTCTTTTATTAGGGATTTGGAAAATATAGATGAAAGTTTTCCATTAATTTCAGAAATGTTTTTATAAGAAGGCAATTTTTTTCCACTGTTCCATTTGCTTATATAAGATACATCATAGCCTAAAGAATAAGCTATGCTTGACAACTTAGTATTTGTTAAATTAGTTAAAGTTTTAAAAACTTGCTTATAAGGCAACATATAAAAAACCTCCCATATTTCCTAAATAAAGATAAGAAAATTATATTGTTTTATTGACTAAAAGTCAATAAATGTACATATTATTCAAGACTTGTCAAAGATGAAAACGTTAAAATTAAAATCTAAAATTATATAATATATACAAGAAAAATTTATTTTTTAATTTGTGGGAGGTAATATGGCTAATTATAATTCTGTTACAGAAGAGATAGTTGAACAAATCAAAAAGGCTATCAGTGGTAAAGTTTATGTCGGTGAAGAAATTAATGTTGATTTCTTTCATGATGAAATGCCAATTTATGGCGAGGGAAGACCAGAACTTGTTGTTGATGTAAAATCAACTGAAGAAGTCGCAAAGGTTGTAAAAATTTGTAATGACAATTTAATTCCTGTTGTTCCAAGAGGTGCAGGAACAGGACTTACAGGAGCTGGAGTTGCCATTAATAGTGGTGTAATGCTTAATATGCAAACCATGAACAAAATTTTGGAATATGATGAAGAAAACATGGTAGTAAAGGTTCAACCAGGAGTGCTTTTAAATGATCTTGCTCAGGATTGTTTAAGCAAGGGATACATGTATCCGCCGGATCCAGGTGAAAAGTTTGCAACCTTAGGTGGAAATGTTTCTACAAATGCAGGTGGCATGAGAGCTGTAAAATATGGAACTACAAGAAATTATGTAAGGGGAATGGAAGTTGTTCTTCCAAATGGAGAAATAACTTATTTTGGAGCATGTGTATCTAAAACTTCAACGGGCTACTCTTTAAAAGATTTAATGATTGGTTCTGAAGGAACTCTTGGAATAATTACTGAACTTACTCTTAAAATTATTCCTGCTCCTAAAGAAACTATTTCACTAATAGTTCCTTATGAAAAATTAGATGATTGTATTTCAACAATTCCAAAATTATTTAAAGCTTACTTAAATCCACAAGCTATAGAGTTTATGGAAAAAGAAATTGTAAATCTTTCTGAACTTTATATTGGAAAATCAACTTTTCCTAAGACAATCGAAGGAATTGATATAGGGGCATATCTTTTAATAACTTTTGACGGTGAAAACGAAGATGATTTAAACGATATTATTGAACAAGCTGCAGAAGTTCTATTAGATGCAGGAGCAATAGATGTCCTTGTAGCAGATACCCCATCTAAAATTAAAGATGCTTGGGCTGCAAGATCTTCTTTCTTGGAAGCAATAGAAGCTCAAACAAAACTTTTAGATGAGTGTGATGTAGTTGTACCTATTAACAAGATTGCAGCTTATATAAAATATGTAAATGAAAAAGGAAAAGATTTTGACTTTGAAGTTAAAAGTTTTGGACATGCTGGAGATGGAAATTTACACATTTACGCTTGCTCAAACGAAATGGAAAAAGAAGAATTTTTAAGACAAGTTGAAATTTTTATGAATGATATTTACAAAAAAGCTTATGAATTTGGTGGACAAATTTCAGGAGAACACGGAATAGGCTTCGGTAAAAAAAGATTCTTAAATATTTTTGAGGGAGATGTAAATACTGAATTAATGAGAGGAATTAAGAAAGCATTTGACCCTAACTTAATTTTAAATCCCGATAAGGTTATTTAATAAAAATTGTAAAAAAGTTATCTAATTTTAAAATAATAAAATATAAAGGTGGTAAATTATGGCATATTTAATTTCAGAAGAAGCAAAAGATTTATTGGAAGACGTTAAAAATTTTTGCGAAAAAGAAGTAATAGAAACTTGTAAAGAAGCTGATAGGACCGGAGAATGGCCTAAAGACTTATACGAAAAAGCAAAAGAACAAGGATATTTTGTTCTTGAAGTTCCAGAAGAATATGGCGGACCAGGACTTTCAAGAATTGATGTTGCTGCACTTATAGAAGAAATGGCAAAGGCTGATGCTGGATTTGCAACTACAATTTCAGCTTCAGGACTTGGAATGAAACCTGTTTTAATTGCAGGAACAGAAGAACAAAAACAATATGTTGCAGATACATTAATGGCTGGAGGTATGGGAGCATTTTGTCTTACAGAACCTGGTGCAGGTTCAGATGCAGGAGCAGGAACAACTACTGCAGTTCGTGATGGAGATGAATATGTTCTTAATGGAAGAAAGTGCTTTATAACAAATGGCGCCGTTGCATCTTTCTATTGTGTAACAGCACTTACAGATAAGTCAAAGGGACTAAAAGGTATGTCCATGTTTTTAATTCCTGCAGAAACTAAGGGAATAAGTGCCGGAAAAGAAGAAGATAAAATGGGAATAAGAACTTCAAACACTACAGATGTTGTTCTTGAAGATTGTAGAATTCCTGCAAGCTATATGATAGGAGAAGAAGGAAAGGGCTTTTCAATTGCAATGAAAACTCTTGATCAAGCAAGAGCTTGGATGGGATGTGTTGCAGTAGGAATTGCTCAAAGAGGAATTGATGAAGCTAAAAAATACGGAAATGAAAGAATTCAATTTGGAAAACCTATAGTTAAAAATCAAGCGCTTCAATTTAAACTTGCAGATATGGATATAAAAACTGAAGCTGCAAGACAAATGGTTGCAAATGCTCTTACAAGAATGGATTTAGGTCTTACTTATAATAGAGAATCTGCAATTGCAAAATGTTTTGCATCAGACATTGCTATTAGAGTAGCAGAAGATGCAATTCAAATGTTTGGAGGATATGGATATAGTAGAGAATATCCTGTTGAAAAACTTCTTCGTGATGCAAAAATTTTCCAAATTTTTGAAGGAACTAATGAAGTTTTGAGAATTGTAGTTGCAAATAATCTATTAAGAGGTTAATAATGAATATTTTAGTTTGTATAAAAGAAGTTCCAGATGATTCAGTAGCAGTATCTGTAAAAGATGGAAAAGCTGATATTTCAGGGATAACCCCAGTTGTAAATGCTTTTGACACTTACTCCCTTGAAATGGCTGTAAGATTGAAAGAAAAAGAAGAAGGACAAGTTGTTGTAGCTTCTATTGGCAACGAAGATGTTAAAAATTCCCTAAAAAATTGTTTGGCAGTTGGAGCAGATAAGGCATATTTAATTAAATATGATGATTATAGAAATCTTGATACAAAAGGAATTTCAGAAATTTTAAAAGAAGCAATAAAGAAATTGGAAGAAGAATGTGGTGCTTTTGATGTAATTTGTTTCGGAAAAGAAACTACAGATGCAGAAGCTTCACAAGTTGGAGTTTATTTTGCAAATAAATCAGACCTTGGCTTGGTTACATCTGTAATTGAAATTAATAAAGAAGGAGAAAAATTAATTTCAAAGCAAGAAATTGACGGAGGATATAGACAAGTTGAAACAAAAATGCCCTGCGTTCTTACAATTTCAAAACCTGATTATGAACCAAGATATCCTACTATAAAAAGTAAAATGGCAGCAAGAAGACAAAAAATTGAAGATATTGAAGTTGCTGTAAACTTAGATTTAATTCTTGAAGAAATAAAAGATTTTGAACCGGAAAAAAGAAAAGCTGGTATTAAAATCAATGAAGAAGATCTTGAAGTTAGCGTAAAAAAAGCAATTGCTTTAATGAAAGAGCAAAAAGTTTTATAGGAGGAAAAAATGAAAAATATATTAACTTATATAGAGCTTAAAGATGGGGCTCCTATAAAATTGAGCTTGGAATCTTTATCCGAAGCAAGTAAAATTGCAAAAGAACATTCTGTTGAGTCAATAGCTTTAATTTTTGAAAAATTATCTGAAGATGAAATGTCAAAATTAAAGGGGGCAGGTTCTGACAAAATTGTCCTTGTAGAAAGAAATTCATACAATATGGAAGATTTTTCAAATGCAATCGTAAAAATTGCTGGAAAATATGATGTTAAAGATATTTTTATTCCAGGAAGTCTTGATGGAAAGGATTTAGCCCCAAATATTGCCGCAAGTCTTGATACAGTTTCAATTACAAATGTAATGGATATTAAATTTGAAAATGATGAAATTAATTATGTTACTCCCTCATATGGTGCGACAGTTTTAACTTTGTCAAAAATAAAAAAAGCTCCCAGAGTTATTACAATAAGAAGCGGTTCTTTTGATAAAAGAGAAGATTTAAATGGAAAAGGACTTTTCATAGAAGAAAAAGTTGACGAAATAAAAGATTTAAAAGCCATAATTAAAGAGGTTGTTAAATCTACGGAAGCTCAAGTAAATCTTGAAGATGCTCCTATAATTATAACTTGCGGAAGAGGTGCAAGTAGTGAAAATATCTATCCTTTAGTAGAAGAACTTGCAAAAGTATTTAATGCTCCTATTTCAGGCACAAGACCTGTTATTGATGATGGAGTCCTTCCAAAAAGTTCACAAATTGGACAATCCGGAAAGATTGTTTCTCCAAAACTTTATATAGGATGTGGAGTTAGTGGGGCAGTTCAACATATTTCAGGAATGGAAAAATCCAATTTCATATTGGCAATTAACAAAGATGAAGATGCTCCGATTTTTCAAATTGCAGATATTGGAATAGTAGGGGATTGTGCAAAAATTTTACCCTTATTTATTGAAGAAGTTAAAAAAATTAAGGCAAATTAAATTTTAGGAGAAGTATGAATTATTTAAAAGAATTTGTTATTCTTTGCATTTGTTTAATGCTGGGAGTTGCAACAAGGCATATAATAAACTTTCCTATACCAGAAGCAGTTTATGGGATGATTTACCTATTTATTGCTTTTGCCCTAAATATTATAAAGCCAGATGATGTTAAGAAAACTTCAAATGGTATACTTCAAAATTTAGCTATTCTATTTGTTCCTGCAGGAGTTGGAATTATTAATAGTTATAGTGCCATTAAGGGAAAAACTTTAATGCTTATTGTTTTAGTAGTTTTAGGAACTGCTATTACAATGGGAGTAACAGGAAAGATAATAGAATTACTTCAAAGGAGGAAAAATGTTAGATAATAAATATTTTGGTATAATCTTAACATTTGCAACCTTTGAAATTGGAAAAATGTTAAATAAAAAATTAAAAAGTCCTATAGCTAATCCTCTTTTGATTTCCATAGCCTTGTGTATACTTTTTTTAAAAGTTACAGGTATTTCTTATGAAAGTTATAAACAGGGCGGAGATTTCATAATGTTTTTCATAGCACCTGCTACTGTTGCTATGGTTGTAGATCTATATGAAAATCTTGATGAATTAAAAAAGAATTTATTTCCTATTCTTATAGGTACTTTATTAGGCTCAATCCTTGCAATGCTTTTTATAGTGATTTCTTATAAGTTGGCAGGATTTGAAAAAAGTATAATAATTTCAAGTGCTCCTCAATCTATAACTACCGCAATAGCCATCGCTTTATCGGAGGAATATGGCGGGAATCCAGCCATTACAGCTGTACTTGTAGTATTAAGAGGAGTAACAGGAGCTGTAATTGCTCCTATAATAATTAAGGCTTTTAGGATAAAAGATCCAACTGCCCAAGGAGTTGCGATAGGAACTTCGTCTCACGCAGTAGGAACTTCTGAAGCAAGAAAAATTGGAGAAATTCAAGGAGCTATGAGTGGTTTATCCATAGCTGTTACAGGTCTTGTCACGGTAATTTTAATGCCTATTATTATGAAATTAATTTAGAGATTTAATTAATAAAATTCACAAATTTTTAAAAACTCATTGTAAGTCCCCCTTCAATGAGTTTTTTTGATTCTAATTATCTTATAAAATTTCTATAAAATTGAAATGAATTGGCTCTTTTGCTATAATTTATTTAATTAAATGATGGAGGATAAAATGAAGGAAAAGCTTTTAAAAATAAAAGATGTAGCTACATCTGAAATAGAAAAAACTGAAAATTTAAAAGGCCTTGAAGACTTAAGAGTTAAATATTTAGGTAAAAAAGGTGAACTTACTCTCGTTTTAAAAGAAATGGGAAAATTATCGAAGGAAGAAAGACCAATTATAGGTTCGTTAGCTAATGAAATAAGAAAAAATATTGAAGAACTTATTGAAGAAAAAAAACAAAAACTTTCTTCTCAGGAACTGGAAAAAAGATTAATAGATGAGAGAATTGATATTACATTAAAAACTGACAAAACTGATGTAGGACATTTTCATCCTCTTATAAAAACTCTTGAAGAACTGGAAAGTCTTTTTGTTAGAATGGGCTTTACAGTATATGACGGCCCTGAAATTGAAACCGTTGAAAATAATTTTGATTTATTAAATGCACCGGAAAATCATCCATCAAGAGATCTTTCAGATACATTTTATATTGACGAAAATACTTTACTTAGAACACAGACTTCTCCTGTACAAATAAGAGCTATGAAAGAGCATGGTGCTCCTTTAAGAATGATTTGTACTGGAAGAGTATTTAGACCAGATGAAGTTGATGCAACTCATTCTCCTATGTTTCATCAAATGGAAGGCTTAATAATTGATAAAGATGTAAGTATTGCCAATTTAACGCATACCTTAAATTTATTTGTTAAGGAACTTTTTGGAGATGATATGCAAACAAGATTCAGACCCCACTATTTTCCTTTTACAGAACCAAGCCTTGAAGTGGATGTAACTTGTCCAAAGTGTCATGGCAATGGTTGTGATGCCTGTGGAAATACTGGCTGGAGTATGGAACTTTTAGGATGCGGTATGGTTCATCCTAATGTTCTTAGAAACTGTGGAATTGATCCTGAAATATATTCTGGATTTGCATTTGGAATGGGAATTGACAGAATAGCCATGGTTAAATACGGAATCACTGATATAAGAATGATGTTTGATAATGATATCAGATTTTTAAAAGAATTTTAGGAGGAGTCATGTTATTACCCATAAGTTGGTTAAAAAATTATATAGATTTAGATAAGTCTACAAAGGAAATTGCCGATGAAGTAACACTTACAGGCTCTCATGTTGAATCAATTATAAATAGAGCTGAAGGTATTAGTGGAGTTGTAGTCGGTAAAATATTAAAAATTACAAATCATCCAGATGCAGATAAACTTGTTATTTGCCAAGTTGATGTTGGAGATGAAGTTTTGCAAATCGTAACAGGAGCGAAAAATGTTTTTGAAGGAGCTCTTGTTCCCGTTTCAAAGGTAGGAGCAAATCTTGCTGGGGGCATAAAAATAAAAAAAGGCAAACTTAGAGGAGTTGAATCTGACGGAATGCTTTGCAGTCTTGAAGAATTAGGTTATGAAATTTCAGTAATACCTAAAGAGGCAAGAGATGGGATTTTTATTTTTAGAGAAGATTATAAACTTGGAACAGATGTAAAAGAAATCTTAGACTTAAATAATCCAGTTATAGAATTTGAAATAACTCCAAATAGACCAGATTGTTTGTCTATTATTGGAATGGCAAGAGAAGTTGCTGCAACCTTTGATACAAAACTTAAAAATGAAGAAATAAAAATAGAAAATCCTGTTGATAATATAAAAAATTATTTCAATGGAGTTGAAGTTAAAACTGAAAAGTGCCAAAGATTTTATGGAAGAGTTTTAAAAGATGTAAAGATTGAAGAATCTCCCCTATGGCTAAAAAATTATCTTATGGCAAGTGGAGTAAGACCAATTAATAATATTGTTGATTTAACAAACTTTGTTATGCTTGAATATGGTCAACCTCTTCATGCTTACAACTTAGAAACTTTAGAAGATAAAAAAATAATTGTAAGACAAGCAGAAGATGGGGAAGTTATAAAGACCCTTGATGATGTTGAAAGAAAATTAAATAAGGATGATATTGTTATTTGCGATGGAAAAAGAATAGTAGGTATTGCAGGATTAATGGGTGGTTTTGATACTGAAATTACTCCTCAAACTAAAATTGTTTTTCTTGAAGGTGCAAATTTTAATGAAAAAAGCGTAAGACTTACATCAAAAAGACAAGGTCTTAGGACTGAAGCAAGTGCAAGATTTGAAAAGGGAATTGATTCAAATTTAGCAAAAGTTGCAGTAGATAGAGTCTGCCAATTAAGTGAAAAAATTTCTTGCGCAAAAGTGGTTGATTCAGCTTTTGATGAAGGTCAAAAAGACAAAAAAGAAAAAAAGATAAAACTTAGACTTTCAAAAACAAACAAATTAATAGGAGAAGATTTAAGTCTTGAAGAAATTTCAAAAATCTTAAACAGATTGGAAATAGAAACAGAACTTTTTGATGAATATTTAATTGCAAAAGTTCCAAGTTTTAGACTTGACATAGAAATAGAAGAAGATTTAATTGAAGAAGTTGCAAGGATTTATGGATATCACAATATAGAACCCAAACCTCTTTTCGGAGGTTTAACAGTAGGTTCAAAACCTAAATTCAGAAATGTTGAAAAAAGAGTTAAAGATATTTTAATGGCCTATGGATATTCTGAATTTATGACTTATTCTTTCGTAAGCCCTTCAATTTTTAATAAGCTGAATTTAAAAGAAGATAATGAACTTAGAAAAGTTGTTAAAATAATAAATCCTCTTGGTGAGGAATATTCAATTATGAGAACCACTCTTGTTGCAAATATGCTCGAAGTTTTAAGTAAAAATTACAATAGGAATAATGAGAGAGCAGCAGGCTTTGAATTTGGAAATACTTTTACTCCAAGTGATAAATTACCTGAAGAAAGATTAAAATTAACAATAGGTTCTTACAACCAAGGAGATTTTTATAATATGAAAGAAATGATTTTAAAAGCTCTTTGGACTTTGGGAATTGATGATTTAAAAGTAAAGCCTTCTTCAGTTGAATATTTGCATCCAGGAAGAAGCGCAGATCTTTATAAGGACGATATTTATTTAGGAAGTTTTGGTGAAGTTCATCCGAGTGTTTTGGAAAAATATTCAATTAAAACAGGAGCCTTAGTAGGAGAATTTGAATTTAATAAATTTGTAGAATTAAGCAAAGAAAATAGATTATATAAAGAACTTCCAAAGTATCCTTCTATGAAAAGAGATTTTGCTTTTATTTTAGATAGGGATATAAGCTCTGAAGAAATAGAAGAAGTTGCTAAGAAATATGGCAAAAAAATTCTTGAAGATTTTAATGTTTTCGATATTTATACAGGAAAGGGTATAGAAGAAGGTAAGAAGAGCATAGCATTTTCTCTAATATTTAGGGCAAATGACAGAACTCTTACAGATTCAGAAGTTGAAAAAATTTCCGATAAAATAATTCAGGAAATAAAAGACAATTTCAAGGCTAAATTAAGGGGTGAATGAGCCTTATGAAAAAGACGAAAGTAGTTATTGATGATATGAGTTTTTATGTTGTTGGAAATGACAATCCGGAATATATAAAAACTCTTGCCCGAAAACTTGATGAAAAAATAAAAGAAGTTAAGGGTAACAATTTTAGACTGAATCAAACTCAAGCTTTAATTTTGGCTTCTCTTAATATTTTAGATTCTTCGAATAGAGAAAATGACATTGAAACAAGGGCGAAAAACTTGTCCAAAGATCAAGAAGCAGTTAAAAAACAATTAGAAGAATTGGAAAAACTGAAAAAAGAAGTGGAACTTTCTAAAAAGAGCACAAGTGTTTTAGAAAAGCAATTAAAACAATCTAATGAAGAACTTTTAGGTCAAAAAGAAGAAAATAAAAGTCTTTCACAAAATATGAATTTAAAAAATTCTGAAATAAATGATTTAAAAGAAGAAATCAGAAAACTTGAAAATGAAAAAAATAAATTGAGTGATAAAATCTATGAAAATCAGAAAGAGATTATTGATTTAAGTAGACAAATAGAGATTTTGTCAAATGAAAATTGAGCTACTTTCTCCTGCAGGAAATTTTGAATCTTTAATAAGTGCTGTAAATGCTGGAGCAGATGCAGTTTATTTAGGGGCAAAATCTTTTAGTGCAAGAGCAAGTGCTGCAAATTTTACTGATGAAGAAATAATTGAAGGGGTGAAATTTGCTCATTTGAGATCTGTAAAAGTCTATGTAACTGTAAATATTTTGTTGTCTGATCAAGAGTTTAAAGATGCAATAAAATTAGTAGAATTTTTATATAGAGCCGGAGTTGATGGAATAATAGTCCAAGATCCGGCTCTTGGATTATACATTAAGGGTAAATTTAAAAATCTTGAAGTTCATGCTTCAACACAGATGACTATAAATAATTATTATGGCGGAAAATTTTTAAAAAATTTAAACTTTGATAGACTTGTTCTTGCAAGAGAAACAAATTTAAATGAAATAAAAAAAATAAAAGAATTAAATCTTGATATTGAGCATTTTATTCATGGAGCCCTTTGCGTTTCTTATAGCGGACAATGTCTTATGAGTTCTATGATTGGTGGAAGAAGTGGAAACAGGGGAGATTGTGCTCAGGCATGTAGAAAACCCTATGAAATTTTAAATAAAAATAAAAGCCCTATAAGTCAAAAAGGATATTTTATAAGTCCAATGGATTTACAAAGTTTTACAAATCTTGAAACTTTAATAAAATCCGGTGTTAATTCCCTTAAAATTGAAGGGAGAATGAAAAATAGCAGATATACTTATCAAATAGTTAAATCCTATAGAAAAGCTCTTGATAAAAAATTAGATGAAGGGGAAATCAATAAATCAAAAGAAATATTTAACAGAGAATGGACAAAGGGGATTCCCTTTGGTGCTTTTGGATCTGATTTTGTATCTATAGATAGACCTGACAACAGGGGAATTGAAATAGGGAAAATTATAAAAAAAGTTAAAGATGGATATATTATAGATTTTTATAATAATGTAAATAAGGGAGACTCCTGTGAATTTATAGGAGATAAAAAATTTACTTTAACAATGTTTGATAATTTCAAAAGGGGACAAAACTTTTTTAAAACTAAGAGAAACTTAGAGGAAGGAAAAGTAATAAGAAGGCTTACAAATATAAAATTAAATGAAAGCCTTGATGAAGAAATTGAAAAATCTTATAAAAAAATTCCTATCTCCTTTAATATAGAATTAAGAGAAAATAAAAACCCTATAATAAAAGTTGAGGCAGAGGGAAAAGAAATTTTATATATGGGAGATAAAATTGTTGAAACTGCAAAAAAAGCTCCCATAAATAGAGAAAATGTTGAAGAAAGTTTTTCTAAATTAAATAAGACTGGCTTTAGCCTATCTTCAATAGACATTCAAATGGACAATAATATTTTTATTCCTATTTCTTATCTAAATGAACTTAGAAGAGAGGCACTTAAAAAGTTTGAAGACCTCTTTACAAATAGAGAAATAGAGATTAAAAATTATGAGCTTGAATTTAAAAATAGAGAAAAAGAAAATAAAAAACTTATTCTTGAGCTTAAAAGTATAAAAGATTTTGAAAAAATAAACTTTGAAAATATAGACTATATATATTTAGATTTAAAATTCATAGACAAAAAAGAAATTTTTAAGTTTAAAAATAAAATTTTTATAATTCTACCAACAATTTTAGATTCAAAACAGCTGGAAAATATAAAAGAAAAAATTGAAAAATTAGATATAGCTGGCATAGTTATATCAAATTTATCCCAAATAGAGATTTTTAAAAATTATAAAGGAAAAAAACATGGGGATATAGGTTTAAATGTATTTAATTCTTATACAGGAGAATTTCTTTTAAACAACTTAAATTCCATAACTCTATCACCGGAAATGAACTATGAGCAAATAAAAAATTTAAAAGTTAAGGGTAATCTTGAATCTATTGTTTATGGTTTTATACCTGTTATGACCATGGAGCATTGTCCAAATTCAATTATAAAAAAATGTAAGGACAACAAAGAGTGCCAATCATGTCCTTACAGTGGCTTGCATTATTTAAGAGATACAAAAAATGTAGATTTTCCTTTTGAAAGGTCAAATAAAAAGACAATTATTTATAATTCTTATCCGATTTTTTATTCTAATGAAAGGCTTACAGACCTTGTGTCATATAGAAGAATAATAAGAAGTTTTGAAGATTATGATACAATAAATAAAATAACTTATGCTTTTAAAACAAATGATTTTAATGGATTAGCTGAAGAACTTAAAAATAAATTTATTAATGTTACTAAGGGCCATTACAACAGAGGAGTAATATGAAAATTTTAAAATCTCATAAAACTTTGGAATTTGATAAAATTTTAGAAAAATTAAAAAATATGTGTGAATCCGAACTTGGAAGAGACCTCGTAGATGAAGGAAAAATTTTAACCAATTTAAGTGCCATAAAAAAAGCTCAAGAAGAAACAAGTGAGGGACTTAATTTAATTTCCAAAAGAGGAAATCCGCCCTTGTTCGGAATTACAAATATACATGATTTTATGAGAAGAGTTGAACTTGGCGGAAGCCTTTCTCCTCAAAATTTACTTAGAGTTTCTGATTTTTTAAGAGTTTCAAGAATTTTGAAAAAATATATATTTACCGATGATGACGATTTATCTATAAATAATATTTCAAATTTAGCGGAAAATTTATATGTAAATAAAAATATTGAAGAAATAATTAACAATGCTATTATATCTGAAAATGAAATTTCAGATAATGCTTCATCGAAACTTGCTTCTATAAGAAGAACAATGGCGAATAAAAAAGTTGCAATAAGAGACAAACTTTCATCGATAGTATCAGGAAATGAAGATTCCAAGTATTTACAGGACAACATAATAACCATGAGAGAAGGACGGTATGTTGTGCCGGTAAAAACTGAAAATAAAGGAAAGATAAAGGGTTTAGTTCATGATTTAAGTTCTTCCGGAGCAACGGTTTACATTGAACCTATAGCAGTTGTAAATTTAAACAATGAGCTTAAGGAACTGGAATCAAAAGAAAGAGAAGAAATTGAAAGAATATTAAAAGAGCTTTCAGAAAAAGTTGCTGAGTATTCCCATGAAATTGCTGCCAACCAATATATTTTAAAAGAACTGGACTTTATCTTTGCAAAGGCCAAGCTTTCTATAGAAATGAATGGAATAGAACCTATTTTTAACGAAGATAAAATTGTAGATTTAATAGGGGCAAGGCATCCACTTCTTAATAAAAATAAAATTGTTCCTATTGATATAAGTATTGGAGAAAACTGGACGAGTTTAATAATCACAGGACCAAACACTGGAGGTAAAACAGTAACATTAAAAACTTTGGGCCTTTTAAGTTTAATGGGACAGTTTGGCTTGCACATACCTGCAAAGGAAAATTCCAGATTAAGCATATTTCATAGAATTTTTGCTGACATAGGAGATGAGCAATCTATTGAACAAAGTCTTTCAACTTTTTCATCTCACATGGTAAACATAGTAGATATTTTAAAAAATGCAGATGAGGACTCTCTTGTACTTTTTGATGAACTTGGTGCAGGAACAGATCCAACAGAAGGGGCAGCTCTTGCTCGGGCTATAATGGATCATATGTTGGCAAAAAAAATCCGGTGCGTATCCACAACTCATTACAATCAATTGAAAATTTATGCTTTAACAAGCCAGGGAGTACAAAATGCTTCCATGGAATTTAACGTCGAAACTCTTTCTCCAACTTTTAAGTTAATTATAGGAATTCCCGGAAAGAGTAATGCTTTTGAAATTTCAAAAAGACTTGGCTTAAGTGAAGAAATTATTAATCTTGCAAAAACTTTTGTAAGTAATGATAATATTGAATTTGAAAAAGTTCTTCAATCTATTGAAGAAGACAGGAGCCAGCTTGAAAAAAATAAAAGTCAAATTGAGATTTATAAAGAAGAAATAGAAAAACAAAATAAAAGGCTTGATCAAGAACTTTTAAAAATACAAAAAGAAAAAGAAAAAATCCTAAAAGATGCAAAACTTGAAGCTTCGAGAATTTTAAGAAGAGCAAAAGAAGATTCTGATCTTGCTTTAAGTCAAATAAAAGATGTGGTTTCAGAAGTAAAAAAAGATCAAGCAAGAAGATTACAAGAATCACAAGATATAATTCGAGATAATATAAAGGCGGCAAGCATAAATAGTGAAAAAATTGAAATAAAACATGCAGAAAAACCAATTACAAAAGTAATAATAGGCGATAGTGTTAGGGTAAATTCTTTAAATGCAGAGGGCATAATCTTAGAACTGCCGGATCAAAATGGAAATGTGCTTGTTCAAGTAGGAATGTTGAAAATGAAAGTTCCGAAAAATTCTCTAATAAGCATAGAGGATAAAAAAGATTTATCAAATAAAACAAAAAATATAATAAAGAGAAAAAGCTCGACAATTAAAACGGAAATAGATATAAGGGGAAATAATTTTCATGAGGCAAAACCTCTTGTAGATAAATATTTAGATGATGCTTACCTTTCAGGTCTTAAATCTGTTAGAATTATTCATGGAAAGGGAACAGGAGCCCTTAGAGAAAAACTTCGTGATTATTTAAAGAAAAATAAGTATATTAAAGATATTTGTGATGCACCATACAACGAGGGTGGTATGGGAGCAAGTATTATAACTTTTAAGTGAGGAAATTTATGATAGATTTTAAAAAGAAAATTATTGAAATTTTAGAAGAAAAAATTCCGGATTTATCCGCTAAAGAAATTGAACTTTTAATAGAAATACCCCCAAACTATGATTTGGGAGATTTCGCTTTTCCAGTATTCAGCTTAGCTAAAGTTTATAGAAAAAATCCGGCTATAATTGCTCAGGACTTAGCAAAAGAAATTAAAGATGACAATTTTGAAAAGATTGAAACTAAGGGACCATATATTAACTTTTTTATTAACAAAGAAAAATTAATATCAACAGTCTTAAATGAAATTGCAGAAAAAAAAGAAGATTTTGGGAAATCAACTATGGGAAATGGAAAGAATGTTTTAATAGAATATTCTTCACCAAACATAGCAAAGCCATTTCATATAGGACACATAAGATCAACTGTAATAGGTGATTCAATTAAAAGAATCTATAAATTTTTAGGTTATAACACGATAGCTTTAAATCATTTAGGAGATTACGGAACTCAATTCGGAATGCTTATTTGTGCTTACAAACATTGGGGAGATAAAGAAAAAATTGAAAAAAATCCAATTCCAGAGCTTTTAAAACTTTATGTAAGAATAAATGCGGAAGCTGAAGAAAATGAAGATTTGAGAAATGAAAGCAGAAAATATTTTAAACTTTTGGAAGAAAATGACCAAGAGGCAATGGAAATTTGGGAATGGTTTAGAGAAGTTTCTCTTAAAGAGTTCAGCAGGGTTTATAAGATGCTTGACATTGAATTCGATTCTTATAATGGCGAAAGTTTTTATACTGACAAAATGCCCGCAATAGTTGAAGAACTTAAAGAAAAAAATCTTCTTGAAGATTCTCAAGGAGCAAAAATAGTAAATTTGGAAAAGGAAGGTCTTCCGCCATCAATAATTATTAAAAGCGACGGAACTACCATCTACTTAACAAGAGATTTAGCTGCGGCAAAATACAGAAAAGACACCTACAAATTTTATAAAAATTTATATGTAGTAGGCTCTCAACAAAATCTTCACTTTAATCAATTAAGAGCAATTTTACAAAAAATGGGTTATGATTGGGCTAAAGATTGTATTCATATTCCATTCGGTATGGTTTCTCTTGAAGATGGGACTCTTTCTACAAGGAAGGGAAAAGTTGTCTATCTTGAAGACCTTTTGAATAAAGCTGTAGATAAAGTTGAATCAATTTTAGAGGACAGAGAAAAACTAAAGGGACAAGCAATAGAAAACAAAAGAGAACTTGCCCATATAGTGGGAATAGGAGCGGTAAAATTTCAAGAGCTATTTAATCAAAGAATTAAAGACTATGTATTCAATTGGGACAAATCTCTTTCCTTTGAAGGAGAAACAGGTCCTTATGTTCAATACACCCACGCAAGAATTGCTTCACTTTTAGAAAAGGGACAGTTTGACATTAATAAAAAAATTGATGTTTTTCTTATAGAAAGTGATGAGGAAATTAATCTTATAAGAATACTTTATAATTTTACAAAGGCCGTAATAGATGCTCATGAGAAATATGAACCTTATATTGTATCAAGATATTTAATTGAACTTGCAAAAACTTTTAACAAATATTATACGAACACACAAATTTTAATTGAAGATGAAGAATTAAAAAATGCAAGACTTTTCTTATGCTACGGAGTAAAAACAGTATTAAAAGAAGGTTTAAATCTACTTGGAATTAAATCACCTGATAAAATGTAAAAAAAGAGCTTAAGCTCTTTTTTTTATGAAAAAATTTTTACAAAACATTTGATAAAAACACTTTCACAAAATTAATTCAAGCAACTATCAAGGCAAGTAAGACAAATTCAATGTTTAAAATAACTTTTAATAAATAAATGCAAAGGTTAGCATAGATAAAATCGCTTAAACGCTTTAATTAGGTATGGTATTTAACACTTTTTAGTGATATACTAATGAAAATTTAAAAATTGGAGGAAAAAATGAAGAAGAAGCTTGCTATTTTATTAGTATTAATGACCTTACTAACAGCATGCGGTTCAAGTTCTTCACAGTCTAATAAATCTGGGGGAGATACCGCATCAAAGGGAGAAACAGACAGCATTATTATTAGAGGTATCATTTCAAAAACCGGATCTGTTGCAGTATATGGTACTTCTACAGAACAAGGAATTCAGCTTGCAGTTGATGAAATCAATTCAAATGGTGGAGTTGGAGGAAAACAAATTGATTACAAGTCTGAAGATGACAGAGGAGATGCAACTGAATCAGTTACTCTTTATAGTAAATTTGTAGAAGAAGGAGCTAATGCAATTTTAGGGCCTATAACATCAAAACCTGCTCTTGCAGTTGCTGAAAACTCAACATCTGACGGAATACCAATTTTAACACCGACAGGTACAATGACTTCAATAACTGAAAATAAAGATAATGTTTTTAGAGTTTGCTTTACAGACCCCTTACAAGGAAAAATTCTTGCAAATTTTGCAGGACAAAAATTAAAAGCAAAATCAGTTGCAATTTTAAACAACTCATCTGACGATTATTCAAAGGGTGTTGCAGAAGCCTTTAAAGAACAAGCAAAAAGCCTTGGCTTGGAAATTGTAGCTGAAGAAAGCTATGGAGCTCAAGATAAAGATTTCAAAGCACAACTTACAAATATAAGCTCAAAAAATCCAGATGTACTTTTAATTCCCGACTATTATGAAAATGATGTTTTAATTGCATCACAAGCAAAAAGTATAGGTTTAAAATCAACAATAATTGGAAGCGACGGATGGGACGGAGTCTTAAATGTAGTTGCCAAAGGAAGCGAATCCGATATTGAAGGAGTATATTTTACAAATCACTATTCAATTGACGACAAATCTGAAAAAGTACAAAATTTTGTAAAAACTTACAAAGAAAAATACAACCAAGATCCATCGAGCTTTTCAGCTTTAGGATATGACGCAGTTTATCTATACAAAGAAGCTTTTGAAAAAGCAAAATCAATGGAATATGCAGATATTGTTGAAGCTCTCAAATCTGTAAGTATAGAAGGAGTTACAGGAAACATCAAATTTGGAGAAAATAACAATCCTATAAAATCAGCGGCAATTATAAAAATCACTGATGGAAAATATGCTTACGATTCAACAGTTGAACCATAAGACAAATTATAATAATGGCGGTTTTTTAACCGTCATTATTTTTTAAGGAGGATAAATGGATTTTTTATTACAAATATTAAACGGACTGCAAATAGGATCGGTATATTCTTTAGTAGCTCTTGGATACACAATGGTTTACGGTATAGCTTTACTTATAAACTTTGCCCATGGGGAAGTAATAATGGTAGGGGCTTATACAGTTTCATATACAATAGGACTTGTGTTGCAAGAAAGAGGTTTGCCATTTTATATAGCAGTTATTCCATCGGCAATAGTATGTACAATAGTAGGGGTTTTAATAGAAAGGCTTGCCTATAAGCCTTTACGAAATAGCCCAAAAATTTCAAACCTTATAACTGCAATAGGAGTTTCTCTTTTACTTCAAAATTTAGTAATGAAGTTTATCGGAGCTAATGCCGTATCTCTTCCGCCTATATTCAATGGAAAAATTGAAGTGGGAAATTCCCAAATATCAAGTTCAGTAATTATTACAATTATTTCAACTGTAATATTAACTGTTCTTTTGCAATTTTTTATGAAAAAAACAAAATATGGCAAGGCTATGGTTGCGACATCTGAAGACTATGGAGCGGCAGCTCTTGTAGGAATAAATGTAGACAATACTCTTACTATGACTTTTGCTATAGGATCATTTCTTGCTGGCATAGCATCTCTTTTATACCTTGCAGCTTATCCTCAAGCGCAACCTTTAATGGGCTCAGCTTTAGGTATAAAAGCATTTACAGCTGCAGTTGTAGGAGGAATAGGTCTTATTCCGGGAGCAGTTCTTGGTGGATTTTTACTGGGAATTGTTGAAACCCTAACAAAAGCTTATATATCTTCAAGTCTTGCTGATGCAATTGTCTACAGCATGCTTATACTTGTTTTAATTTTCAAACCGACGGGTTTACTTGGAAAAAATATTAAGGAGAAAGTATAATGACAAGACAAAAAAAAGGTATTTATGTTTTAACAATAATTTTACTTGTAATTTTTTACGGACTTATACTTGGTCTTTCAAAAATAGGAATACTTAATAAATATTCATTTACAGTTTTAAGACTTGTCTGTATAAACATTATTTTGGCAGTGTCATTAAATATAACTGTTGGTAACTTAGGACAAATAACTTTAGGGCATGCTGGATTTATGTCAATAGGGGCCTATACAGCCGCAATGTTTTTAAAATCAGGAATTTTGCATGGAATAGCCGGATATTTAATTTCTCTTTTATTAGGAGGAATCCTTGCCTGCTTAATAGGTATTTTAATTGGAATACCGGCACTAAGACTAAAAGGGGATTATCTTGCCATAGTAACCCTTGCCTTTGGAGAAATTATAAGAGTTTTAATAGAAAATGCAGAATTTTTAGGAGGAGCACAAGGCTTATCCGGAATACCAAAAATGCAAAATTTAGCTATTATTTATTTTTTAATGTGTATTTGTGTAGCACTTATGTTTTCTATTATGACATCAAGGCACGGGAGAGCTGTCCTTGCCATTCGGGAAGATGAAATAGCAGCTGAGAGCAGCGGAATAAACGTAACATATTACAAAACTTTTGCTTTTGCAGTATCAGCCTTCTTTGCAGGAATTGCCGGAGCCATGTATGCAAGTAACATAGGAGTAATAGGAGCAAAAGTCTTTGATTATAACAAAAGCTTTGACATTCTTGTAATGGTAGTCCTTGGCGGGATGGGTTCTTTTACAGGGGCAGTTTTTTCAGCCTTTGTACTGACAATAATACCGGAATTTTTAAGAAGTGTATCCGATTATAGAATGATAGCCTATTCTTTACTTTTAATATTAATGATGATATTCAGGCAAGAAGGTCTCTTGGGCAGAAAAGAATTTTCATTAACAGGTCTCGTAAAATCTATAGTTCATAGAAAGGAAGGTGCTGAAGATGACAGAAATTCTAAAGTGTGAAAATGTAGGAATAACTTTTGGAGGTCTAAAGGCAGTTTCCGACTTTAATGTAACAATAAATCAAGGAGAACTTTTAGGACTTATAGGACCAAATGGTGCTGGAAAAACTACAGTTTTTAATTTAATAACAGGAGTATATGCACCAACTGAAGGCCAAATTCTCCTATATCAAAAGGGAGTGGCAGGAAGTGAATCCATGGAAAAAATCAATGGAATAGCACCACACAAACTTGTAAAAATGGGAATTGCAAGAACATTTCAAAACATAAGACTTTTCGGATATCTTTCAGTTCTTGACAATGTAAGAATAGCTTCAAATAAAGATATGCACTACGGTATAGGAGCAGGAATGTTTAGAACTAAGTCCTATTGGGACGAAGAATATAAGATAAATACAAAGGCATTGGAATTTTTAAAAATATTTAATCTTGATAAATATGCAAACTTTTCAGCAAATGCTCTTCCCTATGGACAACAAAGAAAACTTGAGATAGCAAGAGCTATGGCTACGAATCCAAAACTGCTTTTACTTGACGAACCAGCAGCTGGGATGAATCCCAGCGAAACGGAAGAACTCATGGAAACAATAAAATTAATAAGAGATAAATTTAACATAACCATATTATTAATAGAACACGACATGAATCTGGTGCTTGGAATTTGTGAAAGACTCATGGTTTTAAACTATGGAAGCATTCTTGCCCAAGGCAATCCAAAAGAAGTTATTAATAATAAAGAAGTTATAAAGGCATATCTTGGAACAGGAGATGCAGAATGACAATGCTTGAAATAAAAGATTTGAATATATTTTACGGCAATATTCATGCCATTAAGGGAATATCATTAGATGTAAATGAGGGAGAGATAGTATGCTTAATAGGAGCAAACGGTGCCGGCAAGACTTCAACCCTACAAAGCATATCAGGTTTAGTTCCAATTAAAAGTGGAAAAATTTCTTTTTTGGGAGAAAATATAACAAAAACAAAATCCCATAAAATAACTGAAATGGGCATAGCTCAGGTACCAGAAGGAAGAAGAATTTTTACAGGCTTAAGCGTCTTGGATAACTTGAAACTTGGAGCCTTTACAATAAAAGATGGACCGGAAAATTTAAACAGAGATATAAATGCCATTTATGAGAAATTTCCAATTCTTGAAGAAAGAAAAGATCAAATGGCAGGGACACTGTCAGGAGGAGAACAACAAATGCTTGCCATGGGAAGAGCCCTAATGAGCAGACCAAAGCTCCTTTTATTAGATGAACCCTCAATGGGATTATCGCCTCTTTTTGTAGAAAAAATATTTGAAGTAATAGAATTTCTTCACAAGGAAGGAACAACCATACTTTTAGTAGAACAAAATGCAAACCTGGCACTGAAAATTTCAAACAGGTCTTATGTCCTGGAAACAGGGAAAATAATTAAAGAAGGACAAAGCGAAGAATTGATGTCAGATCCAATAGTAAAAAAAGCATACTTAGGAGCATAAAAATCAAAACCCATGTTAGTAAGCATGGGTTTTTTAATTGTAATAAAATTACCAATAATTTATAATAAAACGAAAGGAGGAAAAAATGCTTACAGATTTCATAAAAGTTTATACTATAAGCTTAAATAAAACTTTTTCTAAGGTTAAAAAAAATCCTATAATTTTTTTGATGCCCCTTATGTATTCAATTATCATGGGCATATGTCATTATTTGGCAGATATCCTGCTATCAAACATTGTAGGAACAACAATATGGAGATTTTTAATTCCCCTTATTGATTCCTTAATTATTTCATCATATTTTACAATTTTAGAAGATTTAATAATGTATAACAGAATAAACTTCAAATATTTTACAAAATCTTTTGTAAAAAAAAGTGGCCTTATATATTCAACATTCTTTACACTAATCTTAATGGATTGGGCATTTTTTATAATTATTAATTTGGACTACACAATAGAGCTTATAATATCCTCAATATTAGGCATAGTACTAAGCTCTGTATCAGAATATATATACCTAAGAGGAATATCTTATACAGAAGGTCTTATAAGTGCCTTAAAATTTTTTAAAGAAAATTTTTTCCTTTGGCTGCCGCCGATAATAATATTATTATTAGGGAAATATATTTTGTTTGACATGATAGATATGAGTGCAGATTTATCAGACCTTGTTATGACTCAAACCTTGGGAAGTCCTTTCAACTTTTATTTGGGACAGTACCTGGACTTGGGATATATAATAAAATTTATAATTTTTGAAATTATAGTAAGTTTACTAACAGTTTTTAGAGGAGTTTTATTTAATATAATTGAAGGATCCTCAATTAGAAAGAGAAAGTATCGTGGATATGATTTTTGAGAAAATAAAAAACGAAAGAAGAAAAAATTTAGCCTTTATTGAAATTAAAAAAGATTTAAAAATAGGGCCATTAGATTTAAAAAAAGAAATTCCTTTGCCTCTTTTTATAAAAGACATAGAAAAGGGAGTAAAAGAAAAGAGCTTTCAAAATAACATAGACTTAAAACTTATATCAAAAGCAATCTTTTATCTCTTAGGAATTAATGAAGATTTTTTATACGCAGAAAATTATAAAGAATACTTAAAAAAAATGTTTAAGGATTTAAAAAAGCCCATAATCTATCTGAGCTTAAACACCGAAGATATCTATGATAAGTTTTTTTATCTATCAAGTGGAGAAAAACTTGGTATTAAAGACGAAAAAATAGACTATCTAACAGGTATAAGCCTTGAAGATATTTATAACAAAAAATTTAATGACTTGAATCAAGAAGAAAAAAGCTCCATATTAAAAATAATTATTAGCAAATACGAAAAAATAAATGACAAAAAAATAAAACCCTACGCAGAATATAAACTTGCAAGAATTTATAATATGAGCAAAAATTATATAAAAAGTCTTTTATATTATGAAAAAGCTCTTGAAAATGCGCCGGAAGAATTAAAAGAAACCATAAGAGAAGAAATAAGCCAAGTTGAAGACTATTCATTTATAGATTCTGCAATAACCTATATAAACTATGGGAAAAATGAAAAAGCCTTGGAGTTTTTGGAAAAAGTTAAAGAAACCTATCCCAACAAAGACTTGCTATATTTTTTGAAAGGACAAGTCTATAGAGCCTTAGGTCAAAATCAAAAAGCCTTGGAATTTTATAAAGAGGCATTAAAAATAAATAAAGAAAAAGAAGATTACCACAATGCTTTAGCAATAACCTACATTAATTTAAATCAGATAGAAGAAGCCGTTGAAACTTACAAAAAATCTCTATTTTATATAAAAGATTCTTACACTATTTTTTATAACTTAGGAATGCTTTTGTACAATTTAAAAGATAAAAATGCTTTAGAATACTTAAAAAAAGCTTACTCTTTACAAGGAAGCCAAGAACTTTACAGCCTTATAGAAAGCCTTGAAAATTAAAGCAAAAAAGAAGAAAAAGAGGTTGCAAAAGCAGTCTCTTTTTTAATAGGAAAAAAATGATAAAAAAAGAGAAAAAAATAAAAAGAAAAAAGAAAATAAACAATTGACACAAGAAAAATAACATGA
>NZ_AWXB01000008.1 GCF_000478985.1 Peptoniphilus sp. BV3C26
TATTCAATCATTTTGAAGTGTCTCAAGGCATCCATGATGGCTTCTTCTTTTTCAGGTGTACACTGTGGAATAATTTGTTTCTCCTTTTTAGACTTGTTGTAATGTTCTCGTAATTCTATTCCACATTTCCTTTTTATCTGTGCAATATATAATGTTGGAACTTTTAATTGAAATTTATTCCAAACATATTCTTTGATTTGAGCATATGTTGCCTTACTTTCAGCACTTGTCAAATCAAGCTCATCCAGCTCAATTTCAATATTTATATGCTTATCGACATCGAGTTTGGACAAAAGTGCTACCGTCTCAACGTGCGTTGTCTTTTGATTGGGAACATAATTTTTTATCCTCGTCATTCTTGTAGGAGCACAATTTATTAATGTCATTGTCTTTGGCATTTTTTCTTTTATCTTTAAAGTTATTAGAATCTTGACTATCTTTAACTCCTGTTTTGAAATAGAATGTTAAGTCATAAGGATGAACTGTTCCGTCTTTGTCAATTCTTCCCACCACGACTTTATCAACTATGCTTTCAAATACTGTTCTGTTAAATTCCTCTATAATTTCTCTATTCTCTAACACCTTTTTAAATTGCTTTAATCTTTCTTTAATAGAGTTTTCATCTTTTATCGTTAGTTCCAGTGTTTTCTTTTCATCGAGTAATTCTTCTTTTTGTTTTGTCAGTTTTTTATACTTTTTAGCATAAACTTCTTCGTCTATACTATCTTCCAAATGAAGATCAACTAACTTTCTTTCTTGACTAATGATTCTGTTTAATTGGTTTTCTAACTTTTTCAAATCTTTGACTAAAGTATTATCATTTATTTCTTCTTCTACAATTTTTAAAAAGTCATCTATTACTGTTGAATCTGCATGACATAATTGCCTATAGCTTTCAACGAAAGCTTTTTCTATCGCTGCTTCTTGTATTCCCTTTGAATGAGGACAATATTTTTTACCTTTTTTTGTTGATTTTACACATTGCCAGTTAATTTTTTTGTAAATTGAACTTGTGTGCCAAGTTCTTCTTGACAGTATTTCACCACAAAATCCACATTCCAGCATACTTGAAAAAGCATATTGCCTTGACAGTTTTTCTCTTTTTCTATCCTTGTTAGCAATAGTGTTTCTGTTTTGTGCTCTTCTGAGTCTAATCTCCTGTGCCTTTTCAAAATCTTCTTTTGATATAATTGGCTCGTGATGATTTTCAATGTGATATTTATCAGATTCTCCAAAATTTGCTAGTCTTCTTTTTGTTATGGGATCAACTGTAAAGGTCTTTCCCATTAGTATATCGCCAATATACTTTTCATTCTTAATTATTCCTAACACTGTAGTGTCAGACCATTTTGTTTTACCTCTAGGAGTGAGATAACCTTGTTCTTCTAGTTCTCTACCAATGACTGAGCCACCGTTGCCCTCTAGATATCTTTTAAAGATGTATCTAACAATTTTAGCTTCCTCTTCATTTATAGATATAGTTTTTGTTGTAGGGTCATAGTCGTAGCCAAGACAACCTTGAAAACCAATAAGTTCCCCTTTTTCCATTTTCATTTTCAGTCCTTTTTTTACATGGGCTGAGGTATTTTCTACTTCTTGTTGAGCTACTGAACTTAATATTGTTAGTAATAGCTCTCCATCCATTGTCAAAGTATCTATATTTTCTTCTTCAAATACTACACCAACATTGTTTTCCTTTAATAGTCTTACATACTTTAAGGTATCTAATGTATTTCTAGCAAATCTTGATATAGATTTAGTAATTATCATGTCTATATCTCCATTTTGGCAATCACTTATTAGCCTCATGAAATCTGCTCTTTTAGTAGCAGTTGTTCCTGTTGTTGCTTCATCTGCATATATATCAGCCAGAGTCCAGTTCTTATTATTTTTTATTAGATTTGTGTAATAATCAACTTGCGATTTATATGATTCAAGTTGGTCTTTACTATCTGTACTTACTCGACAATATGCTGCAACACGTTTTAAATCTAAATGTAGTGCATTTCTATTTCTAGCTCCTGTATTTGAAGCTTTTATTAATTTTACTTTAGTATTCATTTTACCTCCTTCCCATTTTGTATCTTTCTACAGTGTTATTATATCACAAGATTAACTACTTTCTATCTCTCTTCTTATAATCATTTTCTATTCTATTTTTTATTTTTGTATATTCCTTATCATTAATTAATTTAAGATCATAAAGTCTACATAACATAGCAACTCTCATGCTATAAACTTTTATTGCTTGCATTTCAACCTCCTATATAAGTTGATTTTTTTGCCTTGGTAGTTGGATTAAATTTGAAATATGCTAATCTCACATAATCAATTTTAAGAATATTCACACTTCAAAGTATTTTGATTCTTATAGAAAGATGACAAATACCCCTCACTTTATAAAGTGAAATTTGCCCTCTTTGGTAACCAGAATTTTTATTTTTCTATAGTATTTTTGAGTTTTAATGATTAATTGAATATAAAAAATGAGGACTTATGCTACTAGGCATAAATCCTCAAAAATAAAAAAATATTATAAAGTTTATATTATGGAGTATTCAAAAAAATACTATTCATAACTTCTCGTTTTTCTTGCGTGTTTATCATATGTCCCTCTTCTAATTTACTAATATATGAATTTTCATAAATAAGTAAAATCAATCACTTTATCACAAACTGACTCTAAAAACTCAACATCATGGGATATTATTAAAATCAACTTATCTTCTTCTTTTACTTTCTTTATGTTTTTAGCTACTATTTTCATATTTCTATAGTCCAATCCACTGGTTGGTTCATCGAAAAATAGAATTTTCTTGTCTGATAGTAAAGCTGATAAGATAATTACTCTCTGTTTCTGTCCTCCTGACAAGGTGTGAGGATTCCTATCACTGATATTTTTTAACTCCATATCTTTTAACCAAGTATCTAAAGCATTATCATCTTTAATATTTGATGTTAATACTATTTCATCTTTGACAGTGTCCGTGAATAACTGACAGTTCACTTCCTGCATAATAAGCAGGCTCTCATTTAGCCTACTTTTTATATTTAAATTCTCATCATCTTTTAAAATTTTACCTTTATTTTCTTTGTATAAGCCACATATAATTTTTGCTAATGTAGACTTCCCAATTCCATTTTCTCCAACAATCCCAATAATATTCCCATAGCAAAAATTAAAATCCTCAATGGACAAAATTATTTTGGTATTTCTTTTGAATATTATATCTTTTAGCTCTAATAAAGTCCCTTTATTTGAAGTTTCAAAATCATCAAATCTTTCAATAGCTTTATAATCAGAATGCCTAAGTCCTGTTCTCATTCGTTCATCTTCACTTAGATTTTCAATTTCGTCCATACTATATTCTCTGATGATTTTTCCATCCTCTAAGTATATTGCTTTATCAACAATGTCTTTTAAATACCACAACCTGTGTTCTGCAATAATAATAGTTTTTCCTAAAGATTTAAGCTTTTTTATTGTAAGCGATAGTTCTTTCATTGACTTTATGTCTAAGCTTGAAGATGGTTCATCAAGAATAAATATCTCAGGGTTTAATGCGTAAATGCTTGCTATAGCAATCTTCTGCTTTTCTCCTCCAGAAAGATTGAATATATTTTTATTCATCAAGTTTTCAAGATGAAGCTCTTTTTCAACTTCTTCAATCCTTTTGTTAATTACTTCTCTTTCTATTCCGTAATTTTCTAAACCAAAAGCAATTTCATCGGTTGTATTGGTTGTATAAAACTGTGTTTTAGGATTTTGAAAAACCGAGCCTACATTATTAGATAATTTATAAATTGGTGTGGTAAATGTATTCATACCATTGACCATAACACTGCCAGAAATGTCCCCATCATAAAACTCAGGTATTATGCCGTTCATAAGCTTTAATAGAGTCGACTTTCCGCAACCGCTCCTACCACACAGAAGAATGCATTCCCCTTTTTTGATTTTCAAATTTATATCTTTTAATGAGTAATCAGATCCTCCCTTATACTTAAAACTTAATTCTCTAATTTCAATCATAAGTCCCACCCTGATACTTTCATAAATATTACTATTGATAAAATTAAAATCATAATAATTAGAACACCAATATCATTTTTTCTAAACTTAATTAGGTGTCTACTTATTTTGTTAACAGGAGCATCGAGTCCCCTTATAATGGCTGATTGAGAGAGCTCATCCCCAATTTCTATCACACTTACGAACAATGGCACAAAAAAATATTCCATAATTAATGTTGGTCTGCTTGTTAAATTGATTAAGTTAAAATTAATTCCTCGAGTTTTCATCGCCATATTTATATGACTCCATTCGTCTTTAATAGTAGGCAAACATCTAAATATAACAGAAATCATTATGAGCGAGTCTTTTGAAAGTTTTAATTTTTGTAAAGTTGCCACTGCACTGGAAACAGATGTTGAATTTAAAATCCATTTACCCACGATAATACATGGCAGAAATTTTCTGCCAATTGCCAAGATAAATAAAATTAAATTCAAAAGAAAATTCATATTAAAATAGGCTAAAGATTTTTCCAATACTACACTTATTACAAAAAATAAAATATACCTTATAGCGGATTTTTTATAACCATCGCTAATAATGATGACAAGGAATAATAATGAAATAAGGCTTTGATAGATCCAATCAAACCCTAAAAAAATTAAAATATTCGCACCTATAAGCAAGATAAGTTTTGTTCTGAGGTCATATTTTGACCCCAGAACAAACTTTGAATTTTCCATTATAAAACTCCTGCGGATTCCAACTTTTTATTTAGTATTTTCTTTGTAAAATAAGAACCAATCAAAGAGAATATAAATGTTCCAATAATCATTACTGGTAACATCCATATTGGTGTCCATGCTCTTACTGTGTTACAAAAGCTTTGATCTAATTTACCTTTTATTAAACTTTCAAAAAATGCTTCTCTCATAAGCCAAATTGGTAAGAATCCTCCAAATAAGTTTAGAGAAAAAAACATATGACTAATTGTATTTTTCTTAAAGTCTATATAATTTCCACCTTTTGCTATGAACATGGCAATTATTCCGGCAGGCGCTGCCACTAATGGTGCAATTGGAATATGTCCAGTTGCAACTAATAAAATACTTGGTAAGATAGCTGCGATTACAATAGCAGTAGCTGACTTTGTCTTTGCAAGAAGCATATGATAGGTTGGTGCAGCAAGTAGTGCTACAAGCATAGGCATTAGTAAAAATAAAACAGGGACAGGCATTGATATTACCCCAATTACTAAATATGTTACAAAGTAAAGTGCAATTAAAACACCGGCTGTAACTGCGTTTTTTGATGATTTCTTTTGTGTTTTCATACGTTTTCTCCTTTAAAATAGATTGTTACTGTACAATCTTCCATTCTTTAGACTTTTCTTGATAATTCCATAAGTCTTTATATAGTCCTTCATTTTTAATAAGTTCTTCATGCTTCCCAACTTCCTCTACCTTTCCTTTGTTTAAAACAACAATTTTATCAGCTCCCATTACGCTTCTTAATTTATGGGCTACAACCACAACTGTTTTATTTTTAATTAAATTTGATATGGCTTCCTGTATAATAAGTTCATTTTCAGGATCAAGCGAAGATGTTGCTTCATCAAGTAGTATTATTGGGGCATTTTTTAATATTGCTCTCGCTATTGATATTCTTTGTTTCTCACCTCCAGACAGAGTCGCTCCTCCTTGTCCAATCATAGTGTCAAATCCATCATCCTTTTTGACTATAAAGTCATAAGCTCCTGCCATTTTTGCAGCATTCATGATTTCATCTTTAGTTGCATTTTCATTTCCAAATTTTATATTGTTATAAATTGTGTCTTTAAAAAGATACACATCTTGAAAAACAACAGAAAATTTATCCATTAATTTATCAGGGTCGGCTGTTAGCAAATCTACTCCACCAATTTTAATTGTCCCTTCATTAGGATCATAAAATCTGGAAATTAATTTAATTAGTGTAGATTTTCCAGAGCCAGAGTAACCAACAAAAGCAGTTAATTCATTTTCATTAATGTCTAATGAAACATTATCGATAACCTTAGATTCCTTGTAAGAAAATGAAACATCGTGGATTTCAATTTTGTTGCTTTCGTTTACATCGGAATTTCCTGACATAGGTTTAGCCTTAAGTAAGTTAATGATTCTCTCTCCTGAAACTGATGCCATTTGTAGACCTGTATAATTTACAAGTGCAAGCTCCAAAGGATCAAAAATCCTTGTACCTACAAATAAGAACATTAAAAATGTATCAATTTCCAAAGATCCATTTATAAATAAATAGGAACCGACTAAACTCATCAAAGGAAGTCCTATTCTTAAAATCATACTTGCTATAGTAGTTAATGAACCAACCCCTTTCTCACTCTTAATATTTGCATTTCTTGAGTTATCTATATCTTCTTCAAGCTTTGTTAATGTATCATCTAAGCTGTTATAAGCTTTTAGAGTCTTAATGGCATCCAAATATTCGTTTATATCTTCTTCCTCTTTTATCCTCATTTTCTTTGTTTTCAAATAAATTTTTTTCTGAAAGTTTTGCATGAGTGTAAGAAGTAGAACAGAAATCGGCAATCCAATAAGTGTTGCTATTCCCATTTTTACATTAATTATCAAAAATAATATTGAGCAAAGAACCGCTACACATATGCCACTGAAAAATTGAGGTAATTGATGCGTTACTGCCGTTTCAACTTTGAAAAAATCATTCATTAATGTATCTAAGATCTCTGCTGAGCTTTTCCCTGAAATATAACCTATTGGCAGCTTTCTTATGTGGTCTGCAAGCTTTATTCTTCCATCTGCACTTGTCTTGTATCCAAGTTCATAGGTATATTTTGTGGCTAAATTTTCCAATAAAAATGTTATTAGGAAAAATACTGCCATTATCCCAAAATACTTCCATAAAAGGCTCGTATCTATACTATCTGCACCTCTATTTAAAAATAGTGTTTCTACAATTTTCGCCAAAGCAATAAATGGTATAAGGTTGGAAATAGATGCCAAAACATTTAAAATAATTGATTTTCTTATATTATTCATCTTTCCTAATGTAATATTTCTTATCATTCATTCTCACTCCCTTCTATATCCATTTGCCAAATATTTGTCTTCTTATAAATATCAAAGAGTCGCTTATATATTCCATCTGCAAGGATTAAATCTTCATGCTTACCTCTTTCTGCAATTTTTCCATCAGATATTACTAAAATTTGATTTGCATTCTCTATGGTATTTAACCTATGAGCAATCATGATAACTGTCTTATCTTTAACCAATTCAGACAAAGCTTCCTGCATAAGATATTCATTTTCAGAATCAGCAAAACTTGTTGCCTCGTCTAATACTAATATTGGTGCGTCCTTTAAAATCGCTCTTGCTACAGCAATACGTTGTTTCTCTCCTCCAGATAAATAAGTCCCTTTACCCAAAACAGTGTCATACCCATCAGGAAGTTTTACAATAAAATCATGACATCTTGCTTTTTTACATGCTTTTATGACATCCTCTTTTGTAGAACCTGTCTTTGCCATAGCAACATTATTGAAGACTGTATCTGTGATAAGATCACTGTCTTGAAAAACGAATGCTATCCTCTCCATTAAGGCGTTCATCGGAATATTTTTTATATTAACTCCACCAATTTTAATAGAGCCTTCTGAAGGATCGTAAAATCTGGGTATTAGCGTTCCAATGGTAGATTTGCCTGCTCCCGAATAGCCAACTAATGCTGTAACTTCTCCTTGTTTAGTACAGAAGCTTATATTCTTTAAAACCTCTTCATCTCCATAAGAAAAGCTTACATTCTCGAATTCAAGATCATGACCTTTTATCTCTTCCTCGATATTTTCAATTGCCAATTCTTTTTGATCTATAATTTCGTAGATTCTCAAAACAACTTCATTTAGTAAATTCATTCCTTCTGCAAAATCTCTAAGTTTTAATGCAGGTACGCTAATGGCAGGTGCAAGAATCAAATAGAAAATAAAAACTGTAGCAAAATCCAAGTTATTATTTTGTGACATTAAAAGTATTCCTACTGGAACTATGAATGTAGCAACAGATAAAATAAACATTCTAAATGAAACAAATCCCGGTCTTATCATTGATGTCATCGAACTTGTAAAGTCTCTATATTCTCCTACTGACTTTGAAAAAGTTTTAAATGATTTTGCTCCTGTTCCAAATATTTTCACTTCCGGCATACCTTTAACGTATTCAGTAGTTGCTGAATTAATTTGATCCAAAATCGCAAAGTTCTTCTCAAGTCCACCCGACTTTATAATCTTTGCCATGATTGCAATCTGAATTCCTAAACCAACAAATATAATTAACAAAGTCGTAAGACCTAATATTAAATTTATCTTCAACATAACAATTATCATTGCTAAAATTAGTGCTAAAGTTGAAATTAAATTTGGTAATTGATGAGAAAAGTATCCCTCAATTTGATTCATATCCGATCCTAATACTTGCCTTATTTTTGACTTGTTATCCCCAGTGAAAAATCCTAAAGGAAGGTTCCCAATATGAAATAATATCTTCTTTTTTAAGTTAGCTATTAAAACATATGAAAACTTATGGCATAAAATACCGCCAATGTAAGTTAAGCAATATGACAATACCACTGCTGCAAGTCCATAGGTGCAGAACTGTATTGTACTTTGTTCTAATTTTCCATATAAAAATAGAGATTTTATGACTTTGTATATCACCAAAATTGGACAAATACTTAATAGCATTCCAAGACTAACAAATAATATTCCCCCTACAAGTTGTCCTTTTTTTATTTCACTGTAGGAAATAATATCTTTGATTGATTTCTTCTTTTTCATCTAAAACATACCTCCTTACCGAACGAGTTCGTTCATTTGCCTTAAAACTAATACAAGGAAAACACCATTGATGTTTCCCTTGTAAAATACTTATATTTTATTTTTCTCTAATGAGGTCTTTGAAATAGTTCGCTTATTATTCCAAAGGCTTCACTTGAATTTGTTTTGTTTTCTCCCTTAATAATATAGTCATTATATATTGTTCCAACAGCTCCGTATAAAATAAAAGCTGCAAAACTTCTCACATTTTCCCTGTTTATTCCCATATTATTTTCTATTTTTTTATTTTCAATTCCTTCAATTATAAACTCTGAATAGACATCTATAAATTTTCCAATGTAATGAATTAATTCCCATAGCCTGTAAGAGTTATCTGTAATTGAATTCTCTTTCGAAAAATTATATCTTGTTGTAAATTGACCGATATCTTTTACTATGAGATCTCTTAGAATTTTTATTCTTTCTTCGTAATCTATTTCCTTGTTTTGAAGGATACCTAACTTATTTTTTAATTTTTCTTCAAAATATGTTTCCATACAAGCCAAGAAAATATCTTCTTTTGATTTGAAATAATAATAAAACATTCCCGGCGCTCCGTTAACTTCTGCGAGAATATCTCGCACAGAAACTTTTTCATACCCATACTTTTCAAAAAGTCTGGATGCTATATTTATAAGCTCCTGTTTTCTTTCTTCTGGATCTTTTACATTTCTCTTTACCAAAACCTCACCACCTATTGACCGACACTCGTTCTTTAATAAAGATTATCATTTTCTTATACTTTTGTCAATAGTACCCTGAATTTATATTCTGAGTATGGTATAATTTTATTTACTATAAATAACACGCTTAGCGCTTATAACTTTAATAGCAAGCACAGTAAGTGAGTACCCACTTACGAAAAATTGATGAAGCAGAACCTTTATGGACTGCTTCTTTTTTTATCAATTTTACCTTGTTAGGGAGAACCCTAAGACCCCAATATTTTATGATAAGGAGATAAACTATGGATAATAGAAAAAGAAATAATCAACTAAAAATATATTTAACAGATGAAGAAAAAGAAGTTTTTGTAAAAAAAATGAAACTTGCTAATTGCAAAACTATGTCCCACTTTCTTAGGAAATGTGTATTAGAAAAAGAGATTTATGTAGTAGATTTAGAACCATTTAGAAACCTACAATGGCTACTTTCAAATGCTACGAATAATATAAACCAGATTGCAAAAGCTACTAATACAACTGGCATTATTTACAAGAATGAAATCGAATCAATGAATAAACAGATAGAAAAATTATCAAGAGAAATATGGCAGATCCATTCCCTACTTCTTAATAAATCAAAAGAAAGTTCTGGTGACTAATATGGCAATTACAAAAATACATCCTATAAAATCAACTCTAAATTTGGCAATAGATTATATAACTAAGAGTGAAAAAACTGATGAAAAAATCTTGGTATCTTCATTTAAATGTCATCCATCTACTGCTCATATTCAATTTATGAAAACACGAGAAGACAATGATACTAAAGGTACAGTTTTGGCTAGACATTTGATCCAATCTTTTCTACCAGGAGAGGTTAATCCTATAAAAGTCCCGGAAATTAGAATGAATTATGTAAGGGTGCTTTTTACAAAATCTAATACATGTGAGCTTTATCTAATATGAAAGATCTATAGAATCTACATATATAAGGAGATGGAAAGATAGCCATCTCCCTTACATTAACGCAATTTATATTAGTTCAATAATTTTCTATAATAATTTCATCAACACTTTTTATTTCAGTGTAACCTTTATAGAAAATAGGAATATCTTCATTTTTTAAATTTGGTGAATTATAAACATAAATTTTTTTATCCAAAGCGTCTGCATACCCAAGTTCCCATGGACACCATTGTGATTTAAAAGTTAATTCTGTTAAAAAAATTATAAAAATCTTACTCTGATGTATTCTTAGTTTAATAATTTCTGATGTTGAAGCATTACACCATTCTCGTTTCAAATCGTATTTATCATTAACCCAGTCTATATAAGCCACATATCCTTTTGTATTTAGGGTTTTATAAAATTCAACTATTTGATTCATGTCATTAGAGTTATGAGATATAAAAACATCAAATCTTTTTACCTTCTCTAAATCATCTACGTACAGTCTCTGTTTTAAAACTTCAGGACCTGAATTGTTTTTTACAATTTCGTTATCAATATAATTTTTCTTTCCTTTTTTCTTACGTCTTAACATAAATGGTAATCCAATAGATTGAATGTAGTTTTGGGCTTCTTCTTTTAAAGAAAAATTTCTTGTACATGAATTAACCTTATAAAAAAACTCCGTAATATTTGATGATTTATATTTTGAAAGTTCTCTCATTATCTCTAATTTTTGATGCAAGTCATAGGTTTTAAAATATTTATCTATAAAAAACGATGTATATTGTGGTTCTATTTCTTGAATAAATCTTAATGTGCCGTCAACTTTTTGTTTTCTTTTATCAAATTTGGATTTTGATATCTGCTTTATTTCATTCTTTAAATTTTCCATATCATCTTTTCCCAAAATAATTCTATTCTTATCTTTTCTAAGTTTTTTCACACTATGAAAAGAACAATCTAAAATAAAATTATAAGGTTTTATAAAATTATATCTGCTTTTTTTCCCATACTTAAGTAGAACCATATTTTTGTTATGCCAAAAATTATACTGTTTATTCAAATCATCCCACAAATGTGGATATAACTCTTTAAATGTATTAACAATATCATCGTCTGAAAAAGTATATGGCATTAACTTCAAAACTTGTTGAATTGACTTTTTAAATTTCTTTTTGTAATCAATATATATTTTATTGAATTGTCTTGCTGTTTTTCCCATAACCAATTACTCTTTTATCCAACTTGAAAGTGGTATTATAGATTTTTTGTTTTTATATTTTATCATAACATAATGTCCTGACTTTACTTTTTTCCTGAATAATATTACTCTCACTCATCGAACTAAGTTATATATGAATATATTCTAGATGCTCATTTCCTTTTCAGTTACACTTATTCTTTTTCATAACCCATCACGTTGATGTTTTTATCAACTTACACAGTTATTTTCCTTTTTTTAGTGCTGCTTTTTCAATCCAACTTCCCAAATTATAATATCCATTGTCTTCCAAATAGTCATACAAATCATCACAAATATAGTCAAAATACGCAGGTGTACCATCATTATAATATCCAATAATAGTATGTGGATTACCCTTTACTGTTGTCCTTTGAGTTATCATATCTCTAAGATTATGTATATGAATCCCAATTATTGCATTTCCTCTTTCGATGCTTTTTCTTATTTCATATTGGACAAATGGACGGTTTAATGTTTCTTTACCAATTAGGACTATAGTAATTGAAGTTCCTTCTAGTTGCTTATCTATCCATTTGCAAACAGCATTTTCACCATTCCTTTTAATTTTTTCAAATTCCGCCTTATCGATAAAACCTGCAGCTTCTTTGCCTTGAGTAACCCAACTATTTCTTACTATCATCGATCTATTGATATCCTCATCATAATGAAAACTAAAAAATACTCTTCTTGCCATATTAACATTCCTCCTTACTGTTAAGTCTATTTATTATTTTAATTATTGCATCAACATTAGTGTCTATATCACAAAATTTAGTAATATACTGAATTTCTTCATCATTTAAAATATTTTTAACCATATCACTATTTTCAGAATATAATTCCTGAGATATAAACCCAGTAAATGCTAATGGTATATTCACTAATTGATATGATTCAGCAATATTAAATTCTTGTTTTACACCATCAGCTTTAATAATTTCTCCATCCTTTTGTTTATTACCAAACATATAAATTGCTATACCACATTGAGAAATCATTTCATCTCTATATTTTTCCCAAGTTGTCCTAAGTTGCTCACTATTTATTGCACTTAATGGGAAAGGCATCAGTTTTAAGCTATCTTCAATTTTAATGTCCCTGTGATCATAACAATATTCAGTGATTCCATTTATTACATAAGTCCCCACACCTAATCCATATCCATTAACAACTTTATATCCGTTCTTAACAAGTTCAAAAGATAGTTTCCTGATAAACTCCTTAGCTTCTTGTGCATCTAATGGAGTATAAGTTTCTGCACTTCCAGAAATAAACACAGTTTTTCTTTTATACCTATTTAATATGATTTTTAATATCTCCGTGATTTCTTCATAACTATCAATTAAGCATATTTTTATTCCATATCTGTCTAAATCAGCAATCTGTAGGCTTTGTTTAATTAAATCATATTTGTATTCGTCCATTGCTTTTTTATATTCTTTTTCGTCTTCAAACTTGTTCCTATTAGGTTCAGCAATTTTTTTTAATATATAATAATGTGGTCTGTTATCATCTTCCAGCAAAACTCTCATTTTACTAAGTACAAAATTAAAATTAGGATCACTAAAACTGAATCCTAAAAATAAAAAAGTCTTTGTCAGCAATGTTCCTTCTAAAACATCTCTAAATAATTTTCTACTATTAATTCCATATTCTTCGTAATCATCTCTAGTTATTACTGCATCAGATGGACTTTGAATATCTCCATGCATTTTATATACAACTGCATCATAATTTTTATATGAAAGCTGTAAATCCTTATCATCCTTTCTGACAGAAACATTTTTATTATTTTCTTTCAAGGCGTCTTCAATTAACGTATCAAAATTTGTTGTCCAATATGTAGAAATTGGAAGCTGTGATAATATATTATGGTTTTCCGTAGGTTTTTTATTAGAAGGAAATGAAGCTGATAAAAGTTCATTAATAGCACTTCTTTTCTTTTTATTACAATAAAATTGAGCCAAAGAAATCAAATCATGCTTTTCTTTTGATATATCTAATTCCAACTCCTTTGCAGGTTTTTCTAATAACTTTTCCCAATTATAGTATCCAGCATTTATAGAAAGTCCTGCGCCAGCAAAAATCGCTAATTCATCACTATACAATGCCTGTTCAACAATTTCAATCAATTCTTTTTTCTTAATTATATTGTTCAATTATTCTCCTCCGCAATAGAAATTAGTTCCCCAAAATCAGTATCTAGAGAAATACATATTCTGTATAAAATTTCCATACTAACAAATTCGCCTTTTCCCATCTTTGCTATCGTCGCTGGAGCAATACCAACCTTCTCCTGCAAATCTTTTTTGTTCATATTTTTATCTATCAAAAGTTTCCATAATCCATTATAGTTTATTTTCATAATATCATCCTTAATATTCATATAATTGAATTTTTCCTTCATATATTATATCATAGTTTTATTAAATAAAAAATCAGTGCAGCCTAAAGACGGCCGATTTTATCTCTCTGTACATTCGCTATAATATTTCTTAATTTACTTAGTTTTTTCATCTGTCTTAAAGCTTTTTATTTGCTCTAATATGGTCTTTTAATCTTTATCTTGACTCTTTACTTGTTCTTTTGATTTTAAAAGTTTAGAAAACAAAATACGAACATGCTTATGTTCTTTTACTTTGTTATCAATTTTTGTTTTTTTACAAGTCAAAAGATTTTATTAAATTCTCTTGTCTTTAAGCTATATAAATCTCTTGTCTCATCTACAAGGCTAAGCAATTGGCATAAAATTTATTTAATTTTAAATCCTTTAATGCAAAATAAAAAAGAAGTAAAATAATTCCACTTCTCTTTTACCTAATATTTTTTTGTCTATAAATTTCCAGACAGTGTCTGGAATATTACATCTCACTAACCCTATTTGAAATAGTTATCACTACATCAACAACCTTATCAAAGGTCAGATCTCCAATATACTTATTTTCACTGAGATATACTTCCCACAAGGATCTTTGGTATGAATCTTCTTTTATGTCCTCGATTATTTCCTCATAGTCTTTCATTATCTCCTGACTTCCTCTTTTGTCGGAAGTTCTTTCTATTGCTTCTTTTAAAATTTTATAATCTATCTCATCTTTTTTTAATTTGTAGAGGGTGTATAGGTCGTAAAAGTCTCTCATTCGTGTTGTTGTTATATTTCTTCTGATTATGGTTTCATATTTTTCTGCGAGAATTGTTTCTAATGGATATGCCATTATTTTTATATCTTCTTGGCTAAAGATACAGGGATAAGTATATTCTATTTCCCTTGGCGTTATTGCATCTCCTGTTGTTAGGTCTAGTTTCATCGGGTTTTTGGTCTTTCCAACATTTGCTATTAGTGATATTCTAAAGTTCTCGTACTCGTCCTCTTCCCTAATATAACTAATGTCTTTTATTTCAAATCTTATTCCATCATCGACATCTATATTTATAATTTCATTTACGATTTCTTTTATTTTTTCTTCTTTTAGGGGTATGCCTTTTATGGTTGTGTCCATATCCATAGTTGTTCTATTTTCAATTCCAATTAAGGAAGATATTAGGAATCCTCCTTTTATTACAAAATTATTTTTGTAATTTGATTTGGATAGCCTTTCTAAAAATCTTTCGAAGAAATATATTTGCAGAACTTCTTGTGACTTTAGATTTTTCTTCTCTGCCATGCTTCTTATCTTGCCCTTTATACTCTCGATATTAATCACGATAATACCTCCATGTATTTTCTAATTTCATTTTCTATTTTAAATAATCTACTGTATTTTATGAGTCGTCTTAGATTTTTATTTTGTGATTTAAAGTATCTTTTTATGGCTTCTGTAAAAATTTGCTTATCTATTTTTTCTCTGTCTATTATGATATCGCAAATTGTTCGATCTATATCGTAAACTGGAATAAGGTTGCCTTGTGGTGATTTTATTTCTGTCTTTCCTAGTTCGTATAAGTCTTTTTTTACATAGTGAACTTGTAGATCCTCATATCTTTTTTTGATATGGCTTGCATTATAGCCTTGGGGCACAGATATATGAAATACATTTGGAGTTCTATCTGATAGGTCGTGGAGATAGAGGGCTGTTTGATGTGAAAATATAATTCGATTACTATTTGATGATATTAAAACAAAATCGTCTATTACTTTTCCTTTTAATTGATATAGACCTGGTCTTAATCTTTCTAATTGTCCGATTTTTGTTAATTCTGATAGATTATGCCTAGTATATCCAAGTTCTTCTGCTTCTTTGTTGGTGATTACTAAATTTTCTTGGATATATTCTTTAAGTGTATTCATAGTCCGCCTCCTCTCGTTTACGCTTTTATTATATGTTATAAAAGCGAATATGTAAAGTCGGCTTGTGAATGTTTCATATTTTGAAAAGGATGTAACGAATCCTTACTCCCTTTCTAAAATTATTCTTTCTTAACTCAATATTACTAATATTATTATAGTTACTCTCCGATTTTCGGATTTCTAGAAATCTGTTATTCGGAGTTCTTGAATTCCGATTTTCGGAAGTCTGGACTTCTGATTTCAGAGATCAGATTTTGTATTATTAGTAATATTTAAAATTTATATGTACCTACTTTTTAGTAAAAAAAGAGCAGCCTTTTAAGCTACTCTTGTAGAAAGTATAAAATGGGTTTTATCTTATTTTATTTTTCCTTGTGTCTCCTCATACCAGTTGTAAAACTACTCTTACATCCATGTAGTTTTTTTGGGTCTTTTTGACGTATCCTTCTTCATCTTTATCGAAGACAAAATGCTTATAAAACTGCTTAAAATGCAGGATTTCTATATTTACATCTTTTGTATCAACGCTATAGTCTCAACTTGTTCATCATTGTCCAAACTTATATTTAGATCCTCATCAATGATAGGTAGCTTAAAAGTAATGGATTTTAACCATTGTCCATTAGGCTGTTTCTCTTCATAAATTTGAATTTCAGAAATGAGTGCTTCTATTAGCTGCCTGCGTTCAACATCGTTCATGACTTTATAAAGTTTGTCAAAATAAATCAAAACCTTATATATATTATCGCCAGTAAGTTTTTCAGCTTCAATAGTTTGTTTCTTTGCTTTTGCATCAATTAACAATGATTCTAATTCGTCAATTTTATCGTACATACGATAAAGTCTATCATCTAAATCTTGTTTCCTTCGTTTGTAGTGCTTATCATCAACATCTAAATTATCTATTTCCTCAATGAGCTTAAATTTTGTGGAATGACTTTTCCTTAGCTCTTTTTGATAATTATCTATCTCATTTTCAATCGCTGATGTATCAACCTTCATGTTGATTTTTTCCTGCATCATAGATGCAAATTTAGGATTGCTAACTAACTTGATTATTACCTCAGCGACAGCATCATCTAACAATTCTTCTCTAATTTGTTTGTTATAGGTGCATTTATGTCCTCTATTCATAAGTCTATGCTTACAACCATAGTAATAGAAGTCTTTATACTTCGTCCCATCTTTTTTATATTTTATGGATTTATTTCCAAACATTCCAGCACCACATATCGGACACTTTACTATTCCTGATAATAAGTGTGTCCTCATGTTCTTACCCTTATTTACATGTTCATACTTTTTAGCTTGTGCTTTCAGCTTAACTTGTGCAGCCTGCCACAATTCATCTGGGATTATTGCTTCATGAATGCCTTCTGCTACTAAATAATCGTCCTGCTCTACTTGTCTGTATTCATTCCTTGTACCATGAACTTTTTCTAAAGTTCTTCTTCCAAATGCTATTTTCCCGTTATACACAGGATTCTTTAATATTTTTCTTATAAGACCTGCGTCAAACAATGGATTTTTTCCATTTTGTCTTGGTATTTTTCTTATACCATGGTTTTCTAAATACTTAGAAAGACCATTAGCTCCAATACTTGTGTTTACATACTGATCAAATATAGTTCTTATTGCAATTGCTTCTTCTTCATTTATTAACAACTTTCCATCAATCAGTTGATAGCCATACGGAGCAAATCCACCATTCCATTTACCCTCTCTTGCCTTTTGAATACGACCTTCCATTGTTTGGACACGAATATTTTCTCTTTCTATTTCAGCCACTGCTGATAAAACAGAAATCATCAATTTACCTGCATCTTTAGATGAATCAATTCCATCTTCAACACAAATAAGATTCACACCAAAATCTTGCATTATTTGCAAAGTCGAAAGTACATCAGCAGCATTTCTTGCAAATCTCGATAATTTAAATACAAGAACAAAAGACACTCCATCCTTTCCGGATTTTATATCTTCCATCATACGAGTAAACTGGACTCTGCCTTCTATAGATTTTCCAGACTTACCCGCATCTTCATATTCACCAACAATCTCATAATCGTTATAGAGAGCAAAAGCCTTCATTCTTGATTTTTGTGCCTCTAAAGAATAACCGTCTATCTGTATTGATGTAGATACTCTTGTATAGAGGTATACTTTTATTTTTTCTTTTGACATAGCATTAACCTCAATATCCTTTTCTATATCTTTATATTTTTATATTTTTACCAATTATGGTTTGGACTTATATATCAAGTATATTATAGCACTTTTATTACTTTTTCTCAATCTGTGTTTTTGCTATGTCAAATTTATTTTTATCTTCTATATTTTTTACTGGAGTTGGATTTGGAAGATTATCTAAATCTAAAACTCCAGCGTACTTTGTAATCAGATTCGCAATTAAATCAGCCAATCCATTCCAGTCATTATCCACTAACACACCTCCTCCGCTTTAAATTTTCTATAATCAAATATAATTTCTCTTACTAAGTTTTATGACATTGGTAGGTGCTTGGCAGCAACATAGGAATCTCACCTCCGCCCCTTATTAAGACGAGCCGGCTTAAACTATTGAAGTATCATTATCACTACTTGTATCACCGAACAGATTGCCACCTCTGTTTTTTATGTATTCTTATTTATCGCTCACTTTCTTGTATCCTTGGCTAACCCAGTATTCATAGAACCGAAATTGCTTTCAGCAGAAAGATCATGGCGTAAGTCATAATTCTCCACAAGTAGATAAAGTCCTACCTTGGTCTATTCAGTTGTCAAAGATCAATATTTGAAAGGGATTATTTTCTTTACATTTTCCTATTTGCCATAAGCAGGCTTCTCTCTTATTGAATAAAGTAAAGGAGGTCAAACTCCCCTTCACTTTACATAAGGAAAATTTGACCCCTTTGGTTACCGAAGTTCTAAAGTTCTTCGATGAATTTTTTTAACTTTTCAAGTATTTTGTTTCTTCTTTTGATTAAAGCCGGATGTGTAATACTTTTGATTTTTGCCACTGAACGAACCGTTTCATCATTGAAATACAAACGTTCAATAATATCCCTTTCTTCAGCATTGAGCCTTGATATAGCATTTCTGACTGTTTCAATCATCATCTGTGTTTCAACAATCTTTTCTACATCAACGCTTTCATCAGCGATGTTATCTATAAAATGTCCATCATGATCCAATGATGAAAAAAAGAGCAAGTGGTTTTTTCTGTCCACCTGCTCTAAATACTTCTCGTGTTCTCTTTCTCGCCAGTAGACTTTGTATATCTGCTCACTGACTTTTACCTTTTCTCCTCTGACATAAAGGTAATATTCTCTTGCCATAATGTTTCCTCCATTCTTTTTTTGTCTGCGTTTTCAGGCAAAAAAAGGAGGACTCCTGCATCTTGGCATAAGAAGTCCTCTAAAACGAAAGAAACTTGTTCTTCCTTTAATTATATTTAATTGTTTAGACAAGCATATGGAAAGATAAACAGCTATAAAGCTTATAGGAAAAAGGACTATTTTTATTGTGGTTTATTCTTTCAAATAAATATATAGACTTTTCCATTTCTATCCCTCCATTTTATAGCTAACTATTCCTCATAAATTAAGCCTTTCTGCTATTTCAGGTATTCACGCACATAATAAGAAATTTTATGCTTGTACTTTTTCTTTGCTCATCTTATTTAGTTCTCCAAGCATCATGAAGATTCCAACAACAATCATAATGAAATCAACAAGTGGCTGCGTAAACCAAACTGCTTTTACTCCAAATGCCATTGGTAATAAAATCATGGCAGGGACAAACAGGAAGAGTTGTCTAAGCATGACAATAATTCCTGCCTTCTTTCCATTTCCGATTGATTGGAAGAAAGTAACAGTCATAACCATTACTCCATACAAGATAAAGACGGAATAGAACAATCTAAAATTTCCAACCCCTTGTGCAATGATGTTTGCTTCTACACCAAATAGCGAAAGTATCTGACTTGACAGCAATAGGGATGGAACCCAAAAGATTCCTGCAAGAACTAAACCGCCAATAGAAAAGACCTTCATAGCTTCTCTTACTCTGTCATACTGTTTTGCCCCAAAGTTTGTTCCAACAACAGGTTGCAAGCCTTGACTCATTCCCCAAAGAGGAATAAATGAAAAGGCATATACACGAAGTGATGCCGCCATCAAAATTCCATTGGTATCTCCGCCATACTTAAATGCCATTTTATAAAGCATAGTTTGTTGTATCATAAATAAAAGCTGCATCATCATAGCTGATGATCCTACCCCAAACATTTCTTTTTTTATCTCCGGATTAGACTTTATCTTATGGATTTTAACAACTTTACTCTTTTTCAAGAAATAATGTAGTGTTGCCACTGCCTGAACAAATTGTGCTGTGATGGTTGCAAGGGCAGCACCTTCAATCGCATATTCACCCATAACAGTCATTAAGATAGGGTCAAGAATAATATTCAGTAATGCCCCAAGTCCCATAATCGTCATAGCTTTTTTCATCAGTCCTTCACCACGCATAACCATGTTTGCGGACTGTGTGAAGTTTACAAACAAAGAGCCTATAAAGATCACTCTAAGGTATCTAATGCCATAGGCTTTGATTTCACCTGTTGCTCCAACCATAGACAAGAAATGTGGAGCAAGAAGTATTCCTCCAACTGTAATAATTACAGAGAAGAAAATCACCCAATAGATTAGGTTGCCCATTATTTTATCTACAGTTTTTTGATCTCCTTTACCGATTGCTCTTGAAAGTACAGATGCAGAACCTACACCAAGTAAAGTTGAAACACCGCTGTTAAAAAAGGTAAGTGGCATTGCAACGCCGCAGGCAGTCATTGCTGTTTGCCCTATGATTTTTCCAGCAAATATTCCATCCATTAACGGATATAAGCCGATAACAATCATTCCGATAACAGCCGGTATAGATAATTGAAATAACAAGTCTATTGGTCTTTTTGTTAATAATTGTTCTTTCATATCTTGTTTCATCGTCTTCTCCTCTCTTAGACCAATTTTTATATAATTTTTAGTCCTTTATTTTTTTCTTGCAGTTGTACCATATTTTTATAGATTCCATCTAAAGTCATTAAATCACTGTGATTTCCTTGTTCTGCAATATTCCCATCTTTTATTACAATAATATTATCAGCCTCTTTGATTGTGCCTAATCTATGGGCAATCACAAGCAATGTCTTGTTTTTTACCAATTCACTGATTGCTTCCTGTATATAGCTTTCATTGTCCACATCAACACTTGCTGTTGCCTCGTCAAGAATTACAATAGGAGCATCTTTTAATATGCAGCGAGCAATAGAAATTCTTTGTTTTTCACCACCGGATAGAGTTGCTCCTCCTTCTCCAATCATTGTGTCAAATCCATCAGGAAGTGCCATAATAAAGTCATAACATCTTGCTTTTTTTGCGGCTTCTATAACTTCTTCTTTCGTCGCATTTTCTTTCCCCATGGCAATATTATTAAAAATCGTATCTTGGAATAAATAAACTCTCTGGAAAACCATACTAATTTCCGACATCAATTCAGATAGTGAAACATCCTTTATATTCACTCCTCTAATCAAAATTTCACCGGAGTCTACATCCCAAAATCTCGCTAAAAGGTTGGCTACTGTAGATTTTCCTCCACCAGATTGTCCAACTAAAGCTGTCATTGTATTCTTTTTCATTTCAAAATTCATATCATGCAAAACCTCTTTTTCTCCATAAGAAAATTTCACATGATTAAAACTAATTTCCGGCTCACCAAACTTAGCCTTTAAGATATGTTTTTTACCTGTATCCTGTAGTTCTGTTTCATTTAATACTTCTTCAATACGATCTAAAGCAGCATTCATAACTGTTAGCCTGCTTGCTTCTCCATAAAGAGTTTTTAATGGACTGAATAAGTCAAATACAAATAGTATCAGTCCTAACACATAAGGAAGTTTCAACATTCCTTGTAAATGAAGATACAAAGCAAGTGCCAAAATAAATGTAATTCCGATACCATAAATGATGTTCAATCCGCTTGTCCAAGGTGTCATCTTCTTTTCAAACTTTATAGAAGTGTCTCTTGATGAAGCAAAGCTATCTGTAAGAGCCTTTGAATTGTCGCCTAAAAGGTTATAGCTTTTGATTACACTAATTCCTTCTGCAAATGACAAAACTGAATCTGTTAGCTTCTCTCCTTGCTCTTGCCTGATAACAGCTTCAGATAAAGACATCTTATTCATGCCGTTTGCAATCAGTGTTGCAACCAATATTACAAACACCGCAATCAATCCAATTCTGTAGTCCAAAACAAACATGAATATAGTAAGCACAACGGTTGAAAGCACATAACTCATCATATTAGCTATGGTACTCATGGATACTTCCTCAATGAATGCCATATCTGAACTTAAAACAGAATTGATTTTTCCTAAATTTCCTGATGTGAAATATCCCATAGGAAGTTTTCTAAGGTGATTTCCAAGCTCCATCCTTTTGTCTGCAAAAATCAGAAAGCCGGCTGCACTTTGCAATTTATCGCTTAAGAAATGAACCACCGCTTGTAATAAAACCACTAAAACAAGTCCTATTCCTACATATAGAAAAGTTTTGGAGGTATTCGTTTTTTCATAAAATCCTATCAAAACGGTAAATGCAATAAATATAGGCATTTTACTTAATATGGATTCAACAAAGGCAAAAACAAATGCCCCTTTAATTCTATTTTTATACTTTCCTGACAAGTTTAAAATTCTTGATATTAGCTCAAACATTCATTTCACCTGCCTTTCTATCAATTTTCCATTCCTTACTAAATATTGTCGCATCCCATAATTTACGGTAGTCTGCTGATGATTCTAACAAGTCCTTATGTTTTCCATTTGCAACTAAACGGCCATGATTCATTACCAATATTTGGTCTGCATCTACAATTGCCGGAAGTTTATGAGCAATTACAATCAATGTTTTACCTTTTACAAGTTCAGCAATCGCAGCTTCCATCTTTTCTTCATTTTCAGGATCTGCATAGGCAGTAGCTTCATCAAGTACAACAATCGGTGCATTTTTTAAGATAGCTCTTGCAAGGGATATTCTTTGTCTCTCTCCACCTGATAACATCTTTCCTGCCTCGCCAGCCAAAGAGTAAATACCATTTGGGAGCTTATCTAAAAATTCCATACACTGAGCTTTCTTTGCAGCTTCTATCACTTCTTCATCCGTAGCTGACAAATTTCCGATACGAATATTTTCTAAGAGTGAAGTATTAAATAAATATTGGTCTTGAGACACATAAGAAATCTCTTTATTCAGTGCCTTAAGACTCATATCCTGTAAATTTTGTCCTCCAATACTAATGCTTCCCTCTAAAACATCATAGTAATGAATTAAGAGTTTCGCTAAGGTGCTTTTACCTGAGCCTGATTCTCCAACAATGGCTGTCTTTTCTCCAACTTTTGCTGTAAAGCTCACATTATGAATCACATTTTTAATGTATGTTTCAGGTTGTCCATTCTCTCCCATCTTGCTTAGTTGATAACCAAATGTAACATTGTCATAGGAAATAGTTTGATCTATACCTTTAAACTTGTTTTCACCTTGTTTTAATGGTTCTATATTTAAAGCATCTTCCAATGCAGATATTTTATAATTAAGCTGTGGCATCGTTGGTAAAAATCCCAAAGCCTTTAAGAGTGGTAAGCCAATACTCAAAGATAGGCATAAAACCAATATCAAATCAGAAAGACTAACATAGCCCATGTAAGCAAAGTAACCGCCAAGCGGCAATGTTAATATAATCGTGCATGGGAGCAAGGCACTATACAATGCCATCCATGGCCATGCAGTCTTATACCAAGCGAGTGCATAATCTCTATAATCTCCAACATCTTTAGAAAATCTTTGATATGATTCCGCTTGCTTGTTAAACACTTTTACTACTTCCATACCATTCACATATTCAATAATGGTATTATTCATTTTTCCACTCGCCATATAATATGGTCCCATTTTTTTCATTCCTGCGGAATACATAATCATCATAGCGACAATGCTTAGTGGAATGGATGCCAAAGACATAAGTGCCAGTCTCCAGTCAACGAAAAACATTGCAATATATACCATTACAGGCACAATTAAATTGGCAATTCCTTCAGGCAATGAGTGTGCCAAAAGAACTTCCAAACTACCAATATCATCTACAAACATCTTTTTAATAGCACCTGTTCCCTTTTCTTCAATAGCTCCTAAGGGAAGATTCTCCATCTTTTTTTGTAGAGATGTTCTAAGTCCAAATAATGTGTTATATGCTGCCTTATGGGACATATTAAGACCCAAACCACCTAATAATGCTTGCAAAACCAAACATATCAAAATACCGGCAAGCAAAATAACTAACCTTTTGAATTCCAAATTTTGTCCTAAAATCAAAGGATTTATAATCTGATAAGCAAATAGAAATGGCACAACTCCCATAATGACACTTAATAGCATAATAAAACTCGCTAAATGTATTGTTTTCTTATGCGAACCAGCATACTCAAAAACCTTATTTAACATCATTCTCCTCCTTAATCAAAGATTTTTTATTATCCATAAAATCCATAATCACTTGTTCATTTCCTTTTACAGATATTTTTTTATAATTTTCTCTGCCAATCATTAAAACAGAATGGCAAGTTTTGAATAGTAGTTCCAAGTCATGCGTAATAATGATAAATGGAACTTCCTCTGATTTTTCTGTAATTAAATCAGATATAATACTCATACTTCTGTAATCAAGTCCAGAGGTCGGTTCATCTAAAACTATCAATTTTCGATTGGATAAAAACGAAGTAATAATCGCAAGTCTTTGTTTTTGACCACCAGACAATTTTTGTGGGTGGCTTACTTTCTTATGCCACAAATTTGTTTGCTTTAAGTAATCTCGTATTTCTTCCAAATCACTTTCCGTATTCTTTTCTTTACAAAATATCAGCTCATTTTCCACAGTGTCTAAAAAAATCTGAGCATCAACATCTTGCAAAACTAAATAAGAATTTTTCAATCGTTCCTTCTTGTTCTTTCCATAATTCACATCTAATCTTTTTTCGGAAAGCCCACACAAAGAATTTGCTAATGTTGTTTTCCCAATTCCATTAGAACCGATAATTCCCATGATTTCTTTTTCTTTAATGTCAAAAGTCAAATCTTTTATCAAAGTTCTTTTCCCTTGGTGAATATTTGCATTGTCGACTTTTATATAGCTTCTGGTTTTTAATGGCTCTTTTTCCGACACAAGTTCTTTTTCATTTAATGTTCTTAATTCCAGTTCTTTACACTTCCGGTTATCGAGTTCACCTTTTTTAAAAATATTTTCTACCGTTCCATCTTTCATATAGACAAGACGATCAAAAATATTTTTAAGGTAATACAATCTATGTTCAGCTATTACAATTGTCTTGCCAATCGCTTTTAACTTAACAAGTATGTTTTCAAATTTCCTTATACTGTCATAATCAAGGCTACTTGAAGGTTCGTCGAAAAAGATAATGTCTGTATCATAAATAAGTGTTCCTGCTATCGCCACCTTTTGTCTTTCTCCACCAGACAATTCAAAGATAGATTTTTTTCTTAGATGACCTATCTCCAATAAATTTAATGCTTTATCTACCTTTTCTTTTAATAAGTTCTCATCTAACCCAAGATTTTCTCCTACCAAAGCAACTTCATCTTCAACCACATCGCAAAAGAACTGATCCTTGGGATTTTGAAATACATTTCCTATATATTTTGCAAGTTCACCTTTCTGATACGAAGATATTTCTTTTCCCAAAAGCTCAATATTACCTTCTAAATTTCCTTCGTAAAAATATGGAATGAGTCCATTTAGAAGTCTTAAAAATGTTGTTTTCCCACATCCTGAAAGACCTGTTAATACAACTATCTCTCCTTTTTTTACAGACAGTTTTAAGTCTTTTAGTACTAAGTCCTCGCCGTATGAAAATTTGCGTATATTTGCTCCTAAGATATTTTCCATACACTCACCAAAACCAAAATTATTCCAATCATTAACATTACAATATCGATAAAAGTAAATTTTACATCATGAAAACTTGTTTTTTTGCCATCATATTCAATGCCTTTTGATATGATTGAACAAGTTAAGGTATCGCTTATATCTATGCACTTATACATAAGAGGAACAAAATATAATTCAAATGTTTTAATTGGTTTGAAAATACTTGCTTTAAATCCTCTAATTTTCATGCCATTGTTTATTTCCTTCATCCTAATAGAAATTTCCGGAATAAAACGAAAGAATACTGTGATTCCTATACCTATTCCACCATCAATACCAATTTTTCTAAATGCAGCAATTAGATGCGAAGAACTATACGAAGACAGCACTTTTCCCAAAATGAAAAGTGGAGCAAATTTCAACACTATAAGTAGCATTGTATATATAGAACCAACCAAAACATTTCCTAAGTGGGGTTTCAGCAAATAAATAAGCCCCCATACTATAAGCAATGAACATATCGTTCTAAATGCCTTTCTTATAGAAAATAAGAATAATAGTCCTAAGACAAAAATAAGGGAAAATAAATATTGTGATTGCTCTCCAACAGTTAGAATAACTGAAAATAGTAAAATCAACCCAACTATAGTAAGTGGGTTGATTTTATCTAATAGTTGGTACCCTTCTATATAGTTTTTTTCACCTTTACAAAACACTTTTTTTCTTCCTGTTGCTAAAGAATTTGTTGTAAATATATGTTCCAAAATTAGCACCAATAATTGATGCAACGATTGCGATCACTACGCAAATTGCAATGTTTTTAGGGGTGTAAAAATTATAAAGAAATGTTGCATAGTCTGTTGTAAACATCTTAGGGAATTGTTTTGTAAGACCTTCGACTCCAAATACGAATGTGAAATACATCGCATGAAGCGAATATATAAACATACCAGCACCAAAACCAAGTCCTACTCTCATATTTTTGTCTGAGTAATTTTCCTTTTTACCAATCACAAGCTCTGCTAATATTCCTGCAATTGCACAAACTACTATTACGGGCCACATTCCCATAAGAGCATAGAACACGCCGAGTAATAAGAAATATAAGAATGCTGTTCCTCTTTGTGCGACTTGTTTACACATTATTACAAAAACTGGTGCGGCAATAATTGTTGCAAGTGCCGATGATAAATACAAACTCGGAATCATTCCAAAAGAACCTGTCAAAAATCCTAATCCCATCGTAAGAACAAATCCAATAACAGAAAATACTGCTATTTTTACAATACCTTTTAAATTCATTTTTCTCCTCCTTGAATACATATAATATTTTTTATCTGCTTATAAAGCAGCATGTTGTCAATTTGTATAAAATTAAATCTTTAATATAACTAAGTTATATTTGATGCAAAAAAATTTTCCATTTTACAAACCTCTTATTTTGCCCCATCCTTCATTAAAGAATTTTGAAATTAGTTTGGCATTTAATTCTACTTCTTCTCTGCTTTTAGAATGAACAGCAACTTCAGATAAAGCATAATAATATGCATGGTTAATTAAGTGAATTCCCATATCGGTTATTACACTACCGACACCATCTTCACCATAAATCATGCTTAATATTTTGATGTGATTTTTATCTTCTATTTCCACGAGTTCATCTAAAAAATTACTGTATTTTGTTCCATAAGAACCAAACACTAATAACTCAAATGCATCTTTATTTTCAAAAAAATACAAGACCATCTTAACAGCGCCATGTGCTTTAAAGTCTAAAATTTTATAAATGGTTTCTTTCCCAAGTGGAACTTCCTTTTTATATGTCTCAAAACTCTTATCCTCATACATAGCATAGTATTTTCGGATTTGGCTTACAATCGGCTCAACTAACTCAGAAAAAAGTGCTTCCTTATCCTCAAAATGACCATAAAACGCCCCAGTAGTAACACCTGCTTCTTTGCAAATAGCTCTTAAATTTGCCTTTTCAAATCCTTGTTCTTTGAAAATTTTCTTACCACTATTAAGAATCCTATTATGAGTTACTTCATAATCTCCGTTTGCCATGATTTGCCCTCCTTTCTTCAAATATAACTTAGTTATATTATAACACTTGTTATGTTTAAAAGTCAAGATATTTATACACATACATTGACTTTTATGTTATAATTATATAACAAATTTGAAAACTTGCTTAACGCTTGCTATCTAATTCATTCTTTTGTAGCAAGCACAGTAAGTGTACGGACACTTACGAAAAAATTGATGAAGCAGCCCTCTGGGATCTGCTTCTTTTTTTATCAATTTTTAACTTGTTAGGGTGTACCCTAAGACCCCGAAATACATTCAAAGGAGGATTTACCTATGGCAAATAGAATACGAAATGAAAGACTTGAAATTAAATTAACCGAAGAAGAAAAGGCTCTTTTTGAGGAGAAAAGAAAACTTGCTAAGTGTAGAAATATGAGCCTTTTTATTCGCAAATGCGTTTTAGAAAAGGAAATATATCAAGTGGATTTAGAGCCGTTTAGAGATTTACAGGGCTTGCTTTCCAACGCTACAAACAACATAAATCAGATTGCAAAGCGTGTAAATTCGACCGGCATAATCTACAAAGATGATATAAACGATATGAAAAAGCAGATTGAACATTTCTCAAAAGAGTTGTGGCAAATTCATTCCCTGCTGCTTAACAGGACTTCAGGAGGTGATTAAATTTTATGGCTATTACAAAAATACATCCTATAAAATCAACCCTTAATCTTGCCATTTCATATATTGTTAATGGAGAAAAAACAGATGAGCAAATCTTAGTAAGCACTCATAAATGCCATCAGGAAACTGCTCATACTCAATTTTTAAGAACACGAAATGATGCAGGAACAAACGGAACTGTTCTTGCAAGACACCTCATTCAATCCTTTTTACCCGGAGAAGCAAGTCCTGAAATGGCACATCAAATCGGTCTTGAACTATGTAAAAAGATATTAAAGGATGAGTACGAATTTGTCTTATCTACCCATATAGATAAAGGGCATATTCATAATCACGTCATATTTAATAATGTAAATATGGTAACGGGCAAATGCTATCAGTCCAACAAGAGAAGTTACCACCAAATCAGGTATCAAAGCGATAAGCTATGCAAGGATAATAACCTTTCTGTGATTGATGAGTTCTACGAGAGCTATAAGAGAAAGTACAAAACAAATGGTAAGTCATGGTATGAAAATGAGCAATCTAAGAAAGGTAATTCTTGGAAAAGCAGGCTTCAATTTGACATTGATCGTTTGATAAAACAGTCTAAAGATTGGGAAGAATTTCTAAAGAAAATGGCGGAACTTGGTTATGAAATAAAGCATGGAAAACATATAGCTTTTAAGCCAAAAGATAAGCAGAGATTTACAAGGTCTAAGACGATTGGCGAAGATTATACCGAAGAAAGATTAAAAGAGCGTATTACAGAAAGGAGTGCTATTAAGGATCCTGCTGTCAAAAAACGAATAGGAAATGTCATCAATATGAATACCAATGCCAAAGTGAAAGAGAGCAAAGGCTATGAATATTGGGCAACAAAACATAACCTTAATACAATGGCTGAATCAGTTATTTTCATCAGAGAACATGGCATTAACTCCGTTAAACAGCTTGATGAATATATCAAAAAAAGTGCTGAAGAAAGACAAGGTTTACAAGATAAAATCAAAGAAATTGATAAGGACATGCAGCTACTTTCTGATACTATGGAACAAGTTCATACTGTTAAAAAATATCGAGCCTACTACAAAGAATATAAGGCAAATCCATCGGACAAGGCATTTTTTGAAGAATACAAATCGCAAATCACGCTCTATGAAACTGCTCTTTCCAAGCTGAAAAGCTCCTATTCTAAACTTCCAAATTCAAAGAATATTTTAGATAGACTTGATAAACTGCAAGAAAAAAAGAATATCCTCATGAAAGAGTATTCTTCCTCAAAATCTACTATGGACGAGCTTTATCAAATACGAAAGAACTATGAAATTTACATGGGCAAGGAGATTGAGAGATAATTTTTTCTCTCCTCTTTTTCTACCTTGATTTGGCAATTCAAGACCAATAAAAAAATAGTCGGTGCAGTCCTAAGACCACACCGACCGTAAATTTATCTCTCAGCTTCTTTGCTTACTTCTTTCTTTTCTTTCGGCTTTTCCTTATCTTCAGCCTGATATTTTTTGATAGCCCCAAGTACAGATTCTTTCTTTTCTTCTTGTCCTTTCATTTGTTCCTTTGCCTTTAACAGCTTTGAAGAAAGTATCCTGATGTTGCTATGCTCCTTGCCGTTATCATCAATGGAGGTTCTGATTTGTCCAAAGAGCTTAACAAAATCTCCCTGCTTAAAGTCCTTTGGAATATCGCTTTTTTCTCCGTATGCCGAGCAATTATGATAGACCTTATTCCCTTCATCATCTTTAGATACTACGGAGAAATTCGCTACCTTAAAGGCTTCTCCGTTCTTATTTTCCCTTTCAACTACATCAACCTCTCCAACGATATTTCCAACAATATTGATAAGATTATCCTTTTCTTCCTGAGCATAAGGCAGGTCTTTTATCTGTCCCTGTTCTCTTAAATCCTCAATCATATAGTCAAATTCCTCATGCAGCAAATTAAGGCTGTCATTGTCCATATAAGCGTCATAGAGCTTATCTAAGGCACTTTCATCATTGATACCTTTTTCCATGCTTATAATCGCTTTTACAAAGTCCTTATGGTTATCATTTACCATATCTTCTATCTGATTTCTCATTGTTTTGTAATCCATGTTTTTATCTCCTTTCATGGCAAAAGGGAGGTTCCCCTCCCCTTATCTTAAAAATTCCTGTTCTTTTGTTTTTTGCTTTTCTTCTGTTTTACTTTCATTTTGATAAGCTCTTATCTGTCCTAAAATAGATGGCTTATCCTCTGATTTTTGTGCAGTTTCTTCTTTGCAATGAAGATTGTCCTCCACATCATAGGTTGACTCAAAATAATCACTGTCCTTAAAGTCATTGTCATATCTATCAGGAATGCCATCATTATCGAGGTCTTTAGAGAGCGGATCATAGAAGTTACCCTCATCATCAATATCAAGTCCTGTTGCTGCTCTTAAATCTTCGGAATCAACATAAACCAAATCGCTAAAAGAGGACATTTCTATTTCATTTTTCATATTCCTTAGAGCTTCATTTTCTCCCTTGTTTTCATAGTCGAAGCTCTCTGTTTTGATAGGCATATCATCAATATACTGTGTCCATGTTTTAGCTTCTAAATCAAGCTCATACTGAATACCATGTCTTTCATCCGGTGTATTGGTATAGGCGATACCGATATGTTTTAAATCAGGATACAATGTGTCAAACTCATCATAGCTGTGGTTTTCTTCATACTCTCTGTTGCAGAAGTCAATAATCGCCCTCTTTACATCTTCCACAAGAGGATTGTCATTTCTCTTTTCTTCCACTTCTCCCATATCGAGTAGCTTATTCAGTTCTGCAAGTCTTAACATCTTAGTTTTCAGCTCATCAGCTTTTTCAAAAGGCTTTTTTAATTCCTCTTTGGCATTTTCCAGTTGTTCTTTTGTACTGATAAGTTTTTCTTCGAGCCTGTTTAATTTCTCAGGCATTTTCTCAAGAGCGTTATCCAGTCTTGTAATATTCCCGTCCGCACTTGTTCCAAGCTCTCCCGAATGCTTTGCAGCACCGTTTAAGCTAAAGTTATGTGAATTAGTGAAGAAGTTGTAACTTACCTCTAAATCCATATTCCTATACTTACCTATAACCTTGCTTTCATTTAATTTTACGGTCTTTATAGCTTCAATCAGTCTTTCTCCGGCTAATTTCTTATCGGTAATCTTTTCTCCTGCAATAGTAATAGAAGTAAACTTTTCCTCACCTTCCGCTTTTGGCTCTACATTGGATATATCTTTTTTTACAGCTTCAATGAGCTTTTCCGTTCTTGCGATTTCTTCAGGATAGTTTTTCGACACTTTATCCTCTAATCTGTAACGATTGGACTTATAGTTTGCTTCAAGCATTTTAAGTTTTGTAACCTCGTTGTCCAAATCCATCTTTTCTTTAATCTTAGGATCGCCAGTGGCAAGGGCTTTAATCTCTGCATAGTTAAGGGAGCTTTCGTCCACATCTTCCGCCACACGAACAGGAGTCTTTGAAGTCATAATCTGAGAAATAAATTTCTGCTTATTCTCTATCGTCTGCCAAAGGTACGCATCAAAGGTATTCTCTGTAACATAACGATAGATATTTACTTTCTCATTTTCGTTTCCTTGTCTTACAATTCTCCCTGCTCTTTGTTCCAAGTCAGCGGGACGCCAAGGAACATCGAGGTCATGCAAAGCAATTAGTTTATTTTGCACATTCGTTCCGGCTCCCATCTTCTGCGTTGAACCCATTAAGATACGGATTTCTCCTTTTCTTACTTTCGCAAAGAGTTCGTCCTTTTGCTTATCGGAATTAGCTTCGTGGATAAAGGCAATTTCTTCTTTCGGTATGCCCATAGCTACAAGTTTTTCTCTAATATCATCATAGATGTTAAATTCTCCATCTCCTTTTGGAGTGGACATATCAGAGAAAAGTAGCTGTGTTGACCTATTTTCTTTTGTCTTATCCCAAATAGCAAATACATTTTTCACGCATACATTGACCTTGCTATCAGGGTTATCAGGAAGAAGTGGATTGATTAAACGCTGATCTAAGGCAAGTTTCTTGCCGTCATTGGTAATCTTAAGCATATTATCAACATCTGGCTCTACAACTCTATTTCTGACATCATCTGCTCTTTTAGAAAGGCTCTTTAGGATTTCCTTTTGTTCTTCACTTGGCAAGGTTTTAATAACTTCATAGTGTGCTTCAGGTGTTGGAAGATTTAACATATCCGCCGTTTGAATGTCTGCAACTTCCTTAAACATACTCATAAGCTCAGGCAAGTTATAGAACTTTGAAAATCTCGTTTTTACCCTATACCCTGTACCTTCAGGAGATAGTTCAAAGGAGCTTTGCGTTTCTCCAAAAGTGGAAGCCCAAGAGTCAAAATGCTCCAAGTTGTTTTTCTTTAGACTTTCATACTGAAGATAACGCTGCATGGTATAAAGCTCTGTCATAGAATTACTTACAGGTGTTCCTGTTGCAAAGACCACGCCTTTGCCGCCTGTCATTTCATCCATGTAGCGGCATTTCATAAACATATCGGAGGACTTAAAGGCTTCTGACTGTCCGATACCTGCAACATTTCTCATTTTGGTATAGAGATAAAGGTTCTTAAAGCCATGTGCCTCGTCAACAAAGAGCTTATCCACTCCTAATTCCTCAAAGGTAATGACATCATCTTTCTTAAAATCATCGTTTAGTTTCTCAAGCCTTGTTTCCAGTTTTTTCTTTGTCTTTTCGAGCTGTTTCACAGTAAAGTTCTGATTTCTGTCATGCTTGTATTCCTCAACATAGTTTACGATTTCATCAATCTGATCTTGAATATGCTTTTCCTGATATTCCTTACTCATAGGAATTTTTTCAAACTGCGTATGTCCGATAACAACCGCATCGTATTCCCCTGTAGCAATCTTGCCTATAAATCTCTTTCTGTTTTTCGGCTCAAAATCTTTCTTATCTGCCACCATAATGTTAGCCGACGGATATAGCTGCATAAACTCACGACCGATTTGTCCTGTTAAGTGATTTGGTACAACAAACAAGGACTTACTGCACATTCCAAGCCTTTTACTCTCCATTGCAGAAGCTACCATTTCAAAGGTCTTTCCACTGCCTACTACATGGGCAAGCAAGGTGTTTCCTCCATAAAGACTTCTTGCTATGGCATTTCTTTGATGAGGTCTTAAGTCAATCTCCGTATTCATTCCCTCAAAGGAAAGATTGCTTCCGTCATATTCTCTGTTACGGATAGAGTTAAAACGCTCATTATACAGCTTTACAAGACGGCTTCTTCTTTCCTGATCGTTAAATATCCAGTTCTTAAATTCTTCTTTTAATAACTCCTGCTTTTGTCCTGCAAGCATGGTTTCTTTTTTATTTAAGACAGAAGTTTTAGAGCCGTCTGGATTTACAATCTGGTCAAATACCTTTGTTTCTTTAAGGTTTAAGGCATCTTCAATCAGCTTATAGGCATTTACCCTTGATGTTCCAAAGGTCATTTCAGCAAGGTCATTTCCTCTGTCCCTGCTTTTTCCTTCTACATTCCATTCGCTTGTAAGGCTTGAAAACTTAACCTTAATATCCCATCTTGCATAACCCGGAGTTTTAAGCGTTTCAAAGATGAATTTCTCAATGTCTTTAATCGGTATCCAAGTTGCACCAAGACGCACATTGATTTCACTTGCTTCAAGCTCCTTTGGAAGAACTTTGGTAAGCTCTGATTTTTGATATTCCAAACGGTTCATTTCATAGCTTATCAGCTCTTTTTCTTTTCCATTTTTTTCATAGCCAAGATGAGGCAGCTCTCTTTCCGTTTGTCTGAGCTTTGATAAGTAGCTATCTACAATGGCAATCTTGTCCCTGATATTCCCACTTAAATATTCATCTTTTGTTACATAGCCATACTTATAGGAATTGCTGCCATTTGCACAAGCAAAAGGTAAATCGCCATCCTCTAAATTAAAGGAAAGCGGTCTGTAAAAGTTTTGCTCTTCTCTGATATTTAGATAGATTTCCCCTCGAAGCTCCTCAATTAAGGTCGTTCTGTCTTTTCCTGTAAGACTTCCCATATAGTCAAAGTCCACATAGCCTTTTTCAGATACCGATAAAACAAGAGCTTCAAGGGAAGTGTCTACATGGTCGATAACCTTCGCCTTTGTGATTGTTCGCTTGGAGAAAATATCTCCCTTTGCCTTAAAGTTTTCTTCTTCATCAAGGATTTCAATGGAAGAAACAAGCGGGAAGTTGCTATCCTCTTTTAAGGCTCTGGTATTACTTAGGTTATTTACAAAGCCATGCTTCTTTGAAAAGTTATCATATACTTCATTTAGTTTTTCCTGTGAAGCCTTGATTTCTTCCTCGCTAAAATCTTCTTTCTGCTTGTAAATTACATCTTTTAAAACAGCATTCAGCTCAAGATAATCCTTGATTTTTTCTTTGTTTTTATCTGATACTTCCTTTTTGATAAAGAGTGAATTTTCTCTGTAATAGACTTCATCATCAATTAAGGTATAAGAAAAGTTCTTTACATCATCAGTTGCAGGGATAGAAGTGATCTCATCATCAAGTAGCTCTACTTCTTCATACTTGGCATCTTTTGAAATTCTTTCTCCTGCAATCTCGATACGCTCCTTTAACGAAGCCATATTGTTCTCTTGCCCTAAAAAAGCTATCGGTTCACAAGTGAGTGTCTTTCCAAATCTTCCGCTTACCTCACGCATTGTGCCAAGCACTTGTTCAGGATGATCAATAAAGTATTTGTTATATGAAAGTCCATTTTCATCTTCTGCAAGGTGTATCCAATCTTCATCGCGCTCTAATACGCTATCTCTTTTCTTTAGGAAGATAATATCCGAAGTTACTTCTGTGCCGGCAACACCCTTAAAGGTATCATTTGGAAGTCTGATTGCTCCTAAAAATTCGGCTCTTGCTGCAAGATAGCGTCTTACACTTTCGTCTTTTTATCCATTGTTCCTGAAGATGTAATAAAGGCGATAACACCGCCGTTTCTTACCTTATCAATGGACTTGGCAAAGAAATAATCGTGGATAAGAAAGTT
>NZ_AWXB01000009.1 GCF_000478985.1 Peptoniphilus sp. BV3C26
TTATAGGCATATCGTCTACATATTGCGTCCATGATTTGTTTTCAGCATTTATTTCATATTGAATAGTGTGTTTGTCATCAGGTGTATGAGTAAACGCTAAACTTATATGCTCTAAGTCAGGATACAATTTATCAAAAGCTTCGTAAGGATTGTCTTCTGAAAATTCGTAATTAGCATAATCTATTATAGTTCTTTTGAAATCTTCAAGCAGTGGCGAGTTGTTTTCAATCTCGTTAACATCGCCAAGATCAAGTAGCTTGTTTATTTCAGCTAATCTTAGAGTTTTGTTCTTAAGCTCATCAGCCTTTTCAAATGGCTTTGTTAGCTCCTCTTTTGCATTTTCTATAAGACTTTCTAAGATTGCTCCTCTTGTTATGAGCCTATGAGTTCTTTCTTTTTTTCTTTTTACTATGTCTTGTTTTAATATCTTCTTTTCTTGATTTTTTAGTTGCCTTAATCTTTCTTCTGTATCATCAATTTTTTCTTTTATTTCTTTTGACTCTTGTCTTATTTGATCTAATTTTTTCATACAAAACTCCTTTCTTGTAATATAAAAAGAGATAACATTTCTGCTATCACTTTCAAAGTTTCATTATTAAAATTTTATGTCTTTTGAAATATCATTTATGTTTCTATAATGATTTTCTATCTCTTCTTGCTTCTTTCTTTTTAATTGTTCTTCTCTTCTTCTATGGTCTGAACTAATAGCTTATGCTTTTGTGAGATAAGTTCAGTATTGCTAGGATCAAGTTTAAGAAGTTTGTTAACATCACGCAGTTCTGATTGAGTATGTTTTATCTCCGTATTAACATATTTTAGAGCCGTTTGTAATTTGCTAGTGTCCCCACCAATCTCAACAGTTATCCCTTTTATTCTATTTGCCAATATCTCACCTCCTTAATTTTAGGCATCAAAAAAGCACCTAGAATTTTCTAGATGCTTTTCCTCTCAATATCTTTTGAACGTATTTAGATTTCGCTCACAAAAAACTCTTGTCTTAAATAAATTAATTATTAAGATTTCCTGTGAAGTACTCTAAAACAAAATCAACGTCGTTCTTTGAAACCCAGGCACTATTTGCACCACCAGGCATTTCTATTAATAGTTGGTTCTTTTCTTTTCTCTTAATGTTTGAAAATCTATTTCCGTCTACCTCGTAGGTTTCTCCGTTTATAGAATCTTGGACTTTAATTTGTCCATTTTTTAATCTACATACATTAGAAATCAAATCAAGCTCATTAGGTCTTGGATTTAAAATACAATCTTTCTTCAAAACATATCCTTTGGCAAAAGACCAATCTTCAATTGCTTCTCCTTGGGGTTTTATTAGATCAATGTATAAATAATCCCCTTCACTTTTAAGAATTAAACCAACATCACCTATTCTTAAACTCTCCGGAGATTTTTTATCACCTTTTGAGCTAGATACATCTATACTATTAATTAATACAAACCGTCCAATATAATCGTTTTTGTTACTAGGTATATCCTTTTCTCTAGTAATATGAACATTTCTTGCCTTTTGATCCCAGATTACAACTTGATTAAAAGCTTCTGCAATACATCGTAATGGTACGAAAGTTCTGTCGTTTTTAATTAGAGGAGCAACATCGATGACTTCTTTATGATTATTGTTAATTATTTCTTTCTTCCCAATATATAACTTTACTTCTAAATTTCTGTCTGATACTTTTACTTCTTGTTTTTTCTGATTCCATTGAACATTGTACCCGAGATTTTCTGAAATTATCCTCAAAGGAACCATAGTTCTTTCATTTTTAATAAATGGAACTACATCCGTCTTTACAATTTGATTATGAATATAAATATTTGGATCTTTAGAAATTGCAAAAACATCATTATTAACTTTTGAAACTTCATTAGAACTGAACAGTTTTAAAAGTTGACTTGGAAAATAGTTCACGGCTAATTGTTCCTCTTTAGAAAGAGTATTATACCATTTTAACCATTCTATATCTTTATCCGACAATCTAATTGATTGTAATAGCTCATAGTTTACGCTCAATTTTTCCTCTTTACTCAGACCATTAAACCACTCTTGCAATTCTTTAGGGCTGACTTCTGGATTATTATTTGCTGATGCAGGCTCATAGTTTACACTTAATTGTTCCTCTTTACTTAGACCATTAAACCATTCTTGCCATTCTTTCGGGCTGACTTTTGAGTTATTATTTGCTGATGAAGCAAATACATTTGTTGCAATTGCTGTTAACAGCATCACCATGGCTATTAATAGAGTAAATCTTTTTTTCATTTCTTACCTCCTCATATAATTTTGTTTAACTATTTGTCTTCCCCAAATATAATTTGATCTATTCTTTCTTTCAAATTATAAGAAGTTTTGTATATCCCCTCTTTATCCTTATTTTTCGATTTTATATTGTACCAATATTTATTATCTGTACTAAGGGAATCATCATTTCCTATTTCTATCTCATATTCCTTATTATCATGTACTTTAATTAAATATGTTCCTTCAGAATAGGCATTATCCAATCCTAGATATTGATTATTTGAATCATATAAACTAGAATCTTTCTTCAATTCATTCAACTGTTCTAAAATTTTCCTTTTTTGGTCTTGGGTTGTAACTAATTCTTTAAAAGTTTCTTGTTTTTCATCATAAATATTAACTGTCAAAGAGATTTTATCTTTTTCTTTGCTTATATTTTTATCATTAGAATTTAAACACGAACTTAGATTAATCATAAAAAATAATACTAGCATCAACCCAAATATTTTTTCTTTTGAAAACTTCATAAAATCCTCTCTTATCTTGTATAAGAATTTATATTTACTTGTCCCGATAAATTTTTATTAGACTCATTACAAACAGTTACAATATAAGCACTTCCCTTTTGTGTCTTAACTTTTAATGTAGAGTCTGTGGCAAATCTTCTCTTATAAATTATTTCTCCATCTTCTTCTATAATTACTGAAAATTCTACTCCTCCAGAACAAGACATATTTTCTAAATTTATGATAAAACCTTTGTAGTCGTCACCACTAATCTCAAACTCGTAGGGGATATTTTCAAAACTTCCTAGCTTTATTTGTTCGTCGATATTTGCTAGGTCAGATTTTATACTCGATATCTTTCCTAATTCTAATTTCTCATATTCTTTATAACCTATTATTTCAACCCTTCCCCCATTATTAATCTCAAAATTATTTAGCTCTTGGCCTAGAACTTCAACCCTATCTTGACTTAGGTCGGTCACATTGGCAAAAACTGGCAAAGAAAGAGCAAAGGCAAGGATAAAACTTATAAGTCCCAAAAGTGTTTTCTTCCATATTTTTATTATCTCCATTCTTTCTATGTTGGGATTTAATTTTAAATATAGGTTGTTTTCATAAATTCCTCTTTCCACGAGTTTTAGCATTGACATGCAATATTCTTTTCTATTTTTTATTGTGTCGCCTAATTGTTGAACCACTAGCTTATCGCAATTTATTTCTATATCTTGGTCTATATATTTTAAGCTTAGCCACAAGAGTGGATTGTACCAATATATGCAGGCTACAATATTTACCAGGTGGTTAAGTAGGATATGAAATTTCTTTATATGCATTAGTTCATGGATCAAAACATGGTCTAGTAATTCTTCATCAGCTAAGATATGATCTTGTAGGATTATCCTAGGTCTTAAAATTCCAAAGGTAAGGGGTGTTTTAAAATTGTTATTTATATAAATCCTTACTTTTCTTTTTAATCCAAATTTACTTATTTTTTTCTTCGCATAAAGTGTTATCAATAAGCGTAGAGCCTTTCATAACTTTATGAAATTTATAAATTTTTATTACGAGATAAGTAAAAATCAAAACCGAACCTATTAGTCGATTTAGTTTAAAAAATATAGAGCCTATTTTATTTACTAACCATCCAAGGGAATGATCAAAAAAATTTGTTATAGCAAGTAAGATAGAATTTTCCTTTACATTTTCTATTCCGATTTCAAGTTCATAGGGACTTATTAAGTAGATTAATAAAGCTATCCACAAAACAATACTTGCTGACCTAAAGGCTTTCTTATTTAATATTGGTCTAACTAAAAGAATAATAACTAGTAAAAAAAGACTTTTTATAGATTTTTCTAAAGTAATTACCCTAACTAGACTTATTGCCATCCTTGTCTTCCTCTTGGTCCTCTTCGTCAAAGCTATCTATTAATTTTTTCATTTCTTCTATTTCTTCTTTTGTAACTTCTTCATTTTGTAAAAACGTTTTACACATATTTAGAAGTGATCCTTTGAAAAGTTTATGAAAGGCTTCTTTTTGCTTATTCAAAAGAGCATCCTCCCTTGATACAAGGACCCTAATTGTGTATTTAGGATATCTCCTAGCTATCGCTTCTTTTTCTACTAATCTTCCAAAAAAGGTGTAGCAAGAGGTTTTACTTATATCGTACTTTTCCATCAATATTTTTGATAAGGCAAGAGCTTGGATTTCTCCATTTTCGTCTAATACATCGCCCTTCCATAATTCTTCCATTACCAGAAGTTCACCATCTGAAAATTCCAACTATATTACCTCCTTTATATATAGTTTCGTTCGCTCTTATATTTTTATTCGTTTAATTATTTTCAACTTGAGTATATCATAGATTTAAAAAATGGTCAAGTGTTTTGACCATTTAAAATTACAATTTTTATATTTTAATACATCTCGTTTTAGTTTTAAATTTCTTTTTCAAATTCATATTCAAAACTAATAATATCATTAGGAGTGCAAGATAGAGCCTTACATATTTTTTCCAAATTCTTAAATGTAATCGGTTTATCCTTGCCCATTTGTGCCATAACATTTGTTGTAAGTCCTGCCATAGCTATTACATCTGTTTTCTTTAATCCTTTTTTTGCTAACTGTATCCATAATGGTTTATAGCTAAGTGCCATAAGAGACATAAGTGCGGCATTTTTATCTAAAAGCTTTCTTATCTCGACTCTTGAGATTGGGTCTACCCCACTAGTTACCTCATCTAAAAATATTATCTCTCTATTCATCATTACAATAATTAACAAAGATAATTTTCTCTTCATACCCTTAGAATATGTCGAAACATTTCTACCCAGATCATTTGTAATTTCTAACAAGTCAGAATATTTTTGATAAGAATCTAAACCATAATCGAAATACACACCGTATAATTTAATATTTTCTAGCCCAGTTTTATCTTCATACAGATAGTCATTTTCAAGTAACATTGCATGATTTCCCTTAATCTTAATTTCGCCACCATCTTATTCATAAAGACCAGTGAGTATCCTAAGCAGAGAAGTCTTACCAGCGCCATTAGGACCAACAAGGGCATGGACTGTATTAGCTTCAATTTCTAGAGAAAAATTATTAAAAAGCTTCTTGTTTTTAAAATTTTTACTCATGTTTTTCACTTCAATTACATTCATTTATAAACCTCCTATCAATAAGACTTATTTTCTTATGTATTTATCTTAGAGCATTTAGAACTTATTTATATGAGTAAATACTGCAAATTTACAAAAAAATAAAGGCAGTCCGAAGACTGCCGATATTTACCTCTCTGCACC
>NZ_AWXB01000010.1 GCF_000478985.1 Peptoniphilus sp. BV3C26
GAAAGACTAACTATTAAAAGTCAAGAGGTAAAATGCTAAAAATATAAGAATTGATATTGATAAAAACTGAATAAAAATAAGCATGAAAAAATACCCTAGAGTTTAAGAATTTAAAAATAGGGTTAGCAAGGTTTTTAACCTTAAAATTGTAATTTTTTCAAAAATCAGTTTGCAATAAAACAAAACTAATTTTGTACTTGATAAGGTTCATCTTTAGTAAGAACAGCAAAAATAGTATGACAAAGCTTTCTAGCAACAGCATTGGTAGCAACTAGATGATGTTTTCCTTCACTAATCTTTTTTTGATAATAATCTGAGAAAACAGGATCACAAAATTCAGCTCTAAGAGCGGATTGAAAAAGAGCACGCCTTAAGTAAGGAGAACCTCTTTTACTCATATGATTGTAAGTAGATTCATATTCTCCAGACTGAGAAACGCTAGCATCCAAACCAGCATAAGCGACAAGTTTAGAAGGATTAGAAAATCTTTTAATATCTCCAATCTCACCTAATATAGTAGCTGCATTAACAGAACCGATACCTGGAATAGTAGTAATTGGAGAATTAAGTTTTTCAAGCAATAGTTCAATTTCATTTTCAACATCAGAAACCTGCTTTTGAATAAAAGAAATTTGCTCAATAAGTATTTTGATCTGAAGACTAAATGAATCCAGACAGAAATTAATACCAAAAGAAGAAGAAGCCTTTTTAGAAAGCTCATCAATCTTCTTAGAAGCATAGTTTTTCTTAGAAACAGATTCAAGAAAAGTATTCAAATCATCAGAATTAATATCCTCAAAATCAGAAGGAGTAGAGAAATTTGAAAGAATTTCCTTAGAAGTCTTCCCAAAAATATTACTAAAAGAAGAGGCATATTCAGGAAAAACTTGATCTAAAAGTGCAATAGTTTTTCTTTTAAGATCGCCAATTGAAGAAATGAGGTAAGACCTAAATCTGGAAAGATTTCTCAAAGACAAATAATCTTCATTAGAAAGCGAAGTCTCAACGAAATCTCCATATCTAAGAAGATCAGCTATTAAAAGAGAATCAATAACATCAGTTTTTCTCTTTCTAATCTCAATACCTTGTCGCCAACCGTCAGTTTGGATTGGATTGATAACACGAACAGTAAAGTTTTTTTCGACAAGATATGAGTATAGAGATAACCAATAATGACCTGTAGCTTCCATAGCAACTTCAAGTTCATTTTTGAAAGCTTCTAGTTTAAGGATTAAACTCTCAGCACCATCAATGGAATTTGAAAAAGAAAAAGCCTTAAAAATAACCTTTTTCTTGTCATCAACTAATGAAGCAACATGAGTATTTTTGCCAATATCGATACCTAAATAAAACATTTGAACCTCATAAAAAAGTATTTTAGATAGACACCTCAAAATCTAATAACGTTACTGCCTTATGGTATATACGAAGTACCCTGAAAGGGTCAACATCTAACTTATTCGTAAACAGTTAAAAGATTAGAGGACTCACTCTTTCAATTACGAGATTAAATCTCAAGGAAGTGACGAGTACACTCTATCTAATAACAATATTATACAGCAAACCTGAATAATACTTAGTCGAAAAAGGGTTATAGGTTACCTTTAACAACCTAAATACATTATATAAGGAAGT
>NZ_AWXB01000011.1 GCF_000478985.1 Peptoniphilus sp. BV3C26
ATATTTTTTATATTTCTATTTCATGAATTGTTCCTCTTGAAACTATTAAACTTTTTCCTGTTAATTCATAAATCCAAGTGCTTATATAGGGTTCGTGGCTTATTAAGATAAAATTTTCTGATTTTTCCATTTTTAATTTTTCCAAGAGCTCTCTTGTTGAAACTCCCCCTAAAAAATTTTTTATAAAAAACTTTTTATTTATTATTTGGGATAATATTTCTGCTGTTTCCACTGCTTTTTCGTAGTCTGATGATAAAAATTTATAGTTGGAAAAGTCTCTTTCTTTTAAATTTTTAAAGTTTTCTCTTAATTTTATTTTGCCTTCAAGGGTTAGCCTTCTGTCTTTGTCATTTTCTCTATAGGCTTCGGCAATTCCATGTCTTATAAAAATAATTTTCATTTTAAATTGTAAAATGCTTCAAGACCTGCGTATTTTGCATTGTTGCCAAGCATATCTTCAATTCTTAAAAGTTCGTTGTATTTTGCTACTCTTTCACTTCTTGCTGGTGCTCCAGTTTTTATCATTCCTGCATTTGTTGCTACAACTAAATCACTTATTGTTGAGTCTTCTGTTTCTCCACTTCTGTGAGATACTACTGCTGTCATGTTGTGACGTTTTGCAAGTTCTATAGCATCAAGGGTTTCTGTAACTGTTCCAATTTGATTTAATTTAATTAAAATTGAATTTGAAATTCCAAGTTCAATTCCTTTTTTAAGTCTTTTTGTGTTTGTTACAAATAGGTCGTCTCCTACAAGTTGTACTTTGCCTGAAAGTTTTTCAGTTAGAGTTTTCCAGCCATCCCAATCGTCTTCTGCAAGTCCATCTTCAATGGAGTATATAGGATATTTTTCTACTAATTCTCTATAGAAATCTACAAGTTCATCTGAAGAAAATTTTCTATTTTCTCCTTGCATATAGTATTCCTTTGTTTCACTGTTATAAAATTCACTTGCTGCAACGTCCATAGCAAGAACTATATCTTTACCTGGCTCATAGCCTGCTCTTTCAATTGCTTCTAAAATTACATCAAGAGCTTCTGAGTTGCTTTTTAAGTCTGGTGCAAAGCCACCTTCATCTCCAACTCCTGTGCTAAGTCCCTTATCTTTTAAAACATTTTTTAAATTATGATAAACTTCTGAACCCATCCTTAAAGCTTGAGAAAAGCTTTTTGCTCCTGTGGGCATGATCATAAATTCTTGAATGTCCACATTGTTATCTGCATGTTCTCCACCGTTTAAAATGTTCATCATAGGAACGGGAAGAACTTTTGCATTAACTCCTCCTAAATATTGATAAAGAGGTAGGCCTATTTCATCTGCTGCTGCTCTTGCAACTGCTATGGAAATTCCCAAGATTGCATTTGCTCCAAGCTTTGCCTTATTTTCTGTTCCATCTTCTCTTATTAAAAATTCATCTATACTTACTTGATCAAAAACATCAAAGTAAGTTAATTTTTCTTCAAGTTTATTTACATTTTCTACGGCTTTTTCTACGCCCTTACCCATGTATCTTGATTTGTCATTATCTCTCAATTCCACAGCTTCATGGGCACCAGTTGAAGCTCCACTTGGAACCATTGCTCTTCCGAAACCACCGTTTTCTGTTAAAACTTCAACTTCTACTGTGGGATTTCCTCTTGAATCTAAAATTTCTCTTGCGTATACACTACTAATAAAGCTCATTTTATCTCCTTATTTTCTAAAATTAACAAGTTTTGCAAAATCCGAGGCCTTTAAAGATGCTCCACCTACTAAGGCTCCGTCTATATCTTCTTTATTCATTAATTCTTTAATGTTTTCTGGTTTAACACTTCCGCCGTATAAGATTCTAGTGTTTTCATAGTCCCTGTTTATGCTAGTTAAACTTTCTCTTATAAATTTACACATATCCTGTGCGTCTTGAGAACTGCAAGTGTTCCCTGTGCCTATTGCCCATATAGGTTCATAGGCTATAACAAAATTGCCCTTTAAATTTTTTACGGATTCTTTTAGCTCTTCTCCTACAACTTCAAAATGTCTATTTTCAAGTCTTTCTTTTTGGCTTTCTCCAAGACAAATTATAGGAGTCATTCCTCCCTCTAAAACTTTTTCAGCTTTTGCATTTACTAGTTGGTTTGATTCCTTATAATAATTTCTTCTTTCAGAATGGCCAACTATAACATACTTAACATTTAAATCTTTAAGCATGGAAATGGAAATTTCTCCTGTGTAAGCTCCATCCTCATTTTCATTTACATTTTGTGCCCCAACTTTTATGTCACTATCTTTTAAAAGTTTTGAAACTCTATCAATAGCTGTAAATGGTGGTGCAATTAAAGCTTCCACTTCTTTATCCAAATCAATTTTTAAAAGTTCTTCTATCATGGATTCTGCTTCAGATGGACTTTTGTTCATTTTCCAATTCCCTGCAATAAGGGCTTGTCTTGAATTTTTATCTTCAATTGCAGCAAGACCAGGAAGAATTTTTCCTTCCATAAGTTCAAGGCTTGCTCCCCCTCCTGTTGAAATGTGAGTCATTTTATCTGAAAGTTCTGCAAGTTCAATGGCGTGAGCTGAATCTCCTCCACCGATTATTGTGGTTGCGTCTTTAAGATTTGCTAGGATTTCTGCAAGGGCGAAAGTTCCCTTTGAAAAATCTTCAATTTCAAAAATTCCACAAGGACCGTTCCAAATTACAGTTTTTGCATCTTTTAAAACATTTTTAATGTTTTTAATACTTTCAGGACCTATGTCAACTCCATCTCCATCTTGTGGGATTTCATCTCTTGAAACAAATTTTGTATTTGCTCCTGCTTTTATTTCATCTGTGATTAAAATATCCGAAGGCAAAATTAATTCAACATTTTTTTCAATGGCACTTGCCATAAGTTGTCTTGCTAAATCCAACTTGTCATCTTCTACAATGGAGTTTCCAATTTCAAGGCCCATAGATTTAAGAAAAGTATAAGCCATTCCTCCGACAATTATTATTTTGTCGCAAACATTTAAAAGATTTTCTATTACTCCTATTTTATCTGAAACTTTTTTGCCACCAAGGATAGCAACAAAAGGTCTTTCAGGATTTGCTATGGTGTTTGAAAGATATACAACTTCTTTTTCAAGTAAAAATCCTATGCCTGAAGGTAAAAATTTACTCACTCCCACATTTGAAGCATGAGCCCTGTGAGATGTACCAAAAGCATCGTTTATATAAATATCTCCAAGACTTGCAAGTTCTTTAGCAAATTCTTCTGAATTTTTTTCTTCCCCTTCTACAAATCTTGTGTTTTCTAAAAGGGCAACTTGTCCATCTTTTAAACTTGCAACTTTATTTTTTACATCTTGGTCTACGACCCTATCGCTTTTAAAGAAAAATACTTCTTTATTTAAAAGTTCAGAAAGTCTTTTTGCGACAGGACCTAAGCTCATTTCTTGATTGGGCTTTCCCTTAGGTCTTCCTAAGTGGCTCATTAAAATTACTTTAGCTCCCCTTTCAAGAAGATAGTTTATAGTTTTTAAAGACTGAACTATTCTGTTGTCGTCAGTTATCTTTCCATCTTCCATAGGGACGTTGAAATCAACCCTTACTAAAACTCTCTTGCCCTTAAGATCAAAATCCCTTACTGTTTTTTTATTCATTGTTCACCTTATAGATTTTTAGAAACCATGTCAGTTAAATCAATAACTCTTTGTGAATAACCCCATTCATTATCGTACCAAGAAATTAATTTTACCATTCTATCTTTTACTAAAGTAAGCTTTGCATCAAAAATTGATGAGTGAGTGTCTCCTATAATATCAATTGATACAAGATCTTCTTCTTGATAGTCAAGAACTCCCTTCATTTCTCCTTCAGCTGCTTTTTTAACTGCTGCATTTATTTCTTCAACGCTGGCTTCTTTTTCAAGTTCAAAAGTTACATCTACAACTGATCCTGTTGGAACTGGAACTCTCATAGCCATACCTGTTAAAATTCCTTCAACTTCAGGAATAACTTTTGCAACTGCCTTTGCAGCTCCAGTGCTTGTAGGAATAATATTTTCAGCTCCCATTCTTGCGCGTCTCATATCTTTATGAACTGCATCGTGAATCTTTTGGTCATTTGTGTAAGCATGAACTGTAGTCATTAAACCTCTTTTAATTCCAAAGTTGTCAAGAATAACTTTAGTAACAGGTGCTAGGCAATTTGTTGTACATGAAGCATTTGAAATAATATTGTGTCTTGATGGATCATAATTTTTATTGTTAACTCCCATTACAATTGTAATATCTTCACCCTTTGCCGGTGCTGTAATTACAACTTTTTTAGCTCCTGCTTTTAAATGGCCTTCAGCCTTTTCTCTTTCTGTAAAAGCTCCTGTTGATTCAATAACAATATCAACGCCTTTTTCTCCCCAAGCCATTTCTTCCGGTAATTTTCCATCAATAAATTTAATCTCTTTTCCGTTAACAAGCATAGTATCGCCTTTAACTTCTACTGTTCCTGGGAATTTTCTGTAAATTGAATCAAATTTAAAAAGATGAGCAAGCTTTTCAGCATTTTTTGAAGCATTAAGATCAGCAATATAAGCAATTTCAAAATCCTTATTATCTCTTAATGCCCATCCTCTTAAAACATCTCTACCAATTCTTCCAAATCCCATAATAGCAACTTTAACTGTCATCATTTACCTCCTAAATTTTTTATTTTATTTGCTGCAGCCTCGTCAATAACGAGAACTAAATCTTTTCTTAGCTGGGAAATAGCGATAATAGCTTCCGCTTTTTCTTCTCCCCCTGCAACTGCAATAGCGTCATTAATACTTAAAAAATCTTCCATGCTTATGCCTATACTTGGCTGGTGTAGAATAATTTTTCCTTCAATGGAAAAAAAGTTTCCAAAAGCTTCTCCAACTCCACCTTTTTTAAGTATGTCTTTAGAAAGATTTTTATTTAAACCTCTTCTTCTTGCCATAATGTCGGCTCTTCCTATACCAAATAATAATAGGTCGATGGCTTTTATTCTTTTTGCAATTTCTTTAAAATCATCTCTTTTTATAAGAGCTTTTAAAGTTTCATCATCAACTGTATCAGGAAGGGGAATCATAAAAGATTCAGAATTTGTATTCCTTGCTAAAAGACTTGCAACTGTGTTTGCCTGATAGGTGCTTCTTATGCCTATACTTCCCCTTGCAGGGATTATAGTCATGTTTTTATTTTGAGATTTAATATATTCACTTAAAAGACTCATAGTGTGTCCACCGGTTATACCTATGGACAAATTGTCCTTTAACTTTTTTTCAGCTATAGAAGCTCCCAATTTTGCAAGTTCAACAAAAGCATTTTCATCCTTAGTTGAATCGCCTTTAGAAATATAAATTTCTTTTAAATTTAAAATCCTTTTTAAGTCATCTGAAATATTATTTGTGTCTTCTGGGAAAGTTTTATAAAGGTCAGAAAATTCTTTAATAAGTGATCTCCCCTTATCTTTTATGGATATTCCCTTAGTTGATACGTAGACCGCATCCATATCCTTTAAAAAAGAAATCTCATCTCTTATATTTCTTTCTGAAATGTTAAAATTTTTAGCAAGACTTCTTCTTCCCACAGGTTCATTATTCATAATAAATTTTAGGAGCAAGTACCTGTTTATAAAAATATTTTTAAACTCAGGCACAAACTCTGAAATTTTTTTTAAATCCATTCTGTCCTCCGGGTCAATAATGGTCCATCACAATTTCGTTCCCACATTTAGTTTAACATTTTTTTCTCTAAGCTTCAATTAAATAAAACAATTTTACCAAAAAAATAAAATTAGAAAAATTTTTTTATTTAAATTTTACAAGCTTTGAAATTTTTTAGAATTATTAAATTTTTATTTTTAAAAGAGCAAGAAAAAAACACGGCTTAAAGCCGTGTTTGCTAATTTGTTTTTTTCCATTTATTTTATTTTTACAGAAAGAATTTGATCCTTGTTCTTCTTAGCATGGTTAAGCAGCCAAACTATATAAAGAATTACTGCAACTGCTGCTATAGGATAAGAAATCGTATAGCTTAGAGGATCCATACCAAGTCTTTTTTCAAGACCAAAGCCTATAGGTTGATGCATGATGTATGAAATAACGATAAATACATAGAATACACCAGGAATTAATGCAAGTAGATAATTTTTTCCGTGAGTGTATAAATATACAACAGCAACACCAAGAGCAAATACTGCAACAAATTGGTTGGTAAATCCAAAATATCTCCATAGTAAGTTGAATCCGCCTGGACTCTTCTTAGCAAATACAAGAATTATTACTGCAGGAATAAATATGCATACAGAAACCATAATTCTCTTATACCAAGATCTTTGTTCGATGTTGAATTCATCAGCAATTATAAGTCTTAAAGCTCTAAATGCAGTATCACCTGAAGTGATAGGAAGAACAATAACACCTATTACTGCGAACATTCCTCCAACAGCTCCTAGGAATTCTCTTGAAATATTACCTACCATAGCAGTTGCTCCTGTATCTAAAGGAGCTTTGCCGCTTGAGAATAATACCATAGCTCCGCCTGCCCAACACATTGCTATAAATCCTTCAGCAACCATTGCCCAGTAAAATACGAAAGTACCTTCTTTTTCATGTTTAACAGTTCTTGAAATAAGTGTTGATTGAGAACCGTGGAAACCTGAAAGTATACCGCAGGCAACTGTTACAAAGAAAGCAGGAATAAATTTTTGTCCTGCTGGATGTTGTGCAAGAAGGCCTTGACCTTCAAAAGAAAGATGGTTAGCACCCTTTAAGAAAATTCCAATAAATATACCTGCTGCAGAAATAATTAAAAGTGCTCCAAAAATAGGATAAATTCTACCAATAATAGCATCAATAGGAAATAGAGTCGCTAAAATATAATAAGCAAAAATACAAGCATAAATAATCCAAATAACATTTGAATTAGGATCTTTTCCTAATATGTCCTTTGCAATTAAGTCTCCAGGAGTATAAACAAATACAACACCTACAAGTAGAATAAGAATAAAGTTTACAATGTTGTAGAAGTTACGAACTCCATGACCTAAGTACTTGTTTACAAGTTGGGGAATTTGAGCTCCGCCTTCTCTCATGGAAATCATACCGTTAAAATAATCGTGAACTGAGCCTCCGATTATGTTTCCGATAGGTATAGCAATAAATGCTATAGGTCCAAATAGAATTCCTTGGATAGGTCCCATAACAGGTCCTGTTCCTGCAATGTTAAGTAATTCTATAAGGAAGTTTTTAGTTTTACTCATGCCGACATAATCTATTCCGTCAGCTTTTGCAATGGCAGGTGTTTCCCTGTCGTCAGGTTCGATTTGTGCTTCAGCAAGCTTGCTATAGAAAAAGCCGCCGCCAAATAAAATAACTAAACCAATTAAAAATAATACCATAATTACACCTCTTTACTGTACAAATTAGCTTACTTTTATAATAGCACTCACAAGAATTTAAAACAACTTAAGAGATATTTTAATAATTTATTTTTATAGATATTGAATTTCTTTTTCCTGAATTTTAGCCTTTATGAGAGTTTTTATTCTTTGGATAAAGGCTTTACCAAAAAATAAAAAACAGACAAATTAAATTATTAAAATAAAAAATGTCTGTTTTTTAATTATTTATTTTTTCTAAAATTTAAAAGCTCTTTAAGTTCATCAACTTTTAAAAGCCAAATCATAATAAAATATACAAGACCTGCACTTAAAAGACTTATTAAAAAGTTAATTGTATAAGAAATCTTTCCTAAAAGACTTAGGTGGATTACAAATGAAATCCCTGCCATTACAAAACTTGCAATTAAAATTTTAAATAAATTTTTATAAGTTCTCTTTTCAAAAAGACTTCCGATTTTTTTTCTTAAACTTATAAAGATTAAGATGGCTCCTACTATAAAAGAAAGAGAAGTTGCCAGTGCAAGTCCATCAATGTCATATTTTTTTACTAAAATAAGACTTAAAACAATATTTAATCCAACCATTATGACTGAATTAATAACGGGTGTTTTAGTATCATTAATTGTATAAAAAACCCTTGAAATAATTTCCCTTACTCCAATGCCTAAAAGACCAATAGCATAAAACATTAAAACTCTCATGGTTTTCATTGCATCAAGTTCCGTAAACTCTCCCCTTAAAAATAAAATTTTTACAATAGGCTCAGCATATAAATAAAGTCCTATAGTTGCAGGAATAACCAAAAATAAAACAAAACTTAAAGCCTTTTCGCTGCTTTTTTTAAGTCCCTCCATATCTTTTGCACTTCCAAATTTTGCCATTGTAGGATAAACTGCAGTAACAATAGATGTGATTACTATACCGCTTACAAAACTTTGCAGCTTATAAGCATAGTTTAAAATTGAAACTCCTCCAGCTTCCACATTTGATGCAAGGGCTTTTGAAATAATAAAATTCAACTCTATAACTGAAGTTGAAATAAGTATTGGAACTATAATTTTAAGCATTTGTTTTAAATAATCATCTTTAATATCAAAAACAAATTTGTGCCTATAACCTTCTTTGCGAATATAGGGAAGAAAAATAATATATTGAAGGACAAAACTTAAAAACATTCCGTAAGCAAGATAATTTTTTCCTTGCTTATAGGCAAAATACATACTTAACATTAAAATGACATTCATAATAATGGAATGCAAAACACTTACAACAAATCTTTTTTTAATTTGCAAATAAGCTTTAAAAATAGAAGCTGAAGATGTTATGGATATACTCATAAGCCCCATTTTAGTTATAAAAATAGCAAGTTGTCTCTTTTGACCTTCAAAGCCTGGTGCCATGGCATCTATTAGTTGGGGAGAAAAAATTAAAAGTAAAATCGATATTAAAAAAATAAAAACAAATAATATATTTGAAAAATTGGAAGTAAATTTATCCGCTTCATCTAAATCTTTTTCTTTTAAAACTTGATTGTAAATTGGTATATATCCGTTTGCAGTGGCTCCTGAAATTATATTTGTAAAAGCCATAGGGATTTGAAAGCCTATTAAAAATACATCTGAAATAATTCCCGTGCCAAAAAGGCGTGCTAAAGTTTGTTCTCTAAGTAGACCGAATATTTTTGAAAATACAGTCACTATCATTAAAATAATTGATGTTTTCATATTTACCTCGCTATTTATTATAACATATTGCATATAATCTTGATAAACTCTATAATTAAATTGAGGTGAAATTTGTGAAAAATGCAAAACCCGGCTATGAAGTTATTGCCGACTATATAAAAAATGATATTTTAAATTCATCTTATAAAGTTGGAGATAAAATTCCTTCTGAAAGAAGCTTATCTCAAAAATATGAGGTAAGTCGTTCTACAATAAGAGAAGCGGTAAGAAGCCTTGAAAATTCAGGTCTTCTTCTTACAAAACACGGTGGTGGCACCTATGTAAAAGGTGATTTTTCACAAGGGCTCTATTCTCCTCTTTCAATGATAAGTGATTTAAATAAGATACCCATAAGACAAATTATGGAATTTCGTACAATGTATGAATTAAACACAGCATCTCTTGCAGCCATTTATAGAAGCGAAGATCAATTAGAAGAGCTGAAAAATATAATTGATAAAATGCAAGATGAAGAATCTTATGAGAATTTTAAATACCTGGATTTAAAACTTCACAAGCTTCTTGCTCAAATGACTCACAATGAACTTATTGAAAACAGTTTTGATTCATCAATAATGCTTTTTGAGCATAATAATCATGATTTCAGAGTGAAACTTTTACATGACCCTTTAAGATTTGAAGCTGTTAAAAAACAGCACCTTAAAATTTATGAGGCTATAAAAAATAAGGATCCTAAGCTTGCCCAGGAAAAAATGAGAGACCATATGGAATTTTTAGATGAAACTCTTGAAATACAAAAAAGCTCAAGAAATTTTGGAGGTTACAATAAGATGGATTTTAAAATTGATGGAGATTCTATTTATTTAGGTAATTCAAAAGATGATTATAGTGCCCTTATCCACTTTGTAAAAGATGGAGACACTTTAAATATCGATCATACTTTAGTAAAGCCGGAGCTGCAAGGCAAAGGAATTGCGGCAAAATTACTTGAAGAAGTTGCAAAATATGCAAGAAAAAATAACTTTAAAGTATCTGCAACTTGTTCTTATGCCAAGGAAAAACTTGAAAATGATGATTCCTATGAGGATATTAGAAAATAAGTTTAAAAATTAAATTTAAAACTTAATTTAATTTTAAAAAGGAGAAAATACAAGTAATTGCATTAACTCCTTTTTGTTTTACAAAAACAGAGGTGATAATTTGCATAATATAAACTTAATAAAAAGAGTTTTAAAATATTTTAAAAAATATAAAAAAATTTTACTTTTAGATCTTTTTTGTGCTGGACTTACAACGACAAGTGAAATGATCCTTCCTCTTATCTTAAGAAAGCTTTCAAACACAGGCCTTTATAACTTTGAAAGTCTTACAATAAATTTTGTTTTGAACTTGGGGCTTTTTTATTTAATTATAAAAATTGTGGAAATAATTGCCCAATACTATATGACTAGTATAGGCCATATTATGGGGGCAAAAATTGAAACCGATATGAGAAAAGATCTTTACTCTCATCTTCAAACTCTTTCAGATTCTTTTTACAATGAAACAAAAGTTGGAGTCATAATGTCAAGAATCACTAACGATTTATTTGACATAACTGAATTTGCCCACCATTGTCCCGAAGAATATTTTATAGGATCCATAAAAATTTTAATTTCTTTTATAATTTTAATAAATATAAATTATAAAATGACTCTTTTAATTTATCTTATGATTCCCGTTATGATATTTTTTGCAAGAAAATATAATAAGAAGATGAGAAAGGCTCAAAAGGACCAAAGGATCCACATAGGTCATTTAAATTCAACTATAGAGGATTCCCTTCTTGGTATAAGAGTTGTAAAATCTTTTGCCAATGAAGATTTGGAAAATGAAAAATTTTTGGGTCAAAACAATAAATTTTTAGACATAAAAAAATCATTTTATAGGGCAATGGCAGGCTTCACAAGAGTTACAAGGACCTTTGACGGACTTATGTATCTGATTTTAATATTAAGCGGCGGATTCTTTATGATTAATAAGGAGCTTATGCCTGGAGATTTAATTGTCTATGTTATGTATGTTACAAGTTTACTTGCAACTGTAAGAAGAATTGTTGAATTTACCGAACAATTTCAAAAGGGTATGACAGGAATTGAAAGATTTTCAGAAATTATGGACTTAAATCCTGATATAAAAGATAAAAAAGATGCACAAGTTTTGAAAAATGTTAAGGGAAATATTATTTTTAATTCGGTAGATTTTAAGTACGAAAAAAATAATGATTATGTTTTAAAAAACTTAAATTTAAATATTGCTTCCGGAAAAAAACTTGCAATTGTCGGACCCAGTGGGTCAGGAAAAACTACAATTTGTAATTTGATACCCAGGTTTTATGATGTAAGTGCTGGCTCAATTACAATTGACGGAATTGATATAAGGGATGTAACTTTAGATTCTTTAAGAAATAATATAGGCATTGTTCAACAAGATGTATATTTATTTTCTGGCACAATTTTAGACAACATTAAATACGGAAAATTTTATGCAAGTGATGAAGAAGTGGTTGAGGCGGCAAAACTTGCTGGAGCTTATGACTTTATAAAAAATTTACCAGAGGGTTTTGACACTTATGTAGGTGAAAGGGGTCTTAAACTTTCCGGTGGCCAAAAGCAAAGAATTTCCATAGCCAGGGTCTTTTTAAAAAATCCTCCAATTTTAATTTTGGATGAGGCTACCTCTGCTCTTGACAATAAATCTGAAATGATAGTTCAGGAATCTTTGGAAAAACTTTCAAAGGGAAGAACTACCATAACTATTGCTCACAGACTTACCACAGTTCAAAATTCAGATTTAATACTTGTTATGACTAAAGATGGAATTGTTGAAATGGGAACTCACGAAGAGCTTATGGAAAAAAGGGCTTATTATTATAATCTTTACACCAAGGGAGGAAGTCTTTTATAAAATTTTCATAAAAAAACTGCACCATAAAAAGTGCAGTTTTTATTTTTATTTTTTATTTTGGTAAATTTAATATTTGACCAGGGAATATTAAGTTTGGATTTTTTAAGCTATTGGCATTAATTATTTCTTCTGCATTTAGTTTGAGTTCTCTTGAAATTTTATAGATCCAATCTCCGCTTTTTACAGTGTAAGTCTTTTTTTGACTTTCTCTTTGTTCTTGAACTTCTTTTTTAATTTCTTTTTTAATTCCCTTATTCGGTGATGATTTTTCAGATTTAGTTATTTCATCATTTTCTACCTTTTCCTTAGGTTTAACTACTTTGCCGTCAACTATTATTCCTTTTTCTTTTAATTTTTCAATGTTTAAAGATTCATGATAGGGTGCTTCTATATAACCTTCATTTACAAGTTCTATTATTTCTTTTCTTAGAGGATTGTTAAAGTCTGTTCCTATTATTTCCCAATTTTTAGAAATAGTTGGACTTATTTTCTTTTGTTCTTTTATATAGTTTGCAATATAATCACGAATTGCTATTGGTGATTCCCAATCTCTGTTTCCTGCTACAAGTTTATTTGCTTTTAAGCCGGAAGAATAACGATAGTTATTAACTGCAAGTTTTAATACTTGATCGTCTTTTAATGCTTTTCCCTTATACATTACATCTTTAATTCTATTTCCTGCTTCTTGAGATAAATCTATTTTGTAGTCTACCCCTTTAAAAATATCATATCTGTAGCCTGGAACATCTTCTGAAAATGATACTGAAAGATCTCCCTTTTTATATTGATTATAAAAAGCTGCTGACCATTCCATATAATCTTTTAATTCTTTTCCCGTTACATTTACTGTATAAAGAGTATTATCAAATTTATAGATTTTAAAAATATCTCCATAAGTTATATTTCCCTTATGAAGGTCTGAATCGTCTCTAAAAAGTGCAACTGCAGTAACATCTGCTCCGCTCATCTTTAATTGGCATTTTCCTATTAAATCTATTACTCCGCTATCTTCAAGCCATCCTTGAGGAATTTTTCTTATTTCATTTTTTGGTTGAAAATCTGCTGTTGCTATTCCGAAAATTCCTCCGCCTGCTTCTGAACTCTTTCCTGTTCCTTGAATGAAATTTATTGTATTTTCGTGTTCTTCTTTTATTACGTTTCTTAAGCTTTCAGAAGGTTTAACGTCGTCCATTTTTATTACATCAACTTTTTTTTCTATGGTTTTATAGCCTTCAGGTGTTTTTTCAAGAACTAGTTGAAATTTTACAAGATCTCGTCCGTTATTTCTTGGTGCTCCATATACAACTCCATTTTTTTCACCCTTATCAATCATGTGAAAATGTCCTGCTAATACAAGATCTACGCCTTTAACTTCTTCAATTAACTTTTCAAGTCCGTCGCTTCCGCCGTCAATATCATATTCAGGAACTAAGCCTGCATGTGCAGCTACAATTACTAAGTCACATTTTTCTTTTTCTTTTAAAATTGGAACATATTTTTTTGCAGTTTCTGTAAGACCTTTAAAGTTTAAAGATTTAACTTTATCTCCGTCCCAGCGTGGTACGTTGGGATTTGTAAGTCCAAGTATTCCTATTTTTATTCCTTGTCTTTCTACAACTACATAGGGCTTTACTTGTTCAAAGTTTTTTCCATCTTTTGTTGTAAGATTTGCTGCAAGAGTGGGCGTTTTCTTTTCATTTACTATTTTTTTAAGAAAGTCAATTCCAAAATTAAATTCATGATTTCCTAAAACTGTTGCATCATATTTCATGTAATCAAGAACTTTTGACATAGGATGAATTACGTCTTTTTTCTTGTTATAAATTGCATCGGACATTATAGTTCCTTGATAGGTGTCCCCGTCATCAATTAATACTATAGGACCCTTTTTTCTTTCTTCTTCAACATAGGTTGCAATTCTTGCAAGTCCGTTGTTTTTTCCTTCTTTGTTGTCTTCATAACTATATCCGTATGGATTTGCATGAATGTCGCTGGTTCCTATAATTGTTAAATTAATTTTTTGAGAATCTGCAAATGCAAATGTCAAAAGCATGCTCAGCATAATAAAAGCTGATAAGATTTTTGAAATTTTCTTTTTCATATTACCCCTCACAATTCTGATTTGATAAAATTAAATTTTATCACTTATAAAAAATAGGCGGAAAATTATTTCCACCTATATTTTATAATTTTTTTATTTTTTAACAATTATTTGAAGCTTAACATAAATACTTTTTTCAACTACTTTTTAAGAGGGCTGCTATTTCATCTTCAAAATCATCAAATGCTAACTCAAAATAATATAAATCTTTATATTCCCTTACAAAATCTTTAAGTTCTAAGTTATTTTTACACTTACTGATTAAAGCATTATGCTTTTCTGAAACAAATGATTCAAGGTCTTTTAATTCTTCAAAACTTTCTCTATCAATTCCTGCATATTTGCAAATTAAACCTATTTTTCTTTTTTTGATTTTGCTGTGTTTATTTCAGATATAATTTTATCGTAAACTGCTTCATAATCTATTTCTATTGCTTCTTTTAAGAGTTTTATCTCATCTGTGTTATTGTTTCCATTTATTTCTTCGTCTGCTTGTATGACATCTGCTCTTATTTCCATTAAATCTCTACATAGACCCAGGAAGTTATCTGTTATAATGGGATATTGCGAAAATTTTATCAAATTTTCTATAATGCCTTCTCTTTTGCCTAAGGTTTTTATTTCTTTTTTTATGTTTTCTCTTTTAAATTCCAGCGAAAAATCGAGACCAAACAAATTTGAATGTTTAAGAAATATAATTTTTTCCCCATGTGTTTGTGGTCCATAACTATATTTTGACATTATTTTTATTATTTTTTCTTCAATTACCATTGCCTTCCTACTTTCTATTTTACTTCTATTTATTTTTTATATTTTATATGTATCTTTTCTTTATTGTCCTATTTAATATTTATGTTTCTATTTTATTATTTAGTCTTTCAGTGGATTTGTAAATGGTATTTGCCTTTTATTTTGCATAAATGTAAGCACAAAAATAAAGCCATAACTAGGCCTTATTTTTGTCTTATATTGTTAGTTACTATTCGGCGATTCTATATCTTTTTATTTGTAATCTTTTTATAAGTCTTGATTGGTTATTCGCCTTACTTTTTAAATTTTCAAAAAAGTGAAATTTTTATTTTTTAACAATTAGTTGAAGTTCAACAGGAATACTCTTTACAACTTCTTTTCCGTTTAAAACGTCCATTGCTGTTTCAACTGCTTTTTCTCCCATTAACTTAGGTTGTTGAGCAATTGTTGCTGCAAGTTCTCCTGCTTCTACTGCTTTTACTGCATCGTCTGTTGCATCAAAGCCTACAACTTTTATATTTTCTCTACCGCTTGCTTTTATTGCTTCTAAAGCACCAAGTGCCATTTCATCGTTGTGAGCAAATACTGCATCGATTTCGCTTTGGGATTGAAGAATATTTTCCATTACTTCAAGACCTTTAACTCTGTCATAGTCTGCTGTTTGTTTTGCTACTACTTCAATGTCTGAACCTTTAATTGCTTCATTAAAGCCTTGTCCTCTTTCAATTGCTGAGTTTGCTCCAGGAATTCCTTCAAGTTCTACAACTTTTCCTTTTCCGCCAAGTTGTTCAACTATAAATTCTCCTGCCATTTTTCCTCCGGCAAAATTGTCAGATGCAACTTCTGCTACAACTCCTCCTCCGTTTGATACTCTATCAACTGTGATTACAGGAATTTTAGCTTCGTTTGCTGCTTCAACGCTTGGTACTATGGCATCACTGTCAGTTGGATTTACAATTATTAAATCTACTCCTCTTGTGATTAAGTCTTCCATGTTTGCAGTTGCTTTTGCTGAATCGTCTTGAGAATCAAGTACTATTAATTCAACTCCAAGTTCCTTTGCTTTTGCTTCTGCTCCTTCTTTTAATGTTACAAAGAAGGGATTTGTTTGTGTAGAAACTACAAAACCTATTTTCTTACCTTCTCCTGCACCTTCTTGTTTTTTGTTTCCATTAGCAGGTGCTTCTTTTTTTGCTCCACATCCAACAAGGCCTAAAACCATTACTAGTGAAAGTAGAGCTGCGATAAATCTTCTCATTTTAATATCTCCTCTCTTATATTTATACTTGCATTGCAAGTTATAAGCTTAAAAAACTACTCCCGATTTTAAAATAATATTTGAATAGGGAGTAAATTCTCCTGTCCTAATTGCTGCCACGCAATTTTTAGAAATTGCTTTTAATTCTTCATGGGGAATTTCTTCAACTTTTGCATCCCCTAAAAGTTTCAAGATTTTTTCCCTGTATTGGGGATTCTTTTCTTTAAGTTCCAAATCTATTACTGCTCCTTCAATGTGAAGCTCTTCCAAAACTTTTTCAAGAACATCTAAAAATCCTGGGATTCCTTCTGAAACTGCAAGATCTATAAATTTAACTCCCTTTGGCACAGGCATTCCTGCATCCCCTATCATAATCATGTCCGTATGGGCAGATTCTGCTATTATTTTTGAAATTTCTGCATTTAAAATTCCTATTTTTTTCATAAATACTCCTTAGTGTTTACTTTTTCTATCAAGTAGTACAGCTATTAAAATTACCATTGCTTTAGCTATCATTTGATAATAGGATTGAACATTTAATAAATTTAAAGTGTTATTTAAAATTCCTATTATTAAAGCTCCTATAAGAGTTCCTATTATTGAACCTTGTCCTCCTGAAAGGGAAGTGCCTCCTAAAACTACAGCAGCTATTGCATCCATTTCATAGCCTTCTCCCGCTGTAGGTTGGGCTGAGGACAGCCTTGAAAGAACAATTAGACCTACAATAGCACTCATAAGACCATTGATGGCATAGGCGCTTATTTTTACTTTATGGGTGTTTATACCAGAAAGCATTGAAGATTCTTCATTGCCTCCGACTGCATAGATATATCTTCCAAATTTTGTATGATTAAGTAGAAAATACCCTACAATAAAGACAACTATTGTTATGATGATTGGAACGTGAATGCCAAATACATTTCCCCTTCCTATAAAGGTGAATACTTTTGAAACTTCTTTTGCTGGTACAGGAATTGGCTTACCATTTGTAAATACCAGCGTTCCCCCTCTTAAGAGTTGCATCATTACAAGAGTTGCTATAAAGGGTTGAATTCCTCCTTTTGTAATAAAAATACCATTTAATGTTCCTGCCACAAGTCCTATTAAAAGAGCTATTAATATTACAAGAAAAATGTTCATTCCGCCCTTTATTAAGTAAGCTCCTAGGGCACTGGAAAAAGCAAGAACTGAACCTACGGAAAGGTCAATGCCTGCAGTTAAAATTACAAAAGTCATTCCTATTGCTATAATCGCATTTATCGAAGTCTGCCTTAAAACATTAAAAAGGTTATTTGCCGTTAAAAATCTGTCGCTTACAAAACTTATAATGACTACGAAAATAAAAAGCCCTATAATAGGACGAGCTTTATTTAACAATTCTTTATTTTTTTCACTCATTTTTCTTCCTCTACTTCCATAATATAGGTCATAATCTTTTCCTGACTTGCCTCTTCTCTTGAAAGGGTTGCCTTTTTCCTTCCCTCATTCATTACTAAAATCCTGTCACACATTCCTAAAATTTCCTGCATATCTGAAGAAATTATAATTATTGCCTTGCCCTCTTTTTTTAAATTATTTAATAACTCATAAATTTCTTTTTTTGCTCCAACATCAATTCCCCTTGTAGGTTCATCTAAGATTAAGAGCTTGGGCTCAGTTAATAAAGATTTTGCGATGGCAACTTTTTGTTGATTGCCTCCGCTTAAATTTTTTACCTTTTGCTTTGTTCCTGTGGTTTTTATGCTTATTGATTTAATATATTTTTGACTTTCTTCTTTTTCTTTTCTTTTGTTAATGGATAAAAAATTAATAAACTTATCAAGAGCTGAAAGAGTTATATTTTCTCCAACATTCATACCTATTATAAGGCTTTCGCCCTTTCTGTCTTCAGATACATAAACTATTCCCTTATTAAGAGAATCTTTGGGGGATTTAATGCTTATTTCTTTTCCATCTAAAATCATCTTTCCCTTATCAAGTTTATAAAAACCAAAGATAGTCTTGGCAAGCTCTGTTCTTCCTGAGCCTACAAGACCTGATATTCCTAAAATTTCTCCACTGTTTACTGAAAAAGAAATATCTTTTACATATTCATTGGTAAAATTTTCAACTCTAAAAATTTCCTGACCTTGACATTCAACATGGGGGAATTGTTCATCGAGGCTTCTTCCTACCATCATCTTAATAATTTCATCAATATTTAAGCCTTGAACTGCACATTCATCAATGTATTTTCCGTCTCTTAAAACCGTAACCCTATCACAAATTTCAAAAATTTCGTCTAATTTGTGGCTTATATAAATAATTCCCTTTTCTTGTTTTTTTAGTTCCCTTATTATGGTAAATAAAACCTGGGCTTCTGCTTCCGTAAGGGTGTCTGTGGGTTCATCCAAAATTATTATTTGAGCATTTATAGAAAGAGCTTTTGCTATTTCCACCATTTGTTGTTGGGCTATGGAAAGTAATTTTACAGGTGTCTTTGGATTTAAATTAAGATTTAATTTTTCAAGATACTTTTTACTTTCCAATATCATGGCTCTCTTATCAAGAAGACCTAATGAATTTGTAATTTCTCTGCCTAAAAAAATATTTTCATAGATTGTAAGCTGAGGTATTAAATTTAATTCCTGGTGAATAATGGCAATTCCCTTTTCCGTTGCTTCTGAAGGTGAATTTACACTTATTTTTTCATTATTTAAAATAATTTCTCCCTGGTCAGCCTTATATGCTCCCGAAAGAATTTTCATAAGGGTACTTTTGCCTGCTCCATTTTCTCCTAAAAGAGCCATAACCTGACCCTTATAGACATTTAAATTTACCTTATCAAGAGCTTTTACACCGGGAAAGGATTTTGAAATATTATTCATCTTTAAAATAGGTTCCATATCAACCTCCAATTTTAAAGTTTTCCACTTCTTCTTTACTAGGTATAGAAGTTTGTGCTCCAAGTCTTCCTATGGCTATTGCAGCAGTTTTTTGTCCGTAATTAATAGCCTCATCAAGGTCAGAATTTTCTACAAACTTGTTGCAAAAACCTCCTATAAAACTATCTCCTGCAGCTGTAGTGTCTACAACTTCCGCCTTATAAGCTGTAAAAAACTTTTCAACCTTATCAGTTTTTAAAAATACTCCTCTTTCTCCAAGGGTTACTATTATTATTTTTATTCCCAGATCAAATAAGTTTTGAGCAGCCTTTTTTATTCCTTCTTCTGTTTGAGTTTGAACCCCTGTAATTCTTTCAAGTTCATATTCATTTGGCACAATAATATCTATAAGACTTATTACTTCCTCTGGGATTTCTCTTGCAGGCGCAGGATTTAAAAGAGTTTTAACATTTTTTTCCCTTGCAAGTTTTAAAAGATAATTTATTGCATCTTGAGGGATTTCATTTTGCATTACAAGAATTGATGCTCCGTCCAAGACTTCTTTTACACTGTCAATATAAGGCCCATCAATTTTTCCGTTCGCCCCTTCTATGTAGATAATGTTGTTTTTACCTTTGTCATCCACATTTATTATTGCAACTCCTGTGGAGCAATCTTCCTCTTTTATTTCTTCTATTTTTATTTGAGATTCTTTCATGGATGCAAGGACTTTTTGGCCAAAAATATCTTTGCCTACTTTTCCTAAAAAAGTGCAGTCTCCACCAAGTTTTGCAATTGCCACTGCTTGATTGGCACCCTTTCCTCCAGGTATTGTTAAAAATTCTTTACCTGGAACTGTTTCTCCGATTTTTGGAATTTCGTGACACCTTACTACTAAATCCATATTTATGCTACCAGCTACAATTATTTTTTTCATTTATTACTACTCCAAACTTATTAAGTGTATGTTTCATTACTATTTTATACTATATAGTATACACTACAAATTTACTGTAAAAACTATCAAATAAAAAAAAGAGATGAAAAAGTTTTCACCTCTTTTTTATTAATTTTATTTTTACTTAAAAGTTCCCTTTTCTTTTAAATTTTCTATTTCTTCATCACTATAAGAAAGCTTTTTTAAAATTTCTATATTATCTGAACCAATTTTCTTTCCTGGAAATTTATATTCTTGCTTGCTTTCTGAAAATTTTATGGGACTTGCAAATTGTTTGATTTTTTTGTCTCCCATTTTCATTTCAATTATTAAATTTCTTTCTTTAATGTGGGGATCCTCAAGGATTTCTTCTAAATTTAAAACAGGTTCTGTGCAGACGTCTTCATCTTTAAATATTAAAGTCCACTCTTCTAAAGTCTTTTCTCTTATCTTTTTTCTAATTTCTTCTTTAGCATTTAAATCTTTTGGAGAATCTGATTTTATATTTAAAATTTGGCAAAATCTAGAATAAAATTTAGGTTCAAGAGCTCCAACGCTTAAAAATCTTCCGTCTTTTGTCTTATAAAAATCATAATTGCTACCTCCGTTTAAAAGTTCTCCTTCTCTTTTTGGAGATTCTCCTGAAAGTAAAAAATCACTTCCAACTAAAGAGTTCATAGGTAAAAGCCCATCCATCATAGATATGTCTATAAATTGGCCCTTTCCTGTTTGATTTCTATAATTTACTGAAGCAAGGATTCCAAGACAAGCATTCATTGCTCCTCCTGCTAAATCTGCAATTTGTGTTCCATAAAGTTTTGGTCCTTCTTCTTTTGATCCACTAAAACTCATAATACCTGACTTACCAAGAAAGTTTATATCATGTCCTGCCCTATCTCTATAAGGACCTGTTTGTCCGTATCCAGTTATGGAACAATAAATGATTTTAGGATTTATCTTTTTTAAATCTTTATATCCTAAGCCTAATTTATCCATTACACCAGGTCTAAATTGTTCAAGGATAATATCATATTCACCTATTAATTCTTCTACAATTTTTATTGCTTCTTCTGTTTTTAAATTTAGAGCTAAAGTTTTTTTGTTCCTGTTAAGCCACAATAAATTTGCCGATCTCTCATCAATTTTTGGTCCTTCTTCTAAAACGAGGTCATATTTTGAAGGAGATGAGATTTTAATTACATCAGCTCCCATGTCTGCAAGAATCATTGAAGCATAAGGTCCTGGCAAAAGAGTTGTAAAGTCTAAAATTTTAAGATTTGAAAGCGCGTTCATAATTACCTCACTTTGTTTCAATCAGTTGACCCTTATAGTCACTTAAATCTCCCATATTTTTTACATTTTTATATCCAAGTTCACCTAAAGTATCAGCTGCAGCTTTTCCATCTCCAGATTTAATATAGACAAAAATAAGTTGTTCTTTATCCAAGAGGTTTATTTTTGCCCCTGATTTTATAGTTTTCTCAGGAATATTTATAGCTCCTTCAATATGGCCCTCATCATAGTCTTTTGGCTCTGAGATGTCTACTATAACATATTCTTCATTTTCAGACATAAGTTTTTCCGCTTCTTCCTTTGAAACATTCTGTGCTGAAAATTTTTCTTCCTGCAGTTTTTCTTTATCTGTTTCAAGGTTTTCTATTTTCTTTGTTTCATTGGTTTCATCCGGTTTTCTTACATCCATATACCAGTACATATATCCTATTCCTGATCCTAAAATAAGAATTAATAATATGGCATAAATTTTATTTTTCATACATACCTCCATTTTTTGGTGCGCTCAAGAGGATTCGAACCTCTGACCAACAGTTTCGGAAACTGCTGCTCTATCCCCTGAGCTATGAGCGCTGATAAAAAAAGGTGGCTTACCGCCACCTAGTATTTTTAATTTTAGTCGAGTAATTTTGATACAACGCCTGATGCTACTGTTCTTCCACCTTCTCTTATGGCGAATCTTAATCCTTCATCCATTGCGATTGGTGTTATTAGTTCTACTGTGAATGTTGCGTTGTCTCCTGGCATTACCATTTCTACTCCTTCTGGTAGTTCAATGTTGCCTGTTACGTCTGTTGTTCTGAAGTAGAATTGTGGTCTGTATCCGTTAAAAAATGGGGTGTGTCTTCCGCCTTCTTCTTTTGTTAATACGTATACTTCTCCTTGGAATTTCTTGTGGGGATGTATTGTGCCTGGTTTTGCTAATACTTGGCCTCTTTCGATTTCGTTTCTTTGCACTCCTCTTAGTAGTAAG
>NZ_AWXB01000012.1 GCF_000478985.1 Peptoniphilus sp. BV3C26
GTTTGTCCCTTCAATGATTCTTTTGCCAATGGTATTTGGAGTAAAAGCTGTTTGGTTCACACAGCCCCTTGTTGATTTTATTATGATTGTTGTTGGAATCTTCATGATGCTTGGAGAACTAAATAAGATGAGCAAAGAAAAAGTACAAGCATAAGATTTTTTATTATGTGCGTGGATACCTGAAATAGTAGAAGGGCTTAATTTATGAGGAATAGTTAGCTGTAAAATGGAGGGACGGGATATGATAGAGGCTGTATATTTTTTTGAAGTTATAACTCAAAACAAAATCCTTCCTTTTTCTTATAAAATTTACAGTTGCTTGTCTTTCCATATACTCGTCTAAACAATTAAATATAGTAAAAGAAAGAACGGATTTCTTTCATTTCAGAGGACTTCTTATGCCAAGATGCAGGAGTCCTCCTTTTTTGTCTGAAAAACAAATAGACAAAAAAGAAATGGAGGAAACCTTATGGCAAAAGAGTATTACCTTTATGTTAGAGGGCAAAAGATAAAAGTCAGTGAAGATATTTATAAAGTCTACTGGCGAGAACGAGAACACGAGAAGTATTTAGAGCAGGTGGACAGAAAAAACCACCTGCTTTTCTTTTCCTCTTTGGATCATGATGGACATTTTATAGATAACATCGCTGATGAAAGCGTTGATGTAGAAAAGATTGTTGAAACACAGATGATGATTGAGGCAGTCAGAAATGCTATATCAAAACTAAACGATGAGGAAAGGGACATCATAGAGCGATTATATTTCAATGATGAAACGCTATCAAGCATAGCGAGAGGTAAGAAAGTGAGCTATCAAGCTATACAATGGCGAAAAAACAATATTCTTAAAAAGCTAAAGGTGCTTTTAAAAGAATTCATAAAGTAAACGCCTTGTAGATGGGGGCAGATTTTCCTTTATAAATTGAAGGGAGATCTGTCCTCTTAATTTAATTGAAGAATTATTTTCAAGAATTACTTAAAAGAAAATCTCTCTGAAAGCCAATAGGCAATTGTTCCTTGACAACTGAATAGACCAAGGTAGGACTTTATCTACTTGTGGAGGATTATGACTTACGCCATGACCTTTCTGCTGAGAATAATTTCGGTTTAATGAATACTGAGTAAATCAAGGAAACAAGAAAGCGAGCGATAAATAAGAATACATAAAAACAGATTTGGCAACCTGTTCAATGAAGCAAGTAGTGATAATGATACTTCAATAGTTTAAGCCGGCTCGTCTGGAATAAGAGGCGGAGGTGAGATTCCTATGTTGCTGCCAAGCACCTATCAATGTCGTAAAACCTT
>NZ_AWXB01000013.1 GCF_000478985.1 Peptoniphilus sp. BV3C26
CCAATTTGTCCCCACTCTTTGTTTCCCATTGTGGCAAATGGAATGGCTGAAACCGATGAGTAAACATAAATCTCAAACATTCTTCCGTAAACCACAAGCATGATTACAATGGAAATTACCTCTATGGCAACCTTTATGAGTGAGGTTTCAAAGAGAATCATGACAAGCTCTCCAAGCCCCTTTTCTTTTAAGGTATCCATCATTGCCACTATCTGATCTCCGGAAACGGTGGCAGAGGTATTTATCACCCCTGCCGCCTTATTTACCATATGTTGTGCCACATCAAAGACTGCCATTGAAAACTCAAAAGCATGAGATACTAACCATACAGCAATCCACATCTTAATGATGTACTTAAAAAATTCAAAGGTGTCCGTATCATGCATATTGTTCTTTTGCATTACCATATTGATAAGCTCAATACAAAGGACTGCTGTGATGATTAGTCCCGCTATGGGAATAATGACGGAATCGTTAATGCTTTTGATAAAGGCAAATACATCTCCGTTCCACCCCATGGGAGTTTTTCCTACATCTGTTGCAACTGCACCAACTTTATCGTTGATGTCAAGAAACATGGACTCTAAGTTTGCTTGGATACCGCCCAGTAGAAGTTCCTTAAAAAATTCTTCTATCTTGTCGAATATTCCAAACATCTAAGCTCTCCTTTTCTTCTTACTTGAGTACATTGGC
>NZ_AWXB01000014.1 GCF_000478985.1 Peptoniphilus sp. BV3C26
TAATAGCTACATCATCTACATACTGAGTCCATGTTTTTTCTTCCAAATTTACTTCATATTGAATAGAGTGCTTACCATCTGGTGTTTCTGTATAGGCAAGTCCTATATGGCTTAAATCAGGATATAGTTTGTCAAAGTCTTCATAGCTATTAGATTCTGAAAACTCATAGTTAGAATAATCAACTATCGCCCTTTTTAAATCTTCTAATAATGGTGATTGGTTTTCTAATTCTTCCACTTCTCCCATATCTAAAAGTTTATTAATCTCAGCTAGTCTTAGGGTCTTATCCCTTAACTCATCTGCTTTTTCAAATGGTTTTGTCAATTCTACTTTGGCATTTTCTAAAGATTCTTTATAGTTTTCAAGGTTTTGATTTAACCTATCAAGTCTTGAAGGCATTTTTTCAATGGCATTATCAAGCCTTGTTATATTACCATCAGTAGAGTTTGAAAACTCTCCAAAGTATTCTGCTTTTCCTAGAAGTTTAAAGGTGTGAGTATTAGTCATAAAGTTATATGAAACTTGTAAGTCTAAATTTCTATATTTACCAATAACCTTGCTATCATTTATCTTTACCTTTTTTATTTCTTCTAATAGCTTCTCTCCAGCTTCTTTCTTATCTAAAATTTTATTTCCCCTAAGACTTATTGAAGTGAATTTGCTATCTCCTTCTCCTAATTTCTCAACACTTGCAATATCTTCTTTAACTGCTTGTATTTCCATTTCAGTTTTTAAAATACTTTGAGGATAAATTTTATTTACCTTATCTTCAAGCTTATATTTATTAGACTTGTAGTTTGCTTCAAGCATTTTTAATTTTGTAACTTCATTATCTAAATCCATTTTTTCTTTTATTAAAGGATTACCAGTAGCTAAAGCCTTAATTTCTGAATAAGATAGACTTGCTTCATCAACATCTTCTGCAACTCTTACTGGAGTTTTTGAAGTCATAATTTGAGAAATGAATTTTTGCTTATTCTCTATTGTCTGGTCGAGTAGGTCAGGGATATTACTATCCCTTTCCCCTCTAAGAACCGTGCATGAGAGTTTCCCCTCACACGGCTCAAGTTTTTATAAGCCCTAATTAAAGAGCCAGCGTGTTTTCTTCATCGTTTATATGCAATTTTCTATGACACCAAGGATGTACTAAAGTTTTAAGGGTAATGTTATTTTGAATTGTTTGATGTACTCTAAAGTCTGTATCAATAGTTATTTTCTCTCCACAAACAGGGCATATTCCATTTTGCGTTTTATACAGTCTATTTATAACTGTACGTCCTTTAAGTTCGTTTCGTATTTTTAACTCTTCTCTTTCTTCAAAGTATATTTGCCAATTTTCATCAAATGGATTTGCTTCAGCTTGTATCTTGGTAAATCTTTTAATATCAGTGTCTGTAGCATATTTAAGACGAAGATAGTATTTCTCGCCATTTTCCATTCTGTCGCCAGTTGCTACACTGAAAGTCCAGATTCTATTTCCAATGGTATGGAAGTATTTCTTAGCTATCCATTTTCTACCTTTCTTTGGGTGTCTACGAACGCACCAGGTCCACAAGCTTTTATATATTTCATAATCAAGTTTTTCAAAGGCTTTAGATGAAACATTATATTTATGATAGTTTACCCAACCTATAATGATTGGATTTAATTTTCTAATCAAAATTTCTTGTTTCATTGACGGATTATCTTTTATGATTCGTCTGATTTTATCGACAATAGCCTTGAAGTTCTTATCAGATGGTTTTGTAAGCAACTTATCTTTATACATCCTAATATTAACTCCAAGAAAATCAAAACCGTCATTTATGTGTGTTATGAGTGTCTTTTCCTCTGATAATTCTAAACCTCTTTCAGCCAAGAATTTTACAATGATTGGTTTTACACCATTTTCAAGCAATTCTGCACTTTCCCCTGTAACGATGAAATCATCTGCATATCTAACAAAGTTAACCTTTGGGAAATATGTTTTCTTATTTACTGTTCTTCTATGGTATTTCTCTTTGATTGCTTTTTCTAAACCATCTAATACCATATTGGAAATAATAGGTGATATTGGCGAGCCTTGGGGGCTTCCTGTTTCTGTTGGAAATAGTTTTTGTTTTTCTATATATCCACACTCAAGCCAGAGTTTTAATAATTTCTTGTTCATTGGGATATTATTTAATATCCATTCATGACTTATATTATCAAAACAACCTTTTATATCTCCCTCAAGTACCCATTTTGCAGATTTCTTTTTATTGAGTGATGTAAAACACTGCTCGATAGCATCTTGTGTACATCTTTTTGCCCTAAATCCATAAGAATTAGGGTCAGCAGTAGTTTCTGCTATGGGTTCAAGTGCAAATTTATATAGGGTTTGCATTGCTCTATCTGTCATTGTAGGAATGCTGAGAGGTCTTTTCTTCCCATTTTTCTTTGGTATATACACTCTTTTAAGAGGCTTAGGTTTATATCCTCTTAAATTTAACTTTTCTATCGCCTTATACTTTGCCTGTGGTGTTAGCCATAATTCGCCATCTACACCACTTGTTTTCTTGCCTTGATTTTCAGTTACCCTCTTAATAGCCAAGGCTTTTGCATAAAATGAAGTTGTGAGTAAATGTTGTAAAGATTTTACCTTTCCATATTTACTCATTTTCCACGCTTTCACAATACGCATTTGTAGTTTTTTAACATAGCTTTCTGCTAGAGAAAAGTCTATACTTTCCCAGTTTTTAGCTCTGTTAGTAGTAGCACACATTTTACTGTTCATTTGCTTTCTCCTTTCAAAAATTCTACAAGTTCTCTTGTGATTAAAAACCAAATGGAAGTCTGCACTCTTTCAAGTTAGGGCAAATTTTGAACCCCTATCCATCTCATTACAAGATGGCATTCGCTTTTTCCATTCTCCTTTACCTGCACGATTATCAGCATTTCTTACGATTTGCCTTGCCTTATGGCAATAGTACAGGCTTACCATGTTTCACTTAATTAACATTGATAACTTAGGCTCTACCTCTCTGCCGGTAGTCTTTTTGTCCGTGTAATCCCACTGTGGAAAGGATTATCCGACTACACACCATTTTGGTTCAGGCTTATCAGCAACTTTAGCCTATTCGCCTTAACGACATTTATCAGTAGTTCACATATGTTAGCCATATTATCAAGCCTCGCTCCCTAACCACCTTGTTGCTGGCAGTTTCGGTATTTCCTCACGGTTTTACCTCAAGTAGGGTTACTTTAATATCGGCTTACCACACCTAAGTGCAGTCGATACTCGGCTCAACTAACGGAATAGTTGGTTTGGTCATCATGCCAAACAGTTAAATTAAGCGACTTCATGTCGCACCCATAAATAGGCGTCAAAGGTATTCTCTGTTACATATCTAAAGATATTAACTTTATCATTTTCATTACCTTGGCGAACAATTCTACCACTTCTTTGCTCTAGGTCAGACGGTCTCCACGGAACGTCTAAATCATGTAAGGCTATTAATTTGTTCTGTACATTTGTACCTGCTCCCATTTTTTGAGTAGAGCCTAATAATACTCTTACTTCTCCTCTTCTTACCTTGGAGAATAATTCATCTTTTTGTTTGTCTGTATCTGCTTCATGGATAAAGGCTATTTCCTCTTTTGGTATTCCCATATTTACTAGCTTATTTTTAATATCATCATATATATTAAATTCTCCATCTCCTTTTGGTGTAGACATATCTGAAAATACTAATTGGGTCGATGAATTTTCTTTTGTCTTATCCCAGATCGAAAAGATATTTTTTACACATACATTAACCTTTGAATTAGGATCATCGGGAAGTAGTGGATTTATTAATCTTTGGTCAAGGGCAAGTTTTTTACCATCATTTGTAATCTTTAACATATTATCTTCTGTTGGCTCTACTTGGTTATTTCTAACCGCGTCAGCTCTTTCTGAAATAGCTTCTAATATTTCTTTTTGTTCCTCAGTAGGTTTTGTTTTAATAACTTCGAAGTTTGCTTCTGGTACTGGCAAATTTAACATATCTGAAGTCTTTATATCTGCTACTTCTTTAAACATGCTCATCAGTTCTGGCAAATTATAAAACTTTGAAAATCTTGTCTTTTGCCTATATCCAGTACATTCTGGAGATAATTCAAAGGTGTTTTCTGTTTCTCCAAAAGTAGAAGCCCAAGCGTCAAAATGTTCTAATCCTCTTGCCTTTAAATCGTCATATTGAAGGTATCTTTGCATAGTATAAAGCTCAGTCATTGAATTTGATATTGGTGTACCAGTAGCAAAAACAACTCCCTTGCCATCTGTCATTTCATCCATATACCTACATTTCATATACATATCTGAAGACTTAAAGGCTTCACTTTGACCGATACCTGCAACATTTCTCATCTTGGTATGCAAAAATAAGTTTTTGTAATTATGAGCTTCGTCTATAAATAACTTATCTACTCCTAGTTCTTCAAAGGTTATTACATCATCTTTTTTAAAGTCATCATTTAGTTTTTCAAGTCTTACCAAGAGTTTCTTCTTTGTCTTTTCTAGTTGTTTTACTGTAAAATTTTCTCCTCTATTTCTTTTATTTTCGCCAATAAAGGAAACTATATCATCTATTTGGTCTTGTATATGCCTTACCTGGTATTCCTTAGACATTGGTATTTTTTCAAATTGAGAGTGTCCTATGATGACCGCATCATATTCTCCCGTTGCAATCCTACCAATAAATCTTTTTCTGTTTTTTGGTTGAAAATCTTTTTTATCGGCCACCATAATATTTGCTGACGGATATAATTGCATAAACTCTCTACCAATTTGAGTGGTTAGATGGTTAGGAACTACAAATAATGATTTACTTGCAAGTCCTAACTTTTTAGATTCCATGGCAGAAGCTACCATTTCAAAAGTTTTTCCTGCTCCAACTACATGGGCAAGTAGTGTATTTCCACCATATAAAGTCCTTGCTATGGCATTTTTCTGATGTTCTCGTAGTCTGATTTCAGTATTCATTCCATCAAAAGTTAAGTTAGAACCATCAAATTCTCTATTTCTAATTGAATTGAATTTTTCATTATAAATTTTTTCTAACCTATATCTTCTATCAGGATCTTCAAATATCCAATTCTTAAATTCTTCCTTAATCAGTTCCTGCTTTTGACTTGCAAGCATAGTTTCTTTTTTATTCAATACAGAAGTCTTCGAACCATCATCATTTATTACTTGGTCAAATACCTTTGTATCTTTTAGATTAAGAGCATTTTCAATTAGCTTATAGGCATTCACTCTACTTGTACCATAAGTCATGTTAGCAAGGTCATTAGCCGAGTCAACGCTTTTACCTTCAATATTCCATTCACTTGTGTGTGGCGAGAACCTAACATTTATATTCCACCTATCATAACCTGGGGTTTTTAAAAGATTAAAAGTAAAGTCTTCTATATCTTTTTGAGGTATCCAAGTTGCTCCTAACCTTACATTTATATCAGAGGCAGTTAGTTCTTCAGGCATAACTTCTTGTAATTTTTCTCTTTGATATTTAAGTTTGCCTAACTCGTTTAATAATGTGTCTTTCTTTTCAGAAGGTGCTAAATCTATTACATTTTCAATTTCTCCGATATATGAATTGAGATAGCCAATCTTTTCTCTAATATTTCCACTTAAATATTCATCAGCTGATACATATGAAAAATGAAAGGGATCGTCATTGTCAAAGTTCTCAAAGGGCATTCTGTTATTTATTAGGTCTGTATCCTTAATATCTAAAAATATCTCGCCCTCAAGTTCACCAATTAAGGTGTCCCTATCTTTGTTAGTGATAGATTCCATATATTCAAAATCTACATATCCTTTTTGTGAAACAGATAAGACTAAGGCTTCAAGGGAAGTATCTACACGGTCTACTACTTTTGCCTTTGTTATTGTTCTTTTTGAGAATATATCACTCTTAGCTTTGAAATTATCCTCATCATCAAGTATTTCTATTGATGAAACCAAAGGAAAGTTTGAGTCTTCCTTTAAAGCTCTAGTATTTGATAAGGAGTTAATAAAGCCATGTTTCTTTGAAAAGTTATCATAGACTTCGTTTAACTTTGCTTGTGACTCTTTTATTTCTTCATCAGAAAAATCGTCCTTTTGTTTTTCTATTACATCTTTTAAAGCATTCATTACATCAAGATAATCTTTTATCTTTTCTTTATTTTTTTCTGATATATTCTGCTTGATTAAGACTGAGTTTTCTCTTAGGTAGACTTCCTCGTCAATAATGGTATAGGAAAAATTCTTAACATCATCTGTTGCTGGAAGACTTAATTCTTCATCTTCCAACAGTTCGACCTCTTCATATTTTGAATTTGAAGATATTTCCTTACTTGCAAGATCCATTAAATCCTTTAGATTTTCGTCTTCTTTTGCATCACAAGTGATAGTATTGCCAAATCTTCCAGATACTTCTTTCATATCCCCTAATACCATTTGAGGATTATCTACAAAGTATTTATTATAGGTTAAACCCTTTTTATCAGTTGCTAGGTGTATCCAATCGTCATCTCTTTCTATAACTGAATCTCTCTTCTTTAAGAAAATAATATCTGAAGTAACTTCTGTACCAGCAAGTCCTTTAAATGTTGTATTAGGTAGCCTCATAGCTCCTAAAAATTCACATCTTGCATTAATATATTTTCTAACAGATTCATCTTTTTTATCCATAGTTCCAGATGATGTTATGAAGGCAATAATTCCTCCATTCCTAACCTTATCTATTGACTTTGCAAAAAAATAATCGTGAATCAGAAAGTTATTTCTGTTATATTCACGATCGTTAACTTTAAAATCTCCAAAGGGAACATTTCCTATAACTAAATCGAAAAAGTTATTTGAGAAGTTTGTTTCTTCAAAGCCTTTAATTTGAATATTAGCTTCAGGATAAAGTTCTCTTGCTATTCTTCCGCTTAGACTATCTTTTTCTACTCCATATACTTTAGAGCCTTGTATTTCACTTGGCATATTACCAATGAAATTACCGACCCCTGCAGATGGTTCAAGGATATTCCCAGTCTTAAATCCCATATCTGTTAGAGTCTTATATACTCCATCCATTACTTTTCTAGGTGTATAAAACGATGTTAAGGTAGACTCTCTAGCATTCAAATACTCTTCATTTGTTAGATTTTCTTTTAAAATATTTCTTGCTTCGAGCCATTGTCCTCCCTTTTCTTCATCGAAAACTTCGGCAAGACCTCCCCAACCTAAATAGTCAGCAAGATATGCTTGTTCATACTCTCTTGGACTCCTATTTTCATTTTCAAGTCTTTTTAGCATTTTAATAGCTTTGATATTTTTATCTAGCTTTTCTGATGGTGTAAGGTATTCTGAGTAGATATGATTTTTCAAGTCATAATTTCTAGCAAAACTTATCCTTTCCTTATTAAGTTCATAGCCTAGATTCTTTAAATCTTCTTTTCCCCTCAATAAGTTTTCGGCTGCTTCTCTTGGGACATTGTACCTATTCATCATTTGGTCAATTTCAGGATTATGGCTATCAATAAAGCTTTCTTGCACTACTTGTCTTTCAGTTTGTTTTTCATACTCAGATAACTTATATATTTCATAATTTCCACTATCTAAAATATCATCAATCTTTCTACTTTCTTCAAATGTTTCGCCCTTAAATAAAGGAAATTCTTTCCCATTAACTTCTACTTTAGTTCCAGTTTCAATCAAGTTAATTCCATTAAAGATCTTCTCATCTTCTAAAATAAATTCCTTACCAACCTTTACTGCTAGTTTTTCTGGTGTTTGACTTAGATTTTCAAAGATTTCTTCAAGGTATGAATCGTTTCTGTATGGAATTACTTCCAAACCCCTAATCATACCTCCCATATATTCCATATTATCTCTGATAGTGACAGTTTTAAGTCCTCCACTTAGTTCATCAAAATCTGTAATGGTAAAGTCCTTATCTTTATATCTAACCTGATCGCCTATCTTAAATTTAGGCTCTATCTTTTCTTTAATTTCTTCTTGTAAAGATTTTTCCTCGCTTAGTGCAACCTGCTCTTCTAAATATGAAAATTCACGCTCATTTACTTCTTCACCATCACCAAGGTCAATCCTATAGTGCTCGATAACTTCACCGTCTACATAGTGGTCAAAATAGAATTTGAAATATCCGATATAATCATCAGTCATTTCTCCAAATTCATTTTCTCCAAGAGTTTGATTATGGTCTTTAACATCAATATCCCTTTGTCTTAGGACATTAATTAAGTCTTTAGTTACTATCTGCCCACTATAATCGGGAACTAATTCGTGGTTTTCATTAAATTCTACAATCCAGTAGTCTTTTCTTTTTTCAATATTGTTGCCATCAAAAAAAGAAGCTTCATCAGCTTCCTTTTCTTGGCTTATTTCATTTTCTAAGCTTCCACGTATTCCTTGATTGCCATTCTCTTCACTGTTGCCATCAAGTTGTTCATCTGTCCTTGGTATTCCTCTGGATTCTCTCTCATCATCTTCTCTGTCAATCCTTGTGCTCTCATCATCTTGACTTTCTCTCTCTTGATAAAGTCCACTGCCTGATCTTGAATTTCCTTCAGATGGTTCAAAAGTGTTTTCTCCTCGTACATTTCCTGAAGTTTCTTCCAGTTCTCCATGTCCTCGCTCCCTACTAGGTAAGACAGTCTTAGGACTGCGTAAGTCGGATTCGGAAATCTCTCCATAAATTCCAGATCCTTCTCCATCATATCCAAGGCTTTCTCTTCGATCTTCATCGCTATTTCCTCTGTCGCTTCCATCTGTGAAAACTCGTCCATCTCTACTTCTTGACCTATCATCTCGTCTATATAAATCATTTTGACCTCCTCTATCTTCATTTGTATTTTCTATATCTCTATTATAGTCGGCATCGGCCCTTTCTGTCAGCAGCCTAGCACGATCCATTTCCTTAGATTTTTCTATTGTGCTATCTATAATATCTTCGCTAATCCTTGATATTACAAGACCTATCTGTTCTAAAGAAATTGTATTAATCCTAGAAAAATTATTTTTTAAATTTTCCATATCCATAGGGTAGACTGTATTAAACCTATTAGCTACCGCATAGGATATTGAGTCTCTCATAAACTTTTCAAAGCTAAGTCTATCCTCTATATCTATCCTTAAATCAGCAAGAGCCAAGTTAATATATTCATCTCCATAAATTCGACTTAAAGAAAATATATTTTCATTAAGTGAATCACTAGCTTCAAATGAAGAAGCATTTATTATTTCTTTTAAAGCCTCGTTATGGTTTTCGTGATCAAACTGCCATAAGCTAACCTCATTGATATTCCTATCCATTGATGTGGTTTGACTAATATCGAAAATATATGAAATTCTTTGATTTACATCACTTCCAACTAAAATTGGAATACCCTTTTGACCCCTCATAACAACTCTGCCAAAATATTTCTTCCACATATCAAAAGTCGCACAAGCTATAGCTTCAGGTTCTTTGTTATATATACTTAGTTGGCTTGAAAAATCATATTTCTGATTATTGCCTATAACTTTTAAGAGTTTTAAATATTCTTTTTCTTCTTGTAACACTTCATACTTTATTGCTTCTTGTATATTTTTAAAATCATTTACTTGCATTTCCTACCTCCATTCTTTGAATTTCTTTTATAATAGCCATTAAAACATCAACCACAATAGAATTGCCGGCCTGCTTATATAGTTTACTTGAGGTGCAATTTTTTCTTCTTGGATGTACTTCTTCTAGTTTGTCAATATCACTATCATCAAAACCCATGAGTCTTAGGCATTCTCTTTCTGTTAAATACCTATATTGACCGTTTCCAATATCTATTATTCCAGAATTAGGTACTCTCATCTGTTTTGTAGAAATAGTATAAGAAAAATCTTTAATAACTTTTAGTCGCCCTCTAAAACTGTTATCTATGCATTTATTTAAAAATTTCAGCATATAAGGTTGGGTCATTGTATAAAGTTCACTTACATCCTTTTCTAAAAATTCACTTAGTGGTCTTGTTTCTTTCCTCTCCAATTTATTAAAAGAAAAATTATTTGCTCCAAGACATGAAACAACAAATATCCTCTCCCTTTTTTGAGGTATCCCAAAGTCCATTGCATTTAAGATTTCATATTTGCTTTTATATCCAAGGTTTTCTAGCTCTTTTAGATAAATAAAAAAGGAGTCCCTCATATTTCTATCAAGGACTCCCTTTACATTTTCCCAAATTATCCATTTAGGTTTATCTTTCATTTCTTTGATTATTCTAATTGTTTCAAATAGTAAGCTTGATCTAGTTCCTGAATTCTTAACTCCTCCTTGCTTTTTTCCTATTCTTGAAAAGTCTTGGCAAGGACTTCCATGCATAATTAAGTCTATCTTTTCATTAGGTGCTTTATATCCTACAACTGATTTTGGCTTATAGTCTTCTCCATAAAGTGCGTTATATGATTTAACACAAGCCTTATCTATTTCTACATAATCAACTACTTCATAAGGTATCTTTAAATTAATAAAAGCCTTTCTAATAGCACCTATGCCGCCGAAAAGCTCTAATATCTTCACCTTATTCATTTAGATTATTCTTGTACCTATCTACAAGCTCCCTTATACTATCTTCAATTTCTCTTAAAAAGTCTTCTTTATCTACTTTTCCAGAGCTAATCTTTGCAAGTTTCATTTCCCATTCAGAAGTTGTTTCTGCCGACTTAAACTTATCCTCTACAATCGATACAAGTCTATTGCCTTTTTCTGTTACAAGTAAGTTTTTCTTATCTCTTTTTATAAGGTCCTTATGGATAAGATTTTCAATAATTCCTGCTCTTGTAGCTGGTGTTCCTAAGCCTTTTCTTTCTACTTCTATGTCTTTATCCAAGGATTCTACTCCTGCATTCTCCATAGCCTTTAAAAGTGTATCTTCATTATAATGACTTGGAGCTTTGGTAAATTTCTCCGATATATTTTTAGAAGTTAGCTTAATTTTATCTCCAGTCTTTACATCTGGTAATTCATTTTCTTGTCTTTGTTTTCCATAAGGCTTTAAATACTTGGCATAACCTTCATCGATTATAGTCTTGCCACTTGCATTAAAGTTAAACTTGTCATATTCATATTTGATTTTTCTACTAGATTCCTTTAAGTTATCCGAACATGAAGCAAGTAATTTATTCTTAATTAGATTATAGATTTTGCTTTCTTTATCAGATATATCTTTAGCTTTTCCAATACCTAATATAGTAGGAATAATTGCATAGTGGTCTGTAACCTTAGATGAATTAAAAATAGACTTATAATTTGATTCATTGATTTTAAAATCATCTTCAAGTCCTTCTAATAATTCTTTCATAGTATTAACCATATCATCGGTTAAATACCTACTATCTGTTCTTGGATATGTGATTAGCTTTTTTTCATACAAGCCTTGTGCCAGGTTTAAAGTGTCATTTGCTGAATATCCAAAATATTTATTTGCTTCTCTTTGTAAGGTAGTGAGATCATAAGGCTTATCTGGTTTTGTGCTTACCTCTTTATCTTCTACCTCTGTAATAACTATTTCATCTTCTAGTAGATTTAATAGTTGTTCTGCAACTTCAATTCTATCAATCCTATCTGATACAAGTTTCAATCCTTCATAAGATATGTCAACTGTATAATATTTTTGCTTCTTAAATAGGTTTATTTCGCTATCTCTTTTAGCTATTAAATATAGAGTTGGTGTTTGTACTCTACCAACTGAATATGTTTCCTTATAAATGCAAGAATAAAGCCTACTTAAATTCATTCCCACCAGCCAATCAGCAATTGCTCTTGCACTTGCTGATCTATATAGGTCTTCAAAGTTTTCTCCGTTTTTAAGATTTCTAAATCCATCTTCAATAGCTTTGTTTTCCATTGAAGATATCCAAAGTCTTTGAATCTTCTTCTTACATTTAGCTTGATTATATACAAGCCTAAAAATAAGTTCTCCTTCTCTACCAGCATCACAAGCATTTATAACTGTGTCGATGTTCTTATCGTTTAAAAGTTTCTTTAAAACTCCATATTGTTTCTTAGTGCTTTTAGATACTTCATAAATATAGTCTTCTGGGATTATAGGAAGAGTGTCTATTGTCCATTTCTTCCATTTTTCGTCTATCTTATCTGGACTTGCCATTTGAATTAAATGACCGACACACCAAGAAACAATGTATCCATTCCCCTCATAATATCCGTTTTTTCTTGTTCTTGATCCAATTACTTTTGCAATTGTAACTGCTACACTTGGCTTTTCTGCTATTACTAACTTCATTAATACCTCCATAAATAAAAAAAGAGCGAAAGATTTCTCTCTCGCTCAAACTTTTAAAAATTATTATAATAGTTCATCTTCATCGTCTTCATCTAAAGATTCTTCATTACTTTCTTCATTGTCAGATTCATCTTCTGACTCACTAATATAATCCTTATCATCTTCTTCAAAGTCTTCCAACATTTTATCTTCTTTTGCTTTAACTACTTTAAAATAATATCCCGCTCCTATAACTCCTCCAATTACAAGTGCAACAATTAGAAATGAACCTATCCCGCTTTTCTTTTCTTCTTTTACTGGAACAGTCTTAGGTTCTTCTTTTTTTACTTCTTCTTTCTTAGGCTCTTCAACCTTTATAGTGTTTTTATCTTCTGATTCAATCATATTAAGTAGATCTTGCTCTCCTACTTCTGTTAATAATCTTACATTATCCTGGTTTGATGAGTGATCCACTATTAGGTGCATAGTTTTTCCACTTTTAGTTTGAAATGTTAAAAATTGTCTTACATCTACTGGATTTTCTTTATCTTTTTCTGTGTCTCCACTTGGTGTTATATCTTTTCCATTCCTATCTACATTTTCAATTACTGAACCTCTTGCTTTATTTTCCTGTGTCGCAAGATTATTTACTGCCTTTGTATTACCACCTTTTACAAGTGGTGTTTTCTTCGGAGGATTATTTGAAGGCTTATTTGCTTCACTTGTATTTCCTGGTATTCTTGGAACATCTTGATAAGGAATTTCTTCTTTTGATGGTGTAAAAACATCGTCTTTCAACATTTTTTCAAATTCTTCTTTTTGTGGTTCATATATTGATTCACTTTGATTTTCTATTTGCCCTTCATTTGTCATTGCAAATGTAGTTACTGGTACTGTAAATGTAAAAAGGAGTAACGCTATGGCTACTCCTCGTTTAATGCTCATATTCATTTTTCTATCCTTTCTTATTTTACATTTTTAAATACATAGACTGCTTTTCTATCATTGTCCCATTCTATTGTTTGGTTTTTACCATCTTTAATATCTCCATGACTTGCTCCAAAAGCTTTGGCAATGTTTGAAATTGAAGCATGAATTCTTCCATTTATAATCACTGGCTTAACATCTGAATTGTAGACCTTTCCATCTGAATCTTTCATAACACCAGTATCAATATTTAGTCTTAATGTCTTTTTAGCTAGGATATTATTCTCTTTATTTGAGAAAATAGCTTCACGAGTAGAGTTGTCGTACTCAACATTAAAACCTAGAGTATATGCAATATATCTTACTGGAATCATAGTTCTTCCTTGGTCTACATAAGTTTTTACGTCCATATAGACTGTTGTCTTACCATCTTTGTTGATAATGTTATAGAAGTTTTTGTCTACTTGGAAAACTGCAAATTCTTTTTCATCTTTAACTTGTTTTTTACCTTGTTGTTCCTCTTGCTTTTTCATCTTGTTAAGATCAAATTGATTTAGGATGTTCTTATCATCAGCTTTCAAAAGTTCGTCCCACTTCTTATCTTGAGATTTCTTATCTTCTTTCTTCTCTTTGTTTTCTTTTTGGAGTTTTAGAAGTTCATCTAATTTCTTAGATAAGCCTTGGTTTATATTTTTTTCTTTTTCATCTTTAGCTTGCTTTTCAAGTTCTTCTTTAGCTTTTTTATTTGCTTCCTCGATTAACTTCTTGGCTTCTTCAATTTTCTTATCTAACTCTTCTTTTAGCTTTTTAATTTCTTCTTCAGAAGCTTTTTGTTTTCCTTCTAGTCCTTTAATCTTCTCTTCTAATTCTTTTTTTGTATTTTCAGAAGATTCTTTTAAACTATCAATAGCCTTTTGAAGCTCTTCAATTTTCTTACAGCATTCTGACTTAGAATTTTCTGTTTCTTTCTTTTTAGACTCTAAATCTTTTATCTTATTATCTTTTTCATCAAGAGCTTTTTCTAAGCCCTTAATTTTATTATCTTTATCCTCAATTTCTTTAGTCTTTTTTGCAAGTTCTCCTTCTAAAGACTCAAGCTTTTCTTGCATTTCTTTGATTTTATTTTCGTTTTTATCTGTCTTTTCTTTCTCAGCTTCTAACTCCCATTTTGTAGATGAATAATCTTCTTTTAGTTTTGCATTTTCATCTTGTAATCTTTTTAATTCATCTTTAAGCTGAGTAATTTCTGCTATTAGTTCATCATTATTGGAGTTTTTAAGATCCTCAATTTCTTTATTCAATTGAGCAATCTTATTGTCTTTATCTCTAATTTCTTCTTCTAGCCTAGCTTTTTCTTGTTTTAGTTTCTCTCCATTATCTTTGCAAGATTCTAACTTTTCCTTTAACTCATCTATCTTTGATTGATCTTCTTGTTTCTTATCATTTAAGTCTTTGATCTGATTTTCTAAGTCCTTAATGTTTTTAGTTAAATCATCAATCTTGTTGTCCTTTTCATCAATATCTTGTCCTGTCAAATCAGTTTGAGTACCAATGGAATATTTATTTGGATTGTATATAGTCATCTTTCCTTGATACATATCATTGTTATAATCAAATTCAAGTTCTACACTATCTACGTTCTTATCAAAGACAAACTCTCCATTTTCAAACCTTAATCCATTAGGAATAGATTTGAATCCTTGATTTCCGTTGAAACCAAAATGATTTTCGTAAAATGGATTTTGTTTTGGTCTATATTCAACATCTTGATTATGGAATACTCCTTTACTGTTAATGTTTGGATTGCCTAAAACTTTTACAGTGTGCAGTTTATTTCTTGAAAAAGCATACTGTTCAATTGTCTTCACAGACCTCGGTATAGTTATTTCTTGGAGGTTATTTCTTTCAAAAGCATTATGTTCAATATTTACCAAAGTATCAGGTAAAGTCACTTCTCTAAGTCCACAATTGAAAAATGCTAAACCACCAAGATAAGTTAGACTATTTGATAGTTTTACCTCGTCTATACTTGCATCGTAAAAGGCAGCATAACCTAAATGCTTAACAGAATCAGGAATAATTACTTTATCCCAATGTTTGCCACGTCCAAATTCTCTTTTATATCTAAGTTCATCGTTTGAATGACTTAAAGAATAATTTCCATTTATAGATTTCGTTCCTTCAGGAAATACTAGAACATTTGTCTTTTCTTTCTTTTCTAAGCCCTTATCACTAAAGGCTATTATATTTCCCTCAGAGGAATACATAAAATCATCTTCCGTCCAAGTAACATCAGACTTTGCAAATGCACTTGTATGCACAGTTGATGTCAAAATTAATAAAAGAGCCATAAAAAAGGCTCTTAGTCTGTTCGTATTAAATTTCTTCATTATGAATGTTCTCCTTTTCTTTTAATTTTTCTTCTCTTTTTCTATCATTGATTTTCTCCATTAATTCTTCCAAGCTGATATTGTTCCTCCTAAGAGTTACAATTATTTCTTCATTTTCAACTTGTATTTCTTCATCGCAAATTTCCTTGTATTTTGCATTTAGATTTTTTAATTTCTCTTCTATTTTTTTCTTTTTGTTTCTAATACTTATAAGCTTCCTGTTCACATAATATCTCCCTTCTATCTTGGTCTTCCAAAACCATAAAAGTGTGATTTCCAATATTTTGAATTTATTGATGTGTATTGAATTGGATCTCCTGCGTGAATCATCATTCCGTTACCTGCATATATTCCTACGTGAGATATTGGTGTTCCACTGTTATATGTTGAGTGGAAAAATATAATATCTCCAGGTTGAGCTTCACTTGGACTTACTGGATTACAATAGTCTTTGTATATTCTCCATGCAGTTGTTCTTGGCATTCTCTTTACACCAGACTTTGTAAATGACCAACATACAAAACCTGAGCAGTCAAAGTTAGATGGTCCACTTGCTCCAAACACATATCTTTTACCTATATGTTTTTCTGCTTCATTAAATAAGGCTTTTGCAGTAGCTGAATCAAAAGCAAGACCAGGATTTCCAAAGTTTGGATTATCTACTATTTCTCCTAAGTCCCCATTACCTGTTCCAAAAACATCTCCCATATTTCCCTTAGCTTCAAGAAGAGCTTCATAATGAACTACATTGTCTGGATAATCTTTAAATATTTCCCTAACAACTTCATCCATTTCTTTTTTCTTTAAAGTTACAATTAACTTTTTATATTCGTACTCTTCTTTTTCATAGCTAGTATAAGGATTGCCACGACTATCATATCTAGTTCTTGCTACTGTTCTTGTTCTAATTTCAATTTCTTCCTTAAAGTCAAGCTTATACATCTTATCGAAAAGTTCTTTTAAAATTCCTTTTACTTCAGATGCTGATTTTACTTCCCCATATCTTGAAGTTATATAGGATAAAAGTTCATGAGTATTATGACCAATTTCTCCTTCTTTGTTTATGATATATTCGTCATATCCAGGATGACTTGTTTTTACACTTTCTATTTGTGATTGTAGGTCATATTCCATTGATGAAAATTCTTGATTAACTTCACTTAGAACTGTATCTTGTGATAAGTATGTTGTTGTCATTACTGAGTTAACAGAGTTACTTAATCCACTCATACCAACACTCCCACCACCAATCATGATTGATAGCATAAGACCTAGTCCTATTACTAGAAATAGAATCATCTTACTTTTTCTTACGATAAGCTCTTTAGAAGCCTTACCTAAACTTAAAATAGCTTTTTTAACTCGATCTACCAGTCTTGTTTCGTGCTTTTTAGCTATCATGCTCTTCATTTGCTTTCTCTGGTAAAACTTCTTAAATCTATTTTTCTTTATATAGGCGTCTGACTTTTTTAAATCTTCCAAGCCACTTTTAAACTCCAACTTGCTTTTTCTCTTTCTTATTTTCTTATCAAGTTTAGATAACTTTTTTAAGGACTTTTTCTTTTTGTCTAACTTATATTTCCTTATTCCATGCTGAAGCTTAGAGCTTACATTAGCGACTTTTTCTCCAGATTCTACACCAGTATTGTCCGATCCTGAACTTAAATAATCTCTCACTAACTCTGATGACTTAGCTCCAGATAATAAAACCCCAGAAGATAGACTTCCTTTAGTTTTATTCTTTAAAATATTATCCTTTAGCTTGCTTTTAGACTTTTCAAGCTCACCAATCTTTTTATCTGAGATAAAATCTTTAACATCTTGTGCTTTCTTAGAATCTTTCGTTGTAACTTTCTTAGATTCACTTTTTAAGTCATCGATTTTCTTTCGAGTGAATTTATCACTTTCATAATTTTTTCTTTTGTAGTAAGTCTTCTTTTTGTTAACTTTCTTTTGTTCTGAAGGTTTAAGGCTTGTTTCTTTTTCATCTTTTATAAATTCTTGATTATTTTCTTTAATCTCAGGATTATCTAAAGTTTTTTCTGTATCAATTTCGCTTAGCTTACTTTCTTTATCTTTTTCTTTAGAAATTTTTTCCTTATCTCTAAACTTCTTTTCTTGATAAAGTTTCTGCTTTTGTTTTTTATCGATATTAGCATTACTATCGTTCTTGCTTACTTCATCTTTAACAAGCTTATCTCTTCTATATATTCTCTTACTTTTCTTTGCTTCAATAGGTTTTTCTTCACTTGTATGGATTCGCTTAGACTCTTTCTCGTTGATTTTGTCTTGGAATTTATCCTTACTATGGATAAGTTTATCCTCATAATTTTTAAGAACTTGTCTTTTACTTGATGGTTTCTTATTGCTTATTGGTTGAGACTTAGCTGAAATATCATCTGTTGTTAGTTTATTAGAATTAATATTTCTACTGTTTTCACTATCAAAATTTACTTTTTTAAAGTCTACATCTAAGTCTTCATCAAGTTTAAAGCTTTCATCTGTCCTTATTTCAAGATTAGCTTGTTTTGTTTCTTCAGCCTTATTCTTATTATTTAAAACTTCTTTTCTGATTCTTTCCTTGTTTTTAGCCTTCTGAAAATCTTTTAGTTTATCTTGTTTTTGATCTTTAGCTAATATATTCTCATGGATAAGTTTAGATTCTTTTTCTGAAATTTTATCTCCGAACCTATCCTTAGTCTTAATAATCTTATTAGTATAATCATCTGAATGAACAAGTTTACTATCTATATTCTTTTCAGGAGCGTCCCTATTTCGGATAATTTTATTTTGAAAATCTTTTTTTAGTTTTTTATCCATATCACACCTACTTAGCTTCTTCTGGTTTTGTTGTCATCAGCTTATATAGCATGGTGTCTTTAGGGAATTTATCTATAAAGGGAACAATGGTATTTCCAAAGAATAATAGTCCCTCACCTGCATTTGAATTAGTTATATAGTTTAGCTGATAAGGCGATATTTTTAATTTCTTAGCAAGAATATCTCTATCTCCAGATGCTTGATTTAACATTAGAACAAAGTCTGTATTATCAAAGATATTTTCAATTTCCTGACTTGTTAAAAGGTCTTTTACGTTTTGAGTTATACCTGTTGGAATACCTCCCCATTTTCTAAATCTTTTCCAGATTTCTACTGAATATGAAGCAGTTTGTGGATCTTTTAATAAAAGGTGGAACTCATCTATATAGTATCTAGTAGACTTGCTTCCTCTATTTAGGGAAACCTTGTTCCAAACTTGGTCTTGAATTACAAGCATACCTATTTTTTTAAGTTGTGTTCCTAGCTCTTTTATATCAAAACAGAGCAATTGCCTATTTAGGTCAACATTTGACCTATTATTAAATACATTAAGACTTCCCTTAACATAAATTTCCATTTCTGTTGCGAGCTTCCTGCCAACTCCCTCTTCTTGAGATAGGAGCATATCGTATAAATCTCCTAATATAGGCATATTTTCTGGTTTTGGGTCTTCAAAATACTTTTGAAATATCTTTGGTAAGCACCTATCTATGACAGATTTTTCTGCAGCAGTAAGACCAGATCCTCCTACTACAAGTTCAAGCATAGACATTATGAAATTTGCCTTATCTTTTAAAGGTGCGTCCCCATCTCCATAGTTCATATTTATATCTAGTGGATTTAGATAGTCCTTTGACTTTGCTGAAACTTTAATAACTTCTCCATTAAATTGTTTAACAAGGTTTGAATACTCGCCCTCAGGATCACAAATAATTACATCATCGTCTGTTACAAGAATTGCATTTGCCATCTCTCTCTTTGCCGAGAAAGATTTACCAGAACCTGGTGTACCCAATATTAATCCGTTAGGGTTCTTTAGTTTCTTCCTATCTGCCATAATCAAGTTTTGGCTAAGGGCATTTAAGCCATAGTACAAAGAATTTGCCGAATCAATAAATAGCTCTTCTGTTGTAAAAGGCATAAATACTGCCGTTGATGATGAAGTTAAAAATCTTTTTATTTCGACTTGATTAACTCCTAAAGGTAAGACAGAAACAAGTCCTTGCTCTTGTTGATGAGATAATCTTTTTACCTGACAATTATGTCTGTTAGCAATTGATGAGATTTGTGCAATGGTATTTTCTAATTTTTGATTAGTCCTAGCAAAATTCATCATTACTATGCTAACTACAAAAAGCCTTTCATCTCTATTCTGTAAGTCAGATAACATGGACTTAACATCAGCTCCAAAAGTATTTATATCTGAAGGAATAATATCCATATCATATCCAGCACGAACAGCTTTCTTTTGTTCTTCAATTTTCATTCTGTCCAGGTCTGTGTTCTTTCTCTTAATGAGTTTAATAGCTTCTGCTTGTTCAACTACATCTATATGAAAAGCTACATAAATATTGTCATCAATATCTAAAAACTCAGATAACATTCTGTCTGATAGCTCACTTGCAAGTATTTGAAAATGGCTTACAGCTCCAATGAATTTCCCAAATTTAAAATTATTTGCTGGTGCAAAATTAAAGATATTGGGAGTTATATGTGATTTTGTAGACTCTTTCTTCTTCAAATCTTTATATGAAAAATCAAAGTTCTTGTCTGGATTTAACATATCGTGAACAAGTCTTAGTCTTTCTTCGCCATCAAGGCTTTCTGCTCTTACTCCCATAGATTTAAAGTTAGATAAAATATCTACTTCAAGTCTATTTAACTTTGCTCTTGCTTGCTCTAGGTTATCGGCTTCTATTGTAAAGGTTATATACTTCATCTTTTTAAGTCCGTTATTTCCCTTTGTAAGTTGAAGCTTTAACATCTCTCTAAACTCTTTTCTTACATCGTCATAGAAGTCCCCCTTATCAGCAATTTTAATTGCATCTTGTAGGTCTTTATTTCTTCCTAATTGATTTACATATGAAAGTTCAATGTGTACACTTGGATCAAAAGAATTTAAAAAGTTGGCAAATTGGTTAAAGATTAAATCTCTATCTTCTTCCAATGCCAACTGGTAATTTATATCTTGAAATGAAATTGTCTTTGAATAATTTTTTTCGTCTAACTGGCAAATGCCCTCTGGTAACATTCTTATATATGGAATAGTGTCCTCAACAGTAAATCTCTTTTTCTCTTTCTTTAAAATTACACTTAGAAGACTATTTGTTGGATCTTTCTTTGTTTTTAGCCTTCTTACTTCCTTTCGGTCTTTTTTTAATTGTTTTTCCCTTAGATTTAAGTCGCTGATTTGCTTTTTTCTTTGCTTCAAGGTATGCCTCCTTTCTTATTCTCTTAGTTGGTTGATAAAACTTATGAAGATAGAAAAATTTAAAATATTTTTCAAAAGTTAAGGTGTCTTTTTCATATAAGGTTATAAAAAAGATTGGCAGGGTTACTATTAGCATTACAATAATAGAAACATCATTAGGTAGATATTTCTTCATAAATAAATAGGTTGGTATGCCAATTACTCCTGCCACAGAAAAACCTATAAGTTGTCTTTTAGTTAAGTTAAAGGCAACCTTCGTTTTAATCTTGTCCAAATCTTTTGGTATTGGTACATACGCCATTTTAATCTCCCTCTACTTCTTCTTTGGAAAGTTCAAGTATATGGTCATAATTAGATATTGTTTCTTCTTCTAGGTAGCTAATTCTTTCTTCTAATTCTTCTTGTTTTTCTTCATTTCTATCATTGTATTCTCCTTGATACATAACAAATTCATTGTGACATCTTCCGAGTCTATTTATTCTCCTCTTTAAGTTTCTAATCTCTTCATTTCTTTTTTTCTCTTTTAAGAATTCATAAGTTCCTCCTAATAAAATTCCAAGTCCCAATAAAGCACAATTTTTCTTTTTTAACATTTATTCCTCCTAGTGCGTATTCATAATACTTTTTGCAACTGTTCCACTCTTAAACATCATAAGTCCAAGTAGTAGAGCATATCCTAATATACTAAACAAGCTTGCGTGAATATCTGTAATCTGTACCGTTCTTATTAAAACGGTGTAGATACCTAAACATATCATCAAAAACAAACCTTGTAGTCCCAAGGCAAAAAGTCCCTTGATATAATTTGTTCCAATCTGACCCCATTCTTTATTTCCCATAGTCGCAAATGGTATGGATGATACTGATGAGTAGACATATATTTCAAACATACGCCCATATACTATTAGGGTAATAGTTAAAGATATACATTGAATTGCAATCCTTACAAGGCTTGTTTCAACTAATATCATTATTAATGCACCAACATCTTTTTCTTTTAATGTATCAACCATTGCAACTATCTGATCTCCTGAAACAGTGGCAGAAGTAGTGATTACCCCTGCCGCTTTGTTTACAAGATTTTGTGCCACATCAAAGACTGCCATTGAAAATTCAAAGGCATGGCTTGCAAGGTAGACTGCTATAAACATCTTTATAATATATTTGAAAAACTCAAAAGTATCTGTATCATGCATATTATTCTTTTGCATAACCATATTTATGAGTTCAATACATAAAACTGCTGTTATGATAAGACCTGCTATTGGAACAATCACATTATCATTAATGTTTTTTATGAAGTTATATACTTCTCCATTCCAACCCATTGGTGTCTTTCCAACATCAGTTGCAATAACTCCTACCTTGTCATTTATATCTAAGAACATGGACTCAAGATTTGCTTTGATACCTCCGAGTAGCATATCCTTAAAAAATTCAGTTAGCTTGTCAAAGATACCAAACATAGACTTTCTCCTAATTTAAAGCATTTGCAAGTAGTGGAATTAATTTAATACCGATTAGTACAATTCCCCCACCAGCCATAAGCTGCTTTATGCCTAATTAGAGATTGTAAAATACTTGTAGTGTGTCTGTATTTCCTATGAAATTGTAGTAAATATCAATTGTTTGGGTGATTTCTCCATTCACTACTTCTTTTTCGTGAACATAGATTTTTGAGATGAGTTCGTTTAAGGTTTCTTTGTCCAGCTTCTTTATATCCCTATGTTTTTTTATGAGTTCAATCCATTTTTTGACATTAATATCTTCAAGATCGTCTTTAACAATCAATTTTTGATTATCTTCTATTCTTTGATTTAGATAATCTTGTTCGTTTTGTGATTTTTCAAGAATTTTTTGGAAGTTACTTTCACTTATCTTGTTATCTATCCAGTCATCATATAGTCTTTCAATCTTTTTAGTTAAGTCTTCTACTCTTATCTGATCTTCGTAAATCTTATCCATAATAAATTTTTGTTCTTCTTCATTATCAATTTCTCGTGATCTTTCAAGTGCTTTTATAATTTCTTTTTCGTCTTTTAATGCTATTTCTGCATTTTTCCTAATATCTTTAAGCACTATCTCATAAAGAGTATCGTAATAAATTCTATGTTGACTACATAATGACTTTCCATATCTTCTATAAGTGTTACAAGTGAGTAACTTTTCTCTTTTTTTCGATTTGTTTCTTCCAAGATTTAAAGATTTTCCACAATCGGGACATTTCACAATGCCTGCAAATATACTTTCTTCTCCATTTTTAAATGGTCTTCTCCTGCTCTTTAATTTTTCATTTGCTATATTATAAATATTTTCAGAAATAATTGGTTCGTGTGTATTTTCTACGATTATCCATTCCTCTTTAGGTTTATCGGATAACCAACCTACTTTGAATTTATAATTAACTTTTTGACTAGCAATATGACCAATATAAACTGGGTTTTCAATAATTTCTTTTAGGGTTGTGCAGTCCCACCAATACTCTCCACCATCTACGGTCATTTCTAACTTAGTTTTTTTATTTCTAAGTCCTTTTTTTCTATTCCACCAGGTGGGTGTAGGTATTTTTTCTTCAAAAAGTCTTCTTCTAATTGCTTGTACTCCGTAACCACTAAAAGCAAGATCAAAAATTTTTTCAACAATCCATGAAGTTTCATCATCAATTACTAATTTATGTGGATCATCATTGTCTTTCCTATATCCTATTGGAGCAAGACAACCAATAAATTTTCCTTGCCTTGCTCTTGTCATATAGGCAGATTTCATTTTTTTGGAAACATCTCTTGAATAAAACTCGTTTAAAACATTTTTAAAAGGAACTATTTCATTGTTTTCTTGAAAGGTATCTACTCCATCATTTAAAGCTATATATCTGACATTGTTCTTTGGGAAGAAATTTTCTGTATAGTATCCAGTCTGCAAATAGTTTCTTCCAAGCCTTGATAAGTCCTTAGTGATGACTATATCTACTTTTTTGTTTTCAATATCTCTAATTAGTCTTTGAAATGACGGTCTATTTGTATTTAATCCAGTATATCCATCATCTATATATACATCGTAAATACTCCAACCTCTTGATTTTACATAGTTTTCTAAAAGCTCCTTTTGGTTTTGTATACTGGCACTCTCTCCTTTCTGCTCATCATCTTTAGATAGTCTGCAATAAATTGCAGCTTTGAATGAAAAGTGATTTGAATTTGTTTGTATCATTTCCTATTCCTCCTTGTTTGAGTTTTCAGAAATAACACAACTTTCTCTAAAACTATTTTTATTATAGCACTCTTTTTTATTGCTATCAATATTATATTTGTTATACTCAATTTCATTAGTCTTATTTAATTTGCTTGATTTTTTTATTAGTCTTAGAAAAGCGTCCGTATCTGTTCTTCTATTATCATAATTTCTTTTTACAATGTATTTTGTTTGTCTTTTTGTCATAGCTTATCCTTTCATGCAATAAAAAAAGGCGATTAGATTTTTAATTTTCTAATCGCCTTTTAAGTGTCATATTTGTATTTTTATTATATCTGGCATACTTTGATACCTTTTTAGACTTAAAGTCTTTAATAGTGGCTTTCCACCTCTTTTTACCTATAAATATTCTCCTACATCATAGTTCATTTTTTTATTTAAACCTTTCTGTCTTAGTTTGTCTTTGTCTTCTTCATACCAATTTAAGATTGTTGCATAGTGGTTTTGGTAGGTCTTACCTCTGCTTTCCATGTATCTTGATAGTTTATTTATCATTATGTCTGTGTGTGAGTTTAGTTTTTCATTAAGTTTTTTATATTCTTCTTTGCTTAACCTTACATTTTTGAATTCTCCATAAAAAATGGGGGTGGACTTTTTATCTATCTCTCCCTCTCTCTCTTTATCTATCTCTATATCTTTCTCTATCTCTATCTCTCCGTTGCACTTTTGTTGCTTATGTGTTGCATTGGTGTTGCATTGCAACATTTTTAATTCTCTAGACTTTCTTGAACGCCTTGTAGAAGCTGTTTCTGATCCTATTAGGCTTGGTATTTCAGTTAGGTAGTATTCATCATTTTCTGTTACAACTTCTAATAAGCCTTGATTGATTAAATAATTAACTGTAACCATTACATCATCGTCTGTTTCATCTATGGTTAGTGCTAACTCTTTTATAAAATCACTTTCTACTCCGTCATAATAGAGTTTGCCCTCATCTTTTAGGCTTAGTAGTAGAAGTTTTAGGTAGATTATCGTGTAGGTATCTCCTCCCGATATTCTCCTTAATCTTTTTATCCTCTTGTCTGTGAAAAATTCTTCTTTTAATTTTATCCAATAATATCTTTTGTTTGTTGCCATTCTAATCCTCCTTGCAATAAAAAAAGAAGTAGATTTTTTCTCTACTTCTCCTTATAATTTATATTTTATTTTTCCTTATATTTTTTAATAACCTTGATCTTCTATCTTCCATTCCCCATCTTTGTCTGGTCGAACTAAGGTCCAGCTGTAATTCTTGTATTCATCCTTACTTAATACAGGATTTTTACCAGTCACATCAAATTCTGAAAATAGAACGATAATATTATTTGGATCTATATCAGTGCCCTTGCCTGCTCCATATTCCATAAATTCTTTTATCACATCATCAGATTTAGCTTCATCGTAGCGTACTGCTTTTAATTCTGAGCCTGGGAATGAAAAATTATCCTTTACTACTTTAATTGCAGAATCTATTTCTTCTTGGCTAAATTTATTTGAATCACCTTTATCAATTGTAATATCTCCATCTGTTTTCCCTTTACATCCTGTTAATGAAAATAAAATCATTATAGCAAGAAGAATTCTAAAACCACCTTTCATAATATTTTCTCCTTTAATTATAAAATACCTTGTCCACATAATAACGTGTCTTGCCGAGGTTTACTCTTTGTTTGGCTGTCTCATTTATTTCATTGCCCTTTAAGGGCTTGGTCTAGGACTTTTTTGTTTTCATCTCCTGATGATTGACTTCTCTTGCGACTTCATTTCTTGCCTTATCCATTAATGTTTTTATGCTATTAAAAACATCATCATGAACTCTATCTATGTTATTTTTCTTATTCATACAAGCACCTCTTTGACCTCTTAACTGCTTTAATTATATCATAAATATTGTGTTTATTCTATTTTATATCCTTTCTACATTGATATATTCCAGATTTTCGATAATCGAAATTCTTGATTTCCGATTTTCGGAATTCTGGACTTCTGCTTTTCGGAAGTCTTGTTATTATGGTTATTTAAGGGTGTAACTTTTCGTTACTCCCTTAAATTTCTCTGGTCATATCTTTTTTACTTGGTTTTACTTTTTCTTTTACTTTTCTTTTGACTTTTTCTTTTGTCTTATCCTTACTCTTAGATAGGTCTTTGTATTTCTTTATTTGTTTTAGAATACTTTCTTTTTCTTTTTTATTTTCCTTGGCTATGACTTGTTTAAAGGCATATTCCATTACTTTTATGTCTTTGGCTTGGAAAAATATTTCATAGTTTTTGCTTTCTTTGTTTTTCATTACTGAGAAACTTACTCCAAGTTTGTTTAGTTCTTTTTTTAAGTCTTTAAGGTCGCTTTGATCTATGCTTATATTTTCTAGTTGTCCTTTTTTGTAGAGGTCTTTTATTTTCATTTCATCTCCCATAAGGCTTTTTAGGTTTCCGTTTACTTTTTCTAAAGTATCATTCATCTTTTTTCGTATTTCTTTGTCTAAGTTGATTGATTCTTTTGCTGCCTTTATTGTGTATGTTATTATGGTTTGTGCTGCTTGACCTGCTTCTTTGCTTATTTCTTCGTTTATCATTTCTTATCTCCTTTGTTTGAATTAAAAAAAGGGAAGTATATACTTTAATTTTTCTATACTTCCCTTTGATTGTTTTTATTTGGTTGTTCTTGGTGGTGGAATGCTTTATTTTGATGTTTATATAGCTTTCTTAGGTATTTGTACCTTTTATACATTAAAATAGCTTACAATGCCTTTCCACCTTTAGTAGTTTATGTGTGTTCTTTTGTCTGATAGATAGTTTTTCATGTTGGAATATATAATCTGCACTTCCTCATTGTTCATTGCTTTTATTTCTTCGGTGCTTTTATATGTTTTGTATGTTCCATCTTGATCTGCTTTTATGAGTTCATCTATTAGCTCTTGCCTTTTATTCATCTCTATTACCTCCTAGATCTGCCTTTATTTTCTTGGTCATATTATAGCTTGGATAAGATATTTTTACCAGGTCTTATCTGTCTTGATTTTTGTAATAGTCTTTAGTCATTTGTCTTTTTTTATTAAAACTATCACTATCTTGCTTATATTCTTTTATCTTCTCTATGATACTTTCTTTTTCTCCCCTCTTAATTGCCTTGTCAATTTCTATTGATAGGTCAATACCATATTCTTCATTTACTACTTCTACTGCATATTTAATATGATTTATTTCCTTGTATCTTTCCCTTATCTTTTCTGACTCTGTATTTAATTTACTGATTTCATCTTCTAAGTTTTTAATTTCTCCTAACCATTCTTTTTCTCTTAAATTTTTCTTTCTACTAATTTTTTCAATTAAGGTTCTTGCCCTTATATGTTGGTCTATTTCCTTTTGATTATTTTTGTAGAAGCTTTCTTTGAATATTTTCTTGCTTTCATATTCTTGGTAGGTTGCTTTTGTTTTTCTTACAGTCTTTGCATAGGCTAAATACTTATTAAAGTCTTCTATCTTTTGACTGTTTTCTTTTATGGTCTTATATATTTCAGAGTTTTTACTTCTTAGGTTATTTACATGTCCTTGTAGGTCTGATATGGTTTTTATTTTGTTTTCTATTAGATAATTTATTCCACTTGCATATCTTTTTAGATCATAGATTGCTTTGTTTCTTTTCCCATAAAATGATAATTCAGCTCTATTATTTTCTTGCATTTCTTGATAGAAGCTTAAATATTCATAGAGGTTAAAGAGTCCTGATTCATTTTCGATTTGCTTTTTACTTTGGTCTTTATATTCCCTATATGATTCTTTTAGCTTATCTTTGAAGCCTGCTAACCAAGATGTTATTTTCTTTATTTCATTGCCTATGTTTTTTAATAGTTCATTCTGTTTTTTTATTTCACGATTTATATCTCCTTTTTCTGTCCTTATTCCTTTTCTTTCCATTGCACTAGCACTTGCTCCTAGATGTATTGTTGGTATTTGTTTTATGCCTTGTCTTTTAAAACTCCTATGGTCTACTCTTTTTTCTATCTTATTTTTTGCTAGATATTCATTACAAAGGTCTGAAAAATTTTCTCTCCATTTTTCTACATTGCCTTTATCATTCCAGGTTGTTAGTTCTACTTTTCTTGTTTTAGGTTTTCCATTTTTGTTTAAAACTTTTTCTCCTTTTTTATCTAGGATATATTCTTTTTTACTTTTTTGCCCCCATGTTCCATCTTCATTTATTGGTCTTACTATGGTCATTATATGAGCATGGATATTTTGATTTCCATCTCTACTTTCATCATGAATTGCTAGGTCTACTATCATTCCCTCTTTTACAAAATTGTTTTGAACATATTCTTCTATCATCTTTTTATTTTCTTCTATGCTTAACTCTTTTGGTAAAGATATGATAAAGTTTCTTGCAAGTTGGGCATTAGAATTTTTCTCAAAAAGTTCTACCGAGTTCCACAAGGTTTTTCGGTCTTTATATTTTTTTGGTGCGTGATCTGGCAAAAATATTTCTTTGCTAATTACTCCTTGTTTTTTGGTGTAGTCATGGGTTACTCCGTCCCATTCATTTTTTATTTTTTCTCCACTTATATATGCTGCACTTGCTACTGCACTTTTGCCTTTTCCTCTTGATATTATGTTTACTGAAAAATGAAAACTGTCCGCCATTTTTATCACTTCCTTTCATTTTTTGTTGTTTTAGGTGGAGGCTTAATAGATTTTTATATCCTCTTTGTGAATGAGCGTTTTGAAATGATAGAATAGAAAAAGCCGACTACTGAATTAATTTTTGTTGTTTCAGTATGTCGGCTTAATTGTTTTGTTCATTTCAAATATTAAAAGTCAAGGGCGAGCGTTAGCGAGTTTATTTACCCTTGACTTTTAAAAAGCGAATGGTTGTTGCTCCCTGCAAGGGTTTGGCTCCGCAGGACGCAAGCACCCTTTAGGGTGTATAATTGCGCCCTTAGAAAATCTAAGGGAGATTTAATTATTTTATTTTTCCTAATTTTCTCTTATTATTCTTAGTGTTTCTTTAAATTCTTTTGTCTTTGTTGCTTCTTCTAGTAGGATTTTTATTTCTTCATCTGTTAGTTCTTCTGCATTTTCTATAAGGCTTTCTAAAATTGCTCCTCTTGTTATGAGCCTATGAGTTCTTTCTTTTCTTCTTTTTACTATGTCTTGTTTTAATATCTTTTTTTCTTGATTTTTTAGTTGCCTTAGTCTTTCTTCTGTATCATCAATTTTATCTTTTATTTCTTTTGACTTTTGTCTTATTTGTTCTAATTTTTTCATATCTATTAATCCTTATCTCTAAATATTCATAATTAAAAACCCCTCCATCCTTATTCCGGATTTTGGGGTTCAGGTCATTCTCTGTGTAGCTTACATTTATGATCTTATAAATTTTTATTTGTAAGATTAACTACAATTAAATTTTTATATTCATATTTTATATAGTACCATTCTTATCGTGTTTTAAAAAAATTTGACTTTGTAACTTCCTCCACCATTCATAAAAGCTTCAACAACATCAACTAAAGGTTTGTCTATTCTATTCCTTGTATGATATGTCATTGCGAAATCACGATTATTTTTACTATTGTTAGTATAATCGGTGATATACATTGTATGATAACCATAATAGCTAAAATATTTTTTTCTTAATAACTGTACCGTGTCTCCTTTAAAAAAATTTAGCTTATTAAACATATTTTTATTTACAAAATCATCATCATCAATTGTTTCAGTTTTTACAATATTTGACCAGTAATTATTAAAATACTTAGCACTGATCCATGGACTAGGATCAGCTAAATCCCAACTATAATTCAGCTCTGTAATATCTTTTGGGTTATTATACTTATAATTTTTTCTTTTAATATACCATTTATTGTCAGTTCTATAACCACCATAATGTAAAATTTGTGACACAAAATTTGCACAATCTCCTCCTATAGGTCCACTTAAGTCAGGATAGTTACTATTATAGTTTTCATAGTAATTATGCGCATACCATATTGCATCAAGGTAATCAAAATGATCTTGATTTGAAGCACGCAAAGATAAGTTATTTTTTTCATTATATTGATTTTCATATATTGAATTAAATGCTTTTTCTAAATTCATTGTTTGTCTAGTAGGATTTTCAGTTATTAATGTTTCCAATGCACCTCTAACATAAATATCTAATTTTAATTTTTCATCTGTAGAACTTAGATCATATATCTTTAATATTTCAGCGATTACCTCTTCTCTGTCATTATAATTAAGAGATGTTGCTTTTTCTCTGAAATCGATTTTATTATTACTATATTTATTTATAATTTCACCGACTTCAGTTTCGAAAATCAATTCCTCTTCTAAATCATAATCATTATTTATGGCTTTAACATCTTCTTTTAATTCCATTAAATCCTCATATTCTATGCTATCAGAACTTACAGAATACATCTTTTCATGTTCTATGCTCTCTGAGTTATAAGCAAATACATTTGTTGCCATCGCTGTTAACAGCATCACCATGGCTATTAATAGAGTAAATCTTCTCTTCATTTCTAACCTCCTCTTATAATTTTGTTTGACCTCAATATATTTGACATTAAGATCAAATATTATCTATTTTTCCAACTGTTGTTTCTAGCTATATTCTAGAATGTGAGACTCAAATTAAAATCAAAGTGCGACAATTCAAAGTAAATCATTGTTCTAATACAATCCTATTTATTTTTTCTTTCAAATTGTAAGGGGTTTTATATATACCCTCTATATCTTTATTTCTTGATTTTACATTGTACCAGTATCTATTATCTGCACTATTTGGATTATCTTCTACTATCTCAACCTCATATTCTTCATCATTTTTTATTTTAATTAAATATGCTCCATCAGAATAAGCGGTATCCAACCCTAAATATTGATTATTTGAATCATATAAATTACAATCCTTATTTAGTTTATTCAATTCTTCTAAAACTTTCCTTTGTTGATCTGAAGATATATCTAGTTCTTTAAAACCCTCTTGTTTCTCATCATAAATATATACTTTCACAGACTCTCCATTATTTTCTTTATCAATAACAGACTCATCATTATTTTCTTTATCAATAACAGACTCTCTATTATTTTCTTTATCAATAGGTATATCATTTGAACTAGAACATGAGCTTAAATTAACCATAAGAAATATTATTAACAATAACCCTGCTGTTCTTTTTACAATAGAATTATTATAATCAGTTAGAAAGGTATTTGACATCCAAAACATAATTAATCAAATCCATCATAACTTCTATCGCCTCTAAATCTTATAGGACAATACTCAGTTATCTTATTAGCTGCATCTAAAGCTGCATTTCTTACTGATTTACCCCTTGATGTTTGATTCCAAAGTTGCCAGCAATAATTATAATTTTGAACTGAGTTAATGGATTCATACCAGCCTAAAAATGCTTTATTTTTTGAAATACCATTATATATTCCAAATGCATCAGACCAATTCGTATTAGCAGCTGTATTACATGCAGCTAAAAACACAAATTGGTAATTACTGCTTGGAACATCATTGTACTTAAGAAATGATCCCCCGTTTTTATTTGTCCCTATTACATTTGAAGAACCATGACATCCTGCATAAAATGCTTTAAGACCATAACCTAACATCGTATTTGCTCTAGACTTAAAATTAGTTACCGATGCAGCAACATCGACTGGATCATATCCCATTCTAGCTAAGCCAGCATGAGCATCAGTTGCTCTAGCAGTTCCATAGGCAACGTCAGGAACTGAGATAGCTCCTCCTTCATACATGTATATGTCTCCTCCAATAAGTTCACCAGAATACAAATCGACATAAACTTCCATGTTCTCATTTTTTAAAATGTATGCTTCTCTGATATCCTGATTCGCAATATTGTCTTCATTTATAATTAGTGGGTTTCCATCGACTGTATCTCCTTTTATGGTTTTATAAAAATCATCATTAGGAATAGCTGTTCCAATTCTTAAATCTTGAATTGGCTCCTTATTATATTTTTCTAGAAAATTATTTGCTATACTTATAGCTTCATCTTCTGAAATAGGATTTTTAGTTTGACTAAAACTTCTCAAAGAAATTTCCTTTTTCTCTATACCTTTCTTCTTAAAACTGACTAAAGCACCATTTTCTGTATCTATATAAGCGTCATAAGCATCATATTGGTTATGTCCACCATAAGGCATCATCTTTTCATATCTTAACCTTAAAGTAGTATCATCAAAATAACCTGAATGAACAAGCTCGTATCCTTCTTTAACAAGTTTTTGTTCAACTAAATTTTGAGTAACTCTAAAATCTTTTTTCGGTGTATTTTGTCTAAAATAATCTCCATTCGTTTCTTTTATCCTATCAATTGATATTATCCTATCATCTTCATCTAATAAAGCAAAAGACTCATTTCCTAGATTAACTCTATTAGTATCTTTTGCTGATCTCAAGTTAAATAATTGATGTTCTTTTTCCACATTACAACCGAGTTCTTCTAAAATTTCCATCGACTTTTGAAAATTAGTCATATCATTCATATAGCCTTGTGCAAATACTGTTGCTGGTAAAGCTAATACTAAGGCTAATAAAATTAATAAAAACTTCTTCATAAAATCCTCCTTTTTCACTTTCTCTCGCTTTAGCAAACTGTTGATTTGTTGATAAATAAACTGATAAATCTCAAATTATTAGTTTATTTATTATATTTGTCGCCGTTCTTATACCTTTGTGGATTTAAATATATCATCTAATTACCTCCTGTGCCTACATTACAACACTCACACTCGTCAAAACCAAATAATGTGTAAACACATATATCTAGTTTGTTGGCGATTTCTATTCCTATAAAAATTGTAGCTTGAGCCTCTCCATGTTCTAAAAGGCTAATATATTGTCTTGTTACACTTAACTCATCAAACCCTAGTTATAATTTATAAACGACATATACTCTTACTTTAACATTATCTCCACTAAGCCATCTTACACCTGTATTTTCATTATTGACTCTACCTGAATGGTTTCTTACGCCAACATCTTTTGTATTATTGTTGAAGCCAGTTATTATTAAAGTATGATATGCGCCATCTTTAGAGTTTAAAAAAGATATAGGGTATCCAGCTTGTGCATAGTTGTATAACCTTGTAAGTTCTCCATTTTTACTCAGATCGAAATCCTTATAAGCATATGATCTTGAGACCCAGTGCCACTTAAACATATTTGCCCCACGCCATGTAGAAGATACTTTGCTTGGGTCTTTTTTTGAACCATAAGAAAACCAGTTTCTACTATCGTCTATTTTAGGATATTCGTCTTTCATCTTTTTTTCTCCCGCATACAGACATTGAGAAACGAAATTAGCACAATCAACATCCCAATCAGGATAGCTGGGATTATAATCTTTCCAATACTCTTTTGCATAAGCAACACATTTTGAAGCTGCATCTTTTTCAGAGCTTCTATATAAAATATTTGTTTTTAAATATTTTTTAGCAATTGTTTCGTCGAAATTATCTTCTGATTCCATATCCTCAATATATAACAATGCTGATTCTTTGACTTCGTTTGGTAAACTATTAATATGTCTTTTTAGAATATTTATATTTTCTTCTGTCGTATCCAAAGTAGCGTAGTAATTAGGCTTGAGATTTTTATTTATATAGTCAACAATGGCTTCATACCCATCAGGTTCTTTAGCTGAGCGGATTATAATATCCTTAGCTTCATACTCTGAATCATCAATCGTATACTCTATCTTATTTAACATATTCGCTTTTGCTTTTTCTGCGATAGCCTTATTTGAAAGATTTGGATACATACCCCTGTACATATTGAAAATCTCAATATAAGATGATATATATTGATTTATAGACTTTTTTTCCATGGTCGGATATAGGTTCTGTAGTTCTGTCAAAAAGGTTTTGGTTTCATATTTGTCGTCAATATTAACTTTTGAAACTTCATTAGCACTAAGTGCTTTTAAAACTTGACTTGGCTCATAGTTTACACTTAATTGTTCCTCTTTACTTAATTTATTAAACCACTCTTGCCATTCTTTAGGGCTGACTTCTGAGTTATTATTTGCTGATGAAGCAAATACATTTGTTGCCATTGCTGTTAACAACATCACCATGGCTATTAATAGAGTAAATCTTCTCTTCATTTCTAACCTCCTCATATAATTTTGTTTGACCTCAATATATTTGACATTAAGATCAAATATTATCTATTTTTCCAACTGTTGTTTCTAGTTATATTATAGAATATAGCATCTAAACTAATCGCCATTACTATATCTCATAGGATTTAAATCCATTATTTCACCTCCTATCTATCTTACATATGAGTTTATCTTTACCTTTCCTGATAATGTTTTATTTGATTCATTATCAATCGTAACAACATATCTACTTCCTCTATTAGCCTTAACCTTTAATATTGAGTCTGAAGAAAAAAATTTAGTTATATATAATTTTTCCATC
>NZ_AWXB01000015.1 GCF_000478985.1 Peptoniphilus sp. BV3C26
TATGATGAAAACTTTTTTGTCAACAGTTTTTTTTTTAATTAAAATTTCATTTTTTTAATTTTTTTCCTGCCTCGAAAAAAGTCAGCTTTAATAGTATATGCAGCCTTTGTTTTCTTGTCAACACTTTTTTTAAAAAATTTTTTAATTTTTTTTAATTTTTTGCTTTTGCGCTAAAAATAGGCTTTTCTTTGCTTTATTATCTTTATTTTTTAGTCTTTTTTATTAAAATTTCTAAATAAAAAAATCCTAAAGCCCTATAAACTTATTTTTCAAAGTTTATAAGACTTTAGGATTTTTATTTTTTTACTTTAAGCCTAAGTCAAAGCCTTGTTTTTTTATGGAATCTAATACTTTTCTTCTCTTTTCGTTAGCTTGTTCGTATCTAGTTACCACTTGTTTACTAAAGGAGTCGCTTCGTCTTCCCTCTGCCCTTGTGTCATAGTAGTGGGTCATTTCCATGTCATAGTCTTTTATCTTTTCAAGGTAAGAATCAAATTTTTTGTACTTATTTTCAAAAACTTTAAGTTCCATGGGCATTCTCGGTTTTATTTGAGGATCTTGATTGGGGTATCCCATTCCCAGTCCTACTACGGGAAAGGTAAGTTCGGGTAGGTCCAGAAGTTCTATTATTCTGTCATAGTCATTTAAAATGCTTCCAAAGTATACTGTTCCCAAACCTAAAGATTCTGCTGCAACTACCATATTTTGAGCAGCAAGGCAGGCGTCTGTAAAACCTTGAAAAAACCTGTCCATGTCCCTTGCTTTTTCAAGATTTTTTCCTTGTTCTTCCCCTATTTTTAAATTCCTATAATTATCAACTATAAAAATTAAAAGTTCCTTAACTCTTGAGGCATATTCCTGATTGCAAACCTTAGAAATTTCTTTTTTTAAATTTTCATCTTTTACTCTTATTATGGAGAAACTTTGCATTCCCGTTGATGTAGCAGTTCTGTTTGCAACTTCAAAAAGTTTTTTTAAGGTTTTGTCGTCTATTTCTTCTTCCGTAAATTCCCTTATTGATCTGTGCTTCAATTGGTTTTCAATGGTATTCATAATTTTTTTCTCCTTTCAGGTTTTCTTAAGTTTCTGCTTCTTGGACTTTTTTTGCCATTTTATAGTTGTAGTACCCTGCTCCTATTATCATTGCCATTCCTATTAGGCTTAAAGAATCCACTTTTTCTCCAAAACAGATAAGGCCTAAAATTATTCCTATGGGTATGGCGCTGAAGTTATATATGCTGACTTCTGATGCAGGAGCGTATTTGTAGGCAAGGGTTACGAAAAGTTGTCCTAGGCCTGCAGTGATTCCTATCATTATTAAAAGTAAGGCTTCTTTTAAGTCGGGAACTTGGAAATTTCCCACTATAAAGGGTAAACAGCCTAAGGTTGAGTAAAGTCCGAAATAAAATATTATAACTTCTGAACGTACTTTATTTTTAAGAACTCCCAACATTGTGTAGGCCAAAGATGCTCCTATGGCGGAAATTACAGCAATCATAGCAGGCCCCGGATCGTTTACTAAGTTGGGTCTTATTACTATAAACATACCTGCTATGGAAAGTATCAGGGCAAAAATTGAATAGCCCCTAAGCTTTTCTTTTAATATAAGGGCTGCAAATACCATAACAAAAAATGGACTCATTTTTGTTATGGCAGATACGTCTGCTATTGCCATATGATTAACGGCATAAAAGTTTGTTATCATTCCTAAAAATCCGAAGGTACACCTTAAAAATAAGGGCATTTTCCCATCTTCAACTTTTAAATTTTTAAGATTTTTTTCTAATGCCAAGGCTATAAACATGCCTATTGTTATTATTAAATTTCTGGAAATAAGTTGTTGAAATATTGGTATTTCAGCTGTATATCTTACAAATATATTCATAAGAGAAAAGAAAAAGGCCGATAAAAACATATAAAGAGCCCCTTTTTTTCTGTCTACTTTGATACTATCATCTCCTCTAAAAATTTTTTTAGTATATCTATTTCTTCTTTTGTATTAAATGTGGATAGGGATAATCTTACCATTCCTCTTTCTTCAGTGCCAGCTCTTTTGTGTAAAAGAGGAGCACAGTGGGAATTTGGTCTTGAACAAAGCTCAAGTTTTTCCCAAAGTATTTGGGAAACAAAGGCCGAGTCATAATCTAAAAGATTGAAGGATAAAATTGGAAGATGATTTTTTTCAAAATCTCCATATATTTTTATTCCTTCTATGTCTTTTAAAGAATTGTATAGGTAAGAGCTTAATTCTTCAAGTTTTTCATAGGGGGGATTTTTTAAAAGGTAATCCACTCCGGCTCCAAGTCCTATTATGGAATGGACATTTATCGTTCCATATTCAAATAGGTCTGGATAAATGTCTGGAGTGTGTCTTTCAAAGGATCTATAGCCGCTTCCTCCACTGAAGACTGGCTTAAATTTTTCAGAACTTCTATTTATTATGCCCCCTGTACCTGTGGGTCCATATAGGGATTTATGACCAGTAAAACAATAAATTGCATTTTCAAATTTGCTCAAATCAGTTTTTATTGCTCCGGCTCCCTGGGCTCCATCTATTATTAAAAGTAGCTTATGTTTTTTTGTAAAAGCATAAATTTTTTCCAAGTCGCTTATATTTCCCACTACATTGGAAGCCTGGGTTATTATAAGGGCCCTGGTATTTTTTCTCAAAAGTCCTTCCAAGTCCTGATATTTTAAATTAAATTTATCATCACAATCTAAAAAGCTTATTTCCATTCCCCTGTCTTGAAGTTGATAAAGGGGTCTTAAAACAGAATTGTGTTCTAAGACACTTGTGATTACATGGTCTTTTTCATTAAACAAGCTTTTTATAACTAAATTTAAGGAACTTGTAATGTTAGGGGTAAATGCAATGTCCATTGCTTCCACTCCGAAAAGTTTTGCAATGGACTTTCTAACTTGATAAATTTTATTCATGGCCGCTAATGCTGGTCCATAGGCTCCCCTTGAAGGATTTGCGTATTTTCCTGAAAGGGCATCTGACATGGCAACTTTTACTTCTCCCGGCTTTATTAAACTTGTTGCGCTGTTGTCAAAATATATCATAACTTTTCTATCTCCGGCAGGGCAAAGGTACAAGATCTGGGATTTCCATAGGTGAAGGTGTATCTTCCCAAAAGGTGCATATCTTTTTTGTCAAAAAGTTTTTCTATTTCTTCTCTATTTTCAAAGGGGCTTCTAAGACAAAAACCACAGCCCGACTGAACTTTTGAAGGAACAGGTATAAGCCTTGCTTCAATATTATTTTCTTTTAAAAGGTCATTAGCAGCTTCAGAATAATTTAAACCCTCAAAGGTATACACAATATATTTCATTAAGGTTTCACCACCCTGTAAGTGGCCATAAGCCTTGCTATTTCATACATATTAGTTATTGTTCCCACTTGAATTTTTTCTTTAAGACCATATTGACCGGCGCAAAGTCCGCAGGAAAAAATTTCAACTCCTCTTTCTTCCAAAAATTTTAAATCTTTTATGGAATCTTCCCAAGTTGCAGGAATATAAACTCCCTTATTGTAAAAAATTATTTTTTCAGGAAGGTGGTTTTGCTCAGTTAGGGCGTAGATAAAGCCTCCTAAAAGTTTTTTAGAAAAGTCCTCATCTCCTACTCCCATCATATCTGATGAAATTACAACTATATAGGCATCTGAACTTTCACTTACTTTTTTACTTTCTTTTTTTTCTCCATTTTGTGTAAATAAAACTTCAAAATCAGTCTTTGAATTTTCTTTTACCTTGGTAATATAGCCCATTTGTTCTGCTAACTTTGAAAGATTTTCTGTTGCAATTAAATTATCTACAAGAACTGTAAATTCTTTTTCCTTTTCATCTTCAATAAATTTTTTTGACATTATAACAGGTTTTGGACAAGGAATCCCCCTGGCATCTATAATTTTCATACTACTCTTATACCTCCCTCTTCTTCTATTTCTCCAATTCTTTTTAAAAATAAATTTTTTTCTCTAAATCTTCTCATGACTTGTTCGCCCTTTTCCCTATCTATGGTAAAGAGCAGTCCTCCCGATGTTTGTGGGTCAAATAGAAGTTCCTCCATGGCAAAATCATCTATTTCAAATTTTACATTTTTTAAATAATTTCTATTTCTTTGACCGCCTGCTGTAAATAAAAATTTTTTAGCTGCATCAAGAGCTCCAGGAATTTCCGGAATCATAGAAGAATAAATCCTGGCTCCATGATTTCCTATCATTTCATTTAAGTGGCCTAAAAGACCAAATCCAGTCACGTCTGTAACGGAAGATGGATTAAATTCTTTTAAGGCTTCGCCACTGTATTTGTTAAGGCTTATCATGGATTTTACCGCTTCCTCATAGGATTCTTTACTTGCCTCATTTTGCAAATAAGCTCCAGCAACTAAGGAAACTCCCAATTTTTTTGTAATAAAAATATAATCTCCCGGCTTTGAGCCTGTATTTCTCCAAATTTTTTCAGGATTTACCATGCCCGTTACGCTTAAACCATATTTTATTTTTTTATCGTGAATGGAATGACCGCCTGAAAGGGAAGCTCCGGCTTCTTTAACCTTGTCAGCTCCACCCCTTAAAATTTCTTGTAAAATATTTATGTCTTCCTCTTCTGGAAAGGCGACAATGTTAAGAGCTGAAATAACTTGTCCACCCATGGCATATACGTCGCTCATGGCGTTGGCAGCGGCAATTTGCCCAAATATATAGGGATCTTTTACCATAGGAGGGAAAAAATCCAAAGTGTTTATTATGCCAATTTCATCTGTAAGTTTTATGACGCAGGCATCGTCTTTTCCTTCAAAACCTACAATAATTTCCGGTCTTTTATAAATGTCCAAATTTTTTAAAATTTCATCTAAATTTCCGGCTCCTATTTTTGCATTGCAGCCTCCGCAAACTTCAAGTTCCACATTCTCATCTCCTTTGTATATTTTATCACAGTGTTGTAAAATGACAATGGAGGTCGGATAAGCCTATGTTTGAAGATAGTAAAATTGAAGATGTAATAGACAAAGATTTTATTTATATAGATTTAAGAAGCCCATCAGAATATAAATCTTCTCATATTGCAGGAGCTTTAAATTTGCCAATTTTAGATGATGATGAAAGAAAAATCGTCGGCACCCTTTACGATAATTCCCAAGTGGAAAAAGCAAAGCTTTTGGCTGTCAAATACGCCTCAGTAAAGCTTTCAGACTTTTATGAAAAAATTGTAAACCTTACAAAAGAAGCCACTCCTATTTTATATTGCTCAAGGGGCGGCATGAGGTCTGGAGTTTTATTTAATTTTTTAAGATCTATGAAAATCCCTGTGAAAAAATTGCATGGCGGCTACAAGGCTTATAGAAATTACCAAATTGAAGCCCTTAAAAAAATGACGGAAGAAATTGATTTTATAGTCCTTGACGGCTATACAGGTTGTGGAAAAACTCACATTATAGAGGAACTTAAAGGCCTGGGCCTTGATACTTTAAATTTGGAAAAATGTGCAAACCACAGAGGATCTATTTTAGGAGCTGTCCTTTTAAGTGACCAACCCTCCCAAAAACAATTTGAAACAAATATTTTTGAAGAACTTAGAAAGAGAAAATCAAACCTTGTTTTTGTGGAAGCTGAAAGCATAAGGATTGGAAAATTAAATGTTCCCAAATATCTTTTTGACAAATATAACTCTTCAAAGAGGATTTTAATCACTTCTTCCCTTGAAAAAAGGAAGGAAAGAATAAAAAAAGATTATGTTCATGACAATGACCTTGAATTAATTGACACTTTAAAAAATTTAAAAAAGCGTATTAATGAAAATCTTGTGGATCAAATGATAAAAGAAATAGAAAATAAAAACTATGACATAGTTATAGAAAGACTTATGGTAAATTATTACGATCCCCACTATAAAAGTTCAAACAAGACTTTTATTAGGGAATTTTTAAATGAAAATTCAAGGGATACGGCTTTAAAAATTAAAGAATTTTTAAATGAAAAAAATAAGATGTGAAAAAATCACATCTTTTTTTATATTTATTAAACTTATATCTTGTTCTTAAAAAATTCTTCAATTCCCCTTAATAAATTTCTGTTGTCCTCTGTTTTTAAAAGGCAAAATCTGAAAAAACTTTCATCTAAATTTTTAAAGGAGGCGCAATCTCTTATTACCATTTTTTCTTTTAGCAGATATTCCCTTAAATCTTTTGCACTTTTACCATTTAAGATTTTTCCCAAGATAAAATTTCCCTGAGATTCATAAACTTTAAGGTCTTTTATTTCTTTTAAATGGGAAATCATATATTTTCTTTCCTTGCTTATGTGCTCATAAACCCTTTCTTCATAATCCCTATCTAAAAACATGACTTTTCCCATTATTTCAGCAGCTATATTTACTCCCCAAAGGATAAGTTTTTTTGAAAAACTTTCTAAAACTTCTTCATTTCCGCTAATACCATAGCCAAGTCTTATTCCAGGACTTGCAAAAAATTTGCTTGTGGAACGGACTGCCAAAAAATTTTTATACTTTTTAATAAGTTCAAGGGAAGTATATCTTTTTATATCTGTAAATTCCACATAGGTTTCATCTATTAAAAAGTTGCAACTTTCATTTTTTAATAGGTCTTCTATTTCTTCTTTTGTAAAAATAGAACCTGTGGGATTGTTGGGATTTGCAAAGGCGAATAATTCTATTTTTTCATCTTTTATTATCTTTATAATCTCTTTAAGGTCAGCCTTAAAATTTCTTTCTTCTTTTAAATTATAATAAAATATTTGAGCATTTATTTTTTTAAGTTCATTTTCATATTCACTATAACAAGGGGACAATAAAAGGGCTTTTTTAGGATTTATAAGCCTTATATAGTTACAAATAAGCTCCGTTGTCCCTGAACCTAAGATTATATTTTCTTCATCTATTTTTGTGTAAGTTGATATGGAGTTTTTAAGGTCAAAATATTCCGGATCTGGATAAGTTGTAAATAAATTTAAATTTTCCTTTAAGTAATTTATAGCTTTTTCTGAATTTCCAAGGGGATTTATATTGGAAGAAAAATCCCTGATTTCTTTTACGTCAAACTTATATTTTCTTGCAAGTTCAAAGAGATTTGCTCCGTGACTGTCTTTTTTTATTTTCATAGTATCTTTCCCTTTCTTATTCTATAATGTAATTATATAAGTCATTTTGTTTTAAAACAACGGAGGTAGTTATGAAAAATTTTTTAAACGACTATAACGATAGAGGCCACGAAAAAGTTTATGACTTCTTAAGCAAGCTTCCCGAAAGGGGTTTAAAGGGTTATTCTCTTGATGAATATTCTTTTTCTGTAAGGGAAAAGTTGAAAAAAGAAATAGGAAGAGACGATATTGATGTGGAATTTGTTGCAGGAGGGACTGTGGCAAATATTGTATGTGCAACCCACACTTTAAGAAACTATGAAGCTATTGTTTCTGCAAAGACTGGACACATTGCCATCCATGAAAGTGGAGCTCTTGAAGCAACAGGTCATAAAATTATTACCTTAGAAAGTGAAGACGGAAAATTAAATCCCGAGCTTCTTTTAGATAGACTTTCTCTCTTCGGAGCTGAAAATGATGTTATACCAAAGATGCTTTATATTTCAGAAACTGCTGAAACAGGAGCTGTATATACAAAAGAAGAGTTAAAGGATCTTTATGAAGTTTGCCTACAATATGGACTTTATATGTTTATTGACGGTGCAAGACTTTCAGTCGCTCTTGCTGCAACAGGTATGACTTTAAAAGATATTTCAGAGGTTTGCGACATTTTTACAATCGGTGGAACTAAAAACGGGGCCCTTTTCGGAGAAGCTCTTGTTATTGTAGATGAAGACCTAAAGGAAAGATTTAGAAATCACATGAAACAAAAGGGTGCAATTATGGCAAAGGGCTTTATCCTTGCAGCGCAATTTGACGGACTTTTCGATCAAGGTCTTTATTATGAAATTGGAAAAATTGCCTATGAAAAAGCTATGACTTTAAAGAAAAAACTTGATTCTTTAAATATTTCCTATGCCTTTAAGCCTGAATCAAACCAAATTTTTGTTAAACTTTCAAAAGATCAAATTGAAGAACTTAGAAATAGACAAGTTTTATTTGATGTGGAAAATTTGGGAACAGATAAGTTCAATATAAGATTTTGCACTTGTTACAGGACAAGTGATGAAGAAATTGACGGCTTAATAGAAGATTTAAAAGAAATTTTATAAAATAAAAAAAACAGTTTATGGCTTTCGTTTTTCACGAAAAAAACCATAAGCTGTCTTTTTTTGTTTAAAAATTAAGTTTCATGTCCCCGTCTTTTATCCAATTTGCCTTTTTTAAAACCATATAAATTATATAACTTACTATGGCAGGCAAAATAATATGAAGAAGTATTATAAGTCCCAATAACTTTGTAAAAGGAACATTTTCCATGGCGGTAAAAGTTGCAATTTGTCCTACTAAACCACTGGTACCCATGCCACTTCCAAGAGGAGTATTCTCCATTTTAAAAACTAGAGTGGCAAGAGGCCCAAGTATTGCCGAAGCAAGAGTTGGCGGTATTAAAACCTTTGGATTTTTTATAATATTTGGCATTTGAAGCATGCTCGTTCCAAGACCTTGAGCAACAAGACCTTGCAGACCGTTGTCCTTAAAAGATGTTACAGCAAATCCTATCATCTGACAGGAACATCCAATAGTTGCAGCTCCGCCAGCAAGACCGGAAAGAGAAAGCATCATACATAGGGCTGCACTGGATATGGGAAGGGTTAAAACAATTCCCACTATAACGGAAACAATTATGCCCATTAAAAATGGCTTTTGATTTGTTGCAATCATTATTATACTTCCTATACCAGTCATAAATTTTTGAATATAGGGTCCTATAAAGGTGGCTACAGTTACTCCCACAAGAACTGTCACAACAGGAGTTATTACTATATCTATTTTTGTTTCCTTGCTTACAATTTTTGCAACCTCTACTGCAATTAAACTTGCTATATAAACTCCCATAGGTCCGCCCAGTTCATTTCCGCATATTCCTACAAGAGTTATGGAAAATAAAATTAAATTAGGTGCTTGAAGGGCGTAGGCTATGGAAACTGCTATTGCAGGTCCCGTTGCTTTTTGAGCTAAGGGCCAAATTGTCTTGCTTAAAAATTCTATGCCCAAGCTTTGTCCCAAAGTATTAAGTATAGTTCCTACCAAAAGACTTGCAAAAAGTCCATATGCCATTGCTCCCAAGGCATCTACAAAATAAATTTTCGGAGATAGGGAAATGCCCTTTCTCTTTAAAAAAGTTCTCATCATGTCCTCCTTTTTTTACGCTGTTTATTATTATACACCTATTTTCTCGAATGAAATAAGATAAAAAACGAGAAAGCAAAAATAAAAAGAAAAGATCAATTGAAAAAATTTTAAAATAAATTGAATAAAAAATTTTGAGTTTTTCTCCAACAAAAGACACGCGGACCGGTAAACCGGTCCCTAGGCCCCACAAAATCCCACGCATAAATTTATAGTAATTTTATCCAAACATGGAATCCACGCAGGAATGTGGGGTAAATTTATGCGAAGAGATTTCATAAGATTAAATCTTTACATATGAATGTAGGGACCAATTTATTGGTCCGGTCGCCGTAAGGCGAATTATTTGGAAACAAAATAAAAAACGAAAAAGAATAAATGGAGAAAATGTATGTTGAAAAATTTAAAATAAAATAAAAATAAAAATGTAAATTAAAATAAATTTTAAATCAAATATTTATTTTGTTCTCCCACATTATACACGCGGACCGGTAAACCGGTCCCTACAAGATTTTCAAGGGTTATTGTGAAAATAAATTTGTTTAAAATGAAAGGATTTCTTAAATAATTTAAAAAATCCATTGATTTTATTTTCATATTTTCAATGGATTTTTTGCTTTTTACTTATTTATTTCTTTTTCAAATTGATCTTTTAAGGATGTTTTTAATTTTACTCCCAATTCTTCAAATACTATGTCAAGCTTTTGGAAGAGCTCTATGAAATTTTCCTTGTTTATGTTGTTGCCCATATGACCTATTCTGAAAACTTTATCTTCTATGTCTTGAATACTTCCTGAAATAATCATTCCATGTTCTCTCATTTTTCTTGTGATTTCTCTTGCATCTATTCCTTCTGGGGATAAAACTGCTGTTACTGTGTTGGAGTGGGAGTCTAAGGGATAAAGTTTAAGTCCTGCTTTTTCTATGGTCTTTCTTGTTGATTCTGCATATTTTTTATGAAGGTTTATGGAGTCTTTTTCAAATAAGATGTCCAGAGCCATATTTAGGGCGTAGACTAAGTTTTCATTCATTGTATAGGGAAAATCAAAGGAGTCATAGGTGTAGTTGTAATAATTTTCAAAGTTTAAATAATAACTTGAAACTTTTGTTTTTCTTTTGGCTATTTTTTCTTTTGCCCTTTGTGAAATTGTTATTGTTGTAAGTCCTACTGGGGCTGAAAGACATTTTTGGCTTCCTCCTATTAAAATGTCAACTTTGTCTTCATCAAAGTTTATTTCTTCTCCACCTATTGCTGAAACTGAATCTACTATGGTTAAAATTCCTCTTTTATTTAAGGCTCCTGCTATTTCTTTTATGCTGTTTGTAATTCCCGATGGAGTTTCGCAATGAACGAAGGTGGCAATGGAAAAGTCTGAGTCTTTGTCTAAAAATTCATTTAATTTTTTAAGGTCTATTCCTCTTCTATAATCAAATTTAAGCTCTACTGCCTTGCCGCCGTATCTTTCTACATAATCGCTAAAGCCTTTTCCAAAATACCCGTTGTGAAGGACTAAAACTCTTTCTCCTCTTTCCATTAGGGAGCAAACTGCTCCTTCAAGACCCATAATGGCTTCTCCTAACATTAAAAATGAGGTTGCTTCTGTTTTTAAAAGTTTCGAAATCTTTTTTTCCACGTTTCTGTGAAATTTTGTATATTCAGGATCCAGGTCTGGGTTGGTTAAAAACTGACCCATTGCATCCATTACTCTTTTATCTATACTTGTTGGTCCTGCACATAATAATTTCATTTTTTTCTCCTATCTATTTTGTAAATTCATCAAAAAGTTTGTCAAATCTGTCACTGCTTGAGCCTATTATCTTATACCAAATTCCATCTATGGAAACAAAGGTGTTTTTTCTTAAAATTTCAATTTTCCCTCCGTTTTTCTTATATAAGTTTAAGACTCTTATTTCCGAGCTTTCTGAAGCGTCTTTAGTTGATTTTTTGCCTTTTATTTTTTTTATTGCTGATGCCATGACTTTTATTGATTGTTTGTCATTTACCGTTCTCATGGTTTCTTCTTTATATTTTACAAATTCAAGGTATTCTATATCCCTTGGATTTATTTTTATTATTCTGTTTTGAATGGCAAAAAAACTGCTGCTTATATAAATTAAAAAGGCTATTAGTAAAACAATTTTTATTTTTTTCTTGTTTTCCCTTTTCCTTTTTCTGTCAATCATTTTTTGGTTCAAATTTTAAGCACTCCTGTCATAAATACAAATCCTCTGCCCATTACTCTTGTCATATCAAATTCTTCCAAATATTGAGCATAAACTTTTGAAGTTCTGTTCATATGGCTTCCCTGGGTACAAGTTATTCTTCCTGTTTTTGATAGGTTAAGACTTCTTAAATATTGTAAAACCGTGGCGGCACTTGTTCCGGAACCTGGCTCTTCAAAAATATCTATCCCTGGGCTAAAGGTCCTTTGGCTTATGTTTATAAAGTCATCGCTTGTAAAGGCAAGGATACTTATTGCTTCTTCCCTTTCTACCAATTTTTTTGCTTCTTGGTAGTCGAGCTTTATGTTTTGTAGGCTTTCTTCATCTTTTATGGGAACTACTAGGTCGCAAATTCCCGAGGATATTTTTTTTATGGGAAATTCTTCATCATTAAGGCCTATTTTATCTTTACTTATGCCTAAGATTTTTTCCATTTCTTCTTTTGTTACTTGTGTGGGCTTTTCTTCCAAGGTTAATCTCATTTTCACATTTGTAACTTTACTATCAATATAATCTATACAAACAGGAATTTTACCGCACTTTGTGTGTTGTATTATCTTTATTTCACCTTCATCTATTGGCATTATATATTCCTCTTCTGCTAAGGCGTAAAAGGTTGCTATTGTTGCATGACCACAAAGATCAATTTCCCCTTCTTTTGTGAAAAATCTTGTAGAATACCTATTTACGTCAAGTTTTTTTATAAATACCGTTTCGCTTTGATTTAAGTCTTTGGCAATATTTTGCATGTCTTTTTCGTCCATATTGCCATTATCTATTACAACTCCTGTTGCGTTTCCTGTAAATGCTCTATTAGAAAATGCGTTTACTAAATACATTTTGTATTCTTTAATCAATATATTTCATCCCCCAGTATTACATTTGAAATTCTTTCTAAGTCTTCATCTGAGTAAAATTCTACTTCCAGCTTTTTTATTTTTCCCTTTCCCTTTATGGAAACCTTAGTTCCCAAAGCTCCGGAAAGTCTTTCTCTTAAATCTTTAAGATACTTATCTTCTGCAATTTCAGGGCCCTTATCTTTAGAATCTTTTGTTCCTCCTATAAATTGGGCTATTGTGATCCTTTTATTGGCAATTCTTCTTGCTTCTTTTACTTGCCTTTGAGGATCTTCTATGGAAAGGAGAATCAGTCCATGAGATAGGGATAGTTTTCCTGTATTAATCATGTCTTTAACTTCTTGGGGAAGTTTTAAAAGTCTTATTCTGTTACCTATATATTGCCTGCTCTTGCCCATTAATTTTGCTAAATCTTCCTGGGTCATGTCATATTCTTCAAGAAGTTTTTCATAGCCTCTTGCTTCTTCAAAAGCAGTTAAATCCTTACGTTGAACATTTTCTATTATGGCTATCTTATCAGACTGAAAATCATCCAAATCCTTTATGATTGCCGGTATTTTTTTAAGACCTGCAAGCTTTGAAGCGCGAAAACGCCTTTCCCCTGCAACTATAATATAATAATTTTCCTTGGGTCTTAAAACTATAGGTTGAATAATTCCATACTCTCTAATAGAATCTGCCAGCTCCATAAGAGAATCCATATCGAAAAATTGGCGAGGCTGATCTTCATTTACTTCAATTTTATCTAATTCAACTTCTCTTAAACTTGAATTATTTTCCAAATCTTCATTTTTATTTTTCTCATCAAGATTATTTTCTTCATAAAAATTTTCAAAGTCCTGATTTGTTTCTTCCTTTATATTAATAATATCTTCAATTATTTCTTCTGAATTGTTGGTTAAGAAATTTTCTATACCTCGTCCCAAACCTCTTTTTTTAACCAAAAAATCACCTCTTTAAAATTTCTTTGGCAAGCCTTCTATAAGCAAAAGCCCCCTTGCTTATACCTTCATACCTGAAAATATCCATTCCATATCCAGGAGACTCGGCAAGCCTTACATTTCTCGGGATCATAGTTGAAAAGACCTTATCCCCGAAAAATTTCCTAACATCATCGACAACTTGCTTACTAAGTTTATTTCTGCCGTCATACATGCACATAATAACTCCGAAAATTTCCAACTTATTATTAAAGTTTTCCCTTACAAGGTTTATGGAATCCATAAGTTGTGAAACTCCCTCAAGAGCGTAATACTCAGTTTGAACGGGAATTAAAATGCCATCTGAAGCAATAAGAGCCATCATGGATAAAATTCCAAGAGAAGGAGGGGAATCAATAAGAACATAATCATAGGCTTCCTTTAATTTATCCAAGTGGTTTTTTAACCTGTATTGCCAGTTTCCATCCCTTGCAAGCTCAATTTCAACGCCTGCAAGCTCTCCATTAGATGGAATTATATCAACATTTTTTGATGGAGTTTTTAAAATTAAATCCTCTTTTCCATCAATTATCAAATCATAGATAATATCCATATCCCCATTTTTATCAAGACCTATTCCACTAGTTGCATTGGCTTGAGGATCGATATCAACTATCAAAACCTTTTTCTTAGATCTTCCCAGAGCTGCTGCAATGTTTATAACACTGGTAGTTTTCCCTACTCCGCCCTTTTGATTGAAGATCGTTAAAACCTTAGTCTTTGATTTATTCTTATCTTCTATGATTTCAGTATTGTCAATTTTTTCTTCTTTTATTTTTTCAGTCACAATTAAACCTGCCTATAAAATAATCTATAAGAACATATGTTCTGTAATATATTTAAATTTTTACTTTCTTATTTATATTATAAGAGATAGGGATTCTTTTTAAAGGGAAAGTGTTTTTATTTTTATATTTTTTATGCTTCACGTAGAGCATTTTTGTTTTTATGTTTTTTATGCTCTACATAGAGCATTTTTTTCAATAAACTTTTATCCATATTTTTTCTTTTTCGTTTTTCCATTTTATTTTATTTAATTCGGCTTACGCCGCCGGACCAATAGCAGATATTTGCAGCCAAATCAAAGATTTGGGCAAATAGTTGCATGAGACCTACCACGATTTTTTTCAAAAATCGGGTTAGGGCTTCAAATTGGTCCCTACATTCGCTTGCAGGGGTTTATTCTTGTGAACCCTCTTCGCATAAATAAACTCCTCATTCTTTCGTGGATTCCATGTTTGGATGAAATTACAATAAATTTGTGCGTGGGCTTTTGTGGGTTGTAGGGACCGGTTTACCGGTCCGCGTGTATAACGTGGGAAAACAAACCATGCATTTAATTTAAAATTTATTTTAAATTTTTTTATAAATATTTTTTTACGCTCTACGTAGAGCATTTTATTTTTCATTTTTTACGCTCTACCTAGAGCATTTTTATTTTATGTTTTTTTATGCTTCACGTGGAGCATTTTTATTTTTCATTTTTTACGCTCTACCTAGAGCATTTTTATTTTATGTTTTTTTATGCTTCACGTGGAGCATTTTTATTTTATGTTTTTTTACGCTTCACGTGAAGCATTTTTATTTTTCATTTTTTTATTTTGTTTCCAATTATTCGCCTGACGGCGATCGGACCAATAAATTGGTCCCTACATTCTGTTGCAAATATTTACTCTCTTGAAACCTGTACGCATAAACAAACCCCTCATTCTAACGTAGGATTTGTGGGTTGTATGGACCGGTTTACCGGTCCGCGTGTATTGGGTGGGAGAACAAACCACACATTTTTTTATAAATTATTTTTATGCTCTACATGAAGCATTTTTAAAATTTATTTTTTTATGCTTCACGTAGAGCATTTTTATTTTATGTTTTTTTACGCTCTACGTAGAGCATTTTTATTTTATGTTTTTTATGCTTCACGTGGAGCATTTTTATTTTATATTTTTTACGCTTCACGTGGAGCATTTTTACTTTATGCTTTTTACGCTCTACATAGAGCATTTTTTGTTTTAAATCTTATGCACTATAAAAGAACATATGTTTGCATTTATTTTTAAAAAAAATAAGAGCCTTTTTAGGCTCTTTTCCTTTTATAAGGGTTGTGTCCTTGGTTTTCCGCCGGCTCTTGGATATTTTTTTGGGGTTTCTCTTATTTTTTCTACTATTATAAGGCTATGAAGGATTTCTCCTGGCAGTTTTATTTCTTTTATGTCTACAATTTTTCCTCCCAAAATATCTATGGCGTTTTTTGCTTCTTTTACTTCTTCCTTGTATTCGCTGCCTTTCATGGCTATAAAATATCCGGCTTTTTTTACAAAGGGCAGGCTATATTCTGCAAGGCTTGACATATTTGCCAAGGCTCTATTGGTCACCAGGTCAAATTTTTCTCTATAATCTTCTTTTCTTCCATATCCTTCAGCTCTTCCGTGGACTGCTTCAATATTTTTTAAGTTTAATTCTTTTATAACTTCTTGTAAAAAAATTATTCTCTTGTTTAAAGAATCCATAAGGCTTATTTTTAAGCCTGGATACATTATTTTTAGGGGAAGTCCTGGAAATCCACCGCCTGTCCCTATGTCTATAAGGCTTTTACCCTCTTTTATTAGCCCTGTATTTATAAGGGTGAGGCTGTCTAAAAAATGCTTTATATATATTTCTTGGGCTTCAGTTATTCTTGTGATGTTTATTTTTTCATTCCATTCTAAGAGGAGTTTTTTATAGATTTCAAATTGATTTATTTGTTCCGGATTTATGTCTATATTGTATTCTTTTAATGTTTCTTCAAATTTCATTTTCTCTTCTCATTTTTTCAAGTCCTATTAAAAGCACATTTATATCGGCAGGGGATACACCTGTGATTCTTGCGGCTTGAGCTATACTTTCCGGCCTTATTTTTGATAGTTTTTCTATGGCTTCAAGTCTTAGTCCTTGAATTTTTTTGTAGTCCAAATTTTTATCAAGTTTTTTGCCTTCCAATTTTTTAAATTGATTTATTTGTTGGGCTTGTTTTTTAATGTAGCCTTCATATTTTATTTCTATTTGAACTTCTTCTATAATGTCGTCTCTTAATTCTTGTCTTTCTGGATCTAAGGCTGCAAGTTTTTTATAGTCCAATTCCGGTCTTCTTATGAGCTCTTCAAGGCTTAAGACGGTTTTTATAGGAGTTGAACCTAAGCTTTCAATTATCTTGTTATTTTTTTCATTTGGATTTATTTTTACTTCCTTAATCCTTTTAAGTTCTCTTTCTATATTTTCTTTTCTATAAAGATATCTTTCATACTTTTCAGGACTTACAAGACCTATTTTATATCCCTTTTCAGTCAGTCTTAAATCTGCATTGTCTTGACGAAGGGTAAGGCGATATTCAGCTCTTGCAGTCATCATCCTATAGGGCTCTTTTGTTCCTTTTGTTACAAGGTCATCTATTAATACTCCTATATAGGCTTCACTTCTATTTAAGATTAAAGGTTCTTTTTCCTTAACTTTTAAAGCTGCATTTATACCTGCAATAAGTCCTTGGGCTGCTGCTTCTTCATAGCCACTTGAACCATTTATTTGACCGGCAAAGAATAGGCCACTTATATCCATGTGTTCCAATGAACGGTCTATAACTGTTGCATCTATTGCATCATATTCTATGGCATAGGCACTTCTCATAATTTTTGCATTTTCAAGACCTAAGATATGTTTATAAAATTCAACTTGCACTTCTTCAGGTAGGGAAGAGCTTACTCCTTGAATATACATTTCATCTGTTGAAAGTCCTTCCGGCTCAATGAAAACTTGGTGAGATTTTTTATCCTTAAATCTCATTACCTTATCTTCAATAGAAGGGCAGTATCTTGGTCCTGTACCTTCAATATCTCCTAAATAAAGGGCACTTCTCATAATGTTGTCCCTTATAATTTCATGGCACTTTTCCGTTGTATAAGTTAAGTGACAATCTATTTGGTCTATGGTCATGTCCTTATCTATATTATCAAAGGAAAAGGGAACTATTTTTTCATCACCCTTTTGTACTTCCATATTGGAAAAATCTATGGAAGATTTTAAAACTCTTGCAGGAGTTCCCGTTTTAAGTCTCATTAGGCTAAGGCCCAAATCCCTTAGGGAAGAGGAGAGTTCATTTGCCGGTTGAAATCCGTCTGGCCCTGCAGGATAATTTACTTCGCCCATAAAAACTCTGCCCTTTAAATAAGTTCCTGTTGCCACAACTACAGCCTTGGCACCGTAAATTGCCCCTGTTTTTGTTAAAACTCTCTTAACTTTTTTATCTTCAACAATTATTTTTACAGCCTCTCCTTGACGTAAATCCAAGTTTTCTGTCTCTTCAATAACTTTTTTCATGGAGTCGTGATATTTTCTCTTATCTGCCTGAGCTCTTAAACTGTGAACTGCTGGGCCCTTTGAAGTGTTAAGCATCCTTGACTGAATAAAAGTCCTGTCAATATTTCTTGCCATTTCACCACCAAGGGCATCAATTTCTCTAACTAAATGGCCCTTTCCAGTGCCTCCTACATTGGGATTGCAGCTCATTGCAACAACTGAATCCAAATCAATTGTAAGAAGTAAAGTTTTAAGGCCCATCCTTGCAGAGGCAAGACCCGCTTCACTTCCTGCGTGTCCTGCTCCTATTACAACAACATCATATGATTTTGCTTTATATTCTCTAACTTCCGCCATATCTACCTCTATTTACCAATACAAAATTCTTTAAAGACCTTATCCAGAATATCTTCCGTACTAGTTTCTCCTGTAATAAGTCCCAGCTCATTTAAAGCCTGTCTTAAATCAACTTCAATTAAATCTAAAAATTCCTGACGTTTAATACCGTCAATAACTGATTCCATTGAACTATAAGCATCTTTTAAAGCTCTTACGTGCCTTAAATTATTTACATAAAAATCTTCTTTGCCAACAATTTGGCCTTGAAAAAACATCTCCACAATTTTATTTTCAATTTCTTCAATAGAACCCTCTAAAATGGAAACGCTCATATATTTCTTATCCTTTAAGAGGTCTTTAATTTCCTCATCTGAAACTTTTCTTTTTAAATCACTTTTATTTAAAAGAATAAGGGTCTTTTTATTGTCAAGAAGTTTTATAATTTCTCTATCATCATCATTAAAAGGCTGAGAAGGATCTAAAAGGGCAATAATAAGATCAGCATCTTCAATAGATTTTTTTGCTCTTTCAACTCCAATTTGTTCAACCTTATCATCAGTTTCTCTAATGCCTGCAGTATCCGTTATCTTTAATAAAATTCCATCAAGATTAATATAATCTTCAATAATATCCCTTGTAGTGCCGGGAATATCAGTAACAATAGCTCTTTCATACTTGAGCATGGCATTTAATAAACTGGATTTTCCAACATTGGGCTTGCCTAAAATAACTGTATTTATTCCATCACGAATAAGCCTTCCCCTGTCAGAACCTGAAATTAATTTAAAAAGATCATCTTTAACTTCAAAAGCATCTTCAAGTAAAGATTCATACTGAGCTTCTACAATTTCATCTTCGGGAAAATCAATATTTGCAACAATAAGAGAAATCATAGCCATAATTTTTTCACGAATAAGAGAAATAAGTCCCGTAAGCCTTCCTTCCAATTGCTTTACCGATTGCTCATAAGAAGAATCCGTCTTTGCCTTTATAAGGTCAATAACAGCCTCTGCCTGGGATAAATCCAATCTTCCGTTTAAGAAAGCTCTCTTTGTAAATTCACCTTTTTCCGCAAGCCTTGCACCCTTATCTATAATTAAGTTTAAAATTTTTCTTACGGATATAATTCCCCCGTGACAATATATTTCCACAAGATCTTCACGAGTGTAGGTGTAGGGCTTTAACATTTTTACAATTAAAACTTCATCAATAACCCTATTTCCGTCAACAATGTGTCCATAAGATAAAAATCTGTTTTTTATATCTGTCAGAGAAATATTTCTTTTTGATCTAAAAATTTTTTCTGCAATTTCAATACTCAAGGGTCCGCTCATTCTAACTATGCCTATTCCAGCCTCACCCGTTGCACTTGATATTGCACATATTGTATCAACCATATTTCACCTCTTTATCATTATATCAATAAAACTTTTTTAAATTATATAATTATTTCGCCAAAAATCATAATAAATTCTCCACTTAAAGTCAATTAATGTTAATATATAGTATGTAAACAAAATTTTTTTAATTTAAAAATACAAGATATGGGAAGGTAGAAATGAAAATAAAAAAGCGAAACGGTAGAACCGTTGATTTTAATTTGGAAAAAATAGTTATAGCCATTAAAAAAAGTTTTATAAGTATTAATAAAAACTTTGAAGATTCCGAAATTTTAAAAATGGCTGAAGAAGTTAAAAGTCAAATTGAAAAAGACTACAATCCGGAAAAACTTCCCACAGTGGAGCAAATTCAAGATTTAGTTGAACTTACCCTTATTGAACACAAATATATTGACGTTGTAAAATCCTACATCACTTACAGGGCTAAACATTCTCAAGATCGTATGGTTGTTGAAGGATTTAAGGAATATATAAAAGATGAAAAACTTTTAAATATAATAAGGAAGCTTCGTGATGATTTTGATGGAAGTTTATATAAAATTGAAGCCCTATTTTTAAAATTTAAAAGTTTTTGCAAGCCCAATATGGAAAAAAATGAAATCAGAAATATTTTAATTAAGGCTGCTGCAGAACTTACAACAAAAGAAGCTCCAAAATGGGAATATATAGCGGGAAGATTTTATCGCTACGACTTGGAAAAGAAAATCATAGAAACTTATGATGGCAAAGATTTTTATGAAAAAATTAAATTTTTAACAGAAAAAAATCTCTACGGAAAATATATTTTGGAAAACTACAGCGAAGAAGAAATAAAAGAATTGGAAAAAGTCATGGATCCTAAAAGGGACAGACTCTTAACCTATTCTTCCATAGACCTTTTGGCAAAGAGATATTTAATAAGAAGCCATGACATGAAAATATTAGAAAGACCCCAGGAAATGTTTATGGGCATTGCCATGCACTTGGCTCTTCCAGAAAAAGAAAACAAACTTAAATGGGCAAAGAGGATTTATGATGTTCTTTCTTCTTTAAAAGTTACAGTGGCAACTCCCACTATGAACAATGCAAGAAAGCCCTTCCATCAACTTAGCTCATGCTTTATAGATACAGTACCCGATACCCTTGATGGAATTTATAGGTCCATAGACAACTTTGCAAAAGTTTCAAAACATGGTGGAGGAATGGGTCTTTACTTTGGGAAAGTTCGTGCTGCCGGTAGTGATATAAGAGGCTTTAAGGGTGTTGCAGGAGGAGTAATCCGCTGGTTAAAACTTGTAAATGACACTGCTGTTGCTGTTGATCAATTGGGAGTAAGACAAGGTTCCTGTGCAGTTTACCTTGATGCTTGGCACAAGGACTTGCCGGAATTTTTACAACTTCGTACAAATAACGGAGATGACCGAATGAAAACTCATGACATCTTTCCGGCTGTTTCCTATCCAAATTTATTTTTCCGTCTTGCTAAAAATAATATAGATGCCGACTGGTATATGTTTGATCCCCATGAAATAATGATAAAAAAAGGTTATTGTCTGGAAGATTTTTATGGGGATGAATGGGAAAAGAAATATTATGAATGTGTAAATGACAAAGAAATCTCAAGAAGGGTAATGAGCGTTAAAGATATGGTAAGGCTAATTATAAAATCTTTAACTGAAACAGGAACTCCCTTTGCCTTTTTTAGAGATAATGTAAATGAAATGAATCCCAATTCTCATAAGGGCATGATTTATTCATCAAATCTTTGCACTGAAATAATGCAAAATATGAGTCCCATAGAACTTATTTCTCAAGAAATACAAAGTGAAGAAGGACCTGTTATAGTTACAAAGACAAGACCCGGCGATTTTGTAGTTTGTAACTTGGCAAGTCTTGTCCTTGGAAATATAAATCTTCACGATGAAAAAGAAGTGGAATATGTAATAGAAACTGCCGTAAGAGGACTTGATAATGTAATAGATTTAAATTATTATCCTCTTCCTTATGCAAAAATAACAAATCAAAAATATAGGGCAATAGGTCTTGGAACAAGTGGCTACCACCACGCTCTTATAAAGGAAGGCTTCGCTTACAGTGATGAAGAAGACCACTATAAATTTGCTGATGAAATTTATGAAAAAATAAATTATTACGCAATAAAATCTTCCATGAAAATTGCAAAAGAAAAGGGTTCCTATGAATATTTTAAAGATAGTGATTGGGAAAATGGAAGATATTTTGAAAAGAGAAACTACACCGATGAAAGGTGGACTAAATTAAAAGAAGATGTGAAGTCCTACGGCCTTCGTAACGGATATATAATGGCAGTTGCACCTACAGGTTCAACTTCTATAATTGCAGGCACTACAGCAGCGGTAGACCCTCTTATGAAGAGATTTTTCCTAGAGGAAAAGAAAGGCTCAATAATTCCAAGAGTTGCCCCAGAACTTAATACACAAACTTTCTGGCTCTATGAAAATGCCCATGAAATAGACCAATCAATAACAATAAAGGCAACTGGCATAAGACAAAGACACGTTGATCAGGGCCAATCGGTAAACCTATATATAACCAACGAATTTACCATGAGACAAATTTTAAATCTCTATATCCTTGCCAGTGAATTGGGACTTAAATCAATTTATTATGTAAGAGGAAAATCTCTTGAAGTAGAAGAATGTGAAGTATGTGCATCTTAAAGGAGGAAAAAATGGAACTGAAAAGAAGAGGACTTTTCAATGAAAATGGAGACATTGAACTTTCAAAAAGAAAAATAATTAACGGAAATACCACTAACTTAAATGATTTTAACAACATAAAATACAAGTGGACCAGCGATTGGTATAGACAAGCCATGAACAACTTTTGGATTCCCGAAGAAATCAATCTTTCAACGGACGTTTTAGATTACAGAAAATTAGATCCCTATGAAAAAAAGGCCTATGATAAAATTTTAAGCTTTTTAATTTATCTTGATTCAATACAAACGGCACAACTTCCAAACTTAGAAGCCTATATAACTGCCAATGAAATCAATCTTTGTCTATCAATACAAGCCTTTCAGGAATCAATACACTCTCAAAGCTATTCCTATATTTTAGACACCATCTGTTCACCGGAAGAAAGAACGGAAATCTTATACCAATATAAGGACGATAAATTTTTACTTGAAAGAAACAAATATATAACAGACCAATATGCAAGTTTCTTAAATGAAAAAAACACAGACACTCTAATGAAGGCAATGATAGCAAATTATATTCTTGAAGGAATTTATTTTTACTCCGGATTTATGTTTTTCTACAATTTGGGAAGAAATGGAAAGATGCCTGGAACAGTACAGGAAATAAGATATATAAATAGAGATGAAAACACCCACCTTTGGCTTTTTAGATCAATAATACTAGATCTTAAAAAAGAAAGCCCTGAACTTTTTACCCAAGAAAAAACTGAAGAATACAGAGCCCTTCTTAAAAAAGGTGTGGAAGAAGAAATAGCCTGGGGAAAATATGTAATAGGAAATAATATTCAAGGCCTAAACGAAGAAATGGTTGAAGATTATATAAAATACTTAGGCAATTTAAGAGCAAAAAATTTAGGTCTCGATGCCCTTTATGAAGGCTATGACAAGGAACCAGAAAGCATGAAGTGGGTAAGTCAATATTCTGACATAAACGAAATAAAAACCGACTTCTTTGAAGCAAAAGTATCAGCTTACTCAAAATCCAGCATAATAGAAGATGACCTATAATAAAATAAAAAAGGTGGAATCAAAAGAGATTCCACCTTTTTTATTAAGGTGACTTTTTATTTTATGAAAAAGTTTTTAATTTAAAATCTTTTATTTATTTAGAGATTCTTCATATTTCTTAAAAATTGCATTTAAGATTACTCCCACAAGTGCTGCAAGAGAAAGACCGGATATGGAAACAATATCCGTTATTTTTATACCCACATTTATTCCCACATGACCACCTAAACCGAGAATCAATATAGTTGCCATAACAATTATATTTTTAAGATTAAAGGGCATATGAGAATTTTTAATAGTCTTAACTCCGATTACGGCAATCATAGAGAAGAGAATGACACTTATTCCGCCCATAACTGCAGTTGGAATAGTTTGTAAAAATCCTCCTATCTTGCCTATACAACCAAGACCTATGGCAAAAACAGCCGCAAGTCTTAAAATACTTGGATCATAATTTTTAGTAATTGCTAAAACTCCTGTATTTTCACCGTAAGTTGTATTTGCAGGTCCTCCAACAAATCCTGCAAACATAGTTGCAAGTCCATCTCCTAAAAGAGTTCTGTTAAGACCCGGATCTTCAATAAAATTTTTCCCTACAACTTGTGAATTTGTAGTTATATCTCCAATATGTTCCATAAATACTGCAAGAACTACAGGCGCAATTATCATAATAGCTCCAAAGGAAAATTTAGGTAAACTTAATGGAGGTATTGCAAAACTTTCAGCAGTTCTTAAGGGCTCCAAATCTACAATCCCAAGTTTTAAACTCATTAAATATCCCACAACAACCGCAATTATTATGGAAAGTTGTTTTAAAAAGCCCTTTGCAAATTTATTAAGACAAATGCAAGTTAAAAAAGTTACTCCAGCTGCAAGATAATTTGAGCTTGCCATACCAATAGCGGTGGGAAGTAAATTAAAACCTATAACAATAACCATGGGACCAACTACTTGGGGAGGAAAATATGAAGTTATTTTTCCAACTCCCAGCTTTTTTATTAAAAAAGACATTATTACATACAAAAAGCCTGCCACAATTATGCCTCCTTGAGCATATGACAGACTTCCGTAAATTTTTGAAACACTTTGAATAACAGGAATGAATGCAAAAGATGAACCTAAAAAAACCGGTACCTTTTTCTTCGTACAAAAATGGAAGATTAAAGTACCGATACCCGCACACATTAATGAAGTTGAAACATTAAATCCTGTTAAAAGAGGAACCAAAACAGTTGCACCGAACATTGCAATCATATGTTGCAAAGCCAAAACAGTCTTTTTAGCAACTTTTAAAGCTTGGAATGAATTTTCTCTTTCAATTGATTTTTCCATTATAAATTTTCTCCTTCTATACATTTTTACTAATTTTACTCTTATAAAATTTTAAAGTCAAGAATATTTTTTAATAAATTTAAATAAATTTTAAGGCTTAAGGTTAAGATAAAAACTTGACACCGTAGAATTAAATAAATATAATTCTATGGTGGAGAGGAGGCGATATTTGTGAAGAGAACTTTTCAACCGAAAAACAAACAAAGAAAAAGAGAACACGGTTTTCGTGCAAGAATGAGAACTAAATCCGGTAGAGCTGTAATTAAAGCGAGAAGAAGAAAGGGAAGAAAGAAACTTTCAGCATAATGAATGAAATTTTAAAAAAGAACAGGGATTTTCAAAAAGTTTATAATAATAAAAATGTAGCCGGCAACAAAATCTATACAATGTTTATTAAAAAAAATAATTTGGACTTTTCAAGGATTGGATTTACCATAACAAAAAAATTCGGTCATGCAGTTCAAAGAAATAAATATAAAAGAAGACTTAAAATGATTTTAAGAGATTTTGAAATCGTGCCAGGTTATGACATTGTAATTGTTTTAAAAAAAGATACTTTCGGAGTGAGCTACCAAGATATGAAAAAAAGTTTCGCTCATATTTTAAATAGAAAGAAGCTGATTAAATGAAACACATTATGATTTTAATAATTAACTTTTATCAAAAAATTATTTCTCCGTACCTGCTTCCAGGTAGGCACTGCAGATTTAATCCCACATGTTCCCAATACGCCAAAGAAGCCTATATTAAATATGGCTTTTTCAAAGGGACCTATCTTTCAGTTAAGAGAATTTTAAGATGCAATCCCCTATGTAAAGGCGGTTATGATCCTCTTCCCTAAATAGGAGGAAATATGTCAGCAATAAGTAGAGTATTAGGTATGTTTTTTAAATTTATTTATGACAGCCTTTCAGGAATTATGAATGAACCTAAAAGCATATCAATTTTTGCTATTACTATTATTATCTCTACAATAATTTTAAAGATTATAGTTATGCCTATAAGTATTTCTCAAATGAAAAACCAAAAGAAAATGGCTGAACTTCAACCTGAACTCCAAAAAATTCAAAAGAAGTACAAGGGAGATCCAAAAACTCTTGCAGCTAAACAACAACAGCTTTATAAAGATGCAAACTACAATATGTTAAGCGGTTGTCTTCCCATGGTTATTCAAATGATAATATTATTAGCATTTTATAGGGTCTTTTATGAACCGGCAAAATATGTTTTTACAGAACCCGGTGCCTATGACCAAATAGCAAAACATTTTTTCTATATTAAAAATATAGATCATCCGGATACAAGTCTAATACTTCCTGTTGTTGCAGCTTTTGCTACATTTTTGTCTTCGTGGATAATGTCAAATAATCCTGCTACAAAAATGCAACAAACTGAACAATCAAAGTCCATGATGAATACTATGAATATTCTTATGCCTATAATGATTTTTTTAATGGGCAGAAGATTTGCAGCGGCTCTTGTATTATACTGGATAGTTTCCAGTTTATTCCAAGTTTTCCAAACACAAATTCAAAATATAATCATCAAACGTGAAGTGGAGGCTGAACAATGACTTATGTAATTAAAACCGGAAAAACCGTAGATGAAGCAGTAAATGAAGCTCTTAAAGAACTAAAACTTTCTCGTGACAAAGTTAATATTGAAATCCTTCAAGAGGCCTCAAAGGGCTTTTTAGGATTCGGCTCAAAAGATGCAGCCGTAAAGGTAAGTGAAAAAGAAGATACTAAAGATATTTTAAAAGAAATTTTTAGTTCAGACCTTGAATCAGAAAAGAGCAATAAGGTAAACCTTAAAAACAAAAAAGAAAACAAAACTGAGGTAAGTAAAAATTCAGAATTTTCTCAAAAAAATCTTATTGAAGATAAAAAAATAGAAGAAAATAAAGAAAAGGCTGAAGAAAATAAAGTTGAAAAGCTTGAAGAAGATAATTCAGAAGAAGATTCTTACGACTACAGCCTAAACGAAGAAGAATTTAAAAATCTTGCCAAAGAATTTATAGAAAAAGTTATGACTCCTTTAAATCTTGAATATGAGTTGGAAACATCTCTTGAAGAGAATGTTTTAACTGTAAATATTTTAGGAGACGAGAAAAAACTTGGAATTGTAATTGGAAAAAGAGGAGTAACCCTTGATGCAATCCAATATCTTTTAAGTTTAATAATTAATAAACATTCTGACAGATTTGTAAGAGTAATAGTAGACTCTTCTGGTTATAGACAAAGAAGAAAACAAACTCTTGAAAGTCTTTCAGAAAGAATGGCAAAAAAAGTTGTAAGAACAAATAGGTCTGTAAAACTTGAACCTATGAATGCCCATGAAAGAAAAATAATTCATGAAGCCCTTCAAAATTTTGAAGGAGTTTTAACTCATTCAGAAGGAACAGAACCTTACAGAAGAATTGTAATTCAAAGAGAAAGAAAATATTAAAAATTTAAAAATATTTTAATTTAAAAGTGTTTCTTAATGAAACACTTTTTTATTTATAAAGCCCTTTTTTTCGCCCTTTATTGAATTTTTTAAAGAGGGTGTGCTTGTTGATAACTTTTATTTTATTTGTTAAAATAAAGTTAATATAATTAAAAAAATGTGGATAATTTTAATTGTTGTTGAAAAAAATACTTATTAACAAACTGTTGATAAATCTGTTAATAATCTGTTTCTTAATATTTTTATTTTTTTATTTTTTATCAATTTAAGCTTTTCATACAAAACTTATCAACAAAATAAACTTATTAACAGTTGTTTATAAATCTTTTTATCTACAAAATATCTACAATTGTTAATAAGTTTTATACATGTTTTTTATCAACATAACTTTTATCCACTTAAGGAGGAATAAATGAATCAGGAAATTTCTGAAATTTGGAAAAATTTTATGAATCTTATCAGAAAAAATTCCATGAGCGAAATATCTTTTAATACTTGGTTTAAAAAAATGAATCCCAGGGAAATTAATAGAGAAAATAACGAATTTGTAATTTCCGTTCCCAATGATTTTACAAAAAGATATCTTCAAAATAGTAAAGTAAATATGGATTTAATTAAAAGATGTCTTTATGAAGCTTCCTCTGTTCATTATGACATTAAAATTATTGCAGATGACGAAGACACAAATAGATTTAATTTTAAAGATGACTTTTATATTGAAAAATCAAGGCTTAATCCTAAATATAATTTTGAAAATTTTATAGTTGGAAAAAGCAATGAATTTGCCCATGCGGCAAGTCTTGCAGCTGCAGAAAGTTATGAAAATCCTGAAGCCGCTCATTCAAATCCTCTTTTTATCTACGGAGGAGTAGGTCTTGGTAAAACTCACTTAATGCAAGCTATAGGTCATTTTATATTAAGTCAAGATCCCAATAAAAAAGTCCTTTATGTTACAAGTGAACAGTTTATGAATGAACTTATAAATTCAATAAAGACAGGAAAAAATGAAGACTTCAGAAATAAATACAGGTCAGTTGATGTACTTTTAATTGATGATATTCAATTTATTGCAGACAAAGAAAGCACTCAAGAAGAATTTTTTCACACTTTTAATGCCCTTCATGATGCAAACAAACAAATTGTACTTACATCAGATAAACCGCCTAAAGATATAAAAGCTTTAAAAGAAAGGTTGGTATCCAGGTTTGCTTGGGGATTAATAGTTGATATACAAGCACCGGACCTTGAAACGAGAATAGCCATTCTTCGTTCAAAATCAGATACTGAAGGTTTTAACGTTCCAGAAAATGTTTTAAATTTTATTGCTCATAACGTAAGAAGCAATATTCGTGAACTTGAAGGCGCTCTTACAAGAGTAAAGGCCTTTTCAAAACTTGCAAATGGAGAAATAACAGAAGAACTTGCAAAAGAAGCTATAAAAGACATTTACAATACTAAAAAGAAAAAGTTATAAACACAAAACTTATTAAAGAAGTTATATCAAAAAACTTTGACATTAGTATTGATGACATAAATTCAAAAAAAAGAACAAGAGAGATAGCTTACCCGAGACAAATAGCCATGTACATTACAAGAGAACTGACTGATTTGTCCCTACCTAAGATAGGGGAAGAATTTGGAGGAAGGGATCATTCCACTGTAATTCACGCTTATGAAAAAATAAGAAAAGACATTGAAAGAGATGTTTCTTTAAAAATAAAGGTAAGAGATCTCATAAAAGAAATTAAAAGTTAATGTGAATAAACTATGACTTATAAAAACTTATTAACAAATTATAAATAAGACTTCCTTTTGAATTTTTAATAAGTTAAATACTTATCCACAAATTAACAGCTCCTACTACTATTACTAATATAATTTTATATTATTGGAGGTAACATGAAATTTAATATAAGCAAAAAAGAATTGTCAAAACATATATCAATAGCTCAAAAAGCAATTTCTTCAAGATCTGCTATGCAAATATTAGAAGGTCTTTTACTTGTTGCAGAAAACAACACCTTAACAATAATAGGTACTGATACTGATTTAACAATTATAACAAGTGCAAGTGCCATTGTTGAAGAAGAGGGAAAAATTGTAGTAAATTCAAGACTTTTTGGAGATATAATAAGAAAACTTGACGATTCGGATATAAAAATAAGAATTGAAAAACACAATATGAACATTATTTGCAACAAGAGTGAATTTAATATAACTTGCCAAAGCCCCGATGAATATCCTATGGTAACAAATTTTGAAGAAAAAAATTCTTTTAAAATTTCCAGTGAAGAACTTAAAGAAGCTATAAGAAAAACATCTTTTGCAGTTTCTCAGGAAGATACAAGAAAGATGTTTACAGGTGTTTATATGGACTGCACCAAGGGAATAAATTTTGTTGCCCTTGATGGTTTTAGAATGAGTTTAGTTAAACTTAATAAGGAAACTAAAGAAAGTAAATCAATAATACCGGCAACAAGTTTAAATGAACTTTCAAAAATTTTAGAAGACTCTCAAGTTGATGTAAAAGTTGGAGAAAATAAAATTTTATTTGAATTTGATAATACAAAATTATATTCAAATTTATTTGGAGGAGAATATTTCAGCTACAAGGATTTAATAAGAGATAACCACACTACAAAAGTAAAAGTAGACAGGGGTCTTTTCCAAATAAGTCTTGAAAGAGCATCTCTTCTTGCTAAAGAAGAAAGGGCAAATCTTATAAAACTTGAAATAAAGAAAAATAGTTTAGTAATAAGTTCAAATACTGAAATAGGAAATGTAACTGAAGAAATTCCCTGCCAAACTGAGGGAGATGAACTTACAATTGCCTTTAACTCAAAATATCTTCTTGATGGAATAAAAATAATTGAAGATAAAGATGTTGTTCTTAATTTTACAGATTCAGTAAATCCTTGCATTATAAATACTGATTCTTACACATATTTAGTTTTACCTGTAAGACTTGCAAAGTAGGTTTTTTATGGAAAGAATAAAAATAGACACTCCCTTTATAAAACTCGACAGTTTTTTAAAACTTGCCTTGGGAATAAGTGGGGGAGACGCGAAAAATATAATTAATGAAGGTCTCGTAAAAGTAAATGAAAATATTGAAACGAGAAGGGGCAAAAAACTTTATGATCACGATAAAGTAAGCTTTGAAGATGAAATTTTTGAAGTAATATGCTTGTAAAATCAATTAGATTAAAAAATTTTAGAAATTATAAAGAAGCCCTCTTTAAAGATTTTGAAAAAATAAATGTATTTATAGGGAAAAATGCCCAGGGAAAGACAAATTTTATAGAAGCTTTGTTTTTTCTTATAAGAGCCAAGAGTTTTAAAAATGCAAAAGATACGGAACTTATAAGTTTTAATGAGGATTTTTGTGAAGTTGAGGGAATAATTTCTTTAAAAAATGTTGAAAATTCTTTTAAAATACAAATTTCAAGATACGATGGGAAAAAGTATTTTTTAAATGATAAAGAAGTAATTTTAAAAAATTATAAAAAAGCCATAAGTCCCGTTGTTTTTAAGCCGGATGATCTTTATATTGTAAAAAATTCTCCTCAAGACAGGAGAAAATATATTGATGATATTTTAATAAGTATAGATTCAATTTATGCTTACAATTTAAGTTCATACAAAAAAATTCTTTTTGAAAGAAACAAAATTTTAAAAGATTATAATAAAAATTTAAAATTATTGGATATTTATGACATACAACTTGCAAAATACGGATCAAAAATTTTAATAGACAGGCTTAAATTTTTAAAAAATCTTGAAGAATTTTCGAAAAAATACTATAAGGACCTTTCAAAGGACGATTTTAAAATTTTATATCTTTCAACAATACCTCCTAAAAAAAGTCTTGAAGATACTGTTGATATGTATATTAAAATTTTAAAAACAGTAAGAAATAGAGATTTGGATTTAAAAATAACAACAATAGGTCCCCATAGGGACGATATTGATTTTAAAATAAATGATAGGTCCGTTAAGACTTACGGATCTCAAGGGGAAATAAGGTCTGTGGTTTTAAGTTTAAAACTTGGCGAACTTAAGCTTTTGACCCTAAAAAATAATATAAATCCAATACTTTTATTGGATGATGTTTTTTCAGAACTTGACAGTGAAAGAAGAAATTATCTTTTTAATTCTATTAAAGATATTCAAACTTTTATAACTTCAACAAGTGCTGAAAATTTAAAATTTAATGAAGCCAAGTATTATTTAATAGAAAATGGAACTTATAAGGAGATAAAATGACAAATAATAGGCATTATGGTGCTGATGATATTGAGGTTTTAACTGGTCTTGAACCTGTAAGAGTAAGACCTGGAATGTATATAGGTTCAACAGGAAGTAAGGGACTTCATCATTTAATTTATGAAGTTGTAGACAATTCCATTGACGAGGCTCTTGCAGGTGTTTGCGATACAATTACAATAAATTTAAATGAAGATGGCTCAGTAACTGTTATTGACAATGGTTCAGGAATACCTGTTGAAAAACATAAGACAACTAAAAAATCAACTCTTGAAACTGTACTTACAATTTTACACGCAGGAGGAAAATTTCATAATTCCGCCTATAAAGTTTCAGGAGGTCTGCATGGAGTAGGGGTTTCTGTAGTAAATGCCCTTTCTACAAAACTTATTGCAGAAGTAAAAAGAAATAAAAAGTTATATAGACAAGAGTTTTCTATTGGAAAACCTACAAGTGAATTAGAAATTGTTGAAGAATTAAAAAAAGATGAAACGGGAACAAAAATTACTTTTTATCCTGATCCTTCTATTTTTGATACTTTAGAGTTTGATTATCACACTCTTGAAAGACGGTTTAGAGAAATGGCTTTTTTAAATAAGGGTGTAAAAATTATTTTTAATGACAATAGGGATAAAAATAATATAAAAAATAATACCTTTATGTATGAAGGTGGAATAAAATCTTTTGTTGAATATATTGATTCAAAAAAGAACCCCATTCACAAGGAAATTATCTATATTGATGAAGTAAGAGAAAACACTGCAGTTGAAATTGCAATTCAATATACAGACAGCTACAATGAAACAGTTTTGACTTTTGCAAATAACATAAATACAGAAGAGGGCGGAAGTCACTTATCAGGTTTTAGGTCAGCTCTTACAAGAACAATAAATGACTATGGAAGAAAGTATAATCTTATTAAGGAAAAGGAAGAAAATCTTTCAGGGGATGATGTAAGAGAAGGACTTACTGCTGTAATAAGTGTAAAAATTCCAAATCCTCAATTTGAAGGACAAACTAAAGCAAAGCTTGGAAATTCAGAAACAAGAGGAATAGTTGATTCAGTTCTTTCCGATAACCTTTCAAGATTTATGGAAGAAAACCCTAAAATTTCAAAAACAATTTTAGATAAGGCTCTTTCAGCAAGAAGAGCAAGGGAAGCTGCAAGAAAAGCTAGAGATTTAACAAGAAAAAGATCTATCTTAGATTCCATGAGTTTACCGGGAAAACTTGCTGATTGTCATGAATCAGACATTTCATTAAATGAAATATTTTTAGTGGAAGGGGATTCTGCAGGTGGTTCTGCAAAATCAGGTCGTGATTCAAATTATCAGGCGATTTTATCTTTAAGAGGTAAAATTATGAACGTTGAAAAGGCAAGACTTGATAAAATGTTAAATTCTGAAGAAATAAAAGCTATGATAACTGCCTTTGGTACAGGCATAGGAGAAGAATTTGACCTTTCCAAACTAAGATATGGAAAAATTATTATTATGACCGATGCCGATGTTGATGGTGCTCACATTATGACCTTGCTTTTAACCTTCTTCTTTAGATACATGAAACCTCTTATAGAAGAAGGCCATGTTTATGTGGCACAACCCCCTCTATTTGGTATAAAAAGAGGGGAAAAGGTAATAAGATATTGCTACGATGAAAACGAACTGGAAAGAGCCCTTAATGAGCTTGGAAGAGATAAAAATTATAAGATAGCAAGATACAAGGGACTTGGAGAAATGAATGCGGATCAACTTTGGGAAACCACAATGGATCCGGATTCAAGGCTTCTTTTACAAATTCATGTAGAAGATTTAATTGAAGCTGATGAAGTTTTTTCAACTTTAATGGGAGTTGATGTAGATCCAAGACGTGAATTTATTGAAGAAAATGCAAAATATGCAGAAAATATAGATGCATGAGGTAGATTATGGTAGAGAAAAATGAAAATGGAATAATTGAAGTTGATATTTCAAAAAAAATGAGGAGTTCTTACCTTGACTACTCCATGTCGGTTATAGTTTCAAGAGCTCTTCCAGATGTAAGAGATGGACTTAAACCTGTTCACAGAAGAATTGTTTACGGAATGCAAACCCTTGGTATTACACCGGATAAGAGTTTTAGAAAATCTGCAACTCTTATAGGTGAAGTAATGGGAAAATTTCACCCCCATGGAGATTCCAGTATATATGATGCCGCAGCAAGACTTGCTCAGGATTTTAACATAAGATATCCTCTTGTAGAAGGTCAAGGTAACTTTGGTAACATTGACGGAGATAGACCAGCCGCTGCTCGTTATACAGAAGTCAGGATGGATAAAATAGCTCTTGAAATGTTAAGGGACATTAATAAAAATACTGTTGATTTTGTTCCTAATTTTGATGAGAGAGAATTAGAACCTACAGTTCTTCCATCAAGGTTTCCAAACTTAATTGTAAATGGATCTGCCGGTATTGCAGTAGGTATGGCAACAAATATGGCTCCTCACAATTTAAAAGAAGCTATAAATGCAGTTGTATCTTATATGAGAAACGAAGACATAAGCATTGAAGAAATCATGAAGGATTTAAAGGGTCCGGATTTTCCTACAGGAGCAATAATTTTAGGGAAAAAGGGAATAATTGATGCTTATAAAACAGGAAGAGGAAAGATACAAGTTAGGGCAAGAGCTGAAATTGAAGAATATAAAAACAGAAGTAAAATTGTCGTAACGGAAATTCCTTACCAAGTAAATAAATCAAATTTAATAATAAAAATTGCAGACTTAGTTAAAAATAAAGAAATAGAAGGCATTGCAAATATAAAGGACCTTTCATCTCATAAAAAAGGTATAAGAATTGAAATAGACCTAAAAAGAGATGCAAATCCAAAGGTAATATTAAATCAACTTTATAAAAATACCCAAATGCAAATAACCTTTGGTATTATAAATCTTTGCCTGGTCGATGGAGAACCTAAAGTTTTAAATATAAAAGAACTTATTAAATATTATGTTGACCATCAAAGGGAAGTTGTAAGAAGAAGAACTGAATTTGATTTAGATAAGGCAAAGGCAAGGGCCCACATCATTGAAGGTTTAAAAATAGCTCTTGATAATATTGACAGAATTATAGAAATTGTAAGAAATTCAGAAGACGATGCTGAAGCAAAAGAAGCTTTTACAAGGGAATTCGGACTAAGTGAGCTTCAAGGTCAAGCAATTCTCGATATGAGAATTAAAAGACTTACAGGATTAGAAAGAGAAAAATTAGATAATGAATATAACGACTTAATAAAGCTTATAGCAAAACTTGAGTCAATTCTTGAAAACAAAAAATTGTTGGATCAAACAATAATTGATGAAATTGAAGAAATAAAGGAAAAATATTCAGATTTAAGAAGAACTGTAATTGTTGCAGATGAAGGAGAAATAGACGAAGAAGAGTTAATTGCAGAAGAAGATGTTGTAATAACCCTTACCCAATTTGGCTATATAAAAAGAATGCCTGAAGGAACCTATAAACCACAAAGGCGTGGAGGAACGGGAATAGCAGCTCTTACAACAAGGGAAGAAGATTTTGTAAAAGACCTTTATATAACATCAACTCACGATACAATTTTATTCTTTACAAATTTCGGAAGAGTATATTCATTAAAAGCCTACGACATTCCTGAAAGTTCAAGACAGGCAAAGGGAACTGCAATTGTAAATCTTTTAAATCTTTCAAGAGATGAACAGGTTACAGCAGTTGTTCCTGTAAGAGATGAAGAAGAAAGCTCAAGTCTAACAATGATTACTAAAAACGGACTTGTAAAAAAGACCGGATACAGTGAATTTAAAAATATAAGGAAAAATGGACTTAATGCAATAAATTTAAGAGAGGGAGATTCTCTTATAGCAGTAAGACTTACAAAGAAAAACGATGAAATTATACTTGTAACTAAAAACGGAATGAGTATAAGATTTGGTGAAAATGCAGTAAGGTCTATGGGAAGAAGTGCTCAGGGAGTAAAATCAATAGAACTTAAAGATGATGATGAAGTTGTAAGTTTTGATATAGCGGAAAATGAAAAATATTTGCTTGTAATAAGTCAAGGCGGCTACGGAAAGATGACTAAGATGAGTGAATATAGAAATCAAAACAGAGGCGGCATAGGTCTTATTACTTATAAAATTACAGAAAAAACAGGAAAAGTAATTTCTGCAAAAGTAATAGATAAATCAGATGAAGTTATGATGATAACGGAAAAGGGAATAGTGATAAGAATACAAACCGAAGGTATTTCAGTAATGGGAAGACACACATCAGGAGTAAAACTTATGAACCTTAAAGATTCCGAAGTAGTAGCCGTTGCAAAATATGTGGGAGATGAAATATAAATGGGCTTTGAATTGAAAACAAAGGTAGAAGAAAAAATTATTGTAAAAGCAATAGGTGAACTGGATATATTTGCAACTGATGAATTTAAAGAAAAAATAAGCGAGATTTACAAAGAGAATAAATTAGATATTTTGTTTGATTTTGAAAATTTAGATTATATAGATTCAACAGGACTGGGATCCTTAATTTTTATCTATAAAGAAATGGTAAAAGACAATAAGAAAATAGAGCTTATAAATGTCAAACCAAACATCAGAAAATTATTTTTAATAACAAAACTTGATCAAATGTTTGAAATTAGGTGAAGACATGGATAAGATAAAAATAAGCATACCTCAAAAAATAGAATATTATTCCTCTGTAAGATTATTTATTTCAGGAATTTTATCTAACTTTGACTTTGATGTTGAATATATAGAAGACTATAAGATGGCAGTAACAGAAGGCTTAAACATTTCAAAAATCCAGGGAAAATTAGAAAACATAGAAATTGAATTGGACATTGAAGAAAATTATATTATGACCTTTATAAAGGGAATAGAAGAAAATTTTAAAGAAGAAGAAACAGAAATGTCCAAACTTATAATAGAGTCCCTAATAGATAAAGTAATTTTTGAGGCGGACGGACTAAAATTAATAAAAATCAGAGAATAATATGGAAAAAAACAACTCCAAAGAAAAAAAATCAATTAAAGAAGAGCGAAGAAAAAAATTTGAAGAGTATTATGAAACAAAAGATCCAGAAATAAGAGAAGAATTAATAAAAGATCATCTTTATATTGCAGATATTCTTTCAAAAAAATATTCGGGAAGGGGCATAGAATACGAAGACATATATCAAGTAGCCTCATTAGGGTTAATATATGCCGTAGATAGATATGATCCCAAAAAAGGATATGAATTTTCTAGTTTTGCAACGCCAACAATAATTGGTGAAATAAAAAAATACTTTAGAGATAAAGGATGGACAATAAGAGTACCAAGAAGAATTCAGGAACTCTCAAAAAAAATTAATAATGCAAAAGCATATTTATCTCAAAAATATCAAAGAGCGCCTACAGTAAACGACATTGCAAAATATCTTTCCAGCACACCGGAAGAAATACTCGAAGCTGCAGAAGCATCAAAAGTATATTCTCTTCAATCCCTTGATGTTATCTATGAAGCCACAGAAAGTGACAGAGATGTAAATCTTTCTGAAATCATAGGAGAAGATGAAGAATATTTTGATAAAATTGAAATGAACGATTTTATAGAAAAACTTCTTGAAAATTTAAACGAACTTGAAAGAAACATTTTGATGGAAAGATATTTTAAAAAGAGTACACAAATAGCAATAGCAAAAAAATTTCAAATATCTCAAATGACAGTATCCAGAATAGAAAAAAAGTTTTAGAAAAATTAAAAAAGAAATAGAAAAAAATCTTGGAGAATAAAAATGAATAGAAGAAAATTTTTACTCAACTTAAATAAGATAGTATATTTTTTTGAAATGTTAATTTCAATATTGTTAATAGTTGGAATAATTATTTCAGTGCCGGATATTTTCAGATACTATCATTCTATAATAATTTCACCGGCAGAACCCAGTTATGAATTATTTAAACACTTTTTAGACCACGTTCTTTTACTTGTAATAGCTGTTGAATTTGTTCTCCTAATGGTTGCCCATTCGGACTCAACAATAATTCACTTAATAATGCTTGTAATAGCAAGAAAGATGCTAATAAAATCAGACACCATGAATGACATCATAATAGGAGTAATAGCAATATCATTATTATTTGCAGTAAGAAAATTTTTAATAGGAGCATCAGACGTAGGAATATTTTCATCAAATGATAATGTATTTAGTGCTTCAACAGACATAGAAGAAATAAACAGAAAATGTAATTTTCAAATAGAAGATTTGGGATATAATTCTATAGGCGGTTTGGTTTCAGATCTTATACAGGAAAAAGGTTATGACCTTGAACTGGGAACAATGGTAGATGACGGAAAATATATTTATGAAGTTATAAAAAGTTCTAACAACGTAATAGAAAGTGTAAGCATCCATCCTATAAACTGAAAATAAAAATAGAAAACACGCAAAAAGCGTGTTTTTTTTATTTTTAAAAAATAAAAAAATTTTCTATGCTATAATGCAAAAGAGGTGTAAGTAAAATGAAAAAAATTTCCTTGGCAAAACTTTTTTGGACTTTTTTTAAAATAAATGCCATAACCTTTGGGGGAGGCTACACAATTGTTCCCATAATAAAAGATATATTTGTGGAAGATTTAAAATTAATAGATGAGGAAAAAATGCTTGATATAGTTGCTCTTGCCCAGGGAGGACCGGGAGCAATGGCAATATCCACATCAGTCTTAACAGGATATAAATTAAGAGGACCTGTGGGAGCCCTTGTTTCACTAGTGGCATCAAGTCTTCCCTGTTTAATAACTCTTTCGATAATTTCAAAATTTTATCAAGCTTTTAAAACAAATTTTTATATAAGTTCAGCTCTTTTAGGTATAAGTGGGGCAATAAGTGCCGTACTTTTTATAACAGTATACAGGATGGGAAAAAGTGCAATTAAAAAATTTCCTATTTTTTCAAGTTTTGTAATTATAAGTGTTTTTATCCTGGGATTTTTCTTTAAAGATATAAATAAAATTTATTTAATTATATTTTCAGGTCTTTCAGGACTTATAATTTTTAGTCTTTTTAAGGAGAAAAAAAATGCTGATTGATTTATATTTAACCTTTTTAAAAATAGGAATGATGGCTTTTGGTGGAGGATATGCAGTAATTCCCCTTATAGATGAATTTGTTGTAGAGGGAAATAAATGGATGAATTCAAAGGAATTTTTAGATTTGATTTCTATTTCTCAAATGACGCCGGGACCTATAGCAATAAATTCAGCAACCTTTGTAGGGCAAAAAGTAGATGGAATAATAGGTTCAATAGTTGCAACTCTTGGAGTTATAACACCTCAATTTATTTTAATGATGATCCTTGGATATTTTTTATTTTCAAAAAATAAAAAATTTGTATCTCTGGATAGGATGTTAAATGGAATAAAGGCAGGGGTGGTTTCTCTTATTTTAATAACGGCTATAAATCTTTTTAACCAATCGGTTTTTAAGGGAGCCTATTCTTTGGAAAATATGGTTTTTCCCGCAGCAGTAACTTTTATATTGGGACTTATCCTATATGGAAAAAGAACTTCTCTCTTTAAAATAATAGGAATAAGTGCAGCTTTAGGCATAGTTTTAAATTTAATAATAAAATAAAAAAATGGACTTTTAAAAAACAAGTCCATTTTCTTTTATTGATTTAAATTCATTTAATAAAATTTTAAAATCCTTGGTTATAAATTTATCTTTTTTGTAGTGAAGGATAAATCTTTTCTTAAAATTAATGTCTGAAATAATTTCATAATTTTTAGAGATTATTTCAGGTAAAAAAGCAAAATAAGGGCCAAGCTCAAGAAGTTTTAAAACGGAATCTAAAGAAGAAGATTCCCAAGCTATATCAAGTATGTATTTTTCTTTTAAAGCTTTTAAAACTTTTATAGGATAAGAATTTGACCAGGAAATAAATTTAAGGTTGTGAGGACTTAAACTTAAATTTTCTTTTTTTGTGCAAAGGACAAAATTTAAATCAATAAAATCTAAATCATCTTTAAAGGAAAAAAGATTTTCGCCTAAGAAAAGACAGTCAAGTTCATTATTTTCAAAAAGTTTTTTTAAAACATTTGAATCCTTTAAAACGAATTTAAGGCAAATATCATATTTGTTTTCTAAATTTCTTTTAAACTTTTCAATTAAATCCAAAGGCACATCTTCACTTATGCCAATTTTAATTAAAGAAGTGTTTAAAAGCTCCAAACTTATGTCTTCAAAATCTCTAAGAAGTTTTTTTGAAGAGTGATATAATTTATATCCCGCATCTGAAAGAAAAAGACTTTTACTTACTCTTTCAAATAAAACAACATTAAACTCCTTTTCTATTTGAGCAATTGCATGAGAAACAGTAGGTTGGGATATATGTAAATTTTCTCCAGCTTTAGACATATTTTTAGTATTTGCAACTTCTAAAAATATTTCCAAATCTCTAAGGGTCATATTTGTACCTCCTATAATAAAATATTATATCAGTTTAATGAGCAAAAGTTCAATAAAATTTAATTATATTCAAAAAGTAATTTTTTATATAAGTTTGCATTTACTTAAACTCTCCCTTATACTGAATTAATAGGAATAAAGAATAATAATATAGAAAATAAATATGAAAAAAACAAGAAATATAAATCTTACTGAAGGATCAATTTATAAGGGCATAATTGCCTTTTCAATACCCCTTCTATTATCAAATTTTTTACAACAATTATATAATACGGCAGACCTTGTAATTGTCGGCAGATTTGCAGGAAAAAATCCCATGGCCGCAGTAGGTTCCACAGGACAGATAAGTGCACTATTAATAGGGCTCTTTTTTGGTTTAACCACAGGAGCAAGTGTAGTAGTATCTCAAGTTTACGGAGCAAAGGATAGAAAAAAACTTGAAAAAAGCATTACAACTTCCTATGCCATAGCCATATTAGGTGGAATAATTTTAACAATAGTGGGAATCCTCTTATCCCCTTGGATTTTAAGGGCTGTAAAAACGCCCGATGAGATTATGGATATGGCTGTAAGCTATATGAGGATTTTTTTCTTGGGAATGATACCTCTTTTAGTTTACAACATGGGATCTGGTATATTAAGGAGTATGGGAGATTCAAAAAGGCCCTTTAACTTTTTACTTGTAGCGGCAATTACAAACATAATTTTGGATATAATTTTAGTTGCAGTTTTTAAAATGTCTGTTGAAGGGGCAGGCTGGGCAACATTTTTTGCTCAAGTTATAAGTGCAATCCTAGTAACCTATTCCCTAATAAAATCCGATTTTGTAAGACTTAATTTAAAAAATATTTTAAAAGTAGACCCAGATATTTTAAAAGAAATATTTAATATAGGAATTCCAGCCGGGATTCAATCAGCTATTATCTCCTTCTCCAATGTTTTAATTCAATCAAAAATAAACGAGTTCGGTGCAGATGTAATAGCAGCCTATAGTGCTGGAGGAAGGATAGATAATTTTATCTATATGGGAATTGTTTCCGTAGCCCTTTCAGCAACTACCTTTACAGGACAAAATATAGGTTCAAGAAATTATAATAGGGTTCGTCAGGGAACAAAAGTAAGTATTATTATAGGAGTAGCGGTTTCTTTATCCCTAAGCCTATTCACCTTTGTATTTGCAGATCCCCTTATAAAATTGTTTAATAAAGACCCCTATGTAGTTGAAGTGGGTAAAATATATATCAGAATTTTATGCACAACTTATTTTATTTTCTCCATGAGCGAAGTTTTAGGAGGAGTAATAAGAGGGGCAGGTTTTGCCATGGCACCTATGCTTATTTCAATAGTTTTCATGTGCGGAGCAAGGATGATTTGGATTTATATAGTATTAAAAATGATTTACAGAGTGGAAATTATTTTTATGGCTTGGCCTGTAACATGGGTTCTTGCCTTTATAGCAAACTACTTTTATTATAAATTTGGAAAGTGGAGAAGACTTCTTCCAATTTAAAAAAATAAATAAAATATGAAAAAAGGCCTTAGGGTCTTTTTTTGATATAATATAAACATGGTAGAAGGAAAAATAACAAGGATGGAAAAACTCAGCCTAAAAGACGCCTATGAATTTCAAAATTGGGGTCAGTATGAAAATCCTTTATTAAGAGATTACAACTTCATAGAAGATAAAAATTTTTTAATTAAAAATTGGTACCAAGAAAAAACAAAAAATAGATATAATGAATATTGGACAATTTTTGCTAATCAAAAACCTGTGGGTTTTATATCTTTTAAAAAAATAAATAAAATTTTTTCATCAGCAGTTTTAGGTTTGGCAATAGGAGCAAAATATAATAACTTAGGCTACGGACAAGACGCTTTAAAAACCATGGCGGACTATTATTTTAAAGAAAGAGGATTAAAAAAAATAACATTAAAAGTTGCAGCCTATAACAAAAAAGCCATTCACATCTATGAAAAAATCGGATTTAAAAAGGTTTCAAAGGGTCTTATGTTTCTTGAAAAAGATTTTTACCAGTATGGCCAAGGACAGGGTTTTGTAAAAATTTTAGGTAAAAAATTAATGCTTTATATTGTTATGAAATTGGAAAGGTAAAAAAATGGGAATTTTTTTAAATAAATGTCAGTTGGACTTAGGTTCAACCTCAATAGAAAATATATTTATTAATGACTTTATGCCCTCAGCAGATGGGTCTTTTGTAAAAGTTTATATAATGGGTCTAAAACTTCTAAAAGAAGGCCAAGGTGGGTCTGTAAAAGCTTCAGACATGGCAGATTTATTAGGTATACTTGAAAATGACGTGTATAGGGCTTGGGATTATTGGGAAAAACAAAATTTAATAAAAATAAAAAGAGAAAATGATGAGATGGACATATACTATGTAAACTTAAAAGAACTCTATATAAAAAATGTTTGGAACACTGAAAACAAAAGTCGTGAAAATTTCAGCCAAATAGTAGAAAATCCTCAAGTGGCAAACTTTTTATCAAGAATTGAATTTCTTTTAAGAAAGAGCATTTCCCCCATGCAAAAACAGGATATTTACAACTGGATAGGAGTTTATAATATGCCCATGAGCCTTATTGAAGAAGCCTTTTTCTTTGTAACAGAAATAAAAAACATATACAATGTAAAATATGTTGAAAAAGTTGTAAGGGACTGGAGCGAAAAAAATATCAGAACTCCAGAAAAACTTGAAGAAAATTTCAAAGAGCATGAGAAAAAATATTACAACTATAATTTTGTTATGAAATCCATAGGTCTTACAAAAAAAACCTTCAACCAATTTGATTTTGATTTGATAAATTCCTGGTACAGTGAATTTTCAGAAGATATAATTGAAGAAGCTCTTTCAAAAACTGTAAACATACAAAGTCCAAACTTAGGTTATGTAAATGGAGTTCTTGAAAATTGGAAAAAAAGCGGCTATACAAGTTTAGATCAAATAAGGTTAAATGACATAAAAGATAAAAAAGTTAAAAAAGTGGGACCTAATTTTAAAAACTTAAACAAGAAAACAGATTCTTATACGGGAAAAGAACTTGAAGATATTGCCAAGAAAAAAGTTGAAAAACTTCTTGATTCTATGGATAAGGGTGAATAATTTGAAAATATTTCAAAAAATTTCTAACGAATATGAAGAAATAAGAAATGAAAATACAAAAATTGAAGAAGAAAGAAAAAGGGAAGTTTATGAAAAAATCCCGGAGCTTCAGTCTATTGAACAAGAGATAAATCAAATAGGAATTAGGGCTTCTCTTGCAAGTTTAAAGGGAAAAGACACAGAAATTTCCAAAGATGAACTTAAAAATTTAAAAAATATAAGAGATCAACTTTTACTTGCAAATGGCTATGATGTAAATTATTTAGATAAAATTTACACCTGTAAAAATTGTAAAGATACGGGAATAAGTGAAAATGGAAAAAGATGTTTTTGCATGGAACAAAAAATGGCAAAAGAACTTTATAAAATGAGCAACTTAGATTACACCCTAAAAAAAGAAAACTTTGAAACTTTTGACATAAATATTTTTTCCAACGAAACCTATATTGAAGGAGAAAAAACTCCCAGACAAAACATGGAAGACATTTTAAATATTTCCTGGAGATTTATTTCAACTTTTGAAAAGGCCAACGACATGAATTTACTTTTTTACGGCTCCACAGGTCAAGGCAAGACTTTTTTAGTAAACTCTATAGCAAAAGAACTTTTAGATTCTGGCATAAATGTAGTCTATCAAACAGCTTGGGAAATTTTTGATATGCTTGAAAAAAGAAGATTTAGAAGAGATGAAGATTTTGACGAGCTTAAATTTACCATGCTTATTGAATCTCAACTTTTAATAATAGATGATTTGGGAAGCGAATTTGCAAACACCTGGCTTGCATCTGAAATTTTTAACATTTTAAATTCCAGAATGTTAAAGGGTAAAAAAACTATAATTTCCACAAACTTAGAACCTAAAGAACTTTCAGAAAGATATTCTCAAAGAGTTTTTTCAAGAGTTTATGATAAATTTTTCCCAATAAAATTTTACGGACCAGATCTGAGATGGGAAAGAAAATAAAAATATAAATTAAGGCGATTTTTATCGCCTATTTTTTTAAAACTTTTAAAAAATTATCATTCTTTTATAAATATTGTGATTTGGTATAATAGAAAGAGGAGGTCTATATGAGCGATAAAATTTTAGTCTGTGATGACGAAGCTGCAATAGCAAATATAGTCAAATATAATTTGGAAAGAGAAAAATATGAAGTTGAAGTTGCTTATGATGGAGAAGAGTGTCTTAAAATTTTAGAAAATAATGATTTTGGTCTTATTATTTTAGATGTTATGATGCCAAAACTTGACGGTTTTTCAACTTTAAGGGAAATCAGAAAGACAAATAACATTCCAGTTATAATGCTCACTGCAAAAGAAGACGAAGTTGATAAAATTCTTGGTCTTGAACTGGGAGCTGATGATTATGTAGTTAAACCTTTTTCCATGCGTGAACTTATTGCAAGAGTCAAAGCAAATTTAAGAAGGCGAGACTTTGAAGCTGAAGATAAATCTCAAGTTAAGGAAGAAAATGAAATTATTGAAGAAAATGATTTAAGAATAGATCTTGCAAAATATGAAGTAAAAAAACGTGGAAAAGTTGTAGAACTTACCCTACGTGAGTATGAACTTTTAAAATTTTTAGCCTTAAATAAGGGACAGGTTTTTTCAAGAGAAGAGCTTCTTGAAAAAGTGTGGGGCTATGAATATTACGGAGACATTCGTACAGTTGATGTTACAGTTCGTAGGCTTCGTGAAAAAATAGAAGATAAAAACAAAGAATTTAAATACATAATAACCATACGAGGAGTAGGTTATTATTTTGGAGGTTAAAATGTTTCAAAGCGTCAAATGGCGACTTATAACTATATACTTGGTTCTTGAGCTTATTGTACTTTCAATTGTAAGCTCATTTATAGTAAATAGACTTGAAACTGAACAAATAGGAAATATTTCGAAAAACATGGAGGCTAATGTAAATTCACTCATTAGCTCTTCTTTTAATGTTTTTAATGAAGACCTATATAAAAATAAAAACAAGATTGACGAACTTATAAATAATTGGCGCCTTTCTTCAAATGAAAGTATTTATGTAATAACATCTGAAAAAGAACCCATTATTATTTCCTCAAACACCAATGCAAGGGATTATTTTTTAAACAACAGGCAAAATGCCCTAACTTATAAAAATTTAGAGCCGGATTTAATTTTACAGGCCCTTCAAGGGAAAAAAGCTGAAAGCCTTGTAGAAAATAAAAATACATCTGAAAACACAAAACATCTCTTAAAACCCATTATAAGCGACGATGGAGAAGTGAAGGGTTTAATTTATGAAGTTTGCGACTTGCAAAGCGTATATAATGTTTTAAATTATGCAAAAAATATCTTAACAAGTGCCATAATTTTTGCCCTTGTAATAACCTTGGTTTTAGCCTACATACTGGCAGGATCCATAACAAGACCTATAAAAGATTTAACTTTAAAGGCAAAGGAAATGGCGAAGGGAGATTTTAATCAAAGGGTAGAAGTTAAAAGTGATGATGAAATTGGAAAATTAGGTAACACTTTTAATTATCTTACAGATGAATTAAATCTTACCATTGACAAAATGAACATTGAAAAGTCAAAACTAAATACAATTTTTGATTATATGGCTGAAGGAGTAATTGCCGTTAACAGAAATGGAATTTTAATTCATGCAAACCCTATAGCCAAGAGAATTCTAAACTTAAACGACAAGTCTATAGGAAGTCCCATAGATTTAATAAGAGTAAACATAGATAAACTTAATTACTCGGACTATAAAAGCCTTAGGGGAGAAAAAAATTTGGATCTTAACAATAATTTTTATAAGGTGAAATTTGCCCCCTATAAAAGTGAAGGTTTAAATTCAGGAATAATAGTAGTTCTTCAAGACATAACAAAAGAACACAAACTTGATTTAATGAGAAGGGAATTTGTTGCCAATGTATCCCACGAATTAAAAACTCCTATTACAACAATAATGTCCTATACGGAAACCCTTTTAGAGGTTGACCTTGATGAAAAGGGAAGAAAAAACTTTTTAAAAGTTATTGAAAAAGAAAACCAAAGAATGGCAAGGCTTGTGTCTGATCTTTTACAACTTTCCAACATGGATTACAAGCAAACGAATTGGAAGTATGAAGCTTTAAATACTTATGATTTTATAAGTGAAAATGCTGAATCTCTTGAAGTTTTATTAAATAAAAAAAGACAAAAATTAACTTTGGACATTCCTAAAGATATAAATAAAATGTTTGTGGATAGACATGGAGCAGACCAAGTTTTCAGAAACATTTTGGCAAATGCCATTAATTATACAGAAGATATGGGCAAGATAGAAGTAAAAGCAAGAAGTCTTGGAGCAAATGTAACAATAGAAGTAAAAGACAACGGAGTGGGAATTGCAAAAGAAGATTTAAACAGAATTTTTGACAGATTTTACAGAGTTGAAAAATCACGTTCAAGGGCAATGGGAGGAACGGGACTTGGTCTTTCCATAGCTAAGGAAATTATTGAATCCATGGGCGGCTCAATAAAAATAGAATCAGTTTTAAATGAGGGAACAAAAGTTACTTTAAACTTTGCAGGTGTCTTATGAAAAAAATTTTGTCAAATTTAGCAATAATTTTTTTATCCTTTCTTTTAATCTTCCAGGGACTATTTTTATGGATATCTCCGGGGATTTTAAAAAAGAGAGAAAAAATAGAAGAATTTAATACCCAAGACATTATTAAAAAAATTTTTACCCCAAGATATATACTTGCAAACTTTTCACCAAAAAACCACGGTCTTATTTTTAAAATCAGTAACTACTGGAAAGAAGACTTGGATAAAATAGGAAAAATATTAAGCCAAACAGGCCTTGATGAAACTGAAGAAATAAGTATGGAAGAATATATGGCCCTGCAGGAAAAACCCTCAATAGTATATAGATTTTCCCAAGTTATGGACGGGCGTATTTTTATAAATGTCATGGACTATGAAAGAAAAAATAGGGATATAATAAAGGGCAATTTCAGTGAAATCTATTTTTCCCAAGATGGAGATGTAATTTTACACTCGGCGGATAAAAATTATAAATTAAAATATGAAGAAGAAGACTTTGTAAAAGATAGGCTAACTGAACTGGCGAAAAGTGATTACTTAGACGTACTAAACTTTAAAGAACTTTACGGAATAAATAAAAACATATATCTTCCAAAAGATAAAATTATCTATCTTAGAGATATATCCTATGTAAACGAAGTATCTAAACTGAACAATTTACAAAAGGCCAACATGGCTATGAAATTTTTATCAAAGGACATTGACTACATCAAGGAAATAAAAGACCAGGAAGGAAATACCTATGTCTATGGGCCGAGTTTTTTAAAAATTTTGGACAGAGGACTTATAGCTTATAAAAATACCGATCAGGTAAAAAAAGAAGATAGCCAAAAATATGAAAATTTAATACTTGCCTGTAATTTTATAGGATCAAAGACTGGAAAAACTGACGGTTTTTATTTTAGCGGTTACAACATTCAAAATAATGACGACTTTAATTTAAACTTTGAATTTAGAGAAGATGGAATTCCCTTAATTTTTACTGAAGACAAAAAAGACTATATAAACTTAAAAATTTCATCAAAACAAATTACAGAATATCAAGAAATTTACAGAAGAAGCGAAGAAGGAGAAGGCGTTATAAAAATGCCTATAAGAACGAAAAAATTGGAGGACATAATTCTCGAAAACCCTCAAATATTTTCTGAAGGCATAGAAGGAGCCTTAAAAAACATAGGGGGAGTAAGTCTTGTATATTTAGATTTAAATGAAAAAAATTTGAAAGCAGGCCTTAAAATCAGTTATAAAAATAAATCCTACTATTATTCTTATGAGGCGGAAAAATTTATTGAGGTGAAAAATGGATTGGCAAAGAGCTAAAAAAAATTATGCTTTTAATTTTGCTTATAACAAATTTAATATTATTCGCCTTGATTTTATACAGATATGAAAATTATAAAGACAAGACCTCAAGTGGTGAATTTATAAATAAAGTAAGTGAGCTTTTAAAAACAAAAGACATAAGCCTTGAAACAAAAATCCCAAAATATAAATTAAATATGAAAAGTTTAAACGTTGAATTTGAAACCTACGACTTAGACAAAATGAATAGCCTGTTTTTTAATGATCTGGGAATTGTAAGCACAACAACAAGGGGTAATGGAAGAATAGACTTTAAAGACTCTTCCTTTATTTTAATAAATTCAAGAAGAATTTTGTACGAAAGACAAAAGGGTCAAGGCTATACAATTGAAAACTTAGAAGACGCAGTAAAGGCAAGCAAGGATTTTTTAGTAAAACACGGTTTAAGTAACACGGACATGATAATTACAAAAATGGAAAAAGAAGAAGATCAATTTATAGTAGAATACAGAAAACTCTATGACAACAAACTTCTTGAAACTTCCTATACAAACTTTCAAATGGACAAAAACGGAGTAAGGAAACTTGACAGACTCTGGCTCAACGTAATTGATGAAAGCGGAAGAAAAATATATATGGAATCCGCATCAAAAGCCCTTTTATCCATTTTGGAAAAAGACATATCGGACAAGAAAATAACAAAAATAGAAGCTTGTTATTACTTTGATCCAGAAGAACAAGGTTATATAGACGACATAACAAAAGTACTTCAAGGACGTGCAATTCCATCTTGGAGAATAGAATTTGACGACGGAGAAGATTTAATAGTTGAAAATTATTAAAAAATAAATCCATTGAAAAAATATCAATGGATTTTTTTAATGGAAAAAATATAAACCCAACGTATGAGACCAATAAATTGGTCCGACGGCGAAGGCGAATTAAACAAAATAAAAAAATGTAAGTTGAAAATTAAAACAAAAATGCTCTACGTAGAGCATAAAAAAATTTTTATAAAAAATGCAATGTTTTTTCTCCCACAAAAGACACGCGGACCGGTAAACCGGTCCCTACAGCCCACAAAATCCCACGCATAAATTTATTGTAATTTTATCCAAACATGGAATACACACGTGAATGTGGGGTAAATTTGTGCGAAGAGATTTCATAAAATTAAACTCATGCAAGAGAATGTAGGGACCAATTTGAAGCCCTAACCCGATTTTCACAAAAATCGTGGTAGGTCTCATGCAACTATTTGCCCAAATCTTTGATTTGGCTGCAAATATCTGCAATTGGTCCGGCGGCGTAAGCCGAATTTATTAAAACAAAATAAGAAAATGAAAAAGAAAAAATGTAGAAAAAAGATTTATTGAAAAAATATAAAACAAAATGCTCTATGTGAAGCATAAAAAAATATTTATAAACAAATTTAAAATAAATTTTAAATCAAATATTTATTTTGTTCTCTCACAAAAGACACGCGGACCGGTAAACCGGTCCCTACAGCCCACAAAATCCCACACAAATTTATTATAATTTTGAATCCACACAGAAATGTGGGGTTAATTTATGCGAAGAGATTTCACAAAATTAAACCCATGCAAGAGAATGTAGGGACCAATTTGAAGCCCTAACCCGATTTTTGAAAAAAATCGTGGTAGGTCTCATGCAACTATTTGCCCAAATCTTTGATTTGGCTGCAAATATCTACAATTGGTCCGGCGGCGAAGCTGAATAAAATAAAACAAAAAAATATAAGAACTTTTACAAATATGTTTTAAAATTTATATTTATAAAAGAGCTTTTTCCTCCTTTATTTTTTTATATAAAACTGTGTTATAATAGCTGCGGAGGTAGCTATGAGATTTTGTTCACTATCCAGCGGTTCCGACGGAAACTGTCAATATATTGAACACAAGAACACAAAAATTTTAATAGACGCAGGTCACAGCGGCAAGAGGATAAAAGAACTTTTAAGTTTAATAGATATAAATATTGAAGATATTGATGCAGTCTTTGTAACTCATGAACACATGGACCATTGTAAGGGTGTAGGAGTAATTTCAAGAAGACACAACATAAAAGTTTTTGCCAATGAAAATACTTTTAAAGCCATGAGTCCTTTTGTGAAAAAAATAAGTTTGGAAAATGCTTTTCAATTTAACAACGGTAAGGCTTTTCAATTTAAAGATTTATTTATTGAGCCTATGCCAATTTTTCACGACTGCCTGGGCGGAACAAGTTTTATAATTCACGGTGGTAAGGAAAAAATTTGTATAATTACCGATACAGGTTGGATTTCTGCAAGCATGATGGAAAAGGCTCAGGGAAGTGATTTATTTTATCTTGAGGCAAATCACGATTTGGATATGCTTATAGGAGGAACTTATACCTGGGCTCAAAAGCAGAGGATAATGTCCAATGAGGGGCATCTTTCCAATGAAAATGCAGGGAAAGTTTTAAGTAAGCTTTTAAGGAGAAAAAAGGAAAAAATCCTTCTTGCTCATTTAAGTCTTGAAAATAATACGCCTGAAAGGGCAAAGAAAACAGTGAAAGATTTGTTGCTTGGAAAAAATTTACAAGAGGGAAGAGATTATTTCTTAGAGGCTGCACCCAGATACCTTCCTTCAAATGTTTACGAATGGAGAAAAGATGAGGATACTTTTAACAAATGATGATGGATATTTTGCACCGGGCATTCTTGCTTTTGCAAAAGAAACAAGAAAAAGAGGTCATGAGGTGGTTATATTTGCACCGGATAAGGAAAATTCGGCAAAGAGCCATTCAATTACAATTTTGGAGCCTCTTTATGTAAAAAAAGTTGAAATTGAAGATTTTGAAGCTTATTCAGTTTCAGGCACTCCTGCAGATTGTGTGAGAGCTGCCATAGAAGTTAAGGGCCACAATTTTGATTTTGTATTTAGCGGTTGCAACTTAGGTCTTAATTCTGGTATGGATATTTTATATTCAGGAACAGTTTCAGCTGCTGTTGAAGCAAACATATTGGGCATTCCTTCTTTGGCATTAAGTGCTCAATATAAACACGGCAACTGTAATTTTCAAACGGCAGTTTACTACGGTCTTGAAGTTTTTGAAAAAATAAAAAATTTAAAGGAAGCAAAGCTTGTTAATGTAAATACACCCAAACTTGAAATTAATAAGGTAAAGGGAATAAAAGTTGCAAGTGTTGGAGGTTCCATTACAGATAAATTTAAAAAGACCGTAAAGGGAGATACAATAAAAATTGAGGTAGTGGGAAGAGATGCGCAAAATGATATAGAAACTGACAGGACTTATCTTGAAGACGGCTATGTTACTGTAACGCCTCTTATTTATGATTTTACAAATTTAAGAGAACTTAAGAATTTTAAGGAAATTTTCAGGTAGAAAAATGGAAGGTTATTTTAAATCAGCAAACGGAAAAAATAATATTCACTATATTGTGTGGGAAGTTGAAAATCCTCTTGCTGTTGTTCAAATTGTTCACGGTATGAGTGAACACATTGCAAGATATGATGATTTTGCAAAATTCTTAAATAAAAAAGGCTATTTGGTCATAGGTCATGATCATTTGGGCCATGGTTTAAGTGTTGAATCAAAGGAAGATTTGGGATATTTTGGAGAAGGAGATACAGTTCAATATTTAATTCAAGATATTAAAAAAGTTAATGAGATGACACAAAATTATAAGGTGCCTCATTACATATTGGGTCATTCCATGGGTTCTTTTTTAGCGAGAATTTATATTCATAAATATAAAGTTGATAGGGCCATTATAATGGGAACAGGTCATTTTACAAAGTTTCAAGGTAAATCTCTTATACGTTTAGCAAAATTAATTGCAAGATTTAAAGGCCAAAGATATAGGGCAAAAATTTTAGGCTATGTTACAACAGGAAGACTTGCAAAAAAAATTGTAGGCGGAAAATTTGATTGGATAAGTAAAAGTGCAAGAAATGTAAAAGACTTCATAGCAGACCCTCTAAGCGGTTTTGATTTTACAGCCAATGGATATATCACCTTAGGTGGAATTCTCTTTAAAATGGCCAGTCTAGAGTCTAAGAGAAGCAAATTTAAAGATACTCCCTGTCTTTTTATTTCCGGCGGAGATGATCCTTTAGGTTTAGGTGGATATGGAGTTAAAAAAGTTTTGGAAGATTATAGGAAGAGGTCATGGAAAGATACGGATATGGTTCTTGTAAAAGATTTAAGGCATGAAGTTTTAAATGAAGACGATAAAAGAAGTTATGATATATGCTATGAATTTTTTGAAAAAAAGCCCTACAAAATCTTGGAAGCCCAAGAAATTGAAGAGCCTTAGTTTAAAATAATTTCATAAATTTTTCCAGCATCTCATCTAATTTTTCTTCAGTAAGATTTTTATCAACACGAAGCTTTTCAGCTTCTTCAATATAAACATTAAGCTTGGGATTTTTAATTTCCTGAGCTTTTTTTATGCACTTACAAAGATTTTGATACTTCATAACAAGCCTGTGTTCTTCTTCAATGTGATTTATCATATAAAAAAGAGTCCAGCTCTTGTTGGTTTCTGTTAAAACAGCCTTGTGGGGAATATAAATGTCCTTTTCTTTTAAATCTCCTATAATTTCATAAAGTCTTTTTTCAGTGAAATCACAAAACATCATAAAATTTGTCTTTGAATTAAATTCCTTTTCTTCCTCATTTTCATTTTTTTTAAAACCATCTAAACCCAAAATATATCCTATACTTTGGCAAAGTTCATCTTTTCCTGCTTCCACAAGATTAATGTTGTTTTCCTTTAAAATAGAATATAAGTCATCTTTTTTTTCGTAATTTTCAAAACCATAAAGTAAAATTTTTTCCATAAAACCTCCTATAAAATATAATAAATTTTAGTAAATAGTCATTCCACCGTTAGGTGAAATAATTTGTCCTGTCATAAAAGAATTTTCATCAGAAATTAAAAAAGCTGCAAGATTTGCAATTTCAGAGGGATCTGCAAAACGTCCAAAGGGAATTTCGTTTTTTACCTCCTCAAGGTCCTTTTGACTTAAAAGATTAACCATTTCAGTTTTAACAGGACCTGGTGCAAGGGCATTGACTTTTATATTTGAATAAGCAAGTTCCCAAGCAAGGCTTTTGGTAAAAGCATTTATAGCTCCCTTTGATGCTGAATAAAGAGATTCACAAGAAGCACCCACAATTCCCCAAACGGAAGAAATATTTAAAATGTTTCCCCCACCCTCATGAAGCATCATGGGGACAATTTTTTTTGTAAGATAAATAGTTCCAAAGACATTAGTATCAAAAACTTTTCTATATTCTTCATAGGTAAGGTCTTGGACCATTTTATAAGAGGGAATGGCAGCATTATTAATTAAAACATCAATTTTTTTATAATTTTTTTCTATAAAAGAAATCATTTTGTCTATTTCATCTTTATTTGAAATATCAGCCTTAAAAATTTCAACATTTCCCTTGAGATTTTTCTTTAAAAATTCAGCAGCTTCTTTGCTTTTATTGTAATTTATAATTAAATTGCAGTCCCCGGAAAGTTTTTCAGCTATAGCCCTGCCTATACCCTTAGCTCCTCCTGTAATAAGAACATTTTTCATAAAATACTCCTTAAAAATAAAAAGCGATTTTACTCGCTTTTATTTTTTAAAAATTTCCTTATCTCCCACATAAATTGAAATTAAATCAAGTTTATTGTCCTTATTTTCATAGACAACTTTTGTTACCTTTCCATCAATATCAGACTCACTTGTTATAATTCCATTGTCATTATTAATCTTCCAAGATTTAACACTTACAGGATCCACTATGTCCTCGTCGTGTTCAAGTAAAAAAGCATTAACATTATTTGCCGCTTCAATACATTCTTCACGAGTCATATTTGAATCAAAATTTACATTTTCAAAGCCACCCTCTGAAGAAGATGTTTGAGTTTTTTTAGAGTTTTCAGTATTTGTAACCTGAGTTTTATTGTTCTCAGATCCCTTATTATTTTGATTTTCTTTTCCCTTACCGCAAGCACTTAAAATTAAGAGCAGGGATAAAAGTAGAACGGATAATTTTTTCATATTTCCTCCTAAAGTCTAAGTAATTTTTCAAAAACCTGACAAATTTCATCAGGAATTCTATAGTTAAAATATTTGCCGTCATTGTTTGTGTATATAAATATATACCCCTTATCAGTAAATTTTTTCAGGATTATATAAGTTTCATCTTTTGTGTAGTCAATTATGCCCCTATAAATGTCATTAAAGGCCTTTATTAAATTTCCATCCAAACTTTTAAGATCTTTTTCAAAAGCTTGAGGTAAAAATTCACAAAGGTCATTTCTTTTCACATCTTCATTAAGACCCTGGCTTTTTAAAATTATATTTAAATGATCCTCTGAAATTACATTTAAAGTGTCCCTTAAAGAATCTATCATCTGTCCTTCAAGGGTAACAGGTCTAAAAAATTCTCTTAAAAATCTGCTCATTTTTCACCTATAAAATTTATATTGTAGGCATCTAAAAGATCTTCGAGGCCGATTTTAATTTCTTTTCTTGAAAAATTATTTTCATGTAAAAATTTGTCGTCCAAATCATTTAAAGCCCTATAAAAACTTAAACCTATTTGAAGATATTCAGTATCATCAGGGTCAATGTTATCGTAATAAAAATTTTCTCCTTCATTAATCCTTCCGTCGGAGATTAAATTTTGAAGTTCTCTATAAATTTTATTATTTTTACTATTTTCATTGTCCTTATAAGTTTTTCCTGAGAAAAAAACGCCCAAACACATATTAATAAGGTCGTTTATCTCTTTAATAAAAGTATCGTTTTGTATCATTTTATTCCTCTTTCAAGATAATATTTTTTAGCTCCGGGATGGAGGGGAACCTTACCTATTCCCCTGAGGGCATTTTTAATTTCCACATTTTTTAAAACTTTATTAGAAGCTTTAAGTTCTTCTAAATTTTCCCAAAAAGCCTTTGTAATTTTGTAAGCACATTCTTCGCTCATATCTGAACTTGTAAAAATAACCATGGGACTTGCGGAAGTATTTATATCTTTATTGTTATTATACACGGATTTTTTAATTGTGTAATTTTCATAGCCCTTGTTATTTACATTTAATTTTTCTATAAAATCAGGATCTAAGTTTAAAATTTCGCAATTGGCGGTTAAAAGTATTTCCGTTACTGAAGCACTGGGAGCTCCTGCCATAATCCAAACTCCAGAAATTTTTTTGCTCTTTAAAAGAGAAATGGCTTCTGAAGGACTTACTCTTTCAGGAAAGATATCTTTATTTATATCCATGCCCAGGGCTTCAAAATGTGCTTTTGCTTCAAGTTCTGTTGTTGAGCCAGGGTTTCCCACAGAAAAATGGCTGCCTTTTAAATCTTTTAAGGATTTTATTTTTAAATCCTTTCTCACAAGAATTTGGTTGGGATTTAAATATAGGCTTGCAATAATTCTAAGCTTTTTATTTTCCCTGCCTTTAAAAATTCCCTTGCCCTCATAACTTTGAGAAACAATGGAATTAACAGCCATGGAAAGATTGGCATCCCTATTGTATAAAATGTTTAAATTATCTATGCCTCCACCTGAAGCTTGAATGTTAGCACGAAAATCCTTATCCCTATTTAAAACATTTGCTAGGGATGCTCCAAGAGGGTATAGGGCCCCTGTAGTTGAGGCTGTAGGTATATCAATCCTATACTTTGGACTTGTACATCCTGTTAAAAAAAACATTAAAATAAAAAATATTGGAAATTTATTTTTTACCTTAAAATTCATTTCTCCTATAAGTAAAAAAATCAGACCTATAAGAGAAAAAATGGAAGTGTATTTTTCCGGATACATTATAAGAAGTCCTAAAACTAGAAAGAGAAATCTTTTTGTTTTTGAAAGATTTTTTTTGAAAAAGCCTGTAAGGCCTAAAGAAATTGCAAAGACACCAATGGAAGAAAAAACAATTAAAAATATTATTTCTAAAAATTTGGGACTTTCAAGGCCTATTAATTTTGGATTTATTAAAAAGAAAAAAGGAAAAATAAATCCACTAAAAGCAAGTTTTAAAGCTATTAAAGAAGTCTTTACCATATCAGACTCTGCTATAGAAGAAGCAAGATAACTTGAAACTGCCACAGGGGGAGTAATATTTGAAAGGCAGGCATAAATTAAACAAAAAAGATGGGCCCCTATAGGTTGAGCTCCAAGCTTAATTAAAACAGGAACTGCAACGGAAACAACTATTACATAAGCTGCAACTCCTGGCACACCCATGCCTAAAATTAAACTCATTATTGCAACTAAAAACCAGGCGAAAATTAGAGAATGGGAATTTAAATTTAAAATCATATTTCCAAAATTAAGACCCAGGCCGCTAAGAGATACACTTCCTATAATAAGTCCTATTAAAACACAAGATATTCCAACAGCAATTGAATTTACAGCTCCATCAACAAGAGCATCTAAAATATTTTTAAAAGACATTCTTGTGGATTTTTTAAAAGCACAAACTCCAATAAGGGAAAAAATTGAAATAATTACACAAAATTCCAGAGGAAAATAAAAAAGACCGGCAATTAAAATAAAAATTGGGATTAACAAATGGCCCCTTTCTTTTAATAAATCTAAAAAATTATAAGAAAAAGCCGAACTTTTTAAATTTAATTTTTTTGCTTCATAATGAACTGAAGTAAAAATCCCCAAATAATATAAAAAGGCAGGAATAACTGCAGCCTTAACCACCCTTAAATAAGATATATTTAAAAATTCCGCCATTACAAAGGCAACAGCTCCCATAATAGGAGGAGCAAATTGACCTCCTGTTGAAGATGCAGCTTCAACAGCAGCTGCATATTCAGAAGAATATTTTTGTTTTTTCATAAGAGGTATGGTGAGACTTCCTGTAGTAGCAACATTGGCAAGAGCACTTCCGTTAACCATGCCCATAAGAGCCGATGCAATGACACTTACTTTTGCATAAGAACCGTAGCTTTTTCCCACAAGGCAAAGAGAAAGATCGCTTATAAAATCTATAAAGCCTGAAAATTTTAAAAAACTTCCAAAAAGCATAAAAAGAAAAATATAACTTGAGCTTACTCCTGCGCCAAGTCCGAAAATTCCTTCAGTTCCCCAGACAAAATGAGAAAGAACCCTTCTTAAAGAAAATCCATTGTGAGCAAGGGGACCAGAAATAAACCTACCCCAAAAAAGATAAGATAAAAAAATTAAACTTAAAAGAGTAAAAGTTTTATTGATCTTAAAAGAAACAATAAGGACAAGAAAAATTGCAAAAAAAGCAAAAATATAGTCGATTTTATAGAGATATCCCCCCCTTAAGGCAATTTTATTATAATTTAAAAAAATATAAGAAAAGGTAAAAATTGTTAAAGGAAGGGTGAAAAACTTTAATTTTTTAAAGTAAAGGCCTCCGAAAAAAATTAAAAACATAACATGAAGGCTACGGACAAAAATAGCCTGAAAGGTAAAAATATTTAAAATAATTTGGACAAAAGCCCAAAAAAGTAAAAGAAAATATGTATTTTTATTTGCCTTAATATCCATAAGCCACCCTTTAATAATTAATTTAAATCTATTATATCAAAAAATATAAAATACCTTATGAGTTAAAAATAATATTTAGGGTAAATATATACAAAAGAATAAGGAGGCACGTTATGAAACTTGAATTAATAGGCAAAAATTTAACTGTAACAGATGCTCTAAAAAATCAAGCAGAAAAAAAATTTTCAAAACTTGAAAAATATTTTTCAGACGATGTAAATGTAAGAGCGGTTTTCTCTCATATTAAAACAAATCAAAAAGTTGAAGCAACAGTATTTTTAAAAGGATCAACCTTAAGAGCTGAAGAAGAAACGGATGATATGTATGCATCAATAGATAAGGCAATTGATGTCCTTGAAAGACAAATAAGAAAATATAAGACTAAAATAAAAAAGAGAAATCAAGACAATAAAACTATAAGATTTGAAAATTTTGAAGAACCTAAAGAAGAACCAAAGGAAAAAATTGTGCGTAGAAAATCCTTTGATTTAAGGCCTATGCATGAAGAAGAAGCAATTCTTCAAATGGAACTTTTAAATCATAATTTCTTTGTATTTTTAAACGAAGAAACATCAAATGTAGAAGTTTTATATAAAAGAAAAGACGGAGATTATGGCCTCATAGAAACAAACTTAGCATAAGGCATATAAAAATTTATAAAAGATAAAAATAAATAATTATAAATTAAAAACATACAAGATTCTAAAATTTTGTATGTTTTTTTATTTATAAAGAAACATCAATGTTAATAGAAGACTGTGGATAATGTTGATAAGTCTGTGGAAAACTGCTTTTCCCTAAATTTTTATTGTTGAAATCTTAATTAAATTTTATAAAATTTTTACTTTTCCTAAACATAAATTTATATTTTTTTCTTTTTGATATAATATATTTAGTAAAATATAAATTTATTTAAGAGGAGCTTTAAAGTTTAATTGGAAAATAAAAAGACCATTTTAGATGAATTAAAAAAACAAAAACTTAATATAGAAAAAATAATAGATAAAGATATAAATTTGTATGAGGGTCTGGAGGAAAAAAAAGACTTCTTCTTTGAATTTTATTCCCATATTTTTGATAGAAAAGATTCTAAAAAACTTTTGGAGTATCAGGGCCAAAGGTTTGAAAAATTTATATTAAAAGCTCTTATAGACTTAAGCTACACTTCCATTCTTTTCGTAAATTATATAAGAAAAGAAAATGATTATTTTTTAATAAATGGAATGGATATGTTTACTTTGGAAAAATTTAATCTTTATACGGATTATATTGATCCTAAATATTTTGAAAAAAATGACTTTGGTATCCTTGGTCGTTTTGTAAAAATTTACGATTCTTATTATCTTTTTGACTTGGGGAAAATTTTACCCTATGTAGATATTGAAAATTTTTACAATATTTTCAACTTAACTATTGAAGAAATGGCAGGTCTTTCTGAAAATGAAAGGATAAAGTATTTAAAAGAAAAATTTTTATACATCTATGGAAGTATAGATAGGTCTTTAAGCTTAGACAAAAAGACTCTTATGAATTTTTATATGGATATTGCTGAAGAGGAAAAGGAAAAATATGATCTGGCCTTTGACAAAGCAAAGACATGGAAATTTTTAAGGCCGATTTTTGTAAATATTTTAAAAAATTTTTTGGATAAAAATAAAAATTTTAAGAATTTTATAGCTTATATGGAAGAGTTAATTGCTTTGGGAGTTTTTTATTCAGAAAGGGAGCTAATTTTATTTTTAAAATTCTTTACTGAATTTATAGGGCTTTTTGATTTTAAAGATGAAGTTTTAAAGGACATTGAAAGAAATATTTTTCTTTTAAAAAATAAATGCAATTCTTCCAAAAGGGGACTTTATTTGGACCAAGAAATTTTAGAGACTATAAGAAGGTCTGATGTTTATCTTAAAATGGAAGAAGATATTTTTATTAAGGATATTTTAGACAGGATGAATTGGGGCTTTAGTGAGGAAACTTTTTATTTCTCAAAAAATAAGACTAGTCTTCTTCCTTCAAATAAAAAGTATTTAATAGAGGAAATAGGGGAAGATGTTTTTGAAATGGAAGAAGATATTTGTGAAGATTTAAATTTAACTTTTGATTTTATTTTTTATTCTTTATTTTTTAGAAATATCTATAAAAGAGCAAATGATGGCCAACTCATTTTTACAAATCTAATGGATTATTTAGAATCCTTAGAAAATGCCCACATTTTAAGTATTTTTTTGACCTCTCTTTTTGAAAATGAATTTTTGTCTGATTTTATCGGCAAGAGAAAACTTAATAAGTTAAATAAATATCTTTTTGATATAGAAAAATTTAAAACCTTTAAAGGAGAAAGAGAATTTGAAATTTTATTTGAAAATTTATTTTTAATAGAGGACAAAAAAATTACTCCCTTTGGGGAGAAAATTTTAAGTTATAAATTTAATAAGTCTGAAAATATTATTAAGATGGTAGATTTTTAAGAATTAAAGCACGCAAAAAACGTGCTTTTTTATTTTAAATAATTTTTTTCGTGAAAGTAGTCTCCTAAAAAATAATCCATGGGAGAGTCATGTTCTATATAGAGGATTTTATTTATATCTCTTTTTACTATGCCTAAAAAAAGTCCGTCGTTTTCATCTATTTTTATAAGAGTCAGATAATTTTCCAAAAGGCCTGAAGGAATTCCGGTTTCCAAATCATTTTCTTCCGTTGCTATTGTTATAGTTTTATTATTTTTTATGGAATCTATAATTAATTCTTCAAAACTTCTGTAGTAGCTTTGCAAATCAAAATTATATTCGTTAAAACTTTTTAATTTAAGATTTTTCTCTTTAAAAAAATTTATAAGATTTAAATAGGGGCTTTCTTCTATTAAAGAATCTATTTGAGAATTTTTTATTAAAAGTTTGCCTGCAAAATTTCCTATTCTGTCATAGAGCAAATATTCTTTTAGATTTTCTCCTTCAAATAGATTTTCGGCAATATAGAAATCCTCGTCATTTTTTGTATAGAGTTCAAACAAAATAAAAAACCTCCTTTTAAGCTAATGGTACTAAAAAATTTTAAAGCTTTCAAGAAAATAGCTAGTTTATATTTTATATGTGGATTTTTTTAATTTTAATTGACAAAAATCACCATAAGTAAAATTTCTTTGATATAATTTATATAGAATTATTAAGAGAGGTGCATAGATGACTAAGTCTATTGAAAAAGCTATAAGTGCAAAAAATTTAGCTTTTAAATATAAGGACAGCGAAAAGTATGCTCTAAAGGATTTTAACCTTGATGTTAACAAGGGTGAATTTGTTGTAATTATGGGGCCGTCAGGTGCCGGAAAATCAACTTTTGCAAATTCTTTAAATGGCCTTATACCAAATTTTATTAAAGGAACTTGCAGTGGAGAACTTAGTGTTTTTGACAAGGATCCCAGAAAGGAATCCGTCTCCACAATGGCAAGAGAAGTTGGGCTTGTATTTCAAGATTTCGAATCTCAACTTTTTTGTACAAATATAAGGCTTGAAGTAGCTTTTGGACCTGAAAACTTTCTTGTTCCAAGGCAAGACATGGACAGAAGAATCGATAAAGTTTTAGACGTTGTAGATCTTGTAGGTTTTGATGAAAGACAACCTGCAACTCTTTCAGGAGGACAAAAGCAAAGGCTTGCTATAGGAAGTGTTCTTTCAAGTGAACCTCAATTAATTTGCATGGATGAGCCAACTACGGACCTGGACCCCTATGGAAAAATGGGAATTTTTAACATCGCAAGAGCTCTTCACGATGAAGGAGAAATGACCTTAGTTGTAATTGAACATGAAACTGAAGAAGCTTTAAGAGCTGACAGACTTGTTCTTATGAACGAAGGCAAGATTGTTAAAGAGGGAAAACCCAGAGAAGTTTTAGCTGATGTTGAAACTATGGATGAACTTGGTCTTCAATCTCTTCACGTTCCGAAATTCTTTAAAGAAATGGGAGATGAAACTTTACCCATTACTCCTGAAGAAGGAAAAGAAGAATTTCTTAAAAAGTTTAAAATTAACGAAGAAAAATATCAAAAGCTTTTAGAAAAAGATAAGAAAATAGAAGATTCTTACGGGGAAACCCTAATAGAAGTTAAAGATCTTTCTTTTACTTATCCAAACGGCAAAAAAGCTCTTAACAATATTAACTTAGAAGTTAAAAAGGGAGAATTTCTTGCGGTCTTAGGTCACAACGGATCGGGAAAAACAACCCTTGTAAAACATTTCAACGGACTTTTGTCCCCAACTGAAGGAAATGTAATTGTAAAGGGAATTGATACAAAAAAATCTTCAATTTTTGAAATTGGGAAAATTGTAGGTTACACCTTCCAAAATCCAGACCACCAAATCTTTTCAGATACAGTATATGATGAAGTTGCTTTCTCTCCAAAAATAAGGGGACTAAGTGATGAAGAAATAAAAAAGAGAGTAGAAGAATCTTTAGCTGCAGTAGACATGTCAGGCTATGAAAAAGAAGACCCCTTCACTCTTACAAAAGGTATGCGACAAAGAATTGCCGTAGCTTCAATATTGTCTTCAAGACCTGATGTTTTAATTTTAGACGAACCTACAACAGGACTTGACTACAAGGGTCAAAAGCAAATGATGGAGCTTATAAAAAAATTAAACGAAGAAGGACACACAATAATAATGATCACCCATACAATGTGGGTTGTTGCAGAATATGCTCATAGAGTTTGTGTAATTGAAAACGGCGATGTTGTAATGATGGGTAGAACGAGAGATATATTTAAGAAAGAAGAAAAACTTGAAAAAGTATACTTAAAAAATCCTCATATAGTTTCCATGTCCAACAAACTTGGAAAAACAGTTCTATCAATAGATGAAATGAAAAGTATAACGGAGGCAAAATAAATGGATATGATATACCGTGATGAAGACACTTTCTTCCACAGGCTTGATCCCAGGTCAAAACTTTTTATAATGCTTTTCACCTTTGTCTTTGCTGTAATGACAGATTCTTGGACTGTGTATATTGTACTTGCAGCTTTAACTATATTACATTCAATAATTTCAAAATCTTATCCAAACCTAAAAAAGATAAGCTTTGTATTATTTATGCTTATGATGATGAGTTTGGTCTTTTGGGCAATAGGTCATAGAGGACCTACAAAACTTATAGGTTTTATAACCTTAGAAGGACTTATTTTTGGTGCCAATAAAGGTGTTAAAATAATTATAATGATAATAGCTGGAATGAATTTTCTTTCAACAACAAAAATTGAAGAAATTTCAGCAGGCCTTGTAAAAATAGGTCTTCCTTATAGAGGAGCCTTTGCTTTTTCCACAGCTATAAGACTTATACCCATGGTTCTTGGAACAACGGAAACAATAATACAAGCTCAAAAAAGTAGAGGGCTTGACCTTGATTCCGGTTCAATAATATCAAAAGTAAAAAAATATATGCCCCTTATGATTCCCGCCTTTGTTTCAGTAATAAGAAACACAAATGTATTTTCAATGGCGTTAGAATCAAAAGGCTTTGGCTATGCAGATAAAAAAACTTCATACATTGAAGTAAAAATGAAAACTGTAGATTGGGTAATCATTGTATTACTTATCGCAACTCTTTTGCTTCTAATCTTTTTAAAGGTTAAAAGATATATTTAATTTTAGGAGGTTTATCTTGAAAGAAGTATTCACAATGTGGAAACACACAAAGATGGTAGTGCTTGTAGCACTGAGCGCCGCTCTATATGCAGCTCTTCTTATTCCCTTTAAAGCAATTCCTTTAATTCCAGGAATAACAGAAGTAAGACCTGCATCAGCTCTTCCGGTAGTATTCGGAATTTTATTCGGACCCGCAGGAGCTTGGGGTTCAGCAATTGGAAATTTAATTGGTGACCTTGGCGGAACTCTTGGACTTGGATCACTATTCGGATTTGTTGGGAACTTTATGTTTGCATATGTACCATACAAAGTATGGCAAAATATTGGACTTATTAAAAAAGACGACGAACCCAAACTAAATTCAGGTAAAAAAATCGGAACATTTGCCCTTGCAGGATTTTTAGGATCAGCAGCATGTGCACTTATAATAGGATTTGGACTTGAATTTTTGAAGATGGTTCCATTCGCAGCCCTTGGAGCAATTATAACAGCAAACAATACAATCCCTGCAATAGTATTAGGAATTCCGATTATGATGGCCCTTTACCCAAGAGTAAAAAAATGGGATTTACTTTGGACAGATATTATGCCTGAAGAAGAACTTCCAAAAGGAGGAGCTTTAGCAAGAACAGGAGCAATCATCATGTGTCTTGCAATAGTAATAGGACTTTTCGGAGGATTCATTTCAGCTATGAGTCTTGGACAAAAACTATTTAACTTTGAAGGAAGTGCAGGATCAACACCTGTAATAATAATAGCAGGACTTGGAGCATTATTCACATTTATAGGAAGCTTTATGCAAAATTAAAATTATTAAAAAAGTGCCGCAAAAGCGGCATTTTTTTTTGCGAAAAAATAAAAACTTGATTTATTTTTATTAAAAGCTATAATTTTTTCAGAAAGGAACAGGGATAATGAAAATAGACAAAAATAAAATAGAAAAAGTAAAACAACTAAGGCATGAACTTCATGAGCATCCAGAGATTTCAGAACACGAAACATGGACAAAAAATAAACTTATAAACTTTGTAAAAGAAAATTCAACTTGTAAAATAGTGGATAAAGGAAGCTTTTTTTATGCCCTTCACGAAGAAGGAGAAAATCTTGAAACCATAGGATTTAGAGCAGACTTTGATGCAATAAAAAGAGAAGACGGAAGTGCATTTCATGGATGCGGTCATGACGGACACTCAGCAATACTATGTGGACTTTTAATATCCCTTGAAAAAGTAAAAATAGGGAAAAATATAGTCTTTTTATTTCAACACGCAGAAGAAAATGGAAAAGGAGCAAAATACGTTTCAGAATTTTTAGACGAAATGAAAATAAAAAGAATATATGGACTTCACAACTGGCCAGGAATGGAATTTGGGAAACCCCACACCTGCTACGGAACAGCAATGTGTGCATCAATGGGACTTACAATCACCTATACCGGCAAGCAATCCCACGCATCAGAACCAGAAAAGGGAATAAACCCCTCCTTCGCCATAGGAAAACTAATAGAAGACCTAGAAGAAATTTCAAAATTTAAAGGCTACGAAAAGCACACATGGCAAAATATAGAATTTTCATCAATGGCAATAGCAACAATAGTAAACGTGGAAATTGGAAATAAAGGAGCCTTCGGAGTATCACCCTCAAAAGGAGAAATTTCACTAACAATAAGAGGGGCAAAATTAGAAGATCTTGAAAAATTAAAAGAAAAAATTTTGGGCCTTGCAGAAAAATATGGAGATATGTATAAATTAAAATTTGAATACGAATTTTCAGACCTCTTTCCAGACACAACAAACTCAAGAGAAGAAGTAGAAAGAATCAAAAAAATATTTGAAAAAAATAAAATCAAACTTAACATTTTAAAAGAACCCATAAGATCATCAGAAGACTTCGGCTGGTATGAGAAAAAAATTCCCGGATGTTTTTTCTTTTTAGGAAATGGAGAAAATCATCCCCTCCACAGTGAAAAATATGAATTTTTAGATGAAAATATAGAAAAAGGCATAGAATTATTTTCAATGATAGCCTGCGATTAATAGACAAGAAATTGTCTATTTTTTTTGTAAAATAAAAAACAGAAAAGAATAAATGTAGAAAAAATGTAAATTTAAAATTAATTTTAAATCAAATATTTATTTTTTTCCTCACAAAAGACAGGCGGACCGGTAAACCGGTCCCTAGAGCCCACAAAAGCATAGGCATAAGTGTAAGGTTTATTTATGCGAAGATGATTCATAAGAGTAAATCTTTGCAATCGAATGTAGGGACCAATTCATTGGTCCGGCGGCGAAGCCGAATGAAATAAAATAAAAAATGAAGAAGAAAAATTATAGAAAAAAATTAATTAAAAAATAAAACAAAAATGCTTCACATAGAGCATAAAAAAATATTTTATAAAAAAATGTTGAATTTTTTCTCCCACACAAAAGACAGGCGGACCGGTAAACCGGTCCCTAAAGCCCACAAAAACCTAGGCATAAGTGTAAGGTTTATTTATGCGAAGATGATTCATAAGAGTAAATCTTCGCAATCGAATGTAGGGACCAATTCATTGGTCCGGCGGCGAAGCCGAACGAAATAAAATAAAAAATGAAGAAGAAAAATTATAGAAAAAAAATTAATTAAAAAATAAAACAAAAATGCTTTGCATAGAGCATAAAAAATATTTTATAAAAAATGTTGAATTTTTTTTCCTCACAAAAGACAGGCGGACTGGTAAACCGGTCCCTAGAGGATGTAAAGGTTAAGGCAAGGATTGACGATTATTTAAAATAAAATATAACTTAAAAAAATTGAAATAAATTTTAAAACAAAAATTTTTAAAAATTTAACATTGACAGGTAATTAAAAACCCTTTAAAATGAAAACGTTAGCTTGTTAATTTTATATCGATTTGGAAAAAAAGGAGGAAATTTATGACAAAAAATCCAATTCATGTAGGTTCGGAAATAGGAAAATTAGATGCCGTAATTTTACACCGGCCTGGTAGGGAATTATTAAATGTAACCCCTTCAATTATGGAGGAACTTCTATTTGATGAAATCCCATTTTTAGATGCAGCACAGGAAGAACATGACAACTTTGCCGAAATTTTAAGAAAGACAGGTACAAAAGTTTATTACCTTGAAAAATTAGCTGCAGAAGCACTTACAAGTGATGAAATAAGAAAAAATTTTATAAAAGAATATTTAGATGAAGCTGACATCATGCTTCAAAAAGAAAGAAATTATGTGGAAGATATGTTTTCTGAACTAAATAATGAAGACTTGGTTTTGAAAATGATGGAAGGGGTAAGAAAAACTGAAATGCCTAAATATACAAAGGGTACCTTATCAGAAATGATAGGCACTGATGGCTGTTTTGTTATTAAACCTATGCCCAACCTATATTTCACAAGAGATCCTTTTTCTTTTATAGGAAACGGAGTAAGTTTAAATCACATGTGGTCAAACACAAGAAGAAGAGAAACTTTATTCGGAAAATATATTTTTAACCACCATCAAATGTTTAAAGATTCAGGAATGAAATTTTGGTACAATAGGGATCTTTTACCTTCAATTGAAGGCGGAGATATCTGCGTTCTTTCAGATAAGGTTTTGGGAGTTGGAGTTTCTCAAAGGACTAAACCTTGGGCAGCAGAACTTTTAGCTGAAAATCTTTTAAAGGGAAATTCAGGCTATGAAACTGTTCTTGCTTTTACAATTCCTCATTCTCATGCTTTTATGCACCTTGATACGGTATTTACTATGGTTGATAAGGATCTTTTCACTCTTCATCCTGAAGTTGATGAAACTCTTTGCGTTTATTCCATGAAGATTGAAGATGGAAAAATTGTAACAAGACAAGAGTCTTCAATTATTGAAGAAGTTCTTAAAAAATATTTAAATATAGATGAAGTGCATCTTATTAGAGAAGGCACTGGCACCATGCTTGATGCTATTAGGGAACAATGGAGTGATGGATATAACACTCTTGCCATAGCACCAAGAGAGGCCATTGTTTATGACAGAAATACTATTACAAATGAAGAATTGACTAAGTATGGAGCAAAACTTCATATTTTAAAATCAGGGGAACTTTCCAGAGGAAGAGGGGGCCCAAGATGTATGTCAATGCCTCTTTATAGACAAGATGTAAAATAATAAATGTGAGGTAATTTATGGAAACAAAAGAAAATAAAATAGTGAAGTATCAAAAAATAGGTTTCGGAAGAGTTTTAAAATTTTTAATTCCTTCCATCATAGGTGTTTTACTTTTAATGACACCTTTTAAGAACCCTGAAGGTGGTTCAACCGTTGCAGTATCAGTTATTTCAAAAGCTATTAATGCGGGAATAAATTCAGTTATTCCCATTCACTATATAGCAATTTTTTGCATAACAGTATCAACCCTTTTGGCTATTATATATAAAATTGCTAAGCCTGCTTTTATAGAAAATGTTAAAATTTTAAAAGATTTGTCAAATATAACACCCTTTTGGCTCTTTGCAAGAATCTTAGGCTGCATTATAGGTTATATGACAATTTTAAAAGTTGGTCCTGAAATTATTTGGTCTGATGGAACGGGAGGACTTATTTTATTTGAACTTATAGGAGGACTTCTTACAATATTTCTTGTTGCAGGATTTATCCTTCCATTTTTAACTGAATTCGGCCTTCTTGAATATGTAGGAATTTTCCTTTCAAAAGTAATGAGACCTGTTTTTAAACTTCCAGGTCGTGCAGCAGTAGACTGTGTTGCATCTTGGATTGGAGACGGAACAATAGGAGTTGCTCTTACAAATAAACAATATGAAGAGGGAAATTATACTGAAAAAGAAGCTTCAGTTATTGCTACGACATTCTCCGCAGTTTCAATTACTTTCTGTTTAGTTGTTCTTGAAAACATAGGAATGGTTGATTATTTTGGAAAATTTTATTTAACAGTAGGAGTTGCTGGAATAGTTGCAGCTTTCTTAGCTCCCAGAATTCCACCCCTATCATTAAAAAAAGATACAAGACTTAGAGAACCGGAAAATAAAAACGAAGAAGCCATACCGGAAGGTTATACAAGAGGACAATGGGCCCTTCAACTGGCAGTTAACAAAGCTGAAAAAAACTTAGACATTAAAAACTTTTTAAAGAGCGGTTTTGAAACTGTTTTAAGCTTATGGATAGGAGTTACTCCTATTATAATGGCAGCAGGAACTCTTGCTCTTGTACTTTCAGAAGCAACACCTATTTTCACATATTTAGGCATGCCTTTCTTGCCAATTTTAAATTTATTAAAAGTTCCGGAAGCTGTTGAAGCAAGTAAAACAATGGTAGTAGGTTTTGCCGACATGGTTGTTCCTTCAATTTTAGCTCAAGAAGGAATAACAAGCGAAATGACAAAATTTATAGTTGGAGCAACTTCAGTTACTCAACTTATCTATATGTCTGAAACAGGTGCAGTAATCTTAGGATCAAACTTACCTGTAAACTTGCCGGATTTATTTATTATTTTCTTGGAAAGAACTTTAATAACTTTACCGGTAGTAGTGATTTTCGCCCACATATTCTTTTAGAATTTAATTTAAATAAAAAATACGACTTATTTTTACTATAAG
>NZ_AWXB01000016.1 GCF_000478985.1 Peptoniphilus sp. BV3C26
AAAGTTTTAGCAAGGTATGTTGGCTGGGGAGGACTTGCTGATGTATTCGATGAAGAAAAAGGCGGACAGTGGAAAGAAGTAAGGAGCTTTCTAAAAGAGAACTTATCGCAGGCAGAATATGAAGCTGCAAGAGAATCTACTTTAACGAGCTTTTACACACCGAAAACAGTGATTGACGGAGTGTATAAGACACTTTTGGATATGGGATTTAAACAGGGAAACATTTTAGAGCCAAGTATGGGAATAGGGAACTTTATAGGCAATATCCCTGATGAAATGAACAAGTCTAAGTTTTATGGTGTAGAGCTTGACTCAGTAAGCGGTCGAATTGGAAAACTCTTATACCCTGAAAGTGATATACAGATTAAGGGGCTTGAAGAAACTTCCTTTTCAAATAACTTCTTTGATGCGATTATCGGCAATGTACCCTTTGGAGAATATAAGGTAAATGACAGGGAGTATAACAAAAATAACTTCCTTATCCATGATTATTTCTTTGCCAAGTCCATTGATAAAGTAAGAAACGGAGGTATTATTGCCTTTATTACATCAAGCGGAACGATGGATAAAAAGGACGAAAGTGTAAGACGCTACCTTGCAGCAAGAGCAGAGTTTTTAGGAGCGATAAGACTTCCGAACGATACCTTTAAGGGCGTAGCAGGAACAGAAGTAACCTCAGATATTATCTTCCTAAAGAAAAGGGACAGTATCAGAGAAAGGGATGAGGATTGGATTCACCTTGCTGAAGATGAAAACGGGCTTTTATATAACAAATACTTTGTTGATCATCCTGAACAGGTGCTTGGTTCTATGGAAGAAATATCCGGAAGATTTGGGAATACAATAGCTTGCCTGCCAAAAGAAAACACAGACTTAAAGGAGCTACTGACAAAAGCAAGCGAAGAAATCGCTAAAAATGCTAATTATGAAGAAATAGAGCTACTTGATGATGAAATCAGCACAATACCCGCAACGGACGATGTCAAGAATTTCTCCTACACCATTATTGATGATGAAGTTTATTACAGAGAAAACTCCCTGTTTGTAAAGAAAGAAGTAACGGATAAAAACAAGGAAAAGATTAAGGACTATCTTGAGTTAAATGCTGCCTTAAAGGACGTTATTTACAAACAGAAAGAAGATTTTTCAGATGATGAAGTAAAGAAAGCTCAGGAAAAACTAAATGAAATTTATGACAGCTTTTCTAAGAAGCATGGATATGTCAACAACCTTTCTAATACCAGAGCCTTAAAAGAGGATAGCAACTTCCCGCTTGTTTCTTCCATTGAAATCCTTGATGAAGAAGAAAACTTCAAAGCAAAGGGAGATATTTTCTCCAAGCGAACAATCACAAAGGCGAAGGTTATCGACCATGTAGACACTTCCCTTGAAGCTCTTGTTTTATCGGTATCAGAAAAAGGATATGTGGATTTTGAGTATATGGGAAGCCTTACAGGAAAAGACAGACCGACTTTGATAGAAGAACTTAGAGGGGAAATCTATCTAAACATCAGAGAAGAACAAAACTTTTATAGACCATTGTCTTTTAACCTTGAAGATGGAGATTTACCTTTTGCCTGTGCAAACGGCAGTAATTCATATAAGTACGGCTATGTAACAAAGAATGAGTACCTAAGCGGAAATATCAGAGATAAGATTGCTATTGTAGACAGCTATCTTGCAAAGCTAAGACAAACGGAAAGAGAGTTGCCTCATCTTGGCTATGCGGAAGATGGCAAAGAAAAAGAGCTGATAAGCTATGAGATGAACCGTTTGGAATACCAAAAGGCAGAGCTAATAAAAGTTCTTCCAAAAGAGCTTGAAGCAAGTGAAATCAATGTAAGACTCGGAGCTACTTGGATACCGATTAAGGATATTGAAAAATTCATCTTTGAAACGCTTAAAACTCCGGGATATGCCAAATGGGATATTAAGGTTAAATTTTCAAATCTGACAAGCGAATGGAATGTAGAAGGAAAGAGCAGGGATAGAGGAAATGACCTTGCAGAGATGACTTACGGCACCTCAAGGGTAAATGCCTATAAGCTGATTGAAGATGCTCTAAATTTAAAAGAAACAAAGGTATTTGATCAGATTGTAAATCCGGACGGCTCGAAAACTTCTGTATTAAATAAAAAGGAAACGCTTCTTGCAGGGCAGAAACAGGAGCTTCTAAAAGAAGAATTTAAGAACTGGATATTTAACGATCAGGAAAGAAGAAACCGTCTTGTAAAGATATATAACGAGCGTTTTAACTCTATCCGTAACAGAGAATATGACGGCAGCAAGCTCTCCCTTGAGGGAATGACCACAGAAATTGATTTAAGATCTCATCAAAGAAATGCCATAGCAAGAAGCCTTTATGGAGGAAATACCTTGCTTGCCCATGTGGTAGGTAGTGGTAAGACCTTTGAAATGGTGGCGTCTGCGATGGAAAGTAAAAGGCTTGGAATGTGCAGTAAGTCCTTGTTTGTTGTCCCCAATCACTTAACAGGTCAAATCGGTCGTGAGTTTATGCAGCTATATCCGTCAGCTAACATTATGGTTGCAGATAAGAAAGATTTTGAGCCGAAAAATAGAAAAAGATTTATCGGAAGAATTGCCACAGGAGAGTATGATGCCGTTGTAATCGGGCATACGCAGTTTGAAAAAATTCCGATGAGTAAGGAATATCAGGAAAAGCATATTCAGGATCAGATTGATGAAATTATAAACTATGTAGAAGAATATAAGCATGACAGAAACCAAAACTTTACGGTAAAACAGCTTGAAAAGACAAAGAAGAAACTTGAAACAAGGCTTGAAAAGTTAAACGATGATTTTAAGAAGGATGATGTCATTACCTTTGAAGAATTAGGTGTAGATAAGCTCTTTATTGACGAGGCACATAATTACAAAAATCTATACCTTTACACAAAAATGAGGAATGTAGCAGGTATTGGACAGTCTGAAGCCTTTAAGTCCTCCGATATGTTTATGAAGTGCAGATACATGGATGAAATGACAGGTGGAAAAGGAATTGTCTTTGCCACAGGAACGCCTGTCAGTAACTCGATGACAGAGCTTTATACTATGCAGCGTTATCTTCAGTATGAAAGCCTTAAAAAGAATAATTTGGAGCATTTTGATAGCTGGGCTTCTACTTTTGGTGAAACGCAGTCAGCTTTTGAATTGTCTCCGGAGGGAACAGGGTATAGAGTAAAGACAAGATTTTCCAAGTTCTATAACCTTCCTGAACTAATGTCTATGTTTAAAGAAGTTGCGGATATTCAGACAGCAGATATGCTAAATCTTCCAACACCTGAAGCACACTATGAAGTTATTAAAACTTTGCCAAGTGAGGAGCAAAAGGTAATCCTAAAGAGCTTATCGGAAAGAGCTGATGATGTGAGAAACAGGGTAGTAGAGCCTGACGAAGATAATATGCTGAAGATTACTAATGACGGCAAGAAACTCGCCTTAGATCAGCGTTTAATCAATCCACTGCTTCCGGATAATCCTGACAGCAAGGTCAATGTGTGCGTGAAAAATGTCTTTTCCATTTGGGATAAGACAAAAGAAAATAAGTCCACACAGCTTCTTTTCTCCGATATGTCAACTCCAAAAGGAGATGGAGCGTTTAATATTTACGATGATATTAGAGAAAAACTTGTGGCAATGGGAATACCGAAAGAAGAAATAGCCTTTATCCATGAAGCAAATTCCGATAAGCAAAAGGATGAACTCTTTGCAAAGGTAAGAAAAGGCGAAATTCGTATTTTGATGGGTTCTACACAGAAAATGGGAGCCGGAACGAATGTGCAAAACAAGCTGATTGCACTTCATGATTTAGATGTCCCATGGCGTCCTGCCGACCTTGAGCAGCGTGCGGGCAGAATTGTAAGACAGGGAAATGAAAACAAAGAAGTCAGCATATACAGATATGTAACGGAGAATACCTTTGATGCGTACCTTTGGCAGACCATCGAGAATAAACAGAAGTTCATTTCTCAGATTATGACAAGTAAAACACCTGTCAGAGTGGCGGAAGATGTGGACGAAAGCAGCTTAAACTATGCAGAGATTAAAGCCCTTGCTACAGGTGATCCGAAGATTAAGGAAAAGATGGATTTGGATAATGAGGTTACAAAACTTAAAATGCTTGAAGCAAACTATAAGTCCAACCGTTACAGATTAGAGGATAAGGTTGCTAAAAACTATCCGGAAGAAATTGCAAGGACAGAAAAACTCATTGAGGCTGTAAAGAAAGATATTAAAGATGTAGAAGCAAAAGCTGAAGGAGAGGAAAAGTTTACTTCTATTACTATCGGTGGTGAGAAGATATTAGATAAAAAGTTAGCCGGAGAAAAGTTGCTTGAAGCTATTTCTAAAGTGAAAATCAATGAAAGCAAGGTTATCGGTAAGTATAGAAACATGGACTTAGAGGTAAGCTACAACTTCTTCACCAATGAGCATAACTTCAGCTTAAACGGTGCTGCAAAGCATTCAGGAGAGCTTGGAACGAGTGCGGACGGTAATATTACAAGGTTTGATAATGCTCTTGAGAAAATGCCTGAGAAATTAAAGAGGCTTGAAGAAAAGCTCCTCGGCACAAAAGAACAGCTTGAAAATGCCAAAGAGGAATTACAAAAGCCTTTTGAAAAAGCTGATGAACTAAAGGATAATGTGCTTCGCTTGGCAGAACTGAATAAGCTCCTTGATATGGGAGAAGTGGAAGAAAAGAGAAATGATAATCCCCTTGTAGAAGATGTAAAACGAGCCATCATTGACTTCTGCAACAGAGAGTATGAAGAAAATCATAGTTATGATGAGTTTGATACTCTATATCCTGATCTAAAGCACATCGGCATCGCCTATACCAATACACCTGACGAAAGACACAGCATCCAATATGAGCTTAACTTAGAGGATAAGACATGGACACAGTATATTGAAGATATACCGATTAAAACGGAGAGTTTTGATTATGAAAACAAAGGAGAAAATGAAGCTCTAAGGAATATGAAAAATGAAATAGAGCTATCCTCTTTTGAAGATTTAGTCTATGTGGATTCCGAGGACTTAAAGGCAGCTCTGGGACTGGACATTGATGATGAAGGTAACTTCTATGATCCACTTTCTAAAGACCTTGATAATGATGGAATTGCTGACAGATACGACAATGACTTTAAGGACAGCGATTATTTTGAGTCAACCTATGATGTTGAAGATAATTTGCATACCAAAGAGGAAGCCACACAGAAAACGGGTGATAAACCATCTATCTTAGGACAGATAAGAGCCTATCAGGAAGAAAGTAAAACAGAAGAAAAACAAACTGCAAAAGAACAGGAATATGTACGATAAGGGAGGGAAACCTCCCTTTTACCATGAAAGGAGATAAAACATGGATTACAAAACAATGAGAAATCAGATAGAAGATATGGTAAGTGATAATCACAAGGACTTTGTTAAGGCGGTTATCAGCATGGAAAAAGGTATCAACGATGAAAGTGCTTTGGATAAGCTCTATGAGGCTTATATGGACAATGACACCGTTAATTTACTGCATGAGGAATTTGATTACATGATTGAAGATTTAAGAGAACAGGGGCAGATTAAAAATCTTCCTTATGTTCAAGAGGAGAAAGATAATCTTGTCAATATCGTTGGAAATATTGTAGGAAAGATCGATGTAGTTGAAAGGGAAAATAAGAACGGCGAAGCCTTTCAAGTAGTAAACTTCTCTGTGGCATCTAAAGATGATGAGGGCAATAAGGTATATCATAATTGCTCCGCATACGGAGAAAAGGGTGATATTCCAAAAGACTTTAAGCAGGGAGATTTTGTAAAACTCTTTGGACAGATCAGAACTTCCGTTGACGATAACGGCAAGGAACATACTAACATCAGGATACTTTCTTCAAAGCTTTTAAAGGCAAAAGAACAGATGAAAGGTCGAGATGAAAAGAAAGAGTCTGTGCTTGGAGCTATCAAAAAATATCAGGCTGAAGATAAGGAAAAGCCTAAAGAAAAGAAAGAAACATCAAAAGAAGCTGAGAGATAAATTTATGGTCGGTGTGGTCTTGGGACTGCACCGACTCTTTTTTTATTTGCGAAAAAAGGAGATAAAGATTATCTCTCCATCTCCTTACCCATGTAGATTCCGTAATTTTTTCGTATCTTATAAAGCTCGTCCATAGTGGATTTTGAGGAAGAATACTCTTGCATAAGGGTGTTCTTTTTTTCTTGTAATTTATCAAGTTCAGCTAAAATATCCTTTGAATTTGGGAGTTTGGAATAGGATTTTTTAAGCTCTGAGAGAGCATTTTCATATAGGGTAATCTGAGCTTTGTACTCTTCAAAAAATGCCTTGTCAGACGGATTAGCAGTATATTCCTTGTAGCACGCTCTGTATTTTTTAACGGTATGAACTTGCTCCATAGTGGTGGAAAGCTTCTGCATTTCCTTATCAATAGACTTGATTTTCTCTTGTATATTTTGCCTTTCATCAGCTGCTTTTTGAATATACTCGTCAAGCTGTTTAACGGATTTAATGCCATGTTCTCTGATATAAATAACAGACTCAGCCATTGTATGAAGGTTATGTTTGGTTGCCCAATATTCGTAGCCTTTGCTTTCCTTTACCTTTGCATTGGTGTTCATGTCAATAACATTGCTGATGCGTTTTTTGACGGCAGGAGTCTTGATAAACTCTCTTTCTGTAATGCGTTCTTTTAATCTTTCTTCGGTATAATCTTCTCCGATTGTTTTAGTCCTTGTAAATCTCGCCTTATCTTTTGGCTTAAAAGCAATGTGCTTACCGTATTTGATTTCATAGCCAAGATCAGCCATCTTCTTTAAAAATTCGTCCCAGTCCTTTGACTGTTTTATCATTCTGTCAATGTCAAATTGAAGCCTGCTTTTCCAAGAAGTGCCATGTTTTGCCTGTTCATTTTCATACCAAGATTTACCGTTAGTCTTGTATTTTTTCTTATAGCTTTCGTAAAACTCGTCAATAACGGATAGGTTATTTTCTTTGCAGAGTTTATCACTCTGATAACGGATTTGGTGGTAACTTTTCTTGTTAGACTGGTAGCACCTACCTGTTACCATATTTACATTATTGAAGATGATGTGATTGTGGATATGCCCCTTATCTACGTGAGTAGATAAGACAAATTCGTACTCCTCTTTGAGTATCTTTTTACACAGCTCCATACCAATCTGGTGAGCCAATTCAGGGCTTGTTTCTCCCGGTAAAAAGGATTGAATGAGATGTCTTGCAAGAACGGTTCCTTTTGTTCCTGCGTCATTTCGTGTCCTTAAAAACTGAGTGTGAGCAGTTGATTCGTGGCATTTATGAGTGCTTACTAAAAGCTGCTCGTCTGTTTTATCTCCATTTACAATGTAGTCGATAGCAAGATTAAGAGTCGATTTTATTGGGTGTATTTTTGTAATAGCCATTATTATTCACCTTCCGTTTCAGATGTTCTTTTCAGAAGTAGTGAATGAATTTGCCACAGCTCTTTTGAGAAATGTTCAATCTCTTTTTTTATATCACCTATGTCCTCTTTGTAGATTACACCTGTCGAATTTACTCGCTTTGCAATCTGATTGATGTTGTTTGTTGCATTAGAAAGTAAGCCTTGTAAATCTCTGAAAGGCTCTAAATCCACTTGATAAATTTCCTTTTCCAAAACGCATTTGCGGATGAAATGGCTCATGTTTCTACACTTCGCAAGTCTTTTTTTCTCTTCAAAAAGAGCCTTTTCTTCTTCAGTTAGTTTAATTTCAAGTCTTTCGTTTCTTAATCTATTTGCCATAGTTAGTTCCTCCTTTGAATGTATTTCGGGGTCTTAGGGTTCTCCCTAACAATCTAAAAATTGATAAAAAAAGAAGCAGATCCCCAAGGGCTGCTTCGTCAATTTTCCGTAAGTGTCCGTACACTTACTGTGCTTGCTACAAAAGCTACAAAAGCTACAAAAGCTACAAAAGAATAATTAGAGTAGCAAGCATTAAGCGTGTATAAAACTATTTGTATTTATTGTACCATTTTTTTTATTAGAGTTCCAGAAAATACTTGACATACATGATCGACAATATTAAAATGATAACTAAGTTATCAAGATGAGGCGGGAAATTGATCAGTAAAGAGAAAGTAGGCAGAGTAATGGCAGATTTGAATGGATATGAGCTTACACATAAAAAAATCATGGATAGTGGTAAAGCGAATTTTTTGAAGGATGGATATGAACGAGCTAATTTAAGAAAAATTTGTAAAGATGCTGGAGTTACAACGGGTGCTTTTTACAGGCATTTTAATGACAAAGAAGATTTATTTATCAGTTTAGTTGATCCATTGGCAAAAGAACTTTTGGGTTTTTATAACAAGTTTGAAGAGGAATCTTTTCAAAATATAGAAAAAAATTGTGGAGAAGATTTATCAAAAATTAACATTGAAGGGTCAATTGAATCTGCATTATATATGTTTAGCAAAAAAGATTTATTTAATCTTTTAATATATAAATCATATGGTACGAAATATGATAATTATATAGAGCTTCTTGTGGAAAAGGAAGATATAAATAGACATAAAGCGTTTCATATTATTTCAAAGAAAAAGAATATAAAATCAGAAGTCCCTAAAAATGCAATGCATTTGTTAAACCATGCTTATATTAATGCATTGTGTGAAATTATAATACATTCTCAAACAGAAGAAGAAGTAAAGTTAAACACAAGAATAGTTTCGAAGTTTTTTTATGATGGATGGGAGAAATTACGAGGTTTTTAAATATAAGGGAAAGGGTATTAAGCGCCCTTATATTTTTTAAAATAAAGATAACTAAGTTAGCTAATTAAGTTATTTTATTTGGAGGTGTTGATTATGAAACAAAAAAGTCCTGCTACTATATTGTGGGAGCTTGCAAAAAAGGAACATTCAAAGTTAAAAACATCTGTATTTATAGCGAGTATCGGTGTTATTGCAGGGATTATTCCATATATTGCAGCAAGTCGTATTTTAGTTGAATTGTTAAAGGGAAATGAGGATTTTAAAATTTATTCTTTATGGTTAGGAATAGGATTGTTATCCTACATCTTAAAATCATTTTTATACTCTATGGCTTTATCTGTATCCCATAAAGCAACTTTTAGTGTACTGAAAGATGTTCGTTTAAGAATGCTTGAAAAACTTCCAAAGATGCCATTAGGAGAAATAATCTCTGTTCCAAGCGGAAACTTTAAGCAGATTATAGTGGATCAGGTTGAAAGTATGGAGAAACCGCTCGCTCACCTGTTGCCTGAAATGACATCGAATCTCTTAGGTTCTTTGAGTATATTTATTTACTTATTATTTCTTGATTGGAGAATGGCTCTTTTATCATTAGTATCCATTCCTGTGGGAATGCTTTTTATGGGACTCGTAATGAAAAATTATGCTGTTCAATATGAAGGATCTGTAAAGGTAAATCGAGAAATGAATTCTGCAATTATTGAGTACGTCAATGGAATAGAAGTGATAAAAACATTTAATCAAGACAAGAGATCGTACGCAAAGTACAAAGATAAAGTCATTGCAAATGCAAGATACTTTTATGAATGGATGAAGAGCTGTCAGTTACCTGTATCTTTATCTAAAAATATATCTCCTACTACAATGATAACAGTGCTTCCATTTGGTTGGTATTTCTACATTAGCGGCAGTTTAAGTGCAGAAGTATTTATATCTGTAATTATTCTATCTTTAGGTATTGCAGGACCTTTACTTGAAACAATCAATTTTGTTGATGGTCTTGCTAAGATAGGAACTATTGCTAATTCTATTAACTTAATTTTAGAAGGAAAAGAACAAAAGCATTCTGATAGAGAAGTAACTATCCAGCAATATAATATTGATTTACAAAATGTAAAGTTTGGATATGAAGAAGAAAAAGAAATTCTTCATGGAATATCCCTAAACATAAAAGAAGGGACAACAGTGGCTTTTGTTGGACCAAGTGGAAGTGGCAAGTCAACTTTAGCAAAATTAATAGCTGGATATTGGGATATTACGGAAGGAAATATAAATATTGGTGGATACAATCTTAATGAAATTCCATTAAAGCAATTATATAGTTTAACTGCCTTTGTTTCGCAGGATAATTTTTTGTTCAACGAAAGTATTAGGGAAAATATCCGAATGGGTAATCCAAGTGCCAGTGATAAAGAAGTAGAAGACATTGCTAAGAAATCGGGTTGTCATGATTTTATTATGAAAATGGAACATGGTTACGATACGGTTGTCGGAAGTAGTGGGAGCCATGTTTCTGGTGGAGAAAGGCAAAGAATATCAATAGCGAGAGCAATGCTCAAAAATGCACCTATTGTAATACTTGATGAAGCTACTTCATATATAGATCCTGAAAATGAAGTGATTATAAAGCAAGCTTTATCAAAGCTTATAAAAGATAAAACGGTGATTATTATTGCTCATAGGTTATCAACTATAACAGATGCAGAACAAATATTCTTAATTGAGAATGGAAAACTTGTTTCATACGGTAAGCATGATGAATTATTAAAAGGTTGTGAATTATACCGAAATATGTGGAACGCTCATATAGGAACAAAGGATGGTGGGATGAAATGTTAAGTGCTTTAAAAAAGATTTTAGATTTCTCAGGTGATGAAAAGAAAAATGTATATCACTCTATATGGGTAAGTTTTTTGTTTGCGATTTTTCATATGCTTCAAATCAGTGCTATTTATTTTATAGTGAAAGCAATTGTCCAAAAAGACATGAGCATGATGCCCGCGTGGATCGCGTTAATACTTCTTGTTATTAGCATAATCGGAAGAAGTGTTACAAATTATTTTTCACAATTACAGCAATGCCATGCAAGTTATTTCATGGTGGCAAATAAAAGAGTAGCAATAGGTGAAATGTTAAAAAAAATACCTATGGGATTTTTCAATGAAAACAATATTGGTGAAGTGGTTGGAATTTCTACAACTGTTTTAGAAGATGTAGAAAATACCGCAGCAATGGTTATGGTAAATACATTATCAGGTTTTATAAACACGATAATATTTACAATAATGATTTTAGCATTTGAGTGGAGAATAGGTTTTATTGTTGCAATTGGATGCCTATTGTACTTATTTGTTCTCTCAAAAATGGAAAGCAAATCAAGGAGTGTTCTTCCTAAAAGACAAAAAGCATCTGCTAAATTAGTTGATGCCATTTTAGAACAAATTGGAGGAATGTCTGTTATAAAATCCTTCAATTTAACAGGGAAAGGAGATGAAAAAGTCAGAGGTGCTATTGAAAATAGTAGAAAAATAAATCTTGATTGTGAAAAACTGTTTACACCTTATACGATTTTGCAAAATATTCTTTTGGATTTGTTTAGCATTTTGATAATAGGTGCAGGTATTTTCTTTTATATCAATGGAGAACTCTCATTCTTAAATACAGTTATGACGATTATAATTTCTTTTCTTGCTTTTTCTCAAATAAAATTGGCAGGAAGTGCAACAACTTCTCTCAGAGTTGTTAGTGGATCTATTGAGCAAACAAAGAAGTTAGAGAAATTTCCACAGATGGATATTGATGGAAAAGACATAAAGCCTACTACTTTCGATATTTCTTTTGATAATGTAGAGTTTTCTTATTCAGGCAAAAAAATCCTTGATGATATTTCTGTCAAGATACCACAAAACCAAATGACAGCTATAGTTGGACCTTCAGGAGCTGGAAAAACTACATTTTGCAATTTGATAGCGAGATTTTGGGATGTAGAGAAAGGAGAAATCAGCATAGGTAAACATAATATTAAAGAATATTCATTGGAGTCATTAATGAGACAAATTAGTATGGTTTTTCAAAATGTTTATTTATTTCAAGACACTATTGAGAACAATATAAAGTTTGCCAAGCCAGATGCTACACATGATGAAGTTATAGAAGCTGCAAAGAAAGCGTGTTGTCATGAATTTATTATGAAGCTTCCTGAACAATATGAAACAGTTATAGGAGAGGGAGGTGCAAGTTTATCTGGTGGAGAAAGACAAAGAATATCAATTGCAAGAGCAATGATAAAGAATGCACCTATTATTATTTTCGATGAAGCTACTGCAAATGTAGACCCTGAAAATGAGGATAAATTGCAGGTTGCTATGGAGGAACTCACAAGAAATAAAACAGTAATAATGATAGCACACAGACTAAAGACAATAAAAAATGCAAACCAAATACTTGTTTTAGCAAATGGAAAAATAAATCAAAAAGGCACACATGAAGAGCTAATTCAAGCAGAAGGTATCTATAAAAATTTTGTTGAGGCACGACAAAAGGCAGTTAATTGGAAACTGTCATAAGTGAAAATGATTTATATGAGAATTATTCAAATATAGCTCATGTAGATTTATATTATTTTAATTTAAGGAGGATTAAAAAAAAATGAAAAAGGGATTGTCAGCTAAAGATCTAATCAATGTAGGAATTTATACAGCTATTTATTTAGTTCTGTTTTTTGTAATAGGGATGATGAATGCAATACCTATCTTATACCCAGCTATCTATCTTCTAATTCCTATAGTCACAGGAATTCCCTTTATGTTGTTTTTAACTAAAGTAGAAAAATTTGGCATGGTTACGATTATGTCAATTATTATCGGTGTGTTTTGGTATTTTATGGGCTATACATGGTTAGCGTTAGTGGGATATATTCCATTTGGAATTATCAGTGATCTGGTTATGAAATCAGGTGGTTTTAAGAGTTTTAAAAAGAATGTTATTGGATTTTGGCTATTTTCTTGCGGAATGATAGGTTGTCAAATGCCAATGTGGGTAATGGCAGATACCTATATGGAAGGTGTTAAGCAACAAATGGGAGAACAATATGCACTTGCACTCGCAAAATATATGCCTTCTTGGATGGGGATTGCTGCATTTGGAATTATTTTTATCGGCTCAGTTATTGGTGCAAATTTAGGGAGGAAAATGCTTAAGAAACACTTTGAGAGAGCGGGTATCATTTAATGGAAGAGTATGAGGTATACAAACCGAATAAACCAAAGGGCTTTTTCTTAGATCCTCGTACTAAAATTTTATTTATGATATTTATAACAACCATAATGTCTGTCGGATATAAGGATATTTTAGTTAGCCTTATATCCGCCATTGTGGCAATAGCATTATTATTATCTAATAAACAATTTAAGATATCTTTCATTTATGGAGGGCTATTTACCTTGGCTATTATGGCACACTTTACGAAAGATATGTACACATTGCCTACACTCATAAATACAATTTCAGTATTGTTGAATGCCTTAATTTTAAGACTATTTCCAATTTTTATGTTGGGATATTATGTTGTAATGTCCACAAAAACGAGCGAGTTTATAGCAGCCATGGTAAAGTGGAAAATTCCCAATGCATTTATTATTCCAACAGCAGTTGCATTCAGGTTTATTCCAACTTTGAAAGAAGAACACAACTCTATTAAGACTGCTATGAAAATGAGAGGAATTAGTTTTAAAAATAAAAAGGCGTGGAAAAATCCAAGCTTATACTTGGAATATGTAACAATACCTTTAATCGTTTCTATTGCAAAAATAGGTGATGAATTGTCGGCGGCGGCAATAAGTAGAGGATTGGGAGCTTTGAAAAAGAGAACTACTGTAGTAAAAGTAAAGTTTACTATATATGATTTGCTCATTTTACTCTTTTCAATTGCCTTTACAGGACTATTTTTATATAGGAGGGGATAGCATTGATTGAATTTAAAGACGTGTCATTTACTTATGATAGCGGGAATAAGAATGCTGGAATTTATAATATTAATTTAAATATCAATGCTGGTGAAGTAGTTGTATTTTGTGGTGAGTCCGGTTGCGGAAAAACTACAATAAGTAGGTTGATAAATGGGTTAATTCCCGGGTATTATTCCGGAAATTTGACTGGTAGCGTTATTGTAAATGAACATGAAATTTCTAAAAACTCTATTAATGAATTGAGTCAATATGTAGGATCAGTATTTCAAAATCCAAGAACTCAATTTTTCAATGTAGATTCAACAAGTGAAATTGCATTCGCCTGTGAAAATTTTGGGATTTCAAGAGAAGAAATTTGTAGAAGAATTGGCAAGGTAACAAAAGAATTAAATATAAAAGATTTGCTTGATAAGAGTTTGTTTTCTATGTCAGGAGGAGAAAAACAAAAAATTGCTTGTGCTTCTGCTGCTGTTATGGAGCCTGAAATCTATGTATTAGATGAGCCATCTTCTAATTTAGATATACAAACTATAAAAATGTTAAAAGATATCATAAAAAAATGGAAAGAAAAAAAGTCAACTGTGGTTATTGCAGAGCATAGACTACAATATTTAATAGATATTGCAGATAGATTTATTTATATGAAAGATGGGGAAATTAACAAAGAATTTTCTTGTGTTGAGTTCAAAGAATTGTCTAATAGCACTTTAAATGATATGGGATTAAGGAGTATACACACTATTGACACCAATAGCCGTATGAAAAATATAGAATCTAAGGAACAAATAGAGATTAAGGATTTTATGTTTAGTTATGGGAAAAAACCGTTTCTTGAAATTCATGATGCTGTATTACCTCAAAAATCTATTGTGGCTGTTTTAGGAAATAATGGTTCTGGAAAATCAACTTTTTCAAAATGCTTATGTGGAGTTGAAGAAAAAGCAAAAGGAACCTTGAAGATAGAAACAAAAAATTATGATACAAAAGAAAGATTGAAAAAATGTTTTATGGTGATGCAGGATGTTAATCACCAATTATTTACCGAATCAGTTAAAGAAGAAATTCTTTTGAGTATAGAGAACGATGAAAATAAAGAAGAAAAGGTCGATGAAATATGTAAAAAGTTAAATTTAATGGATTTTATAGATTGCCATCCAATGTCATTATCCGGAGGGCAAAAACAAAGGGTTGCAATTGCAAGTGCTATCGCTTCTGATAGGACAATACTGATTTTGGACGAACCTACAAGTGGTTTGGATTTTAAGAATATGAAAGAAGTTTCTAATGAAATGATGAGGCTTAAAGAGGACGGAAAAACTATTTTTATTATTACACATGATCCGGAATTAGTAGAATGTTGTTGTGATTATTTTATGTTTATGGAGAATGGAAAATTAAAATGGCACGGTGGTAAGAATGAAAAAAATATAAAGGCAATTAAGGAATTTTTCAATCAAACAAATAATTGCCTATAAAAATATAAATCAAAACAAGGGAGGACAAAGAATGAAACAAGATATGAAAGAACAACTATTGATCAAAAGACCAATAGATTTACTATTTCAGCTATCTATTCCGGCGGTTATCGGAATGATAGTAATAGGTCTTTATCCACTAATGGATGGAATCTTTGCGGGAAATATTATAGGGCAAACTGCAATGACTGCCTGCGGCGTTGCGATGCCACTTACTTTTTTTAACAGCGGGGTGTCTACACTT
>NZ_AWXB01000017.1 GCF_000478985.1 Peptoniphilus sp. BV3C26
AGCAGAAGCTGCATCATCATAGCTGATGAGCCTACTCCAAACATTTCTTTTTTTATTTCTTCATCGGACTTAATCTTATGAATTTTAACGACTTTACTCTTTTTCAGGAAGTAGTGCAGCGTTACAACCGCCTGAACAAACTGTGCTGTAATCGTTGCAAGGGCAGCACCTTCAATGGCGTATTCACCCATAACTGTCATTAAAATCGGATCAAGAATGATATTCAGTAAAGCTCCAAGTCCCATTATCATCATGGCTTTTTTCATTAGACCTTCGCCACGCATAACCATGTTTGCGGACTGCGTAAAATTTACAAAGAGGGAACCGATAAAGATTACTCTTAGGTATCTGATACCATAAGCTTTGATCTCGGTCAGGTGCAGGAAATAGTCGCTGTCCATCGTGAGAAAGCCACCGTCCCGCAGGGTTGCTACTACATGGCACACACTGGGCTTTGACACCTCCATGTGCCGAGCCACATCTACGGAGCGTACCATACCGAGTTTCTTTTGAAGAACAAGAATGGTTTCCAGATAGTCCTCCCCGGACGCATGAAGTTTCATTAAGACCTCCCTTATGCAGATAATTTCTGTTCGGCGTTCCACATGGCCGCATACTTTCCGCCTTTAGCCAGCAATTCATCGTGAGTACCGGCTTCAGCAATCTTTCCGCCAGATACCACAAGGATTTGATCTGCATTTTTGACGATGGAAAGGGTATGAGCAATCATTACCACAGTCTTTTTCTCTTTCAGCAGATTGGCGATGGCCTGCTTTACTGCCAGTTCGTTCTCGATGTCAAGGGACGCCGTTGCTTCATCCAAAAGCAGGATCGGGCTGTTTTTCAGGATAGCGCGGGCGATTGAAATTCGCTGACGCTCACCACCCGAGAGAAGGTTTCCGTTTTCGCCGGTCGGCGTATCGTATCCCTTTTCCATCTTGCGGATGAAGCCGTCACAATTAGCCTCCCGGCAGGCAGCCTCGATTTCCTCGTCCGTGGCATTGGGGCGGGCGTGCCGGATATTCTCACGAATGGTATCATCAAAGAGAAATACATCCTGATCTACCATCGAAATTTGTTCCAACACACGCTCAGCGGATATAGGACTGATTGGCTTACCGCCGATACGGATTTCGCCGCCAGTCGGCTCATAGTATTTGGCGATCAGGTTCAAGATGGTGGATTTACCGGAACCGGAATCACCAACAATTGCAGTCAATTTCTGATTTGGAACTATAAAGGAAGTTTCCTTCAAAACTGCTTCGCCAGGAATATAGGAGAAGTCCACATTATCAAAAACAATCTCATAATTCTTAACTGTGAACGGTTCTGTACTGCCGTTTTCTTCTGGCTCATGGATTACTTTTAAAATATTGTTTTTTGAAATCACAAGGTTTTTGTAGCTAAACAAATCTACTGAAATTGCCCCGATTAGCTTTGCCAGCAACATAGGGAGCATACATAAAAGCAGAAAATCAATCGTCTGAATTTCTCCTGCCATCCACGGAGAAATCCCAATAAACATAATAAAAGGAACCATAAGCCAGTTAATAATGTTAAAAGCAAAGTTTATGGGAATACCATGTGCTTCATATTCAAAGCTGACCTGACTGAACAATTGCATTGCTTCTGTGGTTGCCTTATTTTTTGTGCCAGCCACGCCGTATGCACGAAACGTCTGAATACCTTCTATATATTCCACAATGCTGCTTACTGTTTCAGATGAAACCTTATTTTTTCTGGTTCCATACTTTTTTACCGTTCGGAAAGAAAGCCACATTTCAGGAATCAGCATGGAAGTAGAAAGCAAAAGGATCCCTCCTGCGGGCAGATACAAATAACAGATAAATACAATAACCATAACGGCCAGAGCAATATTTTTGGTCAAGTTACTTACCTTGTGTGTCAATATTTGTTCATAACTATTTACATCGCACGTCATTGTATTTACATATTGCCCCACCTGCCCATGTGTGAAGCGAAAGAGAGGAATCCTCTTAAATTTATCTCCAAGGAAAAGGCGAAGATTTTTTGAAACGGCAGCCCCGCCGATCTGGTTCTGTGTATAACCTATACTGTAAATAAGCACTCGCAAAGCATAGACTACGCACAGAATTCCTGTGATCGTTAAGATGTCTGTTGTAGTTGTTTTCTTGCCGAGCAGGATCTGAATGACTAGGTAAATCGTCATATAACTGCATCCAGAAAGAAAACCTTCAATAACCGTGAATATCACGCCTATATTAAAGTGGATATTTTTATGCAATGGCCCTGTTTCTTTCATTATGCTTCATCTCCTTTCCCGCCATAGACGATTTTTCTTGAAGCATTGTAATCGCTCCATGCCTTTCTATAATAATTATTTCTGGAAAGGACTTCTTCATGGGTGCCTGCATCGGTTATCGTGTGATTTTCGACAATTGCCACTTTATCACACATTTTAACTGCACCCAAACGATGTGCGACAATCAAAACGGTTTTCCCTTTGCAAAGATTCTCAATTGCCCGATCTATTTCCAACTGATTTTCGGGATCGGCTGCACTTGTGGCTTCATCTAATATCAGAATAGGAGCATTTTTTAAAATAGCTCTTGCAATCGCTATCCTTTGTTTTTCTCCGCCAGAGAAACGGGAGCCAAAACTGCCTACTTTCGTATCATATCCATCTGGCAAAGACATGATGAAATCATCAATCTGTGCCTCTTTTGCGGCTGCCCTCACTTCTTCCAGAGTGGCGTTACTGCCCATACGGATATTCTCCAAAACACTGTCGCGGGTCAAAAACGTCTTTTGAAATACAATGGATATGTTTTGAAGCAATTTTTCATAGTTTATGTTTTTTACATTTATACCGCCGATTAATACCTGACCTTCCTGCACATCGTAAAATCGGGAGATCAGCTCAATGACTGTGCTTTTACCAGCACCGGAAACACCAATCAGAGCTATTTTCTCTCCTTCAGCTACATACAAACTGCAATTCTCCAGAACATTCTTTTTCCCATCATATGAAAAGGAAATGTTTTTAACGGCAATATCACAATGTGTAGGAAAATCCCCATCGCTTTCATAAACAGGCAACTCCAGTATTTCCTTTGTCTTAGTAACTCCATTCAATGCCTGTGCAAAGGTTGTTCCTAACTGCTGAAGTGGAAGTAGCTCAGTTAAATATAGAGAACCAACATAAGCGAAAAGCAAAAACACACTGGAAGTGATAGAATTTCTTAAAAACAGCATTCCACCAATAGGAACCAAAAGAACCATTCCACATTCCAGAATAATAATAAAAATTGCAAAGGGAGGTCCCATTTTACGCGAGATCAAATTCCATACTCTGTTTTCCTCTTTAATGGCATCCGAGAATTTTTTGAACGATTTACTTCCCATATTATAGGCTTTAATTAACCGCATTCCGCGAATGTACTCAATCATAATCGAATTAAATGCAATAAGAGATTGGTTTGAATCATGCATGATACTTGACATACCCTTAAAAAGATGTATCATAACAATTCCTGCAATCGGAAGGGGAATCAAAGAAATTATCGCTAATGGAATGTTTACTGTCATTAAATAAATAAAAATGACTATCGGACCAGTGAGATAACTTACCAACTCTGGAATATTATGAGCAAGGCATAGTTCCAGTTTTTCAATATCCTCATTTAAAACAGTTTTGATTTCTCCCGTGCTATGATCATCCAGTACGCCTAACGGAACTTTTGCCAAATGTTCCACTATCATACAACGTACACGATATAATGCACCATAAGCTCCTTTATGAGAAAGAACGCCTGAACAAGCCAAAGTAATCATACGCAGGATAGTTGTTGCAGAAATCAGTACGATATTATTCACCAATAACCGTTGTGTTATATTTTCGGATAAAATCGCATCCATAAGGTTATAAATGCCAATATACGGCCCTATTACAAATAAGCCGCTTGCAAAAGCACAGGCGACGGACGCAAAAAGATACCGTTTACTTTTCCCCGACCATGACAAAAGAAGTTTTATTGGGTTTTCTTGTTTCTGCTCCATATCACTTTTTCTCCCCCTGTTCCATAAGTGCATAAATTCTTTCCTTGTTTTCTATACAAACGGGAATATCATCTGCCAAAACGTGACAATCAAAGCGAATCAGACGCGAGCATGTTTGGCAGACAAATTCATAATCGTGAGTGACAACAAATATGACTTTATTTTTTGCAAGGTCCTGAATCAATTTGCTAACTTGCTCCATGCTGTCATAATCAAGACCCGAAGTTGGTTCATCAAAAACCACCACTTCCTTACCGCATATCATACTAACGGCTACAGCAACCCGCTGCTTTTGTCCTCCGGAAAGTGTGTTCGGATGCCGTTTACGGACAGAAAGAAGGTCCAAATCATCTAATGCTCTTTTCACCAGCGCAGGATCAGTGTATCTGATTCCAAACGTACATTCAGCTTCTACACTATCTGCAAACAATTCGTAGTTAACATCCTGCATAACCATAAAAGATCGCTTCATGCGTTCCTTTTCATTTTGTGCATTGCCTTGCCACAAGAATTTCCCTGTGGATCCTTTATGCAACCCACATAAAGCACGAAGGAATGTCGTTTTCCCAGCTCCATTGCATCCGACAACGCCAATGATTTCACCTTTAGAAGCCTGCATTGAGATGTGACTGATAATCATCTGCTTTTTGTAAAATAGTGATACATCTTGTATTTCCAGTACAGGTTTTTGAATTGGAACATTGGCAACAACGGGATACACAGTTTCTAACGCCACAGCGCGCAGCCCCATATTCTTTCTTTCAACATCCGAGAGCTTTCTGAGTTCTGCTGACGTCCAAATTGCCTGGATTTCCCCTTCTGACAAATATACAATGCGATCTGCTATATCAAGAAGATAATAAAGGCGGTGTTCAGCAATTAAAATTGTTTTTCCCGCTTTTTTCAGAAGCTGCAAATATTTTTTTAAGTCCGCTATTGAGGCCATATCCAAGTTAGAAGACGGCTCATCCAACAAGTAAATATCCGGGTCCATTGCATACACAGACGCAAAGGCAACTTTTTGTTTTTCGCCCCCGGATAATTCAAATATATTTCGTCCCTGCAAATGACGGATATGTAAGACATCAAGAGTATTTCCAAGTCTACGATGCAATTCCTCCGGTGGGACAGCCGCGTTTTCTATTCCAAATGCGATTTCACTGTCCACATCTACATTAAAGAACTGGGTCCTCGGATTTTGAAATACAGATCCGATTTTTTCAGCAAGTTGATATGTAGGTGTTTCAAAAACCTTCAGGTCATCCACTTGTACATCGCCATTTAACTCGCCAGGGAAATAATTAGGGATAAGTCCATTAATCAATTTTGTAATTGTTGTCTTACCACACCCAGAACGACCGCAAAGCAAAACGCATTCTCCTGTTTCTACAAATAGGTCAATATGTTTTACTCCGATTTCGGAAGCGGTTGTCCCTGCATAGGCAAAGCCAACATTTTTGAATTGGATCATACCGCACCTCCAATCTCACCTGCGTTCAACGCCAAAAGAAACAAGAAACAAATGATTACCAAAATATCCTGTATTCTAAATTTGATTTGTATCAGACAGGTCCGTGAATGAGGATTTTCAATGCCTCTTGTTACAGATGCAATTGCAAGTTCATCAGCTGCCTTGGACGCAGTCATTAAAAGCGGGACATACAAACACTCAATTGTCATCCCAGGGTGATGAATAAAACCCTTAAAAGAAAGTGATACATCTCTTAAACGCATACCGTCTTTGATATAGTGCCAATCTTCTTGAATTGTCGGAATATATCGCAACATAACCGCCAACGGAATGTATATTCCTTTAGAAAGATGTGCTTTATTCATTGCTGTCAGAAATTCATTTACTCTCGTTGTGGACAGTATGATTCCAGCGAGCATTGCACAAGGATACACTTTGTAGAAAAGCCCCATCCATGCGACAAACATCGTATATACAACACCCGTTTCAAGAGAGAGAACGTAAAGGGTCAGTAAATAAAATAAAGCAAAAAAGATCAGATGGCATAAAGAGCGTTTGGCTTTCCCGCATGTGCATCCAAAAAGTGTGATGAATAACACTAATAGCCATACATGCCGCAACGATGGAGCCATCGTTGCGGCAAATACAGTGATTGCAAGTAACAAGATTTTTGTACGTGGATCAAACGTACACAATCCACTATGAATTTTTGTGTACTGTATATTCATGCTGTGATACCCGCTTTTTCAAACTGTTTCTTTAATAGCTTGCTTCCAACAAAACCGCTGAGCAAAGCAATCACTATTGTTCCGATCAACATTGTTACAAGTACAATCCAACTGGTAGATGCAAGCATACTATCAAGATATTCCTGTGTCGTTCCTTTTTCCAGCATAGTATTTACCCATGTTTGCGGGTTAATAAAATATGCAATATATGTGCCAGTTCCACCCAAGCAAAAGAATACATACGAAAGAATATTCATTTTTTTGCTTTTATAATTTGCAGTGTGTGCGACAATTTCTGCAAGTACTCCACCAATTAAATAGCCGATTGTCATTCCAATGTGCATACCTGTTACAAAGCAAAAGATTGCCATAAGCGCACTTGCAATAAAAATGGGGCCTTTCTTTGGTACTTTCGCAACCATAAGCAAATACACTGGACCAGCAAGAAGAGCAGCACCGACAGGATAGTAGAAAGTGAGTGCTGGCATCATCGCAAACACACCACCGCTAAGGCTGATACAGATAAAGATAATTGCGGAAAAGACACCTGTTACGATAAGTTCTTTGACAGAAAGACCGGATTTCGTGTTAGACATTTTTTGTTCCTCCATTTTGATATATTCCACATTTGACTTTCTAAAATCAATGTGGTAGGCTTTGATTAGTTCCAGCTAACCGCTGTAAAAAACTATACATGAACTGATTTGCTTTCGCAACACATTCAGCCCATTGTCGTCCGATGTGTCTGAAAGTATGTCTAATGTGTCTGAGGAGGATGATTATGTCCGATATTGCTGCTCAATTCAATACTATGTTGATAAAAAGTGGTTTTCAGAAAATGCCACCAAATGGAAAATTTAGCTCTATTGGAAACTTTTATTGTTTGCCTGAATCATTTGGAGAGGGAATTTATTGGATATACGGTGAAAAAAACCTATTTAATATCAAAATACATGATTTCTATTTTTACGAGGATGAATTTTTCGATCAGGAAAGCCTAAACTGGCCGGAGAGCCTAAGCATCACCTATTACGAATCTGTATCTGGTGAAGAAATCATGCCTTACCGGCGCCTTACCGCGGGATGTATAAAAACATTCTTTGGAGGCCAGCACCCATACAAGGCAATTTTTCATAAAAACATACCAATTCGGACGATTGGTATAGAGATTATGCCTGCTTACTATGAAAAGTATCTAAAAGAAGCATTTCCAGATGAATATATAAATCCAGATGAAGCATTTCGCGAGATTGATCAAGCAAATGATTTCCCTGAAATGGTTTCTCTGTTACGCAAAATCTGGAATTATAATGGAGATGGAATGGCCGCAAAACTATTCTTCCAAAGTAAAGTTTTCGAGGCAGTAGCTTTGATTGTCGAACATAACAAAAAGAGTCCAGAAAGAGGGAAAGTCCGTATTTCATCACAGGATATAAAATCTCTTGAAAATGTCGCTGCGTATATCAACGATCATTACAACAGAAAAATTCTTTTAGATAAACTAGCGCGCATTGCCTGCATGGGAACAACAAAGTTGAAAATTACATTTAAGCAGGTCTATTGCTGCACCATTACGGAATATATTCAACAGCGGCGTTTATCTCAGGGAGAAAATCTCCTTTGCTCCACCGATTTTTCAATTGAGCAAATTGCTCTGGCTGTTGGATATAGTAATGCTGGTCGTTTTTCAAGAGACTTCAAAAAAAGTACTGGTCTATATCCTTCTGAATATCGGAAGTGGGCACAGCAAAAAAAATCAATAAAAACGATATAACAAATCATTCTGTTTAGAGAAGTTCCTCTATAAACTATTGAAATATCATCTTCTTTCTCTTGTGCTTAGCAAAGCAGAAGGAAAATATTTCGACATATTCGAAAATCCCCTTGCTTTTTTCTACATAATAGCAATCATGTTTAGTTGGGCAAGAAGCGAGCGTCAGGGAATTTTTCTCTGGCGCCCATTTTATGGCACCGAATAGGAATGATAAAATCCCCCAGTTCAACTGGGGGGGCAATAATGCCCTCTTTGGAGAGCCACCACCGGAGATAGGCCCTTATAGTGCCTATCTCCGGTGGTGGCTCTCCAAAATGTTTTTTAAAAGCTGAAGAAAACTTGCCTTGATTTAAGTATCCTGCTAAATCCGCTATTTCTCCGATAGACATACTTGACTTATGAATTAGTAACTCTGCTGCCGCTTCAAGACAAGTTTTTTTTAATGAAACTGCCTATTGAATTTCCGGTTATATAAGCAAAACATCTTTTAAGACTTGATTCAGAAATTGCATATTTTTTTGCCAGTTCAGAAATAGAATATCTGTCAAAAGGATTTTCCATAAGAGCTTTGTAGCATTCTTGAGTTGCTTCGTACACAGGCTCAGAAAAGGATGGAAGTTTATGTGTGTCTTTACTTTCAACTAAACTCAGAAATAGTAATAGTTCTATTGTTTTAATTATTGAATATGGAAGCTGTATCCTCTCATCAACCCTATATAATTCACCAATAATATGATTGATTTCATGACGAGAGCGGATAATTAACGCCGCCCCATTTTTGCACACCTTATCCCGCATTTCAAACAAATCTATATTTCCATATGGAAAATATTTTGAAATGGACTTTTGTGCTATACTCATATCAATAAAAAGAGAAAGCCCAACATATTTTTTCATGGGAATACAAGAGTTTTCAAACGGTACTTTCCCAAGTTCTAAAACACTTAAATCTCCTTTCCCAATAAATGCGCGTTCATTATTTTCCAACTTAAATTCATAGCACCCTTCAAGGCAATGATCAATTTGTAAGATTCCTTCTTTAGGTGTTATTTTTTGATGTGTTGTTCCCATATTTAAGTTGTTATAAGATAATTGAATTCCTTCAAGCAAATCATAACAACGCATTTCTCCTGTACCCGTTTCGTTTCTAAAACGATAAACTTTCGCATTATCAACATTTTTCTTCTCCGAAAAAATATACCCATTGTAGGCGTTTTCGATAATACTCTTTCTATTTAACTCCATACCTTTTGTCTCGCTTCTTGATAATTTTTTGCTATTATACCATAAATATGAGCCTCCCTCTTCCCATCTCTTGTTAAATTTGATATACTGTTCTGAAAATATGCTTAATGCTTGCTATCTTAATCGTTCTTTTGTAGCAAGCACAGTAAGTGTACGGACACTTACGAAAAATTGACGAAGCAGCCCTTTGGGATCTGCTTCTTTTTTTATCAATTTTTAACTTGTTAGGGAGAACCCTAAGACCCCGAAATACACTCAAAGGAGGAACTAACTATGGCAAATAGAATAAGAAACGAAAGACTTGAAATTAAACTAACTGAAGAAGAAAAAGCTCTTTTTGAAGAGAAAAGAAAACTTTCAAAGTGTAGAAACATGAGCCATTTCATCCACAAATGCGTTTTGGAAAAGGAAATTTATCAAGTGGATTTAGAGCCTTTCAGGGATTTACAAGGCTTACTTTCTAATGCAACATATGCTCCAATCATTGGTACGCCGTATAGACTAACTAAAAATCCAATAATCAATACTTCGATTCCGATGGTAACTTCTTTTTGTAAGAAAGATGCTATTGCTCCAAATATGCAAAACATCATCAGCAAATATAGCAGTGCCGTTCCTATTCCGAGTAAGAATGTCAGAAAGGCAGTGAGAATACTAAGCAGGAAGCTGATTGGGAAAAAGATTATTTTTATTATCCATCTCATAAAATATATTCCCTTTATTAAAGACTTAAATTCTTTAACTCTCCTAAAACTTTAAGCTAAAATCATCTTTTTTAATTATTTCGTAATAGATGGATGAAATTATGAGGTTAACTAACCAACCTAAGGGAACTACGTACCAGACCATCTCTACTCCTATTTTATGGGCAAGGGTTATAGATAAAGATACCCTTACAAAAAGATTTATGAGATTTGCTAGGGTGAAGACTCTTACATCTCCCACTCCCCTTAAAGATCCATCAACACAGTGCTTGCTTCCTACTAGGATAAAGAAAAAAGCGATGAATTTTAGATAGGCATTGGCTGTGTTTATGGCAAGAGCTGAAGAGTTTTCATTCATAAAAAAAGCCGTTATGGCAGGATAATTTATTCTTAGTATTATTAAAACTAAGAGGCAATAACAAATGGTTAAGCTTAAGGATGCTCTTAGTCCTTTTCCTATCCTTTCTAGTTTTCTCGCTCCAACATTTTGAGAAGTGTAAGAAGAAACTGCGTTGCCAAGGCTTGTTATTGGAACTATAATTAGGATTTCAATCCTCATTGCTGCAGAAAAGCCTGCCAATATTTCTACACCGAAAGAATTTACAACTGATTGAACGAGAAGCTGACCGATAGTAATGGTTGATTGTTGTAAAATTGATGGAAGGGCAAGATTTGTGACAAGTTTTAGCTCCTTAAGGTCAAAAACCCTGTCAATTTCCACATCAAATTTCCTCAAGTGCCTTATAAAAATTGCAAAAGAAAAAATAGCTGACAAACCTTGGGCTAGGAGGGTGGCGTAAGCTGCTCCCTTAATACCGTATCCTAAGTCTTTAACCATGTAAATATCCAAAATCACATTCAATACTGATGAAAATATCAAAAAGTATAGGGGGATTTTTGATTCTCCAAGAGCCTGATAGAGGGCTGATATAATATTATACATAAACAAAAATGGCAAGCCATAAAAATAAATGTCTAAATAAAGAATCGACATATCCATAATATCTGCAGGAGTATTTAAGATAGCCATTAATTTTTCAGAAAATATTAGTCCAAATATCGAAAGAGCTAAGGATAGGAATAAAAATCCTATCATGGATGTATAAATAGAACTTTTCATTCTTTTATAATCTCTTGATCCAAAATATCTTGCTATAAGAACTGAAGCTCCTGCCCCACCTCCTACTGCTATACAAATAAAAATGGTAGTTAGGGCAAAGCTTGCTCCAATAGAAGCAAGTGCTGCTTCGCCAACGTATTTACCAACGACAGCAGAATCTACTAAAGTATAGACCTGTTGGAAAAGTGAACCGATAATCATAGGCAGGGCGAATTTAATAATCGCCTTACTCGGCTTTTCATCAGTAAGATAATGATTCATAT
>NZ_AWXB01000018.1 GCF_000478985.1 Peptoniphilus sp. BV3C26
TTGCACTTTTGTCCAAACTTAATACAGAGCACCATTTGGATATATAAATAGGTGAAGATGAATTGTCTAAAATTGATAGACAAGAATTTATTACAACGAAAATTAAAAGAATATATAGATATTGCTGGTGAAATAAACGAATAAAATTTAAAAAAGGTACGGGGGTGCGGACAAAAAGTTGGACAGTTTTTATGCAGCAAATCCAAGTTTTCTCCTATACTCTACAGGACTAAGATTTCCCAATGACGTTTTAATACGCTCTTCATTATACCAAGAAATATAATCATTAAGCTCCTGCATGAATTCAAATATGTTGACCCCTGACCAATCCTTATTGTAAAACATCTCGGTTTTAGTCTTCTAAAAAAGCCTTCACAAGCAGCATTGTCGCCAGTACAGCCTTTTTTAGACATGGAGCGAGTAAGGCCCGCCTCATCCATACGCTGAATCCAACCCGGCCAACGGTAGTGACATCCACGATCTGAATGGACCGTGGGATTCTCATCGCTCTGAAGAGTGTCTATTGCTTTCTCCAGCATCTCGTGAACTAGTTTAGCGTCCGGAGAGACGCTGATTGACCATGCGCAAACCATACCGTCAAAGCAATCTACGATTGGAGACAGGTAGACTTTGCCGGCCGGTATGGCAAATTCTGTTATATCAGTAAGCCATTTGCTATTCGGTTGCTCTGCATGGAAGTCGCTCCGGATTAAATTAGGAACAGCTGGGGAAACCTCATCCTGATAGGAGTTGTACTTCCTCCGCCTTTTTACGGTAACTACAAGATTTTCTTCGCTCATGATACGGCGGACAACCTTATCTGAAACGGTAATGCCCTCACGCTGAAGCAAAGCATGAATGCGACGATAACCGTAACACTTTCGATTTTCGGCAAAGAGCTCTGCAATACGAACTCTTAAGCGAGTATACTTATTCGGCTTCTTGCGTGTTGCCTCTTGATAATAATAGCTGCTCCGAGAAAGATGCAGGATTGACAGCAATTGCGACAACGAGTAGCGGTTCTTTAAGGCGTCAACGATCGTTGTCTTTTCCCTGTTGTTCAGGTTTTTCCGGTTGATGCCCGGGTCTTTTTTTATGACTTTGATCGCCTCCCTCAAGATATCTATCTCCATTTGCATTTCGAGTATTTGCTGTTTTAGCTCTACTATTTCATCCTTTGAGGCCTGGGCCCCTCTTCCGGTTCTCCTCTTGGTCTATCTTTTTCATTCATTAGTGCGGCTACTCCCTGTGATACATATAGTTTTCTCCATCTGTAGATTGATGTCCGACTATAACCGGTTTCCTCAGAAACCAATTGTACGTTTTCGCCCTTCATAAAACAACGCTCTAAAATTGCGAACTTGGTCTCTACAGAAGGATGCAAAGGATGCTCTTTAGAGTTGTTTATCCTTTTGCGCTCTGCTTTATCCTCAGGAGGATTTGAGCGTCCCCGGATCCATTTATACATACCTTGCCGACTGGGATAGCCAAGCTTTTGTATGACTTTAGTAACTGATTGAAACTCATCATGCAGTTGCAATGCGGTTTCTCGTTGTTCTTTTGAATACATTTCCTGCTCCTTGATATCTTCTTTTGACTTTTTTACCTCTACGGGGTAAGTTTCTATTTGTCAGATTGAGGAAGTAACCTTTGCTGATGTAGTTGTAGAGGGTTTTTGTACAAATCTCGGTTTCAAAAGAGAGTCCTTCGTTTTCGATCTTCATGATTACCGCATCCGGTGAATACTTTTTCTCTATTATCCAGTATTCAACAAAATCATGGAAGAGCTGATCTTTACCTAACTTTAAAGAGGGACCTTTTGCCGTGGTATTGGAATCAATGAGATCTTGTGCTACATCGGCGCAATAGGAAGTGTATTCTTTCCACAGGATATCACGCTGCGTGATTTCGCCCCTTTTGAGCTCTCGGCTGATTGTTGAGCGATGAACGCCAAGCATTTCTGCCATCTTACTCTTTGATATTCTCTCCTTAGCAGGTTTCCTGTGATTCTCCATGACCATCCTTTCTAAGGTTTGACGATCTTGATAAGTTAAATGGCTTCCTTTTTCTCGAGTAGTGGTACAATATACTTAATCCATGGCTTCTCCTTTGTGTTTTTGTGGGTAGTAACACTTTATCAGATTAGCCATGGATTATTTTATTTATTTGTTGCATTTCATATTACAAGTCACCATAAAGTGTATTCCGAAAAAGTTAGTTGACGCTAACTTAAAATGATGCTACAATAAAACTGACAGTTTTGTCAGTTTTATTTACAAAGAGAGGTATAGATTTTGGAAGGGAAAAAACAGAAAGTCAGTCAAATCAGAAAAAAAGAAATATTAGATGCAGCTAAAAAGGTTTTTTTAAGGAAGGGTTTTGCTGACACGGTAATGGAAGATATTATTGTTGAAACCTCGCTTTCTCGAGGAGGTGTGTATTACCATTACAAAAATAAAGTTGAAATATTACATGATTTAATGCGAGAAGGTATGGCTTATCGAGTCGATAAGATTAATGAAGTTCTGGCAGAGTATCCGGGAGAGTTAGATGCTAATGCTGTAGCACATATGATTGTCGATAAAGTACTTGATGAAAGTGAACTCATGAGCGTATATGCCATATATCTTCAGGCTACGAAAAACAATGAGGACCTAAAGAATTTGTTCCCAATTTTGGTCGAAGAATCCTTAAAGGCTACATATATAGGAGTTAAAGTTGCAAAGAAAGATGGGTGTGAATATCTCACAAATGACTTTTTAATATTTTTTATGAATACAGTTATACTAGGTTGTGAAATCTTAGATGGGGCAAGGGATAGCTTTATAAATAATAGAGAGTTTTTTATAGAAATAATAAAACTGTTTATTGACAGTTATGAAAAAGGTAAAATAAGGTAATTTTTTTAAACTAATAGTTAGTATAAGCTAACTGAAAAGGAGATGAGTTAATGAAGAAAAAAAATGATGAGTTGATTTGCTCTGCTTCGGACAGCAAGAAACTCAAGCAAAATAAAAATTTAATAAAAGAGGTAGAGAGTTTAAACTTGGATGTTCCTGATGAGATTATGCAGCGAATCGAAAGTGATGTAGAGCAAAGCGAAAAAAAACCTAAAATCAGTATGGGTGGTTTAAATAAAGCACTTATGAGTGTAGCACCTGAGTATAAGGGTAGGATGCGAATTTCTGTTATTTTTGCCTGCATTGGAGAGCTTTTTAGTTTTTCTACTTATTTTTTTAGTGCTTATGCAGCAGGATGGCTTATAAAAAATGCCGGGGGTAATCCGGTCAGCTTTCATGCGTTAATGAAATATGCTTTTTTTGCAATAGGATCACTGCTCCTTTACTTTATATTTTCAGGATTCAGCACAACCATTTCACATAAAACCTCTTTTTCCATACTTGCAAAACTTAGACAGACTTTGTTTGAAAAATTAAAGGTAATTCCAATGGGGTACTTGGTGGATAATCCTGTAGGTAAAATTAAGGTAATTATCATGGATCGAGTAGCAGATATGGAAGACTGGGTAGCCCATTTGATGCCTGAACTACCTAGCAGGCTTTTGCATCCGATACTTTGCACAGTTATTTTGTTTTATTTAGATTGGCGCATAGGATTATCAATATTTGTGCCGCTACCAATTGTTTTTTTAGCGATGATTACAATGATGTATAAATACCGTAGTAGAATGGCGGTGTGGCTATCAAGTTATGCTAATGTTGCCGACAGAAGTGCGGAGTATGTTCGTGGAATTCCTGTAATCAAAGCATTTGCACAAGACAAAGTTTCGTATGGAAAGTTTGCAGATGCAGTAAAATTCTATCATTTTTCAACGATGAAATGGTGGAAGCAAAGTTGGTTTGGCAAAGCACTTATGACGGCTGCAATGATGACACCACAGATAGTGAGCTTACCTTTAGCTTTCTATTTATATGGGAACGGGCAAATAGGCATTGAAACATTGCTTTTATCACTTATTCTGCCAATTGCTATCCTTCCACAAGCTTTTGCAATCATGATGAGCTTTGAACTTTTTCAGATGGCTTCCAATACTTGGGTATCCATACAAGAATTGCTTGATATGCCTGATCAAAAACGTCCTGATGCAGAAAATAAAGTTACTATAGATAGGGGCAAGGGAATAAAATTTGATAAGGTAAGTTTTTCTTATCATGACGGAACCGAGGTATTGCATAATATTTCTTTTGAAACAAGCCCCGGAGAAGTGACTGCGCTTGTCGGGCCTTCAGGTGGTGGAAAATCTACAATTGCAAAGCTTTTAGCAGGATTTTGGGATCAGTCATCGGGTAAAATTTCCATTGGTAATGTTGATACAAAGAATATTTCATTTAAACAGCTTGCTGAAGAGATTTCTTTTGTTTCACAAGATAATTTTCTTTTCGATGTAAGTATTAGAGATAATATTCGTCTTGGAAAGCCTAATGCATCCGAAGATGAAATTATTGCGGCAGCAAAAGCTGCTCATTGCCATGACTTTATTATGGCACTTCCTAAAGGGTATGATACAAAAGCAGGAGAAGCAGGAGGAGCAATGTCAGGCGGTGAAAGACAGAGAATAACTCTTGCCAGAGCAATTTTGAAACCTGCATCAACCATTATTTTGGATGAGGCAACAGCTTATGCCGATCCTGAAAATGAAGCTCTCATCCAAGAAGCAATATCGAATCTCGTAAAGGGGAAAAATCTTGTGATGGTTGCTCATAGGTTAAATACAATCAAGCAGGCACACCAAATAATTCTAATCGATAAAGGTCAAATTATAGCCAAGGGTAAACATGAAGAACTGATGGAAGAGCCACTTTATGCAAGCCTGTGGAAACAATATTTAGGGGAGGAATAAGACATGGAGTTTATAAGATTATCATTCAAACTGGCAGGACAGTATAAAAATCGTCTTAAGGCAGGAATGTTTCTTATTTTTCTGCAAAATGCTTCAATGCTGTTTGGATTTTTCGCTCTCTTTCTTGCATTCGGTTGGATGAATGAAACTACATGGGAGCATATTTGGACAATTTTCGGAGTGCTTTTTGCTTCCTTTCTTTTTAATTTTTTGACAGGCTGGGCGAAAAGCGGTCTTAGTGACGGTGTTTTCTTTGGCATTTTCAAGGACTACAGACTTGCAGTTGGCGAAAAACTTAAAAAGGCGCCTATGGGATATTTTGCAGAACAAAGCCTATCAAGAATTATGGCGGCATTTACCAATGTTATGAAGAGTCTTGAAAATTACTCTGCAATGAGTATCGACTTTGCTGTTTCAGGCATTTCAATATCCTTTTTTCTGTTGGTTGGGATGTTCGGTGTAAATACTAAAATTGGATTTTTAACTTTAATTTGTTTAATTCTTATTTGGCTATGCATGTCTCTTATGGTTAATCAAGCAAAAAAAGAGGTTGCACGTGAGCATGCAGCTATTACAAAGGTGGGTGATGCGTTAGTTGATAGCATTAGCGGGATTCCTGTGCTTCGCAGTTTTCCGTTTGCAGATGAAGGTGTTGTTGAAGAAATACATTCTAAATTGGAAAATGCTTCTGAAGAACTTAGACTCTCTCAAGTACATTTTGAAATCGTCTTTGTTATTTATGCAAGAATTTTTTCTACTGTTATTAATCTTTCGAGTCTACTTGTTACATTATTTTCTTGTTATCTTTATACGAAAGGGGAAGTTTTATTACCACAAGCGCTTACTGTTTCAGCTGCCGGCTTTATGATTTTCGGCGGTTTAAAACAACTTGAAAATGCAGCCATCCTCATGGTTAAAAATCCTGCCAATATGCAATATTTGGATGAGGTTTTAGATATTCCTGAAATAAGTGACGGGACTTTGGAAGTTATGGAAAATCAGGATATCGTCTTTGATAAGGTGAGCTTTAGTTACGACAAAGGGAAGCCTGTTTTAAAAGACCTTTCATTTACTATTCCACAAGGGTCAAAGACAGCTATCGTAGGACCGTCAGGATCCGGAAAAACGACAATAATCAATTTGATCTCTCGTTTTTATGATGTTGACAGTGGTGAAATAAGATTAGGAAATAGGGATATACGAGATTATAAAGTAGAAAGTTTACTGAAAAATCTTTCACTTGTTTTCCAAAATGTTTATCTTTTTCAAGATACTATAGAGAATAATATTCGCTTTGCAAATCCTAAGGCAAGTCATGAAGAAGTAGTGGAAGCTGCTAAAAAGGCTCGTTGCCATAATTTTATTATGGAACTTCCTGATGGCTATAACACCATGGTAGGTGAGGGTGGCAGTTCTCTTTCCGGTGGTGAAAAACAACGAATTTCTATTGCTAGAGCATTACTTAAAAATGCACCTATTATTCTTTTAGATGAAGCGACCAGCTCCGTTGATCCTGAAAATGAATATGAGATTTTGGCCGCGGTTGAGGAATTGTCCAAAGGACACACTGTAGTTTCGATAGCTCACAGACTTTCAACTGTGAAAAAAGCCGATCAGATACTAGTGATTGATGACGGTAAATTGGTTCAAGAAGGCAAACATAACGATTTGATAAATAGAGAAGGAATTTATTCAGCATTTATCAAGGCAAGAGAGCGAGCTGCAAGCTGGAGATTGTAAAAAAAGTAAACGATTAAAAGCAACCGACATTTAAGAATTAAAAAGCTTTGTAAAGCACATATAGACAATTTTTGAAGCGATTAAGAATAAAATAACTTAGTCGCTTTTATATCGTGATTTTTAAATTACGTAAATTGCAATAACAAGTTGAACATTGGCAGTTGAATCGTTCATCAGGCAACACAGGAGTAAATTTTGTCAAGTTCGTCCTCAAAGAGTGTATCTGGGGGGGGGCGGTAGCCGAACGACTTCCGTGGAAGGTCATTGCACCAGATCTCAATCTGAGCAATCTGTTCGTCGGAGCAGCTGTCAATTTGTTTTCCCTTGGTGATGAATCTGCGGATCAGACCATTATACGGCATTCCCTTTGCCATTTTTCGTCCTGCAACGAGCACGCAGACCTATTTCTTGATGTAGGGTTATCATCAGGGTAGTCTTGATACATGTGGAGGCAATAACGTTGTTGTCAAGAACTAAGTAAAATGAAGAAACCTTAGCCACTGAACTTGATTATGAATTTGTCACAAAGTTTACTAAAGAGTTTATCGAATTATATAATGGGATTTATTTTTAAACAAAGATAAATTAGAATTTTTAGGATAGCTTGTTTATATTGGCTTAATAAAAAAACAGCATTGCAACTGTTGGTTGACATATTTCCAAGGCAGCTTGGTAGTATGAAACCGATTTGTTTGATATAACTAAACCATATAAGAAAGGAGTGTGCGTTATGAACATGGCAGACAGAATACAGTATTTGAGAAAAACAAAAGGAATTTCACAGGAAGAACTTGCAGGCAAGATTGGAGTATCTCGGCAGGCGGTTTCAAAATGGGAAAGTGGACAAAGCTTGCCGGATTTGGAAAAAATAATTACCATGAGCGATTACTTCGGAGTTACAACCGATTACATTCTAAAAGGAATTGAACCAGTTGCAGATAAAGAACAGAAAAGCTCTGAGCTAAAAAGCAAGATACTATATATCGCATCAACAGCATTTGTTTGGATTGGATTATTTAGTGCTTTTGCAGGCTGGTATGAAAGGCAAACCATGGATACCCTATGGGGTTCAATGATTATTAAGGCCGTTGGAATTGCTGGATACTTTATAGGGCGGTTACTCTCTGCAGCAAGGGCACCTTTCGTTGTCAACTGGCTTAATCTCAGCGGGTTCTTGTTCATGCCACTTTCTATGGTTACGGGTGTAATTTCTATCGCATTTTTCAAACAAGGGTGGATTGCCCCATACCCTATCAGCATAGCTCATGTTGTATTGTTTGCTATAGTGTATATTAGTATTTGTGCCATAAGCTTTATTTTGTTGAAAAGACGAACAACAGGAGCTCCGGTTTGATGACAACTCCCGGTTTGTAGAGCGAATGCCTTTTAAGGATAGGCTTATGTTATCGTTAAAAAGCATGTGGATATGTTTCCACATACATACAAGAATTCATGACATACTTAGTGTTCACCCGTTTCACTTGAAGAGTCTAGCCTTGATACAAAAGATATAAATTTAGAAATCCTGCATTTTAAGCAGTTTTATAAGCATTTTGTATTTGATAAAGATGAAGAAGGATACGTCAAAAAGACTCAAAAAAACTACATGGATGTAAGAGTAGTTTTGAGACTAGTATGAGGAAACACAAAAAATATAATTAACTCATTTTGTACTTTCTACAAGAGTGGCTTAAAAGGCTGCTCTTTTTTTATATAGGTGATTAATATCGAGAGTATAAAGGGCAAGATAAGAAGCTTGGCAGAGAAGAAAAATCTAAAGTCACAAGAAGTTCTGCAAATATTGAATAAAAAAATTTTAATAAATATAAAATAGATAAAAGCACTTAATAATGACGATGTATTGACGCTGCACGAATAAACCTATATAATTATCCTAAAGGAGATGATGAAATGGCTACAACAAATTTGAATATAAGGACTGATAAAGAAATAAAAGAAGCAGCAGAAAAAATCTATTCTAGTTTAGGTTTAAATATGACTACTGCAATTAACATGTTTTTAAGGGCGAGTATTAGAGAAAGTGGCATTCCTTTTGATCTAAAACTTGATATTCCAAATGATGAAACTATAAAAGCTATAGAAGAAGGAAGAATGATAGCAAAAGATAATAAGGTCAGAGCTTACGATAATATGGATGATTTGAGGAAGGCCCTTGAAGTATAAAATAAAGTTTACAAGTAGGTTCAAAAAAGACATAAAGCAGGCTAAAAAGCAAGGAAAAGATATTGAGAAACTCTTTGATGTTATTGAAAAAATAGCAAAAGATGAAGCTCTTGACGAGAAATATAGAGATCATTCATTAGCTGGAAATTACAAAGGGACTCGAGAATGTCATATAGAGCCAGATTTTTTGTTGATATATGAAAAAATAGAAGAGTTTTTAGTATTATCTCTAGTAAGAACTGGCTCACACGCAGATTTGTTTAAGTAAAACAATATGAATGAGATACTTCTATGACCTGTACCTTAATGAAAATAAGTATATTGGAGATCTGACATTTGATAAGGTGGTTGGTGTAGTTACAATTTTATCAAATAGAATTAATGAGATGTAATTTAACAGACACTGTATAGCAAATTATAGACAAGAAAATATTAAGTATTGGAGAAGTGGAATTATTCTACTTCTTTTTTGTTTCAAAATATGCTATAGAATATGATCTTTCGTATTTTTATAAATTGAGTATGGGCTGTAGATGGATGGCATTTAAATGAAGATACCAAGATTTTCTCATCAGTTTTTTCACTCTTAGTTATATAATCTATTGCCAAACTTAGAGTTGATTTTATAGGATGTATTTTTGTAATTGCCATATTAGTCACCATTGCTTTCTTTTGATTTATTAAGAAGTAGGGAGTGGATCTGCCATATTTCTTTTGATAATTTTTCTATCTGTTTATTCATTGATTCAATTTCATTTTTGTAAATAACACCAGTTGTATTAGTAGCTTTTGCAATCTGATTTATATTATTTGTTGCATTTGAAAGTAGCCATTGTAGGTTTCTAAATGGCTCTAAGTCTACTACATAAATCTCTTTTTCTAATACACATTTTCTAAGAAAGTGGGACATAGTTTTGCAATTTGCAAGTTTCATTTTCTTTTCAAAAACTTCTTTTTCTTCATCTGTTAAATATATTTTTAATTGATTATTTCTTTTTCTATTATCCATAGCATATCTCCTTATCATAAAATATTGGGGTCTTAGGGTTCTCCCTAACAAGGTAAAATTGATAAAAAAAAGAAGCAGTCCATAAAGGTTCTGCTTCATCAATTTTTCGTAAGTGGGTACTCACTTACTGTGCTTGCTCATATACTAATAGTATAAGAACAGCTTTAAGCACATATTGAATTCTAATATTAGTTTAAGTAATTGTACTTCTATATTTACTTGGTGTGATTCCATAAGTTGATTTGAATATTTTAGCAAAATGTCCTGTGTGTGTATAGCCAACTTTTTCTGCTATCGTAGATATTTTATACTCGGGATTTTTCAGCAATAATAATGCCTTATTAAGCCTTAGTTCTTTTAAGTACTCGTAGGGAGGAACACCGTAGTATTTGCGAAAAGCTAATTGAAATCGTGCAGGACTCATTAAAGCAATTTTAGAGAGTTCAAGTCCGTCAATATGAACCGATAAATCTTTTTTCATAGCTGATACAGCCCTTTTCAGATTTTGCTTATCTTTTTTAGTTAAGACAACGGATATATTTTTTCCTTTTCTTCTAACTCTGTAATTATGATAGATAATAGTTCCATAACTTTGCTTTCCAAATATAAAGGCAAAATCTTTCCTTCAGCTTGGGATTCTCTTATCTGTTGAAATATAAAATTCAACTGCGGAGAATTTTGAGTTTTTAACAAATAAGAATTAAGAATCTTTGCTTTTTCATATTCAAAATCATCATATTTTAATTTTAAGAAAGTATCAAAGTATTCTTTGGTTAGGATTATTTTCGTAAACTTTACAGGCTTATTTGCCTCACAATAGGTATAAGTTTTCTTTTCTGTATTTAAGTAACAATATATACCTTTTTCTACATTATTTAACTTTCTGCCACCGACTTTAAATGAACTGCTTTCTGTTTCAAATTGGCTAATCTCTAAATACTTTTCAGATACTTCGGTTATTTTCTCCATTGTTTCATTTGGAGTAAAGTTAGCAATTAAAATTAGAATTAAACGGCTGTCAAATTTTAGTATGCGAAAAGTACCTTTGCCAAAATGGGGATCTATTTTAAAGATTTGTTTGTTTTCAGTTGATAAAGTTGGAACAGGAATAAAAGGAGCGCCATGTACTAAGTTTGTTAAATAATCAATAACTGTTCTATCCATCAATTCTACTCACCTCTTTTAATATCACAAATTTATTTTATTATATCACAAATTTATAAAAATGTAAATAGAAATACTGATAAAAAGCTTATAAATAAAGGGATTACAAGGAATATCAAAATTCATAGTTAGATTTTGAGTTATAAAAAATTAGCTTTATAATGAATGTAGTTAGTTAGATACGGCTAACAATTATGAAAGGAGATGGAATAACTAATGGAAAAAAAGAAGACAGGGATATCTTATGTATTCCAATTAGCAAAAAATGAGAGAAAAAAGCTACATTTAGGAATGTTTTTATCTGTCATTTCTGCGGCTTTATCATTAGTTCCTTATTTTGTAGTTTATAAGATATTACTAATGATATTCCAGAAAAACATTTCGTATACAGAAATTTTAATGTGGGCAGGTATAGGAATTATAAGTGCTGTTTTGCAAGCAATACTAATGTCCTTTGCGGGCATTTTATCTCATACAGCAGCTTTTAACACAATACACAGAATTAAGCTGAAAGTTGTAAATCATATTTCAAAATTTAATTTGGGATTCTTTCAAGAGCATGCCCCCGGAGAAATTAAAACATTGTTGTTTGATGATGTAGATAGAGTTGAAAATTTTTTGGCTCATAGCACTTTGGAATTAGCTCAGGTGGCAGTTGTTCCGGTTATTATGTTCATTTTCATGTTGAAATTAAATTGGATGATGGCATTTGTTATGCTTATTCCTATGATTTTGGGATTAGGAATTCCTATGATGCTAATAAAGAATTATCCGGATATGTCAACGGAGCTATCCGAAGATATTGCTGATTTAAATGCTTCGGCAAACGAATTTATAAAGGCTATGCCTGTAATAAAAATGTATCATTTAACAGCAGAAAAATTTGAACAATATAGAAGCTCATTGAATGCGTATATTACTTGTTGGAAAAAGATGTGTGTGAGTTCTTGCTATCCTTTATCAATAACTTTAGTGGTTTTGGATTCAGCAATCTTATTTACATTGCCGTTCGGAGGATATTTCTTTTTGAGAAATTCTTTATCAGCAACATCCTATTTGCTATTTATTATGCTTACAATGTGCTTTTTTGTTTCGTTCTTAAATATGGTAACAATCTTTATGCAATCTATGGAGCTTGGAAGCGGATTGGATAACATAAAAAAAATAATGGATATGGATGAATTGAAAGACGGAACAAAAATCATAAACAAGAATGAGTGTATGAAAATAGATTTTAAAGACGTTACTTTCAGTTATGACGATGAAGAAACAAAAAATAAAGCATTACAACATATAAATTTATTCTTAAAACCGAATACAATAAATGCTTTTGTGGGACCTTCCGGTGCAGGCAAGACAACTGCTGCACAATTGATTGGGAGGTACTGGGATGTAACAAGTGGAGCAATTAAAATTAACGACATACCGATCAATGAATTAAAAATAGATAATTTGATGGACATTACATCATTTGTTTTTCAAGATGTATTTCTTTTGGAGGACACTCTCTATGAGAATATTCGTATGGGAACAGATGCAGATGAAAATAAGATTATTGAGGCTGCAAAAGCAGCACAAATTCATGACTTTATTATGAGTTTACCGAATGGATATCAGACAAGAATCGGGGATCAAGGGGTGAAATTGTCAGGTGGACAGCAACAAAGAATCTCAATCGCTAGGGCAATACTCAAAGATTCTCCAATTATTATTTTTGATGAAGCAACTTCCTATTCAGATATAGAAAATGAGTACCAGATACAGTTAGCACTTCAAAACTTGTTGAAAAATAAAACAATTATTATGATTGCTCATCGTTTGCATACTATTAAGAATGCAGATCAAATTGTTGTATTTGATGAAGGGGAAGTCGTAGAGGTTGGAACACATAAAACTCTTTTAGAAAGAAAAGGGGTCTATGAAAGTATGTGGAACACATACACAAAAGATTACTTTGGAGAGGGGGTAAGTGCAAATGCTTAAGATTATTAGAACACTTCTGAAAGATAAAAAAGAAAAATTGTATTTACCGATTTTTCTAATGGTTATTGATTCGATAGGAAGCATTGTTTTGTATTTAATGCTCTATTTTACCGTAGTTAGTATATTGCAAAATACATTAACTAAAACCTTAATCATAGAATATACGGTAATATGTTTCATCAGTATGATTGCAAGGATACTGATTTATAGGCATGCATACTATTTGAGCTTTTCAAGAGGAGCTGAAATGTGTGGAGATATGCGTTTGGATTTAGCAAATCATTATAGGAGTTTGAGCCTTGGTCATTTCCAAAAAAATAGTAGTGGTTATCTATTATCAACTCTTACAAAAGATTTGAGTAGTTTTGAACTGATCATAACGCACACCTTGCCATCGGTTATTAAAACGGCAGTTACAGCAATATTGATTTTATTAGGCACATTTTTTATCGATTGGAAGCTCGCATTATTAGAGTGTTTAGTATTGCTTATCGCATATCCTATGTTGATATGGGGCAACAAATTGATAGAAAAATACGGGGCAAGAAAAAGAAATTTAAATTCTAAGATGATTTCTATTATTTTAGAGTACATTCAAGGTATGAAAGCGTTTAAGTCAGCTAATATGACAAGTGAACATTTTGAAAGAATGATAAATACACTTGAAAATGTTAGAAAGACAAGCGTAAACGCAGAAAAGAAAATGGCGTTACCTACAAGTATGTACTTTATCACAGTTAACTTTTTGCTTCCGATAGTTCTTCTTATAGGAGGATATTTGCTTATAGATGGTAGTGTTAAAACTGAACAGTTTGTAGCTTTTATGCTTATGAGTTTAGCATTATCTGCACTTCTTATTGCCTTTCAACATTCCTATGGACTATTGAAAGATTTGAAATTAGCTGCAAGTAATCTTGAGAAAGCTTATGAAACGAAGCCATTGCCTTATTCTGAAAATGAAGTTGAATTAGAAAATTTTGATATTCAATTTAAGAATGTAAATTTTTCTTATGATAGAAATAAAACGATTCTGAACAATATTTCGTTTGAAGCAAAAGAAGGAACTTCTACAGCTTTAATTGGTCCTTCCGGTGGAGGAAAAACTACAATCGCTAATTTGATTGCAAGATTTTGGGATGTAAATAGTGGAGAAATTATAATTGGTGGAAAAAATATAAAATCCATAAAACCTGATGTGTTGCTTAAATATGTTAGTCAGGTTTTTCAAGATAATGTACTGTTAACCGATACTGTTTATAACAATATCAGGGTTGGAAAACCTAATGCAACAAAGGAAGAAGTTTATCAAGCTGCAAAATTAGCTTGTTGCCATGAATTTATTTTGAAAATGAAGGATGGATATGAAACGGAAATAAAAGATGGAGGAAGTACATTATCCGGCGGTGAACGACAAAGGATTGCTATTGCAAGAGCGATTCTGAAGGATGCACCAATTCTTTTGTTGGATGAATCTACAGCTTCTCTTGATCCTGATAATGAAGCTAAAATCAATAATGCTTTGGAGCATTTAATGCAAGGAAAGACAGTTTTTGTTATTGCTCACAGATTGAATACCATTAAAAACGCTAATCAAATTATTTTGATAAATAACGGAAGAATTGAAGAACAAGGAAATCATAATGAACTTTATGGAAAAAAAGGACATTACTATGAAATGGTAAATACACAGGAAAGAGCGAAAAAGTGGATGATAAAGGAGAATAGTTATGGAGAGGCTTAGTACTTTGAAAGAAAAGACAAAAGGTAAAGTTGTTGAAATTATTGGTGATACACATTTTCAAAGCAGAATAATATCTATCGGAATAACTGTCGGAAGCGATGTTGAAGTTATCCAGAATTATAAAAAGCAACCTATTCTCATTTATTGTAGAGATACGATGATAGCTGTCAATAAGATAGAGGCAGAGAAAATAATGATGGAGGTGCTTTGAGATATGAAGAAAATAACGATTGCTTTGCTGGGGCAGCCTAATTCTGGAAAATCGACTTTGTTTAATGGGTTGACAGGCTCAAATCAACATGTTGGAAATTGGCCGGGTAAAACCGTTGAGAAAAAAGAAGGCGAATTTTCGTATAAAGATACCAATTATACGATTGTGGATTTACCAGGAACTTACGGATTATCAGCAAATTCAGAGGAAGAAGTTATAACAAGAGAATATATAGAAACCGGGAACGCAGACCTAATTGCTATTATGGCAGATGCTTCACAATTAAATCGAAGTCTATTTATGCTCTCTGACTACATTGGAATAAATATTCCGGTTGTCTTAATCATGAACATGATGGATGTTGCTACAAGTCAAGGGAAAAATATAAATATAAAGGGGTTACAAAAATCCTTGAATATACCTGTCATTCCTATCGTTGCGGCAGATAAAAAGGAATACAAAGAGTTTTATGCTTTTCTGGAGCGTTCAGACAGCGGAAGGATTTTAGCAGACAATAATTTTGAAAGAGCATATGAAAGTGTCGCCGGAGATAAATATAAATTGCTGAAAAATTACATTCCTGATGAAGGGATAGGCGTATTTTCAAAATCATGGATTGTCGGGAAATTATTCGATCAAGATGTGAAAGTAATCGAATTGGTAAAAGATAATGTTGATGAATACAAATTTAAAGAAATAGAGGATATATTAAGAGGCATCAAAAATGGGAATCTGATAACCGGTAATTGCAAATTCGATTGGATAGATAAACTTATCAATGCAAATGTTATTCAGAAAAAGAGAGTATTTAAGAGAAGCAAATTTGATCGTATAGCCACAAGTAAAGCTTTCGGAAAACCTATGGCTATCGGAGTTATCATTTTAGGATTAGTTGCTTCTATGCTCATCGGATTTCCGCTAATGGGGTTATTTGGGTTTGTTATACCTAAAATATCAACATTGTTGGCAAAGGGGCTTGTCGCCATTGGAGTATCAAATTGGCTGATTTCACTTTTGTGTGGAGCCGTAATGACTGCAATTACTTTTGCATTGCAAATGGCAAGTTATGTATTGGGAATTAGCTTAGTATTTGGATTCTTGGAAGATGTAGGATATATGGCAAGAGTTTCCTATGTCTTTGACAACACTATGTCAAAATTAGGATTGCAAGGAAAAGCAATTATGCCGTTCTTGTTAAGTTTCGGCTGTAATATAGGTGGAATCACAGGAACGAGAGTAATTGATTCATGGGGACAGAGGGTTATGACGATTGCATTATCTTGGGTAGTCCCTTGCGGGTCAACATGGGGAGTAGTCGGGCTTGTTACAGGAACATTCTTCGGAAAACAGGCAGTATTTGTGATATTAAGCCTATTTGTAGTTGCTTTTCTACATTTACTAATCACATATAGGATTTTTAGAAAATCGCTTTATGAGGGAAGTGAACATTTTGGAATGATTATGGAACTTCCACCATATCACAAGCCACATTGGAAAAATTTACTTTCTTCTGTAATGAATAGGATGGGAAATGTACTGAAAAGGGCATTGAGTATCATTATCCTTATTTCTGTTATATTTTGGATTCTTGCCTATACGCCTGATGGAAATATAGCTAACAGCCTTATTTATAAAGTAGGAACATTTATAGAGCCTGTAACAAAATTGTTTGGGTTACCATGGCAATTATTTATGGCTTTTGTTGCTTCTGCAATGGGAAAAGAATCGGCATTAGGAGTAATGGCATCATTATTTACTTCTTCAGGAATATGGCATGCAGTTGAGGTTAAAGGGACAGTAGATACCGCTATTCTAAGCAATAATATGTTGACAATGATTTCAAAGCCGGAAGCCTTAGCATTTACTTTTGCCTTTTTCTTCAATATGCCTTGTTTAATGGCTCTTGCAGCTACCGCACAAGAAACACATTCAAAAAAATGGACGATAAAAATAGCACTGTATTATATATTATCGGCTCTAATTATATCTTGTGTGGCGTATCATATTGGACTACTGATTTTTTAAGGTGTGATAAGTATGCTTATACAACTATTAGAAGTATTGAAAAAGAAAAAGACTTGCACTTTGCAAGAACTTGCTGAACTGACAGGTGAGGATTTAGATAGTGTAAAAATGAAAATTGAATATCTCGAAAATAATGGATATTTGGTAAAAACGAAAAGGTCTGCAATAAGTAAATGCCAAAGTCAATGTTTGGGATGCTCGAATTGTGTTGTTAATCAAGATGATATTTGGATTGTAAAAGATTGATAATAAACGGCAAATAAATGGAGGAATAAAATGGGAAGGTCTATATGTTTATTTCAAATAATAAGTCGCAATAAAAATAGCCCTTTTTTCTATAGACTTTATATCTGTCAGTCTTTTCATATACTCACTCGTCTAAACAATTAAATACAATTAAGGAAAGAATGGGTTTCGTTCATTTTAGAGGACTTCTTATGCCAAGATGCAGGAGTCCTCCTTTTTTGTCTGAAAAACAAACAGATAAAAAAGAAATGGAGGAAACTTTATGGCAAAAGAGTATTACCTTTATGTCGGAGGACAAAAGGTGAAAGTCAGTGAAGATATTTATAAAGTCTACTGGCGAGAAAAAGAACACGAAAAGTATTTGGAGCAGGTGGACAAGAAAAACCACTTGCTCTTTTTTTCGTCTCTAAATCACGATGGGAATTTTGAAAATAATCTATGAAGATAAAAATGTTGATGTTGAAAAAGTTGTAGCTACACAAATAATGATTGAAGCACTAAGAAATGCTATGTCAAAGTTAAATGAGGAGGAACGGGAAATAATCGAAAGATTATATTTCAATGATGAAACACTTCGTGCAGTAGCAAAGACTCAAAATATATCACATCCTGCTTTAATAAAAAGGCGAGATAAGATTTTAGAAAAACTAAAGAAATTTATAGAAGAAATATAGTTTCTGGTTACCAAAGAGGGCAAATTTTCCTTTATAAATTGAAGGGAGATCTGTCCTTATATTTTATTTAAGGAAGTGATGAAAACCATAAAGTTGAAGAGAATCTCTCTTAAAGCCGTTAGGCTATTGTTCCTTGAAAACTGAATAGACCAAGGTAGGACTTTATCTGCTTGTGGAGAATTATGACTTACGCCATGACCTTTCTGCTGAAAGAAATTTTGGTTTTATGAATACTGAGAAATCAAGGAAACAAGAAAGCGAGCGATAAATAGGAGCCAATGGGCTATCTAAATACTTAGAGAATCATGGAATTAGAAAAATCCCAAGACAGAATGGAAAGAATCCTTTGTTTGATGCAGGTCTTATAAGAAAGATATTAAAGAATCCTGTATATAATGGAAAAATAGCCTTTGGAAGAAGAACATTAGAAAAAGTTCATGGTACAAGAAATCAATATAAGCAGGTTGAACAAGATGAATATCTAATATCAGAAGGGATACATGAATCTATAGTTTCCGACGAAGTTTGGCAAGCTGCTCAAGTTAAGTTAAAATCTCAAGCAAAGAAATATGAGCATGTGAATAAAGGTAAAGATACACGCACGCACTTGCTTTCTGGAATTGTAAAATGCCCAATATGTGGAGTGGGAATGTTTGGAAACAAGTGTACCAAGAAAAAGAAAGATGGCACAAAGTATAAAGATTTTTATTACTATGGTTGTAAACATAGGCAGATGATAAGAGGTCATAAGTGTACATTCAGTAAGCAAATTAGAGAAGAATTGTTAGATGATGCAGTTTGCAAGTTTCATTTTCTTTACAAAAACTTCTTTTTCTTCATCTGTTAAATATATTTTTAATTGATTATTTCTTTTTCTATTATCCATAGTATATCTCCTTATCATAAATTATTGGGGTCTTAGGGTTCTCCCTAACAAGGTAAAAATTAAAAAAATGGAGCATGCCATAAAGGTCTGCTCCATTAATTTTTTCGTAAGTGTCCGTACACTTACTGTGCTTGCTATTAAAGCTATTAAAGTTATAAGCGTCAATCGTTTATTAGGTTTTATTAATTATACCGCATTTAAAGAAATTAATTAAGAAGTATAAATGGCGTTCAAGCAAATATCTTAAATAAGATTACTAAAATTTAAAATAATTCATGTATTGAAGTTAATTATCAAATGAGTTACAATAAAACTGACGGTATCGTCGGAATTATTTATTGACAGGAGATAAAGTTTTGAATGATAAAAAATTGAAAGTTGGAGAAAAAAGGAAGTTAGAAATTCTGGAAGCGGCAAAAAAATGTTTCTTAGAAAAGGGTTTCCAAAATACAACTATGGAAGATGTTATAGAAAAAGTAAGTTTAAGTAAAGGTGGTGTTTACTATCATTATGGTTCAACCTACGAAATGATTTATGATTTTATGAAATTAGGTATCAAATATAGAGGAGAAAAAAGCAAAACTATCGACACATGTAAGTTAACGACTTTAGACGCAATTGCTGAGATGATGATGGAAAGAATTTATGATGAAAATGAATTTAAAAGCATATATGCAATTTTTTTGAAACTACAAAATGAAGATAAAAGATTGTGTGAAATGTTTAAAAATTTAAAAGAAACAAACACAGAAATTTTATCGTCTGCATTTCCTCCAAACGATAAGCTCTCATCTATTTTTGAAGATGAGTTTTTAGTGACCTTTGTAAATACTTTGATTTTAGGATATGAAAGTTTAAATCAAAAAGAAATTTTTATTGAAAATAAAGAAACAATCAAAAAGATGTTGGAAGGTTATTTGAGAGAAAAACTCATTAATTAGGAGATTTTTATGGGTAAGGAGTTAATGTGTCATCTTTATGGAAGAAATTTAGAAAAAATAATAGAAAATTCTAAAGGGAGAATTTGCGAATTTCATAATTTGGAAAATGGAAAATATATAGTTTCAAAGTACGAAATTTTCAAAGGGGTAACAGTTTTTTATAATGATATACACACTTCCGTCATAAAGAAAAAATTATCAAAAAATTTAAATCAAAGCTACGAGATTAATCATTGTAGAGAAGGAAGATTTGAATGCGTATTAAGCGATGGAACTATTACTTATATGGAATCGGGAGATTTTGCAATCAATGCAAGTAGTAACAGCTCTGAGGAATCTTTTTTTCCTATATCTCATTATCATGGTGTGACTTTTTATATTAATCCAAATGAATTTGATAGCGAAATATATTTTTTAGAGGAAATGTTAGGGATTAAATTTGAAGTTGTTTTAAGAAAATTATGCAATAAGGACAAAGTTTTTGTACAAAGAGCTACTCGGCATATTGAACATATTTTTTATGAAGTTTATAAAGTTCCAGATGAAATTCTAATTGAATATCTAAGGGTAAAATTTCAAGAACTTTTCCTATATATTTCAAGCTTTGATACCAGTAACAAGATAAGCGATAGGAAATATTTTATTAAGACAAATGTTGATATTGTAAAGAAAATAGATGAATTTATAAAGAATAATTACGAAAAAAATATAACTTATGATAAACTATCAGAAATCTTTAAGATAAATTCTACCACAATGAAATCTTGCTATAAGAGTGTTTTTGGGCAAACAATTAAGGAAGCGATAACAAGTAAAAGATTGGAGGTAGCAGCTGATTTTTTGAATAATACATCAATTTCAATTACGGAAATTGCTATTAGGGTAGGTTTCACAGATCATGCTAAATTTTCAAATACTTTTAAAAATAAGTTTAATCTCACTCCTTCAGAATATAGAAAAATATCTAAAACAGCACATTTAGTCTAAATAGTCAAGAAAATAAGCTTAGTCTATTATAGAATGATAACAGCTATCAACTAAGGAGGTTGAATTATGGAAAGTAAAAAATTAACTATAAAAGATTTAGCAACCATAGGAATCTTTTCTGCAATCATGATTGTTGTATTCATTGCTTTTTCAATGATTACAGGGGCATCATTATTTTTCAATATGATTTTTAATGCTGTGTTTACTGCACTAATTTTAGGACCATTTTTTGTTTATATGGCTATGAAAGTAGGCAAACCTGGCGTTGCACTAATTTATAATATTATACAAGCTATATTAGCAACTGTCTTTATGGGTCCTTTTATGATTCCATGGTTTGTAGGTGGCGGGATAATTGCAGAGTTATCTATGCTTGGTACAGATAGCTATAGGAATATAAAAAGAATTACTATTGCTTGGATAATTACATCATTAACTAGAGCGGCTCATGGTATGAGCGAAATATGGTTTTTTAAAGATGCCTTCATTAAGTCTGGCGTATCTCCAGAACAAGTTCAAATACAAACTCAGTATTATACAAATCCTAAATGGATTCTTATTTCTTTAGCATGTACTATTGTGGCGGCAATTATTGGTTGCTATTTAGGAAATAAGATGACAGAAAAGCATTTTAAAAAGACAGGAATAATAAAATGATGCATTTGGACTTACGTTCCAAATTAGTAGTATTTTTAAGTACAGTATTTTTGGTTTCAGTATTGTCCAAAGATACTGTACTTTTTTTATTAGCCACCATTCTAGTTATTTATGTATCACTGCAAGGATATAGCAAATCTACTATAAAACTAATTATTGCAATGGGTGTTTTAAGTTTTTTGAGATTTGTCTCAAATGGAGAAGGTTTTGGCATTTTGATTCCCGATATGTTTCTGTTTATGGTTATAAGAACATTAGTTATAGTTCTATCAGTAATACCAATTTTAAAAACACCTCCAGGAGAGATAATGGCAATAATGAAAAAAATGAAAATTCATAGAAATGTTGCTTTGCCACTTATTTTCATGATGAGATTTTTCCCAGTAGTTAAAAGTGAGTTTAAAGAAATTATCGACTCGTTGAGATTAAGGGGATTAATTTCTATTAAAAAACCATTTTTAACGATGGAATATTTATTTGTTCCTATGATGTTTTCATCTTCAAAAATAGCTGAAGAACTTGCCGCCGCATCGGAAGTAAGAGGAATTTCTGCATCTGGAAAACATAGCTCAAGAAGAAAAATAAAATTTAGAAATCTTGATGTTATTGTTTGTTTAATCACCATCTTTATCACAATGAGCATGATTTTCCTGGAGAGGAGTTATTAAGATGATCAAGTTAAAAAATGTAAGCTTTGCCTACAGTAAAGATTCAGCAAACATCTTAAAAAATATTAATTTGGAAATTAATGATGGGAAATGTGTTGCCTTTATAGGGGCGAGTGGTTGTGGTAAAACTACCCTTACAAGACTTATAAATGGTCTTGCTTATAAATTCTATGGAGGGAAATTAAAGGGAGAAATTTCCATAGATGGAATAAATCCCCTGGAAAAAGAATTATATGAAATAGGAAGGAAAGTAGGATCTATTTTTCAAAATCCCAAGAGTCAATTTTTTGCAGAAAATGTAGAAGATGAAATTGCCTTTGGGCTTGAAAATTATGGGATAGAAAGAGAAAAAATAGATAAAATAATCAACAATTCCTTAAAATCTATTAATGGAGAAAATTTAAAAGATAAAAACTTATTTCATCTTTCAAGTGGAGAAAGACAAAAAATAGCAATTGCTTCAATAAATGCACTTAATCCACCTATTTATGTTTTTGATGAACCGTCTGCTAACCTAGATATGAAAAGTGTAGAAGCTTTAAGAAAACTTATGCTTTTATTAAAGAAAAATAAAAAGACAATAATCATTTCAGAGCATAGGCTATACTACCTTAGAGGAATAGTGGATAAATATTATTATCTTGAAAATGGAGAAATTAGCAATGTTTTTACAGAGGAAGAACTATTATCAAAAAGTGAAGATTTTTTCAATAAGTTAGGATTAAGATTCTTTTCTTTAAATAAAATATCTCCTAAAATAAATAAGTTAAAAGAGATAAATTCTATGAACTTAGAAAAAATTTCTTTTTCCTATAATAAGAATGTCCTTATAAAAGATTTGACCTACGAATTTAAAAGTGGAAATATTTATGGAATTATTGGGGATAATGGCATAGGCAAATCTACTCTGTTTAAAATTTTAAGTGGACTTATGAAAAAAGATAGTGGTTTTATATCTATAAATGGAGAAAAATTAAACAAAAGAAATAGGCAAAAAAGAATATACTACCTGTCAAATAATCCTGATAGTAATCTTTTTGAAGTTTCAGCAGAAGACGAGTTAAAACTAAATAATAAAGATGCAGATACAGATAAAATATTAGCTGATTTTAACTTAGAAAATATAAAAGACATCCATCCACAAATCATGTCAGGCGGACAAAAACAAAGATTAACTATCGCTTCAGCAGAACTTTTAGAAAGAGATGTTTATTTATTTGATGAGCCAACAAGTGGTTTAGATGGACATAATATGCAAATTATTTCAGAAAGAATGAAGAAATTACAAGAAAAAGAAAAAATTATACTTATAATTTCCCATGATTATGAATTTTTGTGTAATTCCTGCAATAAAATTCTTTATTTAGACGGATACTCTTTTGAGGAATTTTCTACAAAAGAGGATAAAGAAAAAATATTAGCTATATTAATGGGAAAAAATTTAATATTTAGGAGGGGATTTGATGGATCTAATAAAACAATATGTAAAAAAGAGAAAAGGCTCATATTTTATGTCAATCTTACTGGCAATAATTGGAGTAGTGGCTGGGCTTTTTTCTTATATATACATGGCAAAAATCGTTGTAAACTTAATTAATGGTGCAAATGATATGAGTTTATATACTCCACTATGCATAAATATTTTAATAACATTTGTTATTAAAGAAGTGGCAGCAGGAATATCAACAAGTATTTCCCATACGGCAACCTTTAATTCATTAGGAGAAATTAGAAATGATATTTCAAAAAAATTATTTAAGATGCCATTGGGAGATGTATTATCAAGATCATCTGGAGAATTAAAAAATATTATAGTTGAGCAAGTTGATTCTATGGAAACTTCTCTTGCCCACCTATTGCCAGAATTTACGGCAAATTTAGTAGGACCTGTTCTATTATTTATTTATATGTTTACCTTAGATTGGCGATTGACCTTGCTATCACTAATTCCATTTGTGATAGGAATGGCTACCATGATGTCTGTAATGAATGCTCATTATAAGGAAATGTTTGGAAAGTCAGTTGCCATTGGTCAACACATGAATAATTCTATTGTTGAGTATATAAATGGGATAGAAGTAATAAAGACCTTTAATCAAAGCGAATCATCTTATAAAAAATACGCTGATGCAGTTTATGACAATGCAAGCTTTTATTATAACTGGATGGGTGAATCTATGAATAGGGTTGCCATAGGTAGATTACTTTCTCCTATGGGAATTATTACCATCATACCCTTTGGGATTTTATTTTATATAAAGGGAAGTATTGATTTAGGAAATTTAATTACCTTAATCGTCTTATCCTTTGCTACAGTTTCTAGTATTTTAAAAATCATGAACTATATGGACGATGTGTCAAGAATATCAACTATAACTTCTGAAATAGGAAAAATTTTAGATTCAAGAGAGTTAGAAAATATTGACAAGGGAGAAAAAATAGAATCCTATAATATAGAACTTCAAGACGTAGACTTTTCTTACGATGGAAAAAATAAGGTTATAGATAATCTTTCTATGGAAATAAAAGAATCTTCTGTTTCAGCCCTCGTTGGTCCTTCTGGGTCAGGTAAGTCCACAATAGCAAAACTTATTGCTGGTTTTTGGAATATAGATAATGGAACTATAAAGATAGGAAATGTTGAAACGAAAGACTTATCCCTTGAAAAATTATCTTCACTTATTTCTTTTGTATCCCAAGACAATTTCCTCTTTGATATGACTATAAAGGAAAATATTAGGCTTGGAAATAAGAATGCCTCTGACGAAGAAATTATAGATGTATGTAAAAAATCTGCCTGCCATGATTTTATTATGAATCTATCTAATGGTTATGATACAAGAGTTGGCGAAGGTGGAGGTCATCTATCTGGAGGAGAAAGACAAAGAATATCTATTGCTCGTGCCATGCTAAAGAATGCACCAATCGTAATTTTAGATGAAGCAACTTCTTATATAGATCCTGAAAATGAAGCTCTCATACAAAACGCCTTGGCAAATCTAGTTAAGGGTAAAACTTTAATCATAATCGCTCATAGGTTAAAGACAATTGTTGATGCAGATAGGATATTTGTTATTAAAGATGGCAAATTAAATTCTTATGGTACTCATGAAGAACTATTAAAGTCATCAGAACTTTATAAGGAAATGTATGCTGCAAATTTAAGGGGTGATGAAAATGCTTAATGTGTTTAAAAAGATATGGAATTTTTCAAAAGAGGAACAGGTATATATTAAGAAATCTATTCTCGCTGGATTTTTGCACGCAGTATTTAATGCCCTTGAGTTTGGTGCAATTTACTATATGCTAGTAAATATATTTTCTAAAACTTTAGACTATAAGGCAATCTTTGTTTGTCTTGGAATATTAGTTATATCCCTTGTTGGAAAGATAATGACACAAAAATCATCTCAAATGGCACAAACTCACGCTGGATATTTTATGGCAGCTCACAAGAGAATAGAAATAGGAGAAAAAATAAAAAGAGTTCCTATGGGTTTCTTTTCAAGCTTTTCACTAGGAAGATTAACTACTATTGCTACATCTTCACTTTCCCAAGCAGAAATGTGGGTGCCTATGCTTTTGGTTCTTGTACTGGGTGGAGTTTTAAATACTTTTGTCTTTGTCCTTGGAACTTTAATTTTTAACGTAAAGGTAGGACTGGTTGCTGTAGCAGGTGTGGTAGTATTTTTCATCGTTACATCAATGATGGAGAAAAAATCATCAGCTAATGCAGACAAAATGACAGAAACACAAACAAGACTTACAAAAGAAGTATTAGCAACTTTACAAGGAATGCAGGTTATAAAATCCTATAATCTTGGTGGAGAAAATAACAGGGCTTTAAGAAAGTCTATAAAAGATACATCAAATATACTTTTAGATTTAGAAATATCTGTAGCACCTTACACAGTTATCCAAAGAATTGTAATGGGAATAACAACAGTAGCTATGGTCTATGTATCATTAAAATTAAATTTATCTGGTGAACTTCCACTTGCTGAAACAATTCTTATGATTATGGCATCATTTATTATCTTTGAAGGCTTAATCGGGGCAGGATCAAACATGGCTATCCTAAGAGCTTGCGAAAATGCTATAGATTCAGTTGGTTTTATAGACTCAATGCCTGATATGAAAGAAGGAAGTATTACAGAGCCTATAAAAAATCATGATATAGTCTTTAAAAATGTTTCTTTCTCTTATGATGATAGACCAATTTTAAAAAATGTATCAGCAGAGATAAAAGAAAACACCATGACTGCTATTGTTGGTCCATCTGGATCTGGTAAAACAACATTTTGTAATCTCATAGCAAGATTTTGGGATGTAAATTCTGGTGAAATTTTAATAGGTGGGAAAAATATAAAAGACTATAAGATAGAAAATCTTATGAATTCAATTTCCATGGTCTTCCAAGACGTTTATTTATTTGAAGATACAATTGAAAACAATATAAAATTTGGGAAACAAAATGCAAGCCATGAAGAAGTAGTTCAAGCTGCAAAAAAAGCAAGATGTCATGAATTTATAGAAGCTTTACCAGAAGGATATAATACTATTATCGGAGAAGGTGGAGCAAGTCTATCAGGTGGAGAAAAACAAAGAATCTCAATTGCAAGAGCTATGCTAAAAGATGCAGACATCATAATCTTTGATGAAGCCACTGCAAATATAGACCCAGAAAATGAAGATAAGCTTAAAGAAGCAATAGAATCATTAACAAAAAATAAGACAGTAATAATGATTGCCCATAGACTAAAGACAATAAGAAATGCTGACCAGATTTTAGTCTTAAAAGATGGAGAAATAGTAGAATGTGGAAATCATGAAGAACTGATTAAAAATAATGGACTTTATTCTGACCTTATAAATGCAAAAGCTAAGGCGGAATCATGGAAATTAAATAATTGATAGGAAGAAATATTAAAGTCTTTGAACAGGAAAATTTAGATTAGAGGATTTATGCCTAATAGCATAAGTCCTCATTTTTTATATTCAAATTAATCATTGAAACTTAAAAATACTATAAAAAAAATAAAAGTTTTGGTTACCAAAGAGGGCAAATTTCACTTTATAAAGTGAGGGGTATTTTGTCATCTTTCTATACAAATCCAAATACTTTGAAGTGTGAATATTTTTGAAATTGCTTAGGTGAGATTAGAATTTTTTAAATTTACTTCACTTACAGAGGTAAAAAATCAATTTACATAGAAGGTTAAAATGCAAGCAATAAAGATTTATAGTATAAGACTTGCTATGTTATGTAGACTTTATGATCTTAAATTAATTAATGATAAGGAATATACAAAAATAAAAAATAGAATAGAAAATGATTATAAGAAGATGGATAGAAAGTAGTTAACCTTGTGATATAATAACACTGTAGAAAGATACAAAATGGGAAGGAGGTAAAATGAATACTAAAGTAAAATTAATAAAAGCTTCAAATACAGGAGCAAGAAATAGAAATTCACTACATTTAGATTTAAAACGTGTTGCAGCATATTGTAGAGAAAGAAAACAATGTTGGTGTGGTATTTGAAGAAGAAAATATAGATACTTTCAAGAAGAACTTGGCACACAAGTTCAATTTACAAAAAAATTAACTGGCAATGTGTAAGGTCAACAAAAAAAGGTAAAAAATATTGCCCTCATTCAAAAGGAATACAAGAAGCAGCAATAGAAAAAGCTTTTGTTGAAAGCTATAGGCAATTATGCCATGCAGATTCAACAGTAATAGATGACTTTTTAAAAATTGTAGAAGAAGAAATAAATGATAATACTTTAGTCAAAGATTTGAAAAAGTTAGAAAACCAATTAAACAGAATCATTAGTCAAGAAAGAAAGTTAGTTGCTCTTCATTTAGAAGATAGTATAGACGAAGAAGTTTATGCTAAAAAGTATAAAAAACTTACAAAACAAAAAGAAGAATTACTTGATGAAAAGAAAACACTGGAACTAACAATAAAAGATGAAAACTCTATTAAAGAAAGACTAAAGCAATTTAAAAAGGTCTTAGAAAACAAAGAAATTATAGAGGAATTTAACAGGACAGTATTTGAAAGCATAGTCGATAAAGTCGTGGTGGGTAGAATTGACAAAGAAGGAACAGTTCATCCATATGACCTGACATTCTATTTCAAAACAGGAGTTAAAGATAGTCAAAATTCTAATAACTTTAAAGATAAAAGAAAAAATGCCAAAGACAATGACATTAATAAATTGTGCTCCTACAAGAATGACGAGGATAAAAAATTATGTTCCCAAGGAAAAGACAACGCATGTTGAGAGCATAGCATTGTTGTCAAGAAAATAAAAAAAGGCTTTCAAGGTCTTATAATCTTTTAAGCCTTTTTTTATTTGGGAAATACATTGCGAAACATATCTAATATATATCCACTTTATATTATTAGGATAGGTGGGATATAGTTCCTAAAAGTGTTAAAATATAAGAGATTAGGAAAATAGTTTATGTTCTTTACGGAGAAATAATAATTTGATAGATGGGAAACATATGACAATAGAAGAAAGGAAATAATGGAGGAACGGTATGGACGCACATAAAGGAAATATCTATGAGATATTAAATGGAAATAAGCAGTTCTTGATTCCGGTTTATCAGAGATTTTATAGCTGGGATATTGATCAGTGTAGAAGGCTTTGGAATGATATTGTAGAAATGCAGAAACAAGGCAAGGTCGGTCATTTTGTCGGTTCTATTGTAAACATTGCGGAGCAGGCAATGCCGACAGGTGTTCAAAAGTTTATGATCATTGACGGTCAACAGAGAATGACTACTTTAACATTACTTCTTTTGGCTCTTCGCGATTATGCAATAAAGAATCCTGATGATAAAACAATAAATGCTCGTCGCATAGATAATATGCTTTTAAAAAATGAGTATGAATATGGTGATGAAAGATATAAGCTGCTACTAACTGAAACAGATAGAGATATTCTCATAAGCCTTATTGAAAAAAAGCCGATTAGGGAAGGCACCAGATCAAGACTGATTGAAAATTATAATTTTTTTTGCAATAAGATTGGCGGTAAAGAAATTCAGCCTTCTGAGGTATATGAGTCAATTGGAAAATTACAAATTGTTAATATCACATTAGATCGAGCTGTTGATGATGCACAGGCAATTTTTGAAAGCTTGAATTCTACCGGCAAGGAACTTTCTGAATCTGATTTGATTCGTAATTACATATTGATGGGATTGGAACCTTCAGAGCAAACCTATGTGTATGAACATTTGTGGCGACCTATGGAACAATTGTTTGTCTATGAAACTCAGGGAACAGTAATGGATGCTTTCTTCCGCCACTACCTAACTATGAAATTATCTCGTATTCCAAAGCAGGGACGCGTATATGAAGAGTTCAAGTTGTATCATTTGAATTGTGAGTTCGGAACTATAAGAGAACTGTGTCAAGATTTGTTGGAGTATGCAAAATATTATACAAATATTGTATTCGAGCGTAATTCCGACACGGGTTTAAAGAAATTATATGAGGATATTATTGATTTAAAAATGGAAGTATCTTATCCATTCTTACTTAAAATTCATCGTGACTGCGATGAGGGGTTAATTACATTAGAGGAGCTCAAGGAAATTCTAAAGCTTTGCATTAGCTATGTATTAAGACGTTCAATTTGTGAGATTCCTACTAACTCACTGAACAAAACATTTGCAACGATAAAGAATTATATCAAACCAAATGATTATTTGAATTCAGTTAAGGCATTCTTCTTGATGCAAGAAACATACAAAGAATTCCCGGATAACGATAAATTTGAAGTCGCATTTGTCAGTCGTGATATCTATAACATGCGTACTAGAAATTATATTCTTAGTAGTTTAGAAAACTTTGAAAATAAAGCTCCGATTATAATAGAGAATTACACAATTGAGCATATTATGCCGCAGAATAAAAATCTATCTTTAGAGTGGCAAGCTGATCTTGGTGCTGATTGGCATGAGGTTCAGAAAAAGTATTTACATACAATCGGTAATCTTACGTTGACTGCATATAATTCTGAGATGAGTGACAGGCATTTTTTGGAAAAGATGGATATGCCCGGAGGATTCAAAGAAAGTGCACTTAGACTTAATAAATATGTGGTTTTACAAAATGAATGGAATGAAGAACGTATAATAGAGAGAGCAAAGGAATTGGCGAAGAAAGCGGAATCTATTTGGCCATATCCAACTTTAACGGCTGAAGAACTTGCAAAGTTTCAAGTAGAAGAAAAAACAACCACGAAGTATTCTTTGGAAACATATTATATGAATGATTTTACAAGAACATTATATGAATCTTTGGATAAGCGAATTATGAATTTATCTCCGGCGGTAAAAAAGGAATATAAAAAGCTGTACATTGCATATAAACTTGATACTAATTTTGTAGATATTGTTCCCAAGAAATATAGATTGCGTCTTTCGATTAATATGAAGTTTTCAGATATTATCGATCCTAACGGTATTTGCAAAGATATTACCGGCATAGCGCGTTGGGGAAATGGCGATGTGGAAGTATCTATGAAGCATCAGGATGAATTAGACCAAATCATGGAAATTGTAAAACAATCCTTTGACGCACAGGCAGAATTATGATTATTAAAGAAAAGTCGATACTAAATATAACAAGATAAGATAGAAGATATATTAGAAAGGAAATAGATTATGCATATACTGTTGGTGACTGTTAGAATATTTTTGGCTGCCTTTTTAGGGGCGATTATTGGAATAGAAAGAGAAATTAAAAACAGAGCAGCCGGCTTTAGAACTCACATTATTGTAAGTGTTGGAGCGTGCTTGATTATGCTGATAGGCATAGACGGCATTGGCGCGATCTCTTCTGACAGGGCGAGAGACACGGCAAGAATTGCAGGCCAAGTTATAAGCGGAATCGGTTTTTTAGGTGCCGGAACTATACTTCAAAAAAAGGATAAGGTTTCAGGTCTTACCACAGCTGCAACTCTATGGTTATCTGCAGCGATTGGACTTGCAGTGGGAATCGGTTACTATGAAGGAGCAATCATTGCAACTGCAATCTGTCTATTAACTTTGATATCTCTTAAGTGGGTTGGTGACTTATTTAATAACAGAGTGACTAAGTCTTATACTATGATATTTGATACTGTTAACTTCGATCAGGATAAGTTTATAGAATTTACTTCAAGTGAAGATATAGAAGTGAGGAAAATAGAAATAATTGACGAGGACATGGATGATAAATCAATGATTGAAGTGAGCTTATCTTTTCATAAAAGTTATAATATTGGTGAGTTTTTCAAAAATCTAAAATCAGAACTTAGTTTAAAATCCGTTAAATTAAGTGGTTAAAATGATTAATAAAGTAAATAAAAATAGCCGGCTTTTAGGTCTTATGATCTTGGAAGCCATTTTTTTATTTGGAAAATACCTTCAGTAGATTTAAAACATTTTGGATTTATTGAGGGATGGGGAAGTATCATTTAATGATTAAGTATAACTTTAAAACAAGTACTTACTAAAACGCAGCTTCAAGCGAGCTGTTTTTTCTGATTTACGCACTATAAAGAAGATTGTATAATAGAAAAAGCAAGAAAAAACGCCGAAGAAAATCAAATAAAAAACGCAAGATTCATATCAGGAAAAGTAGAAAACATAATAGACAAACTAACAGAAGAAAAAGTCTATAACAAAGTCATACTTGACCCGCCAAGAAGCGGAGTAGAAAAAACAGTCTTAGAAAGGCTCTTAAAACTTGAACCAGAAAAAATAGGCTATATATCATGTAACCCATCAACCCAAGCAAGAGATTTAAAAATATTAAAAGAAAAATATAAAGTAGAAAAAGTAATGCCCATAGACATGTTTGCCCACTCAAGCCATGTGGAGACGGTAGCACTTTTGTCCAAACTCGATGTCGATAAGCATATAAATATTGAAATTGAGCTGGATGAGCTTGATTTGACAAGTGCTGAAAGTAAGGCAACATATGCTCAAATCAAAGAATATGTTTGGAATAAATTTCAATTAAAAGTTCCAACATTATATATTGCACAGATAAAAAGGAAATGTGGAATAGAATTACGAGAACATTACAACAAGTCTAAAAAGGAGAAACAAATTATTCCACAGTGTACACCTGAAAAAGAAGAAGCCATCATGGATGCTTTGAGACACTTCAAAATGATTGAATAGAAAAGAATGACAGCATATGACTTTCTGCATTTATGACATTCCTACTTGGTATAGGAACAGCTATTATTCCTCTCTTACGAGGTATCAATCAGAAAATAGGCTCAATATAAAGATTTATAGGATCCTTTTTATATTTAAAGGAGCGTTGAAATGATTGACAAAAGCAATAAAAAATTTTGGGATAAATTTGCTAAGCTATATGCTCCTTTCATGAAAAAAGACAAAGGAGTATATGATAAAGTATGCGAATACATTCGTCCTCATTTGAATAAAGACATGGAGGTGCTTGAACTCGCTTGTGGATCAGGACAATTATCGTTTAGTCTTTCAAAGCATACGAAAAGTTGGATCGGTACAGATTTTTCCGAACAAATGATTTTCGAGGCTAAAAAGGGGGAATACGAAAATCTTACATTTGAAACAGCCGATGCAACAGCATTATCCTATTCGCATGAAAAATTTGATTGTGTGTTAATTGCTAATGCACTTCATATTATGCCTAAACCGGATGAGGCGATGAAAGAAATATATAGGGTGTTAAAACCTAATGGGACTTTGTTCGCCCCCACTTTTCTATGGAAAGAGGGAAAACAAAGAAAAATGATAAAAAGTTTGATGTCTATTTTAGGATTTAAGATGTATCAAGAATGGGATAAAAAGGAATTTGAAGATTTTATTAAAGAATATGGATTTTCAGTAGTTGAAATGAAATTGGCACATGGGGGTCTTGCACCGATTGGTGTGATGATTGCTCAAAAAGTGGCTTAACAGATTCTATTCTTATGATTTAAAAAATTTCATCAAAATGGTAACCAAAGGCGATAGAAAAACTATCGTCTTTTTCTTATGGGGCTTATAGCACCAGTTCGAACCACCCGTTTTACGGGTGGCACCGACTTCATACAAATAAATATGTAAATCAGTAAAATTTCTAAAAAAACATCTTACAACTATTGTTAGATAAAACTAACTGATGTATAATCAATAATATCATTATTGATAATTCGATTATTGATTATATTATTAAAATTAAAGTTTTGTAAGAATGGAGGAATGGACATGGCAAATAGAAACCATGAACTTGATAAACCAATCATTGAAGCTGCTAAAATAGAGTTTTTGCAAAATGGATTTCAGGCTGCTTCAATAGGCAATATTGCTAAAAGAGCGGGAGTTACAACGGGAGCAATCTATACAAGGTATAAAGGGAAAGATGAACTTTTTTATAGTTTGATAAAAGAATTTTTAGAAGCTATAAGTGTGAAAAGAAAAGAGAACGAATACTCGTATAGGGAATATTGCGTAGATAAAAACTTTGATCATTTCTTGCGTAGCATTCAGAAAGAAACCAAAGGATATGTAGATGTGTTATTTAAATATTACGAGGAGTGCAAACTATTACTTTGCTCAAGTAAAGGCAGTTCTGTAGAAGCAATGTTTCGTGAAATGATGAATAATAAAATTTCCATAACAAAACAATTTATAAGGGAAAATATAGACCCGAATATAAGTGAGATGAAATTAGATTTGGTAGAGCTTTTAATGAATCAACAATTTAGTGCTTTTAAATTAGTGGTTGAAAAAGGATATAGCAAAGAGGAGACAATCGAGTACATAAAAATGCTCGGCGAATTTATTGGGGCGGGTTGGGAAAAGATATTTGATGAAATTATAAATAGGTATTGAATTTATGTACGATAAAGGCGAGAAGGATGAAAATATTTTAGATTTTAAAATAGATTTTTCCTATGAAGGCAAAAAGGAAAAGTCGTTAGATGATGTAATTGGCAACATATCAAAAGGAGATTGCATAGTTCTTTGTGGCGAAAGTGGATGTGGAAAATCAACATTACTTAGGTGCTTAAACCATTTAATACCGGAGTTCTATAATGGAATATTTAATGGCTATATCTTGGTAAATAGCAACAATATAGAAAACAAGAACATTGGAGAAGTTGGAGAATTGATTTCGTCCGTTTTTCAAGATCCAAGAAGTCAATTTTTTACAATGGTAAGCGATACGGAAGTATCTTTTGGACTTGAAAATAAAGGGTTAAGCCATGAAATAATAAAAAGAAGAACAGAAGAAGCTTTTTCAAAATTTGGCTTGGAGTATTTGAAAAACAGGGAAGTATTCAAACTTTCAAGCGGAGAGCGTCAACTAATAGCGATTATGTCTGCTTGGGCAATGGATACGGATATTGTTTTACTTGACGAGCCAACTGCAAACTTAGATTATTTAGCCATAGAAAAACTGAAAAATATCTTATTGCTTCTAAAAGAAGATGGAAAAACTCTAATAATCAGTGAACATAGGCTTTACTATTTGAAAGAGTTGGCTGATGAATATTGGCTAATAAAAAATGGAAGCTTTTATGAAAAGTATGATAAGGACGATTTTAAGATATTTTCTAAGGATGAATTAAATAATTTGTGTTTACGAGTTACGGATTTGAAGCAGATTGAGGTTCAGAAGAAGTGTTCTAATGTTGTCAATGATAAATTAGAGGTAAAAAATATATCCTTTGGATATAAAAAACAACATATTTTAAATGATTTGTCGTTTACAGCTTATTTGGGAGAAGTGACTTGCTTGATTGGCAAAAATGGTTCAGGTAAAACCACCTTAGGAAAATGTATATGTGGACTATTGAAACCACAAAAGGGAAGAGTTTTTCTAAAGGGAAAAGAATTGAGCCATAGGCAGCTATCGCAGGATAGCCTCTTTATTATGCAAGAAGCTGAATTTCAATTTTTTACAAATTCTGTATTATCTGAACTGAAGTACGGTGTAAATCGAAACAAATATGATGAGATAGAAGTTCTACTTAAAAAGTTTGATATGTGGAAATATCGTGATAGACATCCATTTTCTCTTTCAGGTGGGCAAATGCAAAAATTAACATTAATGATGGCGTATCTTTCGGATAAAAGTGTGGTTATTTTAGATGAACCAACCTCAGGAATGGACAAAAAAAGTTTAGATACTGTAGTGGGATTGATAAACGATATGAAAAAGAAAAAAATCGTGATAACAATTAGCCATGACTTAGAATTTATTTCATCAGTTGCGGATAAATGTTTGGAACTTGATGATGGAACGATACAAAGGATTTGTGAAGTAAAAGAGAATAGAGATATTGAAAGCATTAAAAGTATATTTGAAAAAGATTTAGAACATCAACCTCCGACAAAAAGAGAAAAAAATCTTTTAGATTCGAGAACAAATATTTTGTTTTGGCTTCTTTGTATGGTTGCAGTAGGAATCGACAATAAAAGTTTGATTTTTGAATGCAATTTATTAGCTCTCGTTTTTTCTCTTGCAAATAGAAGATATAAGACTTTAGGAATTACTTCTGTCATTATAGGGCTTATTTACGGTCTTGAAATCATATATCCGAATGAAATTACAATATTTACGGCAAATTTGTTTCCTAGATTTATTTTAATATTTCTACTATTTCCTATTATTCTTGGAGGTAGAGGGACAACAAATATGCTTGCGGGACTTAGAAAAATAAGAATGCCTGAGAAGTTATTATTGATTCTTGCAGTTTCTTTCAGGTTTTTCCCGGTGCTAAGGAATGATTTTAAATTACTTAGACAGGTGCTTAGAAATAGAGGAAGTTGCAAGCATAAAAATATAATAAAAGAAAAAATAGAGTATCTTGAGGCTCTGATTGTATCACTCATTTTTCGAGTGGTAAGAATAGGCGAAACTTTATCAGCTTCAGCAGAAACAAGAGGAATTGCTTTAAATCATAAAAAATCTTCTTATGTTACTTTACAGTTCAATTTATGCGATTACATATTGATGATTGGAATGATAGTAATTTTGATGATAAATATTTTATAAAAATAGGAGGACTTAATCATGCAGAAAAACAAATTGAAAGCGAAAGATATCATTACAGTTACTTTATTATCATTGTGTAACATTTTGATATTTTCGATAGGAACATTCATGTATGCAACACCAATTACCATACTCTTAACACCGGTGTTTTACTCATTATTACAGGGTATTGTTTTCTATGTTATCGGAGTGAAAGTGAAAAAAAGAGGAGCGTTTTTTATATATTCCCTTATTCAAGGAGTGATAGCATTCTATCCACCATATATTTTGATGTTTGTAATTTCAGGATTGATAGCAGAGTTTTTATTATATAAAAAAGGTTATGGTAATTTAAAAGTTATTGGAATCAGCTATGTTATTCAGCAAACTTTGGCTTCAATTGGAAGTGTAATTTATCCATATACAATAGCCTTGAATAAAACTATAGGAGCCATGAAAGAAAAGGAGTTAGCTTCAAATATTATAGCGGCAGGCAAAATGATTTCTTCTTGGGGAACGCTGATTTTACTTGCCTTAGTTATAGTTTCAGCAATTGCAGGAGCTTATATAAGTAGCAAGGTCGTAAGGAAACATATTTTAGAAAAAGAAGCTAATGCATAGGGTGAAGTCATGAAAAAAGAGAAAGAACCAAACTTTTTTAAAGAAATGGATTCGTTTATTAAGCCATACAAAAAAAGATATATTTTATCTGTTATGCTAAGTATGCTTTCTGTTCTATGCGAACTGTTATCCTATGCTTTTGTTGGAATTTTAGCGGGATATATCTTCAAAGGATTTCATGGAAACAACATGATATATGTCTTGATTTTCACTATAATCTGCAAAATATCAGGGGTGCTGCTTTCAAATATTTCAACACTTATATCTCATAAAGCAGCATACTTAACGCTAAAGGACTTAAGATATGCAATTTGTGATAAATTTGTTAGATTGCCGATGGGATATTTTGATATGAATCCTAGTGGAACATTAAAAACTATATTGGTAGACAGGGTGGAAGATATAGAAAAAACATTAGCACATCTACTTCCTGAGATGACTGCAAATCTATTGATACCTATTGCCATGATTGTTTGGATACTTGCAGTTAATATTAAGCTTACCGGGATTATATTTCTTTGGGTTATATTTGGACTATCAATCGGAATGCTTATGATGATTGGATATAAGAAAAAATATGAGGGACAAGTACAGGCACAAAAGAATATGAATCAAGCGGTTATAGAGTATGTCAAGGGGATTGAGGTAATTAAAACTTTCAATATGGAAGATAGTTCCTATGCTAAATATAAAAATGCAGTCATACGCCATGCGGAGTATGCTATAAACTGGATGAAAAGCTCACAGATTTATGCGTCTCTTTCCTATAGCATAGCTCCTGTATCTATATTTCCAACAATTGTTGTGGGATTGATATTTTTTAATAATGGGTTTCTTACTGAGCAAAGTTTATTTTTGTTTATGATGATTTCTCTTGGAATATTTAAACCGATTGTTAAAGCATCCGGTTATGTTGACCAATTGGCACAGATGGGAACTGTTACTAAGGAAATAAAAGGAATCTTAGATTATCCGGAACTTAAGAAAAGTGAGAATTCTAATTTAAAAGAAAAAATGACATACGACATAGTGTTTGAAAATTTACAATTTTCTTATGATGGGACAAAAAATGATGTTGATGATGTGAATTTAACCATTAAAGAAAAAACTATGACTGCAATTATTGGTACTTCAGGTTCAGGAAAATCAACTCTAATGAAACTTTTAGCCGGATTTTGGGATTTTGAGAAAGGAAAAATAAAAATAGGTGGTATAGAGGTAAAAGACCTTTCAATGAATGACCTGAATACTCTTATCTCCTATGTGGATCAAAATACATTTTTATTTGATGATACTATTTTGGAAAATATTAGAATAGGTAAAAAAGATGCAACGAATGATGAGGTGATAGAAGCTGCTAAAAGAGCCGGTTGCCATGATTTTATTGTAACTTTGCCTGATGGATATGACACCATCGCAGGGGATAGGTTATCCGGCGGAGAAAAGCAAAGAATAGCTATTGCCAGAGCAATTCTAAAAAATGCTCCAATTATCATATTAGATGAAGCAACTGCAAGTACAGATATTGAAAATGAAGAAAAAATTCAAGGAGCGTTACTGGAATTTACCAAAGGAAAAACACTAATTGTTATTACACATAAAATTAAAACTGTCATAAATGCAGATAAGATCATATATATGGAAAATGGGAAAATCATTTGCGATGGAAAACATGAAGAACTTATTAAGTCGTGTTCTGCGTATAAGCATTTATATGAAATAGCAAATTGATTGGAGGTGAGAATATGTTTGAAGCTCTAAAAAGTGTATGGAACTTTAGTGAGAAAGGGCAAGGCAGTTTAGTCAAAATTTTAATTCTATCATTTATAGAAGGCATATTCGTTATGCTGAAAATGATAGCAATAATTTTAGCGGTAAACGCCATGTTTAATAGCAATTTGATGGACAATTATATTTATAAGGTAATGATACTCGGAATTGTATGTATCATCGGCGTATTTGGTTTTGGTTATTTCACACAACTGGGTTCTGTATCCGTTGGATTTGAGATGGCGAAAGATAAAAGGTTATATTTTGGCTCATTATTTAAAAAACTCTATTTAGGGTTCTTTAGCAAAAATTCAGTAGGAAATATAAACTCAACACTGACTACATCTATTTCAACCGTAGAACAAGTTGCACCAATCATTTTAATTCATGTGATAGGTGGAATTTTATCTGCTATATCAATAGTTTTAGGATTTGCTTACTATGAATGGCAAGTTTCCGTTGTAATATTTGCAGGCATATTAACATATTTGTTTGTAGTTAATCATCAAATGAAAATTTCAAGAAGCGAAGCTCCCAAAAGACAATTAGCACAAACAAAATTAACGGAAAGTGCTATTGAATTTATACAGGGAATAAGCGTAATTAAGGCTTTTGGTATGGGAGAAAAAGATGAAAGAGTAAAAAAAAGATATAGATGGTAGTTGTGTTAATAATATAAATTTATCCGAAAAATCTATTCCCTCAAGCATAGGTGCCGGTCTTACGATACAGCTGTTTGAAATTATGATTATTAGCTATGCGTTTTTTATGTGGAATAGTGGAGAAATTTCTCCTCAAAAAGCCATTAATTTATTGATTATGAGCTTTGTAATATTCCAGTCTGTAAGTCAAGCAGGTTCTATTCTTTCTATGATTGGGCTTTTAGATAGTTCACTAAAGGATATAAGCAGCATGGAAAATGCTAAAGAAATAAAGGTATTATCACCTATTCAAAATATAAAATCCAATGAAATAGAATTTAAAAATGTGAGTTTTTCTTACGGAAAAGGAGAAGTTTTAAAGGGAATATCAGTAGCTCTTAAACCGAACACACTTACAGCGATTATCGGACCTTCAGGTTCAGGAAAAACAACGTTTTGCAAGCTTATACCGAGATTTTATGATGTAAGCGAAGGAGAAATTCTGATTGGTGGAGCAAAAATAACAAATATCTCCACCGAAGAATTGATGAAAAATATAAGTATGGTATTTCAAAATGTGTATTTGTTTGAAGATACAATTATGAATAATATTCGTTTGGCAAAGCCAAATGCCAGTGATGAGGATATTATATCCGCTGCAAAAAAAGCACGCTGTCATGACTTTATAAAAAGCTTGCAAAAAGGATACGAAACTAAAATTGGCGAAGCGGGTAGCACTTTATCCGGCGGAGAAAAACAAAGAATAGCGATAGCTAGAGCAATACTCAAAGATGCTCCCATTGTGATTTTAGATGAATTTACCAGTGCTTTAGATGTAGAAAATGAACGCCATATTTTGCAAGCCATCGATAATTTAGTACAGAATAAAACAGTTATTATGATTGCACACAGGTTAGAAACTGTTATGAAAGCAGACAACATCATTGTTTTAGATAAAGGGAAAATAGCACAAGAAGGAACGCATAATGAGCTTATAACTCAAGATGGGATATATAAATCATTCATTTCAATAAGAGAGCGAGCAAATAAATGGAGTTTTAAGTAAATACATCTATTTTGATGAATTGCAAATAATATTGCAACACTTAAATCAAACTAAGTTCGTGCATAAATAAATCAAATGGAGTTTGATATTCTAGACACTTTCTATGTCTGGTATTAAGCTCCATTAAGTTTTTAATCAGCTCATTAATAGATATTTTAGATAAATCTGTCTTCTTAGGATAATACTCTCTTAACAAACCATTAGAATTTTCGTTACTGCCCCTTTGCCATGCTGAATATGCATCAGCAAAATAAAAATTTATCCCTCGTTTTTCAACATCTTCATAACAAGCAAATTCCTTACCTCTATCAGATGTGAAAGTCTTTAAAGCTTCTAATGGTAAGGATTTAATTAGCTTGTCAATTGCTTTTAGCATAGAGTTTTTACTTCGATCTATCATAGGTAAGGCTATGTAAAATCTAGTTTTTCTTTCTACAAATGTTGCTAGGCAGCCTTTACTTTTACCTCTGGATGAGACAACTGTATCTAGTTCCCAGTTACCAAAAGTATTCCTTTTTTTTAACTTCTTTAGGTCTTTTATTTATTGATTTACCAATGTTAAATCTGCCTCTTGTTTCTTTGGGTTTTCTTGATTTTCCTTTTCTTCTTAGCTTGGAAATATAAAAGTCTATAATTCCTGAATATATCCAATTATATATTGTTTTGAAGCATACTATATCTTTACATGCAGTATTTGCTATTTGCTCAGGAGACCACTTCTTATGAAGTTTTTCAGAAATGGATTTAGTGATATTGTCATCAGTTTTTGGTTTTCTGCCTTTAGATGATGATTTTTTAATCTTATCTTTTTGGGCATAGATAGCTTCATACTCGTTATCACATCTTTTTAATTCTCTAGATATTGTGGGGTGATGAAAACCTAAAATTTTTGCTATTCTTCTATCGGAAAATTAATGATGGGATATTGGCTAATATAATAAAAAATTGTAGGAGAAATTATAAATATTAGTGTTTACGATTGAATAGTATTTGAAATAAAAGACATCTCTTACATAAGAGAAGAAGACGAGTACGAGAACTTTAGAATTTTACTAATGGCAAATGTTAGAATGACCAAAAATCCTATGAAACTTGACCTGACGACAGGAGATGCAATTTAACAGACGCTGTCTGGCAAATTGTAGACAAGAAAAATTAAGTAAAAGAGAAGTAGAATTATTCTACTCTTTTTTTGCTTACATTTAGAATATTTAAAACTAAATAAATTGCATGTAAATTGCTTAGCCTAGTACATAAGACAAAAGCTTTATAGAAATAAGACAGAGAGATTTTGTTAAAACATTTGGACGATTAAAAACAAATATTGATAGCTAAGAAAATGACAAAAATATTAGTATCTGGTCTTCTAAACTCTTAAAATCAAAAGAACAAGTAAAGAGTCAAGATAAGGATGGAAAAAACATATTAGGGCAAATAAAGACTCTATAATATCTGTTGGGGGAGTAACTCTCTAATAGATATTTTTATGGAAAAAAAATTGATAACCTTTTATTATATATAATAAAGCATTAGCTTTAACTCTGTTCAGGTTTTATGAATTAGATTATTGATAAGTAAGGTGAAAAGGACTTGGGAATTAAAAATTTCCGACAAGATTAATACAATTGACAATCCCTATCAATTAACAATATAATTATAATTAACCAAGGATTAAAAAAAGGAGGAATAAATGAAAGGAAATTTTAAAAGAATGTTTGCGCTCTTGATAGCGTTAATTATAAGTATATCTTCTCTGGGAAGTGGTACTTATGCAGAGAGTATGTATTTTCGAGATGAAAACCAAGACGAAATCTATAATCTAAACAAAAATATAACTGAACCAGTCTTAAACCCCGAATACACATACTACATCAATCACAAGGACGAATTTATTTACGGATATATCCCAGAAAAATACATAAATGTAAGGGAGAAAAGCAGTCTTAGAATTAGAAAGAGAAGGTCTTTAGATCAATTAGGGGAAGCAGGGTTTCCCAAAAAATATGATTCAAGAGAAAGAAATATTATAAGCCCTGTAAAAAATCAGTACATGGCTGGAGTTTGTTGGGCCTTCTCATCTCTTTCTACTATTGAAACTCTTTTGCTAAAAGAAGGCAAGGGAGAAATTGATTTTTCTGAAGGCCACATGGCATACAATGCATCTAAGGATGTGGACTTGGAAAGGGGAGGCAACAATCTGGTTGCAATGAGATATTTTTCAAGACTAGCAGGGCCTGTCCAAGAAAAAAATGCTAAAGAATACGAAATCGTAGAGAACAATCCAAGAGCAGGTAGCGGAACTTTTGACAATAGGGCAGTAAATCTCATGGATGATGCCGACAAACAATTGCACGAATTTTATGTGCCAGACATGATAGAGCTAGATTGCAACGTGGATAATATAAAAAAATGTGTCATGGAATACGGCTCTGTTGCGAGTGGCTATTATAATGATGACGGTTTTATTGATGCTTATGGATATGAAAAGACTAACCCTAACGACAAGTATCACAGAGTCAAAATACAAGATTTTGGCAATTTAGGCAAGAGGGCTATAGTCAACCACCAAGTCACAATAGTGGGTTGGGATGATGAAATGAAAATCATCAACAAGAAAAATGAAGAAGCTACGGGAGCTTTTTTAGTAAAAAATTCTTGGGGTAAGAAAAAAATCGGAGAAAAAGAAGATGGATTTATGTGGATATCCTATGACTCCTTTACTAAAGGGAAAAGAGATCCCCTATTCATCTTTCCAAGAATAGAAGATGCTAAAGATAAGTCTACCCACATCTATACCTACTCTGACTACAAGGGCAACAGAACTGAAATTGGAAATGGAACCAATGCCAACGGAGCGATAAACATCTACAAAAGACAGACCAAAGAGCCTGAAAAGCTAACCGATGTGAGGTTTTATAATAGCTCTAATACTCCAGTATGGTATGAGATATATATGACAGAAGATAGTGACAATTTTAAAACTCAAGAGAGAACTTTCAACTATCAGGGAGGAGAAGTTAAAAAGCTCATCATTAAAGACAATTCAAATTGGAAAAAAATAGCAAGTGGAAACTTGAGCCACGCTGGATTTTATACCATAAAAGTAAATGACGACATAAGCCTATCTAAGGACAAGTTTGCCCTAAAATTCAGAAGCAACGCAGAGACTATTTCTTGTTACGACTACCAAAACGAGCAAGATGTGTCCTTCCTTTATAATGGACCAGAAAGCGAATCATATTACAACATAGACAAAAACTTCACTCTAGGCGCTTTGACAAAAGAAATAGACATGCCAGCGGTGCAAGTATCTGTCTTAGACAAGTTTGAAAAAGCAAAAGAAAATTATAAGCTTGAAGAAATAAAGCCAATTAAGGTGGAAATAAAAAACATAGGAAGCACAGACATAAGCAAGCTAAACATCAGCCTGGAAGGTGAAGATAAGGCATCTTTTGACATAGTTGAAGGCGAGTGTGCAGATGCCAATCTCATAAAGGGTTCAAGCTTAGAACTCAAGATAAAACCAAAAGAAGGACTAAAAGCAAAAAGCCAAGTGGGCGAAGTTTATGAAGCTTATCTGAGTATTTCGGCAGATAATTTAAAGCCGGTAAAATCTGACAGCTTTAAATTCCAAGTAGAAAAAGATATAGAAGTAAATAAAGAGATTGTTGAATTTGGAGATGAGGATTTAAAAGAATTTATTTTAGACCTTTTAAAAAACAAGAATCATTCCACAAGAAGGGGTAGAGGTCCGTTAAAACCTGATATAGTTTTAGATAACCCCAACTATGAAAAGGATAAAGATATCGAAGACCTATATGACTTTGAAATGAAAATGTTCAAGAAATTCACTTATAGGAGAAAAGGTCTAAAAGACACTAAAGGTTTAGAAAAAATGACTAATCTCACAGAGCTAGCCTTGCAAGAAAACAAAATAGAAAGTTTGGATTTCTTAAAAGACTTTAAAAATTTGAAAATTTTAAAAGTTAATTCTAATGAAATAGAAGATATAACCCCACTAAAAAACTTAGTAGGATTAAAAACTTTATATATCGATGGAAATAAAATAAAAGACTTTTCACCTATAAAAGACTTGACATTTTCACAATATAAATTCTCCTTTGGCAAGCAAAATATCGACATCAAACTAAAAGGAAATGCCTTTAGCCTAAACTTAATTGACAAAGAAGGCAGAAGCTATAATCTGGAAGAGGCAAGACTCGGCTCTAGCTTAAACGGAGATTATCAAAATATAATAGAAAAAGGCGACAATGGCATCTACAAATTCATACAAAAGCCAGAAGATACTGTACTAAACATAGGAAAAGCTAATGATACAGGAACTCCAATATGGATAATAAACATAGATGCATCTGCTCTTCCAAAGCATGAAGACGAAAAGCCAAACCCAAATGAAGGCGGAGACAATGAAGAAGAAAAGCCGACTCCACCAAGCCAAAGAACAAGGGTAGATTTTGAAATAGACGACACGCTAAAAAATATATCTGTCCTCAAAGAAGCCCTTTTGAAAATTTTAAAATCTGGAGAAAAAGACTTTGAGTCTAAGGACGGATACGGAGGAGAAATTTCTGCTACGCTTTCTAAAACTTACCAAAAGCCCCAAGCAGAAAATGAAATTTTCGAAGACGAAATGGCTCTATTTACTAATCTAAGCATCACAAAAAACATGTACTTGGTGAGCTTAAAAGGACTTGAAAAGGCAACGAACTTAGAGAGCTTGACTCTTTTTGAAAACTCAATAAGAGATCTAAGTCCTATCAAGACTCTAAAAAACTTGAAGACTATAAACATGGACTCAAATTATATAGAAGATATAAGTGCTTTAGAAAATCTATCCAGTCTGCAATCCATAAGTTTTATAAGCAACGAGATTAAAGACATGACTTCCTTGCAAAACCTGAAAAATTTGAAGCTTATTAATCTTGGCAAAAACAAGATTCAAGATTTGAGTCCCTTGAAAAATTTAGGCAAGTTAGAGAATTTGAGCCTATACGACAATGAAATAGAAGACATAAGCACTTTGAAAAATTTGCCGGGTATCACATATCTGAGATTGGAAAACAACAACATAAAAGATGTTTCGGCCCTTGAAGGAAACAAAGTCTTTGCAAACTTTTCCTTTGCAAATAATAGAATTTGTGACTTCTCACCCTTGAAAAATAGAATCAGAGGCTATACCTATGCCAGGGCCACAAACGATCAAAGAATAGAGCTCACCCCAGAAAAAAATCCCTTTACTCTAGTTTTAAAAGACTGCAGCGGCAAGAGCTATAACTTGGAAGCAGATTTCATAGAAAAAGTAGGAGAAAACACGTACAAGTACAAGGCTCAAACTAAAAACACAATAGGAGTAAAGGATGATTTTTATAGCAATATAGCAGGAAAATATGCCTGGATTGTGACAATTAATCCTGTAAAGTTAATACAAGCTGACAAGGAAAAACTTGAAAAGGCAATAAAAGATGGCGAAAATAAAATAAATCAACTGCAAAAATTGCTGCCAGAAGAAAAGAAAGACTTTATAGAAAAGATTAAAAAAGCCCAAGATCCAGCTCAAATTGAAAAAATAAATAAAGAAGCTGCTGACCTTGATAAGACTAGAAAAGAAGAAGCGGCAGCTGATGATGAAAGAAAAGCAATAGAAGTTAAAAAATTAGCAGATGCTAAAAAAGAAGCAAAATCTAAACTTGCTGCACTTGATAACTTAACTGAAGAAGAAAAAGCTGATATTCTTAAGAAAATAGATGGAGCTACTTCAAAAGCAAATGTAATTGATATAATTACAGAAGCAGAAAAAGAAAATAACAATAAAGCCCCAGAAGAAACTGGAAGAGACCAATATCCATGGGGGCCAACATATAATTACAACCCATTCTGGTCACTACAATTTTATTCACCAGTAATAACTGAAAGCAAGCCAGCTACCGAAACAAAAGTTTCGGTAGAAATAAAGATGGATTCTAAACTTGTTATCGGTTCAAAGACTCTTGTAGTTACAGTAAATGGTGTTCAAAAAGAAGTGGCAATGGATGTAGAACCATTTATTTCAAACAATAGAACCATGCTACCTATTAGATTTGTAGCAGAAGCATTAGGATTTAAGGTAGAATGGGATGATCCAACTAGAACAGTAATCTTAACAGATAAAGACACAGTAGTTAAAATACCAGTGGATACAAATCAAATAATCGTAAATGGTAAAGTATTTGAAAGTGATGTAAAACCAATTCTTAAGAGCAATAGAACAATGCTTCCAATCGCAAACGTTGCAAGAGCATTAGGACTAGTAGATGGCAAAGACATCGTCTGGGACGGAACTACAAAAGAAGTAATAATTAAAAGAAATATTGCAAAATAATCCATTTCTATTTAAAAAGGGCACTTAGGTGCCCTTTTTCTACTTTATAAGATAAATTTTATGCTAATTGTCCACCTTGTTGACAAGACAAAAGATTTGGAGAACCTAAAACAAGGAGATTTTGTTAAAATATTTGGACAAGTAAAAACAAGGATTGATAACAACGGGAAAGAGCATAAAAATGTTCGTATTTTGTCCTCTAAGCTCTTAAAAGTAAAAGAACAAGTAAAGAGTCAAGACAAGGATAAAAAGTCCATATTAGGGCAAATAAAAGGATAAAAAGTCCATATTAGGGCAAATAAAAAGCTTTAAGACAGACTATAAAGCTAAGTCAAATAAGAAAGACCATAGCAAAGGTGCAGAGAGATAGATATCGGCATTCTTCGGACTGCCTTTATTTTTTTGCTCATTTTTCAAATCAAATTTATTCAGACTATATATGCATATCCACTTAAACTCATACAAAAACAAGGCTTGTAAAAATTTATTTTAATCACAACAATCACAATTTAAATTGTAATGGTCGCAAGCTAAAGCACGGACCTCACTAGGAAGTTGTCCCTTATATCTTTTGTAATAAATGGAAAATTTGCTATGGGATGTGTATCCAACAGACTCTGCTATTTCCTTTATAGGAAGTTCGGTACTTAAAAGAAGAGTTTCAGCTACATTCATTCTTTTTCTTTGGGTGTATTCTGTAATGCTTTGACCATATTTTTCTTTGAACAAATTTTTTAATTTTGTTCCGCTCATTCTTGAGATTTTTTCAAGAGTCTCCTGATTTATATTCATGGCGAAATGATCATCTAAGAATCTTGCTACATCTTCAGGTGCTTTATTATCATCAGACTCAATTTTATATTTTTTCCTATTTAAGTAGGTATCTATTACTATACTTATCCATTCATTTGCTTTGGCTTTAAAGAAAAAGTCAGCGGCAGGAGGGTCCATCTTACAATTTAATATTTCCATTGCCACTTTTTCTAAGGATTTTGTAAGAATTATTTGATTCGGTTGAAGTAAAGCTGAATAAAATGATTCTGGATTAATGTTAATAGATGCTAAATGTTTTTCTATTAGTTCTTTTTTAAAACCAATGGAAACAGCAAGATAACAACAATTCTCGTGTAATAAAAAAACAAAATCATCTCTTATATTATCAAAATCAAGAGTGCATAAAGAGTTTGCGGTCAAAGTTTGATAAGGACTAAATCTCTCCCCGTTTGCGCTGACAATGTAGCTTGAATAAATTGAAACATAATCTGCCATGCTATAAGTATTATTTTGAACTACTTCTTCACTGATATAAAAATCATGGACATCAATAATAAATCCGTCTCCTTCATAAAACCAATATAGACCTTCTGCATAAGTTGAGTCTTCTTTATTCCAACAAAAAGTGTGCCCTGCACTTGAGTACTTCTTATTGTTTTTACATTCATCCACCTTCATATAATCTTTTACAAAATCGTAGTAAGTCATAATGTACCTATCCCTTTTAGACAATATTCCAATTAGCCTTATATTTAACAAATTATTGCATTACTGATTATAGCAGATGTATACTGTAAAAGCAATGATAACAAATATCATTAAATGAAAATTAATCTAATAGGAATAACAAAGAAAGGAGATATTATTATTATGAAGATTTATAAAAAACTGTTTGCTTATGTGGAAGATAAAAAATATCTCGGCTTTTTAGCTATAGTTTTTTCTGCTATATCTGCTGTACTTACGGTATATGGATTTTATTTAATCTACAAATTTCTGGATAATTTAATAATTAATTCAGATTTATCTGGTGCAGAGAGCTTAGCATTAAAATCTGTCATCACACTAACAAGTGGAGCAATATTTTATTCTGTTTCAGGAACATGTTCTCACATACTAGGTTTTAGGCTTGAAACAAATTTAAGAAAAAGGGGGATAGACGGCTTAGAGAAAGCAAGTTTTAGGTTTTTTGACTTGAATCCATCTGGTCAAATAAGAAAGATCATAGATGACAACGCCGCGCAAACTCATCAGGTTGTAGCACACATGATTCCCGATAGTTCTCAGGCAATAGTTACACCCGTACTTGTACTTGTGCTTGGCTTTATAGTAAGTATAAGAGTTGGCATAACTTTGCTTGCTCTTACCATAATCGGTGGCTTAATTTTAGGTGCAATGATGGGCGAGCAAGAATTTATGAAGATATACCAAGAAGCCCTATCTAACCTAAGTGCTGAAACTGTTGAATACGTAAGAGGAATGCAAGTTGTAAAAATATTTAGAGCAAATGTCGAGTCATTTAAAAGCTTTTACAAGGCGATAAAAGATTATTCAAAGTATGCTTATGATTATTCCCTATCTTGTAAAAAACCTTATGTTTTGTATCAATGGTTATTTTTTGGAATGATTGCAATTTTAATTATTCCTATAGTTTATTTTATGGCTATCTTAGGCAGTGCCAAGATAATTTTACTAGAGCTTATCATGACTTTATTTTTATCAGGCGTTCTCTTTGTTTCATTTATGAGAATGATGTGGTACTCCATGTATATTTCTCAAGGCAATTATGCAGTAGATACTTTAGAGGCACTATACGAAGATATGCAAAAAGACAAATTAGTGCATGGCAATGTCAATAATTTTAAAAACTATAATATAGAATTTGAGAATGTTAGCTTTGCTTATAACGATAAAGCTGTCATTGAAAATTTATCTTTTAAATTAGAAGAGGGAAAGTCCTATGCACTTGTCGGTTCATCTGGATCAGGTAAATCAACAGTAGCAAAACTTATATCAGGTTTTTACAATGTTAACGAAGGAAGCATAAAGATAGGCGGAATACCAATAAGTGAATATTCTGACCAAGCCTTAATTAAAGCTATCTCTTTTGTTTTTCAAGATTCAAAATTATTTAAGAAGAGCATTTATGATAATGTTGCTTTAGCTAATAAAGAAGCGACAAAAGATGATGTTATGAGAGCTTTAAAATTAGCAGGATGCGATTTGATATTAGACAAATTCCCAGAAAGAGAAAATACTATCATAGGTTCAAAAGGAGTTTATTTATCCGGTGGAGAAAAACAAAGGATTGCAATTGCTAGAGCAATTTTAAAGGATTCTAAAATTATTATTATGGATGAAGCTTCAGCATCTATTGACCCAGATAACGAGTATGAACTACAAAAAGCTTTTAAAAATCTGATGAAGGATAAAACAGTTATCATGATTGCACACAGGCTATCTACAATTAAAGACCTTGATGAAGTTATTGTAATGGATAGTGGAAAAATTATAGAAAGAGGCTCTGACAAAGAATTAATGTCAAGTGATACAAAGTATAAGAGATTGCAAGAACTCTTTAACAGTGCGAATGAATGGAGGGTTTCAAATGAAGGAGTTTTATAAAAAAAGATTTGCTCTTACAGATAAAGGAGCAGGAAATCTAAGTAAAGCAACACTGGCTTCATTTTTCGTTTATTGTATAAACATGCTTCCTGCCATATTACTAATGATTTTTGCTCAGGAAGTTTTGGAAAATATTGGTAGAAGCAAGGGATTTTATATAGTATTCTCAGCCTTGACCTTGATAGCAATGTATATTTTGCTTTCAGTCGAATACGATAAATTATATAGCACAACCTATCAAGAAAGTGCAGACTTAAGAATAAGAACAGCGGAGAATTTATCAAAACTACCTCTATCATACTTTTCTAAACATGATATTTCAGACCTAGCCCAAACAATCATGGCTGACATTGAAGGAATAGAGCATGCAATGAGCCACGCAATACCAAAAGTGGGCGGTATGGCACTCTTCTTCCCACTAATATCTATCATGATGATAGTGAGCAATGTGAAGATGGGTTTAGCTGTAATTATTCCAACTATATTAAGCTTTATATTTATACCACTATCTAAAAAACATCAGGTTAAGGGACAAAAAAGATATTATGACGTCTTAAGAGAAAACTCAGAAAGCTTTCAAGAAAATATCGAGATGCAAATGGAGATCAAAGCCTATGGCTTATCAGAAGAAATGAAAGAAAAGCTGTATGAAAAAATGGATAAAAGTGAAAAAGTGCACTTAAAGACAGAGATAGGACTTATTTTAATTATGTCACTTTCATCAATTTTTAGCTTTATTTCCCTTGCTGTTGTGATATTTGTTGGCGTAAATCTAATTATTAATAAAGAGATAAGCGCCCTCTACCTTGTAGGATATTTACTAGCGGCTATGAAGATAAAAGACGCTCTTGATGCATCTAAAGAGGGAATGATGGAGATATTTTATTTATCGCCTAAAATTGAAAGACTAAAAGAAATTCAAAATCAAGATTTACAAGAAGGCGAGGACTATAATTTGAAAAAATTTGATATTGATCTAAAAGACGTTGAATTTGCCTACAATAAAGACACAAAAGTTTTAAATGGCGTAAACTTTAAAGCTAAGCAGGGAGAGGTCACTGCTTTAGTTGGAGCAAGTGGCTGCGGCAAAACAACTATCTTGAAACTTATATCAAGACTTTATGATTATGATGAGGGACAAATCTTAATCGATGGCAAAGATATAAAAGAAATATCAACAGAATCACTTTTTGACAAGGTCTCAATAGTTTTCCAAGATGTGGTTCTCTTTAATCAAAGCGTTATGGAAAATATTAGAATCGGAAAGCAAGATGCAAGTGACGAAGAAGTTAAAAGAGCAGCAAAACTTGCAAACTGCACAGATTTTATAGAAAGAATGGATAAGGGTTTCGATACACTTATTGGTGAAAATGGTGCAGAGTTATCAGGCGGGGAAAGACAAAGGTTATCAATAGCCAGAGCCTTCTTAAAAGATGCACCGATATTGATTTTAGATGAGATAGCAGCAAGCCTTGATGTTGACAACGAGAAAAAAATTCAAGAGTCTTTAAATAATTTAATTAAAGATAAAACTGTTGTAATCATTTCACATAGGATGAAATCCATAGAAAATGCAGACAAGATAGTAGTTCTTGAAAACGGAAAAGTAGAAAGCCAAGGCAAACATGGAGAGCTTTTACAAAAATCAAAAGTTTATAGGAATTTAATAGAAAAGACAAAAATGGCAGAAGAGTTTATTTATTAGGAGGACAGAAGCAAAGACTTGCAATAGCATCTGTTATATGCAAGGATTCTCCATTTGTCTATTTCGACGAACCTACAAGTGGTATGGATTATTCCAATATGATAAAAATACGGCAGTCTTCGGACTGCCTTTAACTTTTTTCTTAGTTTAACGCAGCAAATCATATAATTGAAAGGAATCAGTGCTACATGTTATAATTAAAGCGAGAACTAATATCATCTAATGGAAAGAAGGTGTTTAATTGTGACTTTATACAAATGTATCTTAATAGGTCTTTTTGGTTCATTTTTGATGTTTTTGGGAGACATGACCCTATATTATGATCCAAAGGATTATGATGGCAAGGACACTATAAATATAATATTGGAATAATGAAAAATGTTAGCACAAAAAGATTATACCTTGGTGGTCTTTTAGGGCCAATATCTGCCTTTATATATTGTATTGGATTTTTCCATATTGTTTTAGCCATACAGTAAAAGTATTTAAATCTTGGATGGTTTGTATTTTTAATAAAAACTTTTGGAATCATACTTGGTGGAGCTTATCACATTTTACACCTATATTTCTTTTGATTCTCACTCCTCTTGCTGAGAGATTGCCAAAGGGACTACATATGATCATTCGCGGAGGCTGGTTTAACTTAATATATTTTATTTACTACCTAACCTTATTAATGCAATGTACTAATATGAATTAATAAAATGAATTATTTACAGGAGAAAATTTATGAAACAAGAAAATTTTATTGATGACAAGAAAATAAAAGCTGACTACAAAAACTGGGTTCCTGAAAGCTTGCTAAAGAAATTAATATTTGCAAGTCTTGCAGCTTTTATCCTAGGCCAAGGGAGGAGATTACTGTGATTACTTCATTGTGGGAGATAAAGAGTAATAGATAAATTTTTTATTAGAGAGGATATTTTTACTTGCTTTCGAAAAAAATTAAATAATGGGGAATTAAATGAAATTTATTAGCTACGGAAATAGAAATAAGAAGTCAATATTATTTATTCATGGACTTGCCTCTACTGCAGACCAATGTTTCAAACCCCTTCTGCCTTATTTGCAAGATTATTTTGTAATTTTCTGCCAATTGGACGGACATTATGGTACTAACCCAAAAGATTTAACTTCAATGGAGGAAACCATAGATTCCATAGAAAGTTACATATTAAATGAAATGGGCGGGAGTGTCTATGGCATATGCGGTTTTTCTATGGGAGCAACTATAGCTGTTGAATTAATTGGAAGAGGAAACATTTCTACATCGAGAGTCCTCTTAGATGGGGCGATTACTGCCGAGTTGGGCTTGATGGCAAGACCTTTTACCTGTGCTTTTATCATTGGTACAAGTAGGATCAAAAACAAAAAGCCAATACCTAAATTTTTATTAGATAAGATTATGGGCAAGGATAATCTAAGCGTAATAGAAATGGCCTATCCGCAAATTTCAAAAACCACTATTAAAAATGCCTGCAAGTTTATCTATCATTATAAGCCTCCAAAAAATTTAACTAAGTTTTCAAATCCAGTACTATTTTGGAGGGGGAGCGAAGAGCCAATCCCTTCGAAAAGTGAAAAAATATTAAGAGAGTATCTTCCACAAATGGAAACAGAAGTATTTGAAGGAATGGGCCACGGACAATTTCTCCACGAACATCCCAAAGAATATGCTGAGAAATTAAAGTTATTTTTGGAAAATAAATAAGGAGAATATTATGGATATAACAAGAGCAATATTAGATGGAATTGCAATGGCTGCAATCTTTAACGGTGCAGTGGCAGCTTTTGTACTGATTAACCCGAGATTTTTCTTCGATTCCTATCCAAAAGAAATACAAAATTCGGCTCCAGAAAAGATGACAAAAGAAGAGAAAAGAATAAATTTAATACTTACGATTATAATTTCAGGAATCGTATTTATATATGGAGTGACCTCTCTTTTACATACGGGAATAAGAGGACTTAGAGATCTTTTCTGGATGAGCTATATTCAGTGGATAATATTAAATTTTGGAGATTTCCTTCTATTGGACCTACTTTTGTTCCAAGGAAAGTACAAGGACAAGATAGTCATACCAGGCACAGAAGGACATGAGGACTACGAATTTGGAAATTGGATGAAACATTTGGCCATTAAGGAACATTTTATCTTGATGCCATTTTTACTAATTCCAATCGTATCCATAGTAGAAGCGTGGCTAGTGATTCTACTTGGATTATAAAACAAAAGAAAGGAGGGAATACAAGAAGCGGCAATAGAAAAAGCATTTGTTGAAATCTATAGGCAATTATGCCATGCAGATTCAACAATAATAGATGACTTTTTAAAAATTGTTGAAGAAGAAATAAATGATGAATCTTTAGTCAAAGATTTAAAAAGGTGATAGAAAACAGAGAAATTATAGAGGAATTTAATAGAACAGTATTTGAAAGCATAGTTGATAAAGTCGTGGTGGGTAGAATTGACAAAGACGGAACAGTCCATCCATATGACCTGACATTCTACTTCAAAACAGGAGTTAAAGATAGTCAAAATTCTAATAATTTCAAAGATAAAAGAAAAAATGCCAAAGACAATGACATTAATAAATTGTGCTCCTACAAGAATGACGAGGATAAAGAAATATGTTTCCAAGCAAAAGACAATGCATGTGGAGAGCATAGCATTGTTGTCAAGAAAATAAAATTAAGTAAAATCAAATTAACAGGCTTTTAGTATCTTTAGAAGAAATCTTAAAGACCATTTTTCCATTTAAAAGATACCTTGTTGGAACAGTTTGAGCGTAGATTATAACAGAGTCTGTAGACACTGTGAATATTTTAGGTGGAATGAACAGAATGGATCAGACTAATTATCAGGATATTATGAAAATCATATTATAATTAAATTGAGATAAGGAATTTTATATGAATACAAAATAAATCTGAAATAATCTATAGAATAATTTCAAATCTAATGAGTAGGAATCTATGTAGGATTAAGATCGACAGATCTTGATAGATAAAAAACAGTTAAACAGTTTAACTGCACAAATATCTGCTTTAAATAGACTTGCATCTTAATATTTCAATTGGAAGCTTATATATACTCATATTACTATTGCATTAGAAAAATATTTAATTGGTACTTAGATGGTAAAAGCATCATAAGCATTGTCAAAGAACTTGAAAAAGAAAATTATTAGCTTGCAAATGACAAGTGTGGAGCAAATATCGAGAGGAAGAAGGTATTAAAAAAATTCAAGAAGGAAAATCAGCTAGGAGAAATCTTTATGATGATAATCTTAGAAAGAGTAGAGAATATAGTTTACAAAATAAAGTTAGGGATAATGCACAGCGATAATACATTTTTATAGATATAAATAAGTTGAGATGGTGAAAAGGAAACAATAAAAATTATTTTAAGAGATAAAGGAAAAACACATTGACAACTTTCTATATGATTTGTATAATTTTATATGAAAAGACCAAGGAGGTTTACATGAAGAATAAATATATAGAGACATCAAAAAAATTAAAAGTTTTAAGTGATCCAAAACGATTAGAAATTATAGATATGTTATCTTGCAATGAACTTTGTGCTTGTGAGATATTAGAGAAATTCGATATAACACAACCAACACTGTCTAATGATATGAAAAGATTAGAGGATGCAAATCTAGTTATCAGCAGAAGAGAAGGAAAAAACATATATTACATTGCCAATAAGAAGATTCTGAAGGAGATGCAATCCGACTTAAAGGAAATATTTGATAGCGGAGAGGAATGTATTTGTCACATTTGGAATAAGTAAATTTTTTTCGCTATACATAGAAACATTTGAATGCATCTATGCTAAAAGAGTTAGAAGAACTATGGAAAAAATAAGAATAGAGGTAGAAGAACTATGGAAAAAAATAAGAATAAAGGGATTAATGTATTTCAAAAATATCTAACTTTATGGGTATTATTTTGCATGATTGTAGGGGTACTTATAGGAAAATATATACCTATAATCCCATCTGCTTTAGGTAAGGTGCAAATTGCAGGTATATCTGTGCCGATAGCAATATTAATTTGGATTATGATTTATCCAATGATGATGAAAGTAGATTTTCAAAGTATTAAAAGGGTTAGAGAGAATCCAAAGGGCTTATTTGTAACATGGGCTGTTAATTGGCTAATAAAACCATTTACTATGTTTGGAATATCTTATTTGTTTTTCTTTATTATATTTAAAAATATCATTCCTAATGATTTGGCCAATGATTATTTAGCAGGGGCTGTTTTGCTCGGAGCTGCGCCATGCACTGCTATGGTTTTTGTGTGGTCGACTCTCACAAAGGGTGACCCTGCTTACACTGTGGTTCAAGTAGCCACAAATGATTTAATCATTTTACTTGCTTTTGTTCCTATAGTGAAGTTTTTATTAGGTGTATCTAATGTTGTAGTACCATATAGCACATTATTTGTTAGTGTGTTTCTATTTGTTGCTATTCCATTATTAGGGGGTGCCATCACAAGGAAAATAGTAGTTGATAAAAGAGGAAAGGATTATTTTGAAAAACAATTTTTAAGTAAATTTGATGGGCTTACAACACTTGGACTGCTGTTGACTCTAATAATTATATTTTCTTCACAAGCAAATGTAATTTTAGAAAACCCATTTCATATTTTATTGATAGCTATTCCTCTTATCCTTCAAACATTTCTAATTTTTGCCATAGCCTATGGCTTAAGCAAAAAAGCAGGTTTACCTTTTGAAATAGCAGCACCAGCAGGCATGATTGGAGCTTCAAACTTCTTTGAATTAGCTGTAGCTGTTGCAATAGCAATATTTGGGATAGGTTCACCAGTTGCATTAGCTTGCACTGTAGGTGTTCTTACTGAAGTACCAGTTATGTTATTCTTAGTAAATATTGCTAATAATACAAAAGGCTGGTTTTTAGAAAATAAATAATCTAAAGTTTACGGAGGTTAGAGATGTGGAGTTTTATTCAAGATCAAATTCTAGGTATGAAATGGCTTAATGAATTGATAGGGGGAGTATTAACAAATCTTGGCCTTGATATGACTTCAAAACTTGGAGGAAGCTTGCAATTTTTCATCTATGATGTTATAAAAATTACAATATTACTTTGCGTGTTGATTTTTATAATTTCTTATATACAAAGCTATTTCCCACCTGAAAGAAGTAAAAAAATTCTGGGACGTTTTGATGGATTAGGGGCAAATATCATATCTGCTTTACTAGGGACTGTAACACCTTTTTGTTCATGCTCTTCAATCCCAATATTCATGGGCTTTACAAGTGCCGGCTTGCCTATTGGAGTGAGTTTTTCATTTTTAATATCTTCTCCAATGGTTGATTTGGGTAGCCTTATTTTACTTATGAGTATCTTTGGAGCCAAAATAGCTCTAGCATATGTAGTCTTCGGGCTAATTATTGCTGTAACTGGTGGTAGCTTCATTGAAAGAATGCATATGGAAAGGTATGTAGAAGATTTTATAAAAAATGCAAGTCAAGTTGATATTAGTTCTCCAAGCTTAACAGTAAAAGACAGGATTGATTTTTCTAAAACCCAAGTTAGTGATACTTTCAAAAAAGTTTTCCCATATATTTTAGTAGGCGTGGGCATAGGGTCATTGATACACAATTGGATTCCTCAAACTTGGGTAGAAAGTATCTTAGGCAGCAAGAATCCATTTGGAGTTGTTTTGGCAACTATCGTCGGAGTACCAATGTATGCTGATATTTTTGGAACTATACCAATAGCAGAAGCCCTATTGTCAAAAGGAGCTCAACTTGGAACTATCCTATCTTTTATGATGGCAGTAACAACACTAAGCCTACCATCATTGATTATGTTAAAAAAAGCAGTTAAACCTAAGCTTTTATTTCTATTCATAGGAATTTGTACTTTTGGGATAATTGCTGTAGGATACTTATTTAACATTTTTAGCCCTATTTTAATTTAATGGGGAACTTAAAATGAAATTATTAAGTAGAAAACAAAAAATATATGCTCTTGTGAAAACAATAGGTATGGATTAAGGAGGAAAAAATGAGATTATTTGGTAAGAAAGAAAAAAGAGAGAACGATTGTACTTGTGGAGGCAATTGCCAACCTGTTAATAATAAGGAAGTTAAAGAAACAAGTTGTTGTGATGTAAATTACTCGTCAGAGAATATAGAAAAAGCAGAAGAAAAGAAAAAAGAGAAGGGGATAAAGATACTAGGTTCTGGTTGCTCGAAATGCCTTGCTTTAGAAAAATCAGCCAGGGAAGCCCTCGCTGAACTTAATGTTGAAGAAAATATAGACCATATTACAGATTTTTCTCAAATCGCAAGTTATGGAGTTATGTCTACTCCGGCATTAGTTGTAAAGGGCAAAGTTGTATCCTATGGCAAAGTTTTAAACAAGGATGAAGTGAAAGAATTATTAAAACAGAATGGTATAAATTAAAATGAGAAAAGCAAAAGTTGCATTTATATGTGTGCATAATAGCTGTAGGAGCCAAATTGCAGAAGCCCTAGGGAAAAAATATGCTTCAGATGTCTTTGACTCCTATTCAGCTGGAAGGCAAATAAAAAACCAGATAAATCAAGATGCTGTCAGATTAATGAAAGATATATACAATATTGATATGGAGAAGACTCAATATTCAAAGCTTATTTCTGACCTGCCAGATATTGATATATCAATTACTATGGGATGTGATGTAGTTTGCCCAATTGTAGATAATCAATATACAGAGGACTGGAACTTAGAAGATCCAACAGGTCAAGATGATGAGTTTTTTAGGAAAATTATATCTAAAATAGAAAAAAATATTAAGGATTTAAGCCTTAGAATTAAGAAAAAAGAAATTAATTTGAATGAAAAATAGAAGTTGAATTTAGAATAAACCTATAATTATTTCTTAAAAGCTATAATTCCTATCTGCTAGAGATTTATATTCGAATGCCGGTAGTAAGATATAGATTTTTTATATATTTTAAATTATTAAATTAATTTAGGCAAAATAGGCTAAACTTATAAAGTCTTCCAAGGATGTTTTATTGTTCAATAATATCTTCTTTACGCACAATTTTAAAGTCTGTTTGCTTTGGTAAGCCATTTTTTCTTAAGACCCATTTGAATTTTCGTTAAAATGAAAAGCATAGAATGTTTTTAGAAGTTTCTCAAAAGGGAGTAGAGAAGAAAGACAACTTCTTTTAATTCACGATCCATTTCATGAAGGCATAAATTTCTTCAAAACGACACCCAGCTTTATATACATCTGCTTCCTCATTAGAAGATGTATTATCTAAAAAATAAAGTTTTATAGCCATTGGGTGAGGTTAAATAATTAACTTGTGATAAAATAATCTTAATATCTTCTGGATGACTGATGCCCAAACCTCTAGTTGATCGTATTCCAATTTCTTCTTCATATGTTATAACAGAACGATCTATTCATTTAAGGTTCTGCAGAAATAAAATTTGTAAGCATGGAAACTATAAAGATATTTAGAGTGGTTTATAATAAAGTAATGAATGGACATATTCCCACATACAAGGCTTCCCTAAAATATTAAAAGTTATTCCTACTGATCACTCAAGCCACGTGGAGAGCATAGCATTGTTGTCAAGAAAATAAAATTAAGTAAAATCAAATTAACAGGCTCTTAGGATTTTAAAAGAAATCTTAAAAGCCATTTTTATTAAAAAAACCAAAAATATAGAAAAGATTAATGTAAGATAAATTTTAAAATTTTTATCAAATATCATACTTTTGGGTGATGTGGAAATTTTTAAAAATTAATATAATAAAAATAGAAAGTAATAGCTGTTCATTTGACAATATCAAAGGTCAAACCATTTTCTTAAAAGAAAAGTAGTGCAAACTTTTATATTGTGTTTGAAATTAAAAAAATAGTTATTCTTTCAAGATAGCTAAGCTTCTAAAAATAAAATTAGAAGAACATTACATATAAAACATTTTTTCAATATTAATAATTTAACGGAGGATATTATGGGATTTATTAAAGCATTTGCAGGGAGTTTAAGTGGCACTTTTGCAGACCAATGGTTAGATTTTTATGGACCAGGCTCACTTGAATCAGGAACTTTAGGAATATTTTCGGCAAAAGCCCAGGGGCAAAACAATGGTCGTGGAGAAAATTCCAAGGGCAACAACAACATAATCACAAATGGTAGCAAGATAATTGTTCCTGAAGGAACAGCTCTAATCACTATAGAAGATGGTTTGATTACAGGAATTATCAATGAACCTGGTGGCTTTATATTTTCATCAGATGATATAAATTCACAAAGTATTTTCGCTGGTGATGGTCCAAATGCATCACTAATCAAGTCAACTTGGGAAAAGTTTAAATTTGGCGGCCAAGCTGGATCAGAGCAATTGGCCTTTTATGTTAACCTCAAGGAAATACCAAAAAATAGGTTTGGAACACAAAGTGAAATATATTGGGACGATGCTTTCTTTGGTACACAAGTTGGGGCAGTCACAAGAGGAACCTATACCTTAAAGATTGTAGATCCTTTACTATTTGTAAAAAACTTTGTTCCACAAAAATATTTGGTCGCAAATGCTCCAGCCTTTGACTTTCAAGATATGGATAACGAGGCAGCAGAAGAACTATTTAACGAAGTTGTTTCATCACTTTCTTGCGCCTTCTCAAACTATACAAACGATCCAAGCAAGGGTAATCGTATGAATAAGATTCAGGCAGATCAAATAGGTTTTGCTAAGTCTTTATCAAGTGCTGTAGAAGAAGGATACCAATGGAGATCTACTAGGGGTCTTGAAATAGAAAAAACTGCAATTCTTGCAATAGAATATGACGAAGACACTAAAGCTCTTATGTCAGATGTTAAAAAGGCAGATGCACTTTCTGGATCTCGTGGAAATTCATTCTTCCAACAAGCGGTAGCAAGAGGAATGCAGTCTGCTGGTGAAAATGGCGGTGGTGCAAACATGGCCTTTATGGGAATGGGAATGAATGCAGCAGGAAATATGATGGGTGGAGTTCAACAACCAAATGTAGGAAACTCCTACCAACCTAATTTTGGCGGCGGTCAGATAAACCAAAACCAAGGATACCAAAACCAAGAACAAAACCAACCACCAGAAGATCCAACAGAAAAACTAATAAAGATGAAGAAACTTCTCGACGCAGAAGTGATAACCCAAGAAGAATTTGACAAGATGAAGAGAGAATTACTAGGACTATAGGTGATCTTATGAAGGACGATGTAAAAATAATAGATATGACAAGCGGCTTAAAGGATGGTCAGATCAAATGTCCTAAGTGTGGCTCAACAGACATAGAGACCAACACCAAGACCGGTAAGCTCAGATGTAATTTCTGTAGAACTGAATTCGAACCAGAGCTCGCACCAGAAGATCAAGACATAAGTACATTGGAAGGAACTACCATGGGAAGTGGAGCAGCAGACATAGACGAAGCAGCGGAAAGTATGGTGACAGTTAAATGCGAAAGCTGTGGCGCAGAAGTAGTCATAGACACCAACACCACCACCCAAGCAAGATGTCACTGGTGCCGCAATACACTATCTATCAACAATATCATACCGAATGGAGCAGTGCCAGATGTCATACTTCCATTTAGCGTTACAAGGAGCGACGCAAGGGAAGAGATAGAAAAATTCGTCAAAGAGAGAAAATTTTTCGCCCATCCTAAATTTACAAGGGAGTTTACCACAGAGAATATCTGTGGAGTCTACCTTCCATACATGCTTGTAGATGTTAACGCCCACATGCACCTGTGGGGCGAAGGTCAAATAGAAACAGACAGTTACGAAGTCGGCACAGGGGACGACAAACATACAGAGTACGATGCAGATAGCTACAAAATCGAAAGGGATTTCGATATATTTATAGATGATCTATCCATAGAATCATCCAGCGACAAATTGGATTACACAGCCAAGGACAAAACTACAAACATCATAAACGCCATCATGCCCTTTGATACAGAAAACTCTGTGAAGTTCAACGCCAACTACATGAAGGGCTACACATCAGAGAAGAGAGATAGCAATATCGATTTTCTAAGAGAAGCAGTCTTTGCACAAAGCTCCGATGTAGCAAGACTTGCGGCAAAGGATACTGTGGAAAAATACGACAGAGGCGTAAGATGGGAGGACGAAGACTACAAAGTAAAAGGAGATTCCTGGAAGGCAGCCTACCTACCAGTGTGGCTCTACAGCTACATGGAAAAGAAAAATGGCAAGAACCTCCTTCATTACGTGGCAGTAAACGCAAGGACCAAGGAAACCATGGGCAGCGTGCCTATAAACTTTACGAAACTATTCTTCGTATCAGTGTTGGTGGAAATCTTAGGCGGACTAGCAGCATTTGTCTTGAATCTAGTGGCTGAAATGAGTATGTTTGACGATACACAATTCCAAGACTCAAGACAGTTCTTCTGGATACTACTAGTATCAGGATTCGTCTTCTTCTTCACAATCTACGCAAGGTATAGAAACTCAGACGAAAGACACCACTACGAAGTAGAAACCAAGCACGAAATAAGTAACCTAGTTTGTGAAGATAAACTTGTAAAAAATCTAAAAGGACTTGAAGAATCTTATATCAAAGGCGAAAACTCAAGTGAATTAAAGGGCAATAGGTTAGATCTAACCAAGGACAAATACCTTAAAAAAGCAAAAGAAAAGGGAATCTTAGACCAAGTCGAAGAAAATAAAAAGAGGCTAAAGGAGACTTTTGAAAATAAGAAGGTAAAGTAAACTGATTAGGAAGTGAAAGGAGATAATTGTGGGACTATTCGGTAAAAAAGAAAAAATAGAAATAACTGATCACTTTCATAATTAATACTCCTAGAAAAGCTGGGAAGGACAAAGGCACTCCAAATTTGGGGTGCTTTTGTATTTATTTTTCAAATCTCATACTTTCGGGTGATGTGGAAAAGAAAAAAGTAGAAGAATAGAATAATTTAAAAAACGCAAAAAATTTTAAAAGTTTGCAAAAAAACATAAAAAATTTATAAATTTTTACAAAATATCATCCTTTCGGGTGATGTGGAAAAGAAAATAATTTTATAAGATAAAGGTAGAAAGATAAGAATCCATTTCCATACAAGATAAGGAGGAGAATTATGAAAAAGAAACGAGAAAGACCCATGGCAATGCTACTAGCAATTATGATGATCTTTATGAACTTCATCATAACGCCTGTTAAGGCAGCGCCGGGAGATGTTGCGATTAATGAAGCAAACTTCCCAGATGAAAATTTTAGGAAATATGTAAAGACAAAAGATAAGGACAATAACGGCATCTTGTCAAAATCAGAGCTTGATGCAGTGACTATAATTAATTTAGATCGTGAACCAATGACAAATCTTAAAGGGATTGAACACTTTACTAAATTGAAAGAGCTTTATTGCATTGAAAACAAATTGAAAGAACTAGATGTCAAAAGTAATACAAAACTGACAAATCTTGAATGTAACAAAAACAAATTGAAGACTTTAGACCTAAGTAAAAACACAGAATTAACATACATTAACTGTTCAGAAAACCAATTGACTGCATTAGACTTAAGTAAGAACACAAACTTAAAATTTTTTGACTGTCACGATAACCAATTGACTAATTTAGACTTGAAGAATAACACAAACTTAGAAACTTTTTACTGTTTCCGAAACCAATTGACTACTTTAGACTTGACGAATAAAACAAATTTAAAAACTTTTTACTGTAGCCAAAACCAATTGACTAATTTAGTCTTGACGAATACCACAAACTTAGAAGATCTTTCTTGTTGGAATAACCAATTGAAGACTTTAAACTTAAGTCAGAACACAAACTTAAAAACTCTTAACTGTGAAGAAAACAAATTGACTGCTTTAGACTTAAGTAATAATACACAATTAACAAAAATTAATTGTAAAGACAACCAATTAGCAGCCTTAGACTTAGGTAATAATACACAATTAAAAACTCTTGCCTGTGACATAAACAAATTGACTGCTTTAGACCTAAGTAAAAACACAGAATTAACAGACATTAACTGTGACCATAACAAATTGACTACTTTAGACTTGACGAATAAAACAAAATTAGAATATCTTTCTTGTGTGGATAACGAATTGACTGCTTTAGACTTGAAAAATAACAAAAACTTAAAAACTCTTGTCTGTGGCCGAAACCAATTGGCAGCATTAGACTTGAAGAATAACACAGAATTAGAAAGACTTTATTGTTCCTATAACGAATTGACCACTTTAGACTTAAGTGAGAACAAAAACTTAGAAACTCTTTACTGTAACAATAACCAATTGACTACTTTAGACTTAAGTCAGAATACAAAATTAGATAGAATTAATTGTAACGATAACCAATTAACATCCTTAGACTTGACGAATAACGCAGCTGTCACAAAACTTGAAGGCTATGATCAAGTATACGGTATAGTAGTAGATAAAAGTACTTTATTATTTGATCTTAATTCACTACCTGGTAACTTTGACCCAAGTAATTCAAGGAAATGGGTAGGGGGAGCTGTAACAGACAATACTTTGAAATTAAACGATGATAAGCCAACAACTGTGACTTATGAATACAATGTAAAGCCTAGCTTATCTACACTACGTGTTACATTAAATGTTAAATATGGAGATGTTGTTACAGTAACATTTAATAAAAACGGTCACGGCGGAGACCCAGCTACAATTGTAAAAACAATAGATAAGGGTAGTAAAGTAGAAAAACCTAGTGATCCAACAGATACTGAATACGATTTCGATGGTTGGTACACAGAAGAGGCATGCACAAACAAATTTGATTTCACTAAAGCAGTAAATGATAATATAACACTTTATGCAAAGTGGACAAAGAAAACACCACCAGCACCAGAAACAGTAACAATAACCTTTAATGCAAATGGACACGGCACAGCACCAAGTCCATTAACTGTAAACAAAGGCGAGCAAGCAACAGCACCAGCAGCTCCAACAGATACTGACTATGATTTCGGCGGTTGGTATAAAGAAGCTGGATGCACAAACAAATTTGATTTCACTAAACCTGTTAATGGAGATATAACACTATTTGCTAAGTGGACAGCAAAAACACCACCAGCACCAGAAACAGTAACAATAACATTTAACGAAAATGGTCACGGCACAGCACCAAGCCCAATAACTGTAAACAAAGGAACAGTAGCAACAGCACCAGCTGACCCAACAGATGCTAATCACGATTTCGGTGGTTGGTATAAAGAAGCTGGATGCACAAACAAATTTGATTTTACACAAGCAGTAAATGCTAGTATAACACTTTATGCTAAGTGGACAGCAAAAACACCACCAACAGAAACAGTAACAATAACATTTAACGAAAATGGTCA
>NZ_AWXB01000019.1 GCF_000478985.1 Peptoniphilus sp. BV3C26
ACGGAACAAAAGATATGGGAATTCACAGGACATACAAACACGATTAGGTCAGTAGCAGTAGATAGCAACGGATACGTATATTCAGGAAGTGACGATAAAAAACTAATGAAGATATCACCAAGTGGACAAAAGATATGGGAATTCACAGGACATACAAACACGATTAGGTCAGTAGCAGTAGATAGCAACGGATACGTATATTCAGGAAGTGACGATAAAAAACTAATGAAGATATCACCAAGTGGACAAAAGATATGGGAATTCACAGGACATACAAACACGATTAGGTCAGTAGCAGTAGATAGCAACGGATACGTATATTTAGGAGGCGACGTCTTTAAAGTAATGAAGATATCGCCTCAAGGAACGAAAATATGGGAATTCTCAGTGGATACAGGTGTAGTCTTCTCAGTAGCAGTAGACAACCAAGACAATGTATATTCAGGAAGCTACAAAAAAGTAATGAAGATATCTCCCGATGGTAATAAGATATGGGAGTTCACAGGGTGTGCAGGTGTAGTCGGTTCAGTCGCAATAGATAACCAAGGCAACGTTTATTCAGGACTTTACGACAGATTAATAAAGGTATCACCAAATGGGCAAAAAATATGGGAGTTTACATGGAGTGGAGGCACAGTGCAAACAGTTGCAGTAGATAGCCAAGGATATGTATATTTAGGAAGTGACGATAAAAAAGTAATGAAACTGCACCAAAACATAGAACAAATTCTCACAGGATATGAGGTATTAAAATGAAAGAAATAACAGGACAAGACTTTTAATGGAAGGGGTGATCTTTATGATGGAAAATTACCAAGCTATATCAAATTTTGGAGTGCTTATCATAATAGCTGGACTATATCTCTGGCAAATGCCGAAGATGATAGAAAAGATAACAAAAGTAGTAGAATCAAACACCGAAGTAATTAAAGATGCGAAAGTCTATCATCAAAAAATGGACGAGTGTTTAAATGATATGAAGATAGATATCGAACAACTCAAAGAAGCAGGCAAAGACAGCGAGGCTTGCAAAGAGATACTTTTAAGAATTGAAAGCAAAGTTGATGCTTTGGGAAAATAACATGGCAGGGAAACCTGCCTTTTAAAGGATAATATTATGGAATTTAAATATAAACCAATCAGTAATCAAAAGCAGATCGGTAAGAGAAGAAAACTATCAGATATTAAATATCTTGTCATTCACGACACAGGCAATACATCAAAAGGTGCAGATGCAGAAGCTCATTTCAAGTATTTGCAGACTGCAATAAGGTATGGCTCTGCTCACTACTACTTAGACGATAGAGAGATTATCCAAACTATTGGAGATAGTCTTGTGGCTTGGTCTATTGGCGACAAGTGGGGGTACAGCAACAATCCTAATAGAACCAAAGACGCTCTTAATTCTAACTCAATATCGGTAGAACTATGTATCAATGCAGATATCGACAAGGCAAAAGCCTATAAGAACTTAGTAGAACTCACTAAAAACTTAATGAAGAAATTTAATATTTCACAAGATAAAGTCATCCGACACTTTGATGCAACGGGTAAAATTTGTCCTGGAAGTTGGAGCAAAAACAACTGGGCTAAGTGGTGGCAATTTAAAGAAGATATTAAGAAGCCGATTGAATGGGCGATTGACTTATCAAAAGACAGTACTTTTGGAAATACTGAAATTAAAGAAAAAGTAGGTGAACAGATGCAAGAAGAATTTAAAAAAGCAATAGAACTTGGAATAACTGATGGCTCAAGACCAAAAGACCCTGCTACACGTGAAGAAGTCGCAATGATGGTTTTAAGAGGTATTAAGATTGCGAAAGGCGAAGTCTTACCAAATATAAGCAAGAAGCCGACCTGAAGAGCAGAAGACCGATTTTTTGTAGAAAATAATATTAATTTTATTGAAACTGAAGCAGACAGAATCAGAATAGAACTTGTTGATAATAAGCCTTTAAACGTTGATGGAATTAATGGCACTTTCTATGCAATAGGCAAGAAGCCTATATACGGAATAGCCGTTCAAGATGGCAGACCTCTTGAAGCAAATTCCTATGTTAGCAATTTTGAAGGTTTAAAAAGAGGGGCGATTTGGTACGATGGAAATAATATGAGTGTGGGTATGATCTATAACATACGCTCAGAAGTCCATACAGCCATCAGGTGGGCGATTTCGGGCATAAGTCTATATCCAGTATGGAATACTAAAAAAGAGGGCTTTGTAGGCCTATATATGGACGTGCTAAGAGCTACTGCTCATACGGCTATAGGGTTCAGAGGCAGAAAAGTATATTTAATAGCTTCAGACAGGAAATACACCCTTGAAGAGTTTAGAAATAGAATTTTAAATAGCAGCATCGGATTTGATGGTCTTATAGCTCTTGATGGTGGAGGCTCTACTCAAATGAGGTTTAAAGATAAGGATATTGTTAAAAGTGTTAGAAAGTTAAATCACTGTGTCAGAATTTTGGATGAATAAACAGGAGCAAGAGGTTTGAAGATTTCTATTAAGTACAAGCCAAAATGCGAAGAAAGGCCTTGGCTTGTGGTTCGTGTCGGTGGAAAGTATGAGCAACATGCACACTTAAAGACTAAGACAGATGCTTTAAAAGTTAGAAATTTAATAGATGTGGGAAAGTATCCTTATTGCAAAGACTATAAAATAGCTATGCAAAGGTTACTCACTGAAGAAGAGTTCAAAAAGCTGGATAAGAAGTTGAGATATTTTAATAAAAGGAAGGTGTGAAAATGAGAAAAGAAGATTTAATAAGGAAACTTTCGAGCAGGAAGTTTTGGGCATGTATTACAGCAGTGATCGTGTCGCTGATAGCTTTCACAAAGGCTACACCAGAAACTGTAGAAAGAATAGTTGCTCTTGTAGGGGCTATTGGTGGTCTGTGTGTGTATATGCTTTCAGAAGGAATGGCAGACAGTAAGAGCGAAGATGTTACGAATATAATTAAGACTGAAGATTACAAAAAGCCTGGAGAATAAACTCCAGGTTCTTTTTTTTTTTTTTTTTATGCAAAAAAACCTGCACTATTTAAAGTGCAGGCAAGATAAGAAAAGAAGTCCTTAAAAAGGAGCTCCTATAAATGTATTATATCATAAAATTTTTAAAAATTTTTTAAAAAAAAGTGTTGATTTTTTCTAATGCAGGTATTATAATTATATTAAAGATAAGAAAAGGAGATAAAATCATGAATAATTTTGAAGAAGTAAAAAAAGAAATTGAAAAGGCTGTTGAAAATTTGGAAAAAGTAACAAGAGACGGAAAAGAATATCATATTGACCCCTTCTTCAGGTGGGCAATAGAAGATTTGTTTGAAAAAAACAATACCGTTTCTAAAAAAGGGGTGGCTACTATTTCAGGCCTTGATAATGAAGGGATACTGATTCCAGAATATATGTTATTTCCAATTTTTAACGGCAAAGAATTGGCAAGCATCGCCAAAATTAATCTTTGTGCAAACAGTGCAACCCTTATAAATATAGAAAGCATAGAAGAAATAAAAGATCTTAAAAATTATAGAAAATTTTTTTAGACAAAAAAATAAAAGAGTTAGAAAATCCTAACTCTTTTATCCTACACCATGTGTTGTTGTTCAAAAAGTGAAATTTTCACCGATATTTTTTAAATATCAATTGCTATTTCAATACATCTCATGTTGTTGTTCAAATGAAATTTTACTGATACTTTTTAAATATCAATTGCTATTTCAATACATCTCATGTTGTTGTTCAAATGAAATTTTACTGATACTTTTTAAATATCAATTGCTATTTCAATACACCACGTGTTGATGTTTATATTTATAATATACACCTAATTTTAAAAAATGCAAGTTTTTTTTACAAAAAAAAGGAGATGAAGTTATTGACAGAAAAAAAATATGACCAGGCTGAATATAACCGCAGATGGGCAGAGAAGAACAGAGAAAGACGAAGATATCTATCCTACAGAAGCTCTGCAAGGAGTTTTATTAGAAATTATGCGAATTCAGAGGACTTAAAAGAGCTTGAAGATTTAATCGAAAAAAGAAAAAGTTATAATTAACGGCAAAAAGTACGCTAAGTGGATTATCGATTTTAACGAAAAATACAACAAATAAAAAGAAGAGCCACGAAGGCTCTTATTTATTAGTTACTTTAAAGTTACAAAAAGCTTTAAAAAGGCTTAAAAATGAGTTATAAT
>NZ_AWXB01000020.1 GCF_000478985.1 Peptoniphilus sp. BV3C26
AGTTCCTTCAATTCTGTTTCTTCTACTGGTATCTCTTCAAGCTGTCCTTTTTTAACCATATCTTTTAGTTTTACTTCATTCCCTTTACTCCCAACGAGCTTTTCAAGTCCACCGATTTTCTCTGCTTCTTTCAGTAACTTCCTTATCAAATCCAAAAGTATCTTGCCTGTTACTTTGCCAGCTCTCACTTCCATGTTGAGCGTTTTTCTTGCAATTTCTTCATTAATCAAGTCCTCTCACCTCCGTTCAGTAATCTATCTTTATTGCGAGTTAGCTTATCTCTTTGAATAAACTTTCTGAAATCCTCGCCTACAACCATAACGGGAATACACATTTCAATAATTCTTGAATAGATTCTTTGATATTCAACACTGTCCTTACAATTTTGGATTGTGTCGTAGGAAAGATTTGTTGTGAAAATTGTTGGTTTCTGTTTTAGGTACCTGCTATTGACAATGTTATATACCTGCTCTTTAGCATAGCTTGTATCCCTTTCAATTCCCAAGTCATCTAAGATAAGAACGGAAGTATTTACAAGGGATTCAATATATGCGTTTTTATCAAAC
>NZ_AWXB01000021.1 GCF_000478985.1 Peptoniphilus sp. BV3C26
GCTCTATTTCTCTATCGCATTTACAAGCTACCCTTAATATCATTTTATTCCCGAAAAATTCCATTACATCACCGTCTTTTCTTTCGTGGCAGACTTTACAATAGGCGTGTCCATCTTTGATATACTCTTTTTCAGAATCATAGGCAAATTCTACATCCTCTATCATTATTTTTCCCAATTCTCTTTTCATAAATGTTCTCCTTTGTTATATTCTTCCCATGTCGGGACATTTGATGTTTTCGGCTGCTTGCTTTTGCCCTGATCTTTATAAAACCAAGAAAGGATCGTCGCTTTATGGTCTTTATAGATCTTTCCGGTACTCTTGATATATGCAGATAAGCGTTCAATGTAATTATCAAGCTGTGCATTTAGTTTGATTTGTAAATCAGAAATATCTTCATCAGTTAAAAATACATTTTGAAATGTTCCAAGTCCGTTTTCGCAAAAACTATATTCTCTCTTACTATACTTACTCTTATTATTCTCTATATAGTTAGAGTTAACATTTTTAACTTCCTGAAGTTCATTTTCTTTACTTCTGAGGTCAACATCTTTTACTTCTGAAGTAAAGTTTTTTGACTTCTGAAAGTCATTTCCTTTTGCTTGAAATACACTCATAAAGTCTTTTACATAAATGATATTAGGTTTTCCAAGTCCAAGCCTTACTCTTTCAATCAGTCCGATTCCTTTTTTACTGTCTAACTCATCCAATGTTTTTATGGCTGTTGGCTTTGAGATATTTCTTCTTCTCATAATTTCTTCGACGGTAAAATAGATAAATACTCTGCCTTCCTTGTCTATCCATTTATTTTTAAAGGACATTCCTGTACGCTTTAGAAGCATAGAGTATAGGATAATTGCTTCTGCCGATAACCCCTTAAATTCTTCTCCATCTACTAATATTTCAGGCACTTTCAAAAAGTTAAATCGCTCTGCTTCTCTGTTATAGAAATAGTCAAAGTCCATCGCTTCACCTCCTCTCTTAAAATTTGCAAAGAAAAAGACGATAGTTTTTCTATCGCCTTTGGTTACCATTTTGATGAAATTTTTTAAATTGATTTTATCTCTTCATTGATTCCCTGAAAGAATGCTATAACGGTTGCTCCAATCATCGGTACGCCGTATGGACTAACTAAAAATCCGATAATCAATGCTTCGATTCCGATGGTAACTTCTTTTTGTAAGAAAGATGCTATTGCTCCAAATATGCAAAACATCATCAGCAAATATAGCAGTGCCGTTCCTATTCCGAGTAAGAATGTCAGAAATGCAGTGAGAATACTAAGCAGGAAGCTGATTGGGAAAAAGATTATTTTTATTGTCCATCTCATAAAATATCTTCCCTTTCTATTCAATCATTTTGAAGTGTCTCAAGGCATCCATGATAGCTTCTTCTTTTTCAGGTGTACACTGTGGAATAATTTGTTTCTCCTTTTTAGACTTGTTGTAATGTTCTCGTAATTCTATTCCACATTTCCTTTTTATCTGTGCAATATATAATGTCGGAACTTTTAATTCAAATTTATTCCAAACATATTCTTTGATTTGAGCATATGTTGCCTTACTTTCAGCACTTGTCAAATCAAGCTCATCCAGCTCAATTTCAATATTTATATGCTTATCGACATCAAGTTTGGACAAAAGTGCTACCGTCTCCACATGAAATGTCCTTGGAAATTGATCTAAGGCTCTTAATTCTTTTATTTTATATCCGAAATTTGTAAAGTCTTCTAAGTCTTTTACTAAGGTTAGTGGATTGCAAGAGATATAAAGGATTTGATCTGTTTGAAATTCTGAGATTTTTTCTACTGCTTCTTTTCCTATTCCTTCTCTTGGCGGGTCAACTACTATGACGTCTGCTTGTATTTTTTCTTTTTTTAATACTTGAAATACGTCTCCTTGATAAAATTTTATATTTTTTAAATTGTTGTCCTCAGCGTTTTCTCTTGCACCTTTTACGGCTTCTTCTACTATTTCAATTCCTGTTGCTGATTTTGCTTCTTTTCCCAGTATTGTCGTTATGGTGCCAGTGCCTGAATAAAGGTCCAACAATTTTTTATCTTCTATATTTCCCAGGGTGTCTTTTGCCATTTTGTACAATATTTCTGCTGAGTAGGTGTTGGTTTGAAAAAATGAAAAGGGTCCAATTTTGTATTTTAAACCACAAAGTTCTTCTATGGCGTAGGGTCTTCCGTATAAAAGTTCTACTTTTTCTCCTATTATTGCATCACCCCAAGAGTCATTTGTTGTGTGTACTATGCCTACAATTTTTCCTTCCAATTTTAAGTTTAAAAGTTCTTTTATAAATTTTTCTTTTTCTATTTGTCCTTGAGATGAGCTTACCAGGTTTATAAGTATCTCTCCAAACCTTGTTCTTCTAATGGCGAGATGCCTTAAAAATCCTTGATGAGTCTTTCTGTTAAAGAAGCTTTCTTTTTTAAAAAAATCTCTTACAAATTTTCTTATTATGTCAAAGTCCTGGTGAACGATTATGCATCTTTCCATGTCCACTACTTCGTGAAATCTATTTTTTTTATGAAGTCCCAAGGCAAGAGGACCTCCCTTTTCTTGATCGCCAAAGGTGTATTCCATTTTATTTCTGTATCCTTCATAGTGGGGACTTTTTTCTAAGATAAACTGGTCTTTTTCTTTTAAAATTTTATTTTCTAAAAAAAGTTTTCTTAAAAGTTCTTCTTTGTATTTTATTTCTTCTTCATAGGAAAAATTTTGATAGGTACATCCGCCGCAAACTTTTTGATATTTACAATTTTCTTCTTTTTCCAAGGGGGATTTTTCCAAAACTTCAATTAATTGAGCTTTTGATCTTGTAATTTTTCTCGCTAAAATTTTTTGTCCTTTTATTCCCCCTTTTAATTTCATATTTTTCCCTTCTACAAGAATTTTTGATTTGTTGGGAAAGCCCTGTTCCTCTATATATACTTCAATTTCTTTTTTTCTCATTTTTATCACCGATTTTATTTTATCATGTTTGTTTTAAAAATAGCTTTAACTTTTTTGTAATTTGAATATCTTAAGATATATCTGTATAATTAGACTATGAAAAAATTAATTCAAATAATTATAGGTCTTTTAATAATAGTGCCTGCTCTGTTTTTAATTTTGCCAGCAAGTAAGTTAAAAGCTGGTGATATTCCTGTTTTGACTTATCATAAAATTTCTGATGAGGAGGGAACTTTTTCAGTTTCTCCTGAAAATTTCAAAAAAATGATTGATGAGCTTTCTCGAAGAGATTTTACTTTTTTAACAGTGGATGATTTAAGTAAGATAATACAGGGCAGAAAAAAGCTTCCTTTAAAGCCTGTTTTGATAACTTTTGATGATGGTTATGAAGATAATTATACAAATGCTTTTCCAATTTTAAAAAGTTATGGAGCCAAGGCTAGTATTTTTTTAATAGGCTCCTTAGTTGATAAACCCGGATATTTAACGTGGGATATGGTTTCTGAAATGTCTTATATAAATTTAATGGATTTTCAAAATCACACTTTTGATCAACATGCAAAGATAGAGGAAGGAAAAAATAAGGATAAAACAAAATTTTCCTCAAGATATGAAAATGAAAGTGAGGAAGAATATTTAAAAAGAATAAAGGACGATTTAATCTGGAATAACTGGCTTATTTATCAGCACACTTCAAAATATCCCCTGGCTCTTGCTTATCCCGGTGCAGCTTCAAATGACAGTGTGCGGAAAATATTAAAGGATGCTGGCATAAAAATAGCTTTTGTGGGAGCTAATAAAAGAGCTTCAAACATCAAAAATTTAAATCCTTACGAAATAAGAAGATTTCACATTAAAAATGCCACTGATATTGAAAAATTTGTAAATAAAATTGAGTACAATAAATAGTCTTATAAAATTTATAAGACTATTTTTATTGGATTTTTATAATAAAAAAACGGGAAACAAATCCCGTTTTTAAAATTTTATATTTATTTGTCTTCTTTTACTGCTCTTGCAATTTGTTTTCCAAGTTCTAAAAGATTTCTGTAGTCTTCATCATTTCCTGCACCTTGAATTTCCGGTTGAAGTTCCAAAACATTTAATTTGTTTCTTTCTACAAAATCTTTTAATTCTTTCATAGCTCCGCCGTTCCATGAATAGGTGCCAGCAATGCCCCAAACATTATTTTTCATTCTTTGGTGATCTAATTCCTTAAGCAAAAAGCCCATAGGTGGGAAAATAGATCTATCATAAGAACAAGAAACTAAAATTATTCCCTTATATCTCCAACAATCTCTAAGAAGATAGGATTGACTTGTGTGGGCAACATCTCTTACTCTTATATTTGTTATGCCTTCTTCAGCAACACCTCTTGCTAAAATTTCGGCCATTCTTTCCGTATTTCCATAAATTGAACCAAATACTATTAAAACTCCATCTTCAGTTTTTTGAGAAGAAAGATCCTTATATATATCAATAACTTTTTGTGGATTTTTTCTCCAAATAGGACCATGGTCTGGGCAAATCATTTTTATATCAAGAGAACCAAGTTTTTCTAAAGCTTTTAAAGCCTGACCTGCATATTTTCCAACAATATTTATAAAATATCTTGCCATTTCTTCCATGTAATACTTGTCAAATTCAACTTGATCGTCAAAAATTCCACCACTTAAAGTTCCAAAAGCTCCAAAAATATCTTGAGAAAATAAAATTCCCGTATCTTCTTCAAAGGCAACCATAGATTCAGGCCAGTGAACCATTGGAGTCATATAAAAAGTAAGACTGGTATCTCCCATTTCCAGTTTTTCACCATCTTTAACTTCAATAACCCTATCTTCTGGAATGTTGTAATAAGATTTAAGCATGGGAAAAGCTCTCTTGTTAGCCACAAGTTTTACATCAGGATAGGAATTAATAAGTTCCAAAAGACCTGAAGAATGGTCCGGTTCCATATGGTCAACAATAATATAGTGAAGGTCCTCATCCCCAATAACTTCTCTTAATTTTGCAAGACATTCTTCAACAGTATTTGACTTAACTGAATCAATTAAAATATTTTTTGAACCCTTTATTACATAAGAATTGTAAGCAACTCCATCAGGAAGAGGCCACATATTTTCAAAAAGCGCGGTTTCTCTATCGTTTACCCCTATGTAGTAAAGTTTATCGCCTATTTTACGGCTTAATAAGTTTTCCATAAAACCTCCTTATTTTAAATTATTTTTATAAAATTGCAAAAAGCTCAAATTAAATTTGGCAATTATCGCAATTATTCTCATCCTTATCCTCATAGCCCGAAGAATTTTTTTCATAAGTTTCAAGAAAGCTGTGTTTTTCATCCCTAATCTTATATCCCACAATGGCACCCATATTTACATTTTCAGTGCTTCTCAAAATGTTTATATCAGCCTGTGGATGGACTTTTTTAATTTCTGATATTAAATCCTTAATCCAAAATCTTCTGTTGCCTGAGCGCCTTTTAGTGACCGCACAAGCACAATCAAGAGGACGAAGGCCTGTAAATCTCATAAATCTTTTTATAGCTTCCTCTTCAACATAATACATGGGACGAATAATCTCCATATTTTCAAAATTGTCGGAATGAAGCTTGGGCATCATAGTCTTAAAATTTCCACTGTAAATGATATTTAACATAACAGTTTCAATAACATCATTAAAATGATGACCCAAAGCAAGTTTATTACAGCCTAAGCTTTGAGCTTTTGCATAGAGATTTCCCCTTCTCATTCTCGCACACATATAGCAGGGATTTTCTCCGGCAATTTTTTCAGCAACTTGAAAAATATCTGAATCATACATTTTTACAGGAATTCCTAAGGCCTTGCAATTATACTCAAGTCTTTCTATATTTTCATCAACATATCCGGGATTCATAGCAATAAATTCCAATTCAAATTTCATTTTTCCATGACGTTTAAGTTCTTGGAAAAGTTTGGCAAGAGTTAAAGAATCCTTGCCTCCTGAAATTGCAACGGCAATTTTATCCCCATCTTTTATCATGTCAAAATCATTTATTGCCCGGACAAATTTCACCCAGATATCTTTTTTATATGTTTTTATTATAGCTCTTTCAATTTCTTCTATAGTTTTTACCATACTCGCTCCAATCATATTTATTATAACACAATAATTATAAATCTTTTGAAAATAGATTTATTACTTTAACTTTGTATTAAATAATAATTTTTTTATTTAATCCCTTCATTTTAAACAATCATTTTTTTGCCATAACCTTTAAAAATCCTGTAGGGACCAATTTATTAGTCTGCGTGTTTTTGTGGGAGAACAAACGCAAAATTTTTTATACAATTTATTTTACATTTTTATTCTTATGAGGGAAATTTAATATTGGAACTTCTATAAGAAAAAGACCAAAAAAGTAAAAAAAAGAGTGAATTTGGTCATTGGGAATTAGATACGGTTGTATCATCAAGAGGAAAAAGCAAATGATGTTTAGCAACCTTTGTCAAAATGAAATCTCGATTCTACGTAGCTTTACCTATGAAAGATAGAAGTAAAGACTCTATGTTAGAAGCTATGAAAAAGTTGATAAAGCCTTTACCAAAGTTTTCTTTAAAAAGCTTTACATCAGATAGAGGTAAGGAATTTGCATGTTACAAAGAAATTGAAGAAATGGGAATAGATTTCTACTTTGCTGATCCATATTCAGGATGGCAAAGAGGAAGTAACGAAAATTCAAATGGATTATTAAGAGAATATTATCTAAAGAAAACGGATTTGGCTGATATTGAAATTGAAGAGTTAATAAAAAATTTAATGGAGCTTAATAACAGACCTATAAAATGTCTAAATTATCAAACTCCATTTGATGTATTTATGCACGAACTTAGTTTGCTCTAAGTGTCGCAATATTATTTGCAATTCATCATAAATTAAAGGCATAAAAAAAGGAGCTTCGCGATCCTTTATCTATATTTAATGTGCAGGCTGTGAGTTTTTTATTTAAAAGATTTATAAAATCTGCTCTTTTTAGGTCCCTAATGCAATTTTCGCCATCATAGCACCTCTTTCTTATACAAACTACTGTACTATATATTTTCCCAAATTATACTTTATTAAATAAAATTAAATTCTAAAAAAATGGACCCATTGAGAGTCCATTCTTGATTTTTATTTTCGCATCAAATATTGGTAACTGCCTATGGCAGCTGTTGCACCGCTTCCTTGTGCGATTACTATCTGTTTAAAGGCGCTGTTAGTGCAATCTCCCGCAGCAAAAACTCCAGGCATACTTGTTGCTCCAACTTGGTCTACTATTATCTCGCCTCTTTGATTTTTTTCGATTCCGTCAATCCATTCTGTTACAGGCACTAATCCAACTTGAATGAAGCATCCATCTGTTGCTTCTTGATGAGTTTCTCCACCTATGCGGTCTTGATAAATAATGCTTTCAAGTTTTTCTTTACCTTCTAGGGCTTTTGTTTCTGCATTAGTAACTACACGAACATTTCTCAAAGTTTTTAATTTTTCTTGAAGGACTGAATCCGCTTTTAATTCTGGTAAAAATTCCAAGACTAAAACTTCTTTTGCCAGTCCAGCAAGGTCAATTGCAGCCTCTATTCCTGAATTGCCTCCACCAATGACAGTAACTTTTTTATCTTTGAAAAGTGGCCCATCGCAGTGAGTACAGTAGGCAACTCCCTTATTTCTAAATTCAATTTCTCCAGGAATTCCTATCAAACGCCACTTAGCTCCTGTCGCTATAACTAAAGATTTAGCTTGAAGCTCACCTGAATCTGTTTTGATTATTATCGGATCAGCTTCTTGTATAGATAAAACTTCAACTTCATCTATAATATCAACCTTGTATTTTAAAACATGTTCCTTTACAGCTTCCATAAATTTTGGACCTTCTGTATAGGTTAAACCTGTAATATTTTCAATGGCTAAAGTTTCTTTTACCTGACCTCCAAAATCTTTTGCTATAAGTCCTGTTTTGATTCCCTTTCTTGCTCCATAAATTGCCGCAGTAGCGCCAGCCGGTCCACCGCCAATAACAAGAAGATCATAAACAGGCTTATCTTTTAGTGATGGTCTATCTTTTTCTCCGGTAACCACATCAAGGATTTTGTTCAAGTTAATTTTTCCATTATAAAAACTTTTACCATTCAAAAAACTTGCTGGAACTGCCATAACTCCAAGTCCGTCAACATATTCTTGGAAGCTTGCTCCATCTACCATACGGTGGCTGATTTTGGGATTTAAAACCGCCATAATGTTTAGAGCTTGAACTACTTCCGGGCAGTTGTGGCAACTTAGGCTAACTACTGTTTCAAATGATAGTTCTTTATCTATTGATTTAATCCTCTTTACTTGATTTTCATCAATTTTTGGTGGACGACCGCTGATTTGTAAAAGTGCCAATACAAAAGATTCAAACTCATGACCCAGTGGAAGTCCTGCAAAGCTTATTCCAGATCTTCCATTTGATGAAAGACTAAAACATGAGCTTAGGTCTAATTTTTTTTCTTCAATTTTTAAAAGATCTGATAATGAAACAATCTCTTCTACAAAGTTTTTAACTTCTTTTGACTTTTCAGAATCATCCAAGCTGAGAGTAAATACAACTTCACCTTCTAGAAGTTTCAAATACTCTTTTAGCTGATTTTTTAAATTTTGATCTAACATTAGATTTTACCAACTAAGTCAAGACCAGGTGTCAATGTTTTGCCTGATTCTTTCCATTTTGCAGGGCAAACTTGTCCAGGATTTTCACGAACGAATTGAGCAGCACGAACTTTGTCATAAACTTGGCTTGCATCTCTTCCAATTCCATCTGCATTAACTTCTACAGTTTGAATTATTCCATCTGGATCTATTATAAAAGTTGCACGTTGAGCAAGTCCTGCTTCTTCATCTAAAACAGAAAAATCTCTAGCAATTGATTTGTGAGGATCAGCTAACATTGTATATTCTAATTTGCCAATAGCTTCTGAATGGTCGTGCCATGCTTTATGCACGAAATGTGTATCGCAAGACATAGAATAAACTTCTACTCCAAGTGATTGTAATTTTTCATATTGTTCTTGCATATCTTCAAGTTCTGTTGGGCAAACAAATGTGAAGTCTGCTGGGTAGAACATAAGAACATTCCACTTACCTTCAAAATCCTTATTTGATATTGTTACGAACTCTTCTTTTTTTGGGTTATAGCCATTAGTGTTAAACTCCGGTATTTTCTTTCCTACTTGTGACATTTATGTCCTCCTTTTTATTTAAAATTTATTGATACTTGCTATCATTCAATTTATACCCAAAATAAATTTTTTACCAACTTAAATTTTAATATAAACTTTTTAAATATATTTTTATAAATATTTATCTTTTACTTTTTGAGCTTTTAAAAAAACTTCATCAATATATTAATTAAATCTTTTGCATAATCTTTTCTTTTAAAATATACATCTCATTTTTATTATTTGATAAGTTGTAAAATTAAATGCGACACTAAACAAAACTCATATTACCCTAAATTATAGAAATAAGATAGAAGTATTAAAACAAGAGGGCTATTCTTATAGAAGAATAGCGAAAATACTTGGCTTTCATCACTCAACTACTTATAGAGAATTGAAAAGATGTAACAACGAATATTCAGCTATTAAAGTAAGTAAAGACAAATATATAAAGTCATCACGAAAGGGAAGAAAAACTAAGGCTAATGATGAAATCAAGGATAAAATAATAGAGAAATTGAAGAAATGGGAATAGATTTCTACTTTGCTGATCCATATTCAGGATGGCAAAGAGGAAGTAACGAAAATTCAAATGGATTATTAAGAGAATATTATCCAAAGAAAACGGATTTGGCTGATATTGAAATTGAAGAGTTAATAAAAAATTTAATGGAGCTTAATAACAGACCTATAAAATGTCTAAATTATCAAACTCCATTTGATGTATTTATGCACGAAATTAGTTTGCTCTAAGTGTCGCAATATTATTTGCAATTCATCAAATAAAAAAAGAGAAGATTTGCATCTCCTCTTTTTGTTTTATTATTTTTATAAAATTGTAAAAATAAATCATCTAATCAAAGTCCAAGCTTCATAACCATATCCTGTGTCATAAGAAGCGTGAGCGTTTGATGCATCTAATACTTGATAATAGAACCAATCACTTGAGCTTACGTCTAAGAATTCTTTAAGTTGAGTTCTGTTTGAAACTGTATTTATACTGCTGTAAGTTGTTGTTCTTCCAAATACTGCATTTAAAATTGTAACAGCTTCAGCTCTTGTAAGTTCGTTATCTGGTTTAAATGAACCGTCTGGATAACCTTGAACAACTTTTTTACCGAAAACTTTGTCTATGGCATCTTGAGCCCAGTGTCCCTTAATATCTTTTAAGTTGGCACTTGCGCTTCCTGGATAACCTGCACTTATAAATCCACTTATCATTTGAGCAAATTCAGCTCTTGTGATGTTGGTATCAGGTCTGAAACTTCCATCATTGTAGCCTGAAATCAATCCCTTTGCAGTAATATAATTTATTGCTTGAGAATACCAAGCGTTGCTTGCATCATTAAACTTAGTAACTTGAGAAAGTCCGAAAGAATTTGAACCGTTAATAAGTCTTGCAAACATTGAAGCTGCTTCAGCTCTTGTTACTTTATAGTTGGGGTGGAATTTTCCATCAGGATATCCTGCAATATATGCCATTCTATAAAGATCTGCTGCTTGTCCCTTAACTGTATATTCAATACTGTTTTCTTTGTAGCCTATTTCATAACTTACAAGTTTTATTTTTTCTCCTGCAACTAATTTACGATTTAAAGTCATGGAGAATTTGTTGTATCTGTCAGCATAAGCTTGGCCAAGATAGTTACCCTTTGAATCATAAGCTTTTACAGTTGCACCGCTTGTAGCAGTACCTTTAATGCTTGTGCTTCCTGCTTCAGCACTTGTAACAGTTGGAGCAAGGGCAAGTTTACCATCTTTTCCTGTCTTAAAGCTTAAATAATATTTGTCATAAATTTTTTCATTTGATGAAATACTGAAATATCCATTGCTGTTTGAATATGCAGAGCCTACATATCTTCCATGATAGTAAGCTGAAAGATAAATATTGCTTTCAGTATAACCTGTTATTGTATATCCATCATAAGAAACATCTATGCTTGTAGGATAAATTGTCTTTCCATTGTTTGTTCCTGGATAATATCCATTGCTATTATAAAATTTATCTACTTCATTTGATTTTGTAATTGCATAAGTTGCTGTCTTTGCATCATAATATGCATAAATTGTTCTTCCAACAGACCAATCATGGGAAAGACCATAATATCTTCCATTGTTATATCTGTAGTTGTAATTATATCCGTAGGCATCAATATAGATATAGGCTCTTTGTGAACCTGACCAAGATAAGTTTATATATCCTGATGAATCGCTTGTGCCGTAATCAAGTCTGTATCCTGAAGAATCTCTTGCTTCAACATAGGTGTTTGCAGGAAGATTGTATCTTATATATTGGTTGTCATTTACGCTATCATAGTAGCCATAATCATGTTTTCCGTAGTTGCCTTCTTTATCTCCAACATAAATTGCAAAAAATCCATCGCTATCTGTATAAACGGCTGGCAAGTCACCTAAAGTAACTTTGGCATTTTTTACTAGGCTGCCGTTTAAAGTAACATAACCTGTTACATAGTCATAATATGCTCTTACATCTGATATTTTTAAAGTTTCAATAAGATTCCATTTTGCTTTTAGGCTTATAGGTCCTTCTTCATTTATAGCTTTAGAAAAATCAAATTTTGTGTCTCCCTTGTACCAACCGCCAAATGTATATCCACTCTTTGTTGGTTGTGTAGGAGCTGTAGCATTTTCACCGAATTTTACAGTTTTGCTTGCAGGTGCAGGACTTCCACCATTAACATCAAAGTTAATTGTTACATCTTTTGCCTCCCAAGCTGCTTTTAATTCTGTATCTTCAGTTATAGGTTTAGTAAAGTCAAATGTAGATCCATCTTTTTTTTGCCATTCTTTAAATGTATAGCCTTTTTTTGTTGGTTCAGGTGTAGGAGCTTTAGCATTTTTACCGAATTTTACAGTTTGTTTGTCAGGTGTAGGGTGTCCTCCATCTGCATTAAAGGTAATTGTTACATCTTTTGCATCCCAAGCTGCTTTTAAGACTGTATCTTTAGTTATAGCTGTATTAAAATCAAATTTTGCTCCATCTTTTTGCCATTCTTTAAATGTATAGCCTTTTTTTGTTGGCTTTTCTGTTGGTTCACTTGCCTTTCCGTTTTCTTTAACTGTTTGTTTTGGAGGTATAGGTTGTCCTCCATCTGCATCAAAGGTAACTTCAAATGTTTTGGCAGGTGCCGGTTTAATTGTAAAGGTTATACTTCCAACTACCATACTTCCGTGCATTACATAGAAAGTGGCAGTTTTTGCTTCAGTAACTGGTGTTCCATCATAGGTAACAGCATTGCCCGCTATTGAAAGTCCAAGCGCTGAAAGTCCATCGCCTGTTCCTTCAGGTTGAATGTTTCCTGTAACTGGTGTTGTCGTGCCATCTACTGTCTTTTCAACAGTTATTGTTGCTGTGTCTTTAGTTCCACTTACAAATTCAGTTTTACTAGGTGTAATAATGTAAGTTTCTTCTGCAAATACATTAAAGGGAAGTACTGTCACGATCATCAAAAAACTAAGTACAAGTGACAATATCTTTTTCTTATTCATATAATCTCCTCCTAATTAAAATTTCTTACATAGTTTCATTATACCCTATTATTTTGCTAATACAATTGAGTATAAAGAATCTTTAGATTTTTTTAATATTTGCCTTTTATATTAATAAATCACTTATTCTTATTTTTTATACCCCATTTTTCTTAAAATAAAAAAATCGGTGGTTAACCACCGAAAAAAATTTTAAATTTATTTTGCAAATTTATTTTTAATTTTCTTTTTAATAATCTTTGTAATGTCACGAATCTCACGAACTCCTAAAAGATACATGGAGACTAAATAAACAATAAGGGCAAGGCCTACAACAATCATAAGGCAAATAAGTTTAGTCACAGTTAAAGCTGCATTGGATGAAAAGGCGCTACAAACAATATTTTCCATGGGAAAATAGATAAATGCAACAAGACCCATAAGAAAACTTGATATACCTGTCTTTATAATAGCTTTAATATAGGATTTGGTTCCTAAATTTCCAATCTTTCTATGAAGCAAGTAAAAAGAAATTAAAACTGCAATAGTTGTTGCAATAGAAACTGAAGCAGCCAAACCTTGAGTGCCAAATCTATGAGCAACTAAAAGATTAAGACCCACATTAATTGCAACATTTATAACTCCAATGTAAAAAGGAGTTTTTGTATCCTCAAGAGAATAGTAAACACGATTTAAAACATTGGAAAGAGAAATTGAAATCAATGCCAAGGAGTAGCACCTTAATGTTGAAGTTGCTTCAAGACCGTCTGCAGGAGTAAATTTTCCATGAACGAAGGCAATGTCAATAATAGGTCTTGCCAAAATAAACATACCTACAGTTGCAGGAATGGTTAAAAAAAGCACACTTTTAATAGATGCATTCATAACCTTTTTGCCCTTTAAGACATCTCCATCAGAAAAAGAACGAGCTAAAATAGGAAAAATAATAGCCGTAACTGCAGTGATAAAAATGCCTAAGATTAAGGTATTCATCTTGTTTGAAACATTTAAAATAGCAGGAGCACTGTCACTCATTCCTGATGCCAGGTTTCTGTTAACAAAGACATTAATATCATTTACTGAAGTGGAAACTAAGACTGGCAAAGATAAAATAACAGCTTCTCTTACATATCTATCCTTAAAATTCAAAATGAATTTTGGTCTGAAACCTATTTTAAAAGAACTTGGCATTAAGAAAATAATTTGGACAAAAACTGCAATGACTGAAGCCACAGTTAAACCTAAAACGCCGAAAGTCTTTGAAAAACAAGCAAGATAAATAATATAAACGAGATTTAATGGAATGGCAATGGCGCCTGCTGCGGCAAATTTGCCTCCATATTGCAAAAATCCCGTAAAAACTCCCACGATAGCTGAAAAAATAACAACGGGCATACCTACTTCAACTAACTGAACAACAAGTTTATATGTTTCCGGTCTGGCTTGAGCTGCAGTAAGCTTTGCAATATATGGACTGAAAAAAATTCCTAAAACCGTAACAAAAGTTGTTATGATTAGAGAAATCCAAATAAGATTGTTTGTATATGAAAGTCTATGATCATCCCCCAGTTCCCTCTCAACTTTTTGCATAACGGGAATGAAGGTGGTGGCAATTGCAGTGGTAATTAAAGTGGAAATCATACTGGTTGCCCCTTGAGCAAGAACAAAGGCACTTGCTTCATGGGTTGCACCAAAAATTGCAGCCTGCATGGTTTCACGGGCAAAACCCATAACCTTTCCTATTAAAGAAAAAATTATAATAGCCAAAGTAGACTGAGCGATTGTATTTTTTTTGTTCATATTTCCTCCTAAGTTTCAAAACAAGTATAAAGTCAATTAGATTTAATGTCAACTTATCTATTTTACTTAAAGAAATTAGAGTGAGCAAGATTTTTTTCTTTATTTTTATGATTCTATTTATAATTTTGTTTTTTCATTTCTTATCTTATTTCATTCGCCTTACGGCGACCGGACCAATAGCAGATATTTGCAGCCAAATCAAAGATTTGGGCAAATAGTTGCATGAGACCTACCACGATTTTTTTCAAAAATCGGGTTAGGGCTTCAAATTGGTCCCTACATTCGGTTTCGGAGATTTAATCTTGTTAAACCTGTTCGAATAAATCAACCCCACATTTCTGCGTGGGCTTTTGTGGGCTGTAGGGACCGGTTTACCGGTCCGTGTGTTTTGGGTAGGAGAACAAACCTCGCATTTGATTTAAAATTTATTTTAAATTTTTTTATAAATATTTTTTAATCAACTTTTTCACAATAAAAAAAGACGCATCTTATTCTATTGGTGTAAGAACCAATATATAGACCGCCTTTTTGTTTTTTTATTTATTTTTTTATTGCACTGTTAAGGGCAGATACAAGTACATTTACATCCATTCCATGTACTAAGCTTGCTTCTTCAAGGGATTCCATTTGGCTTGAAGGACACATTACACAGCCTAATCCGAAACTCATAAGTGTTGTTATTGCTTCCGGGTTTTGTTGAATTATTTCTCCAATCAGAGTGTCTTTTGTGATTTCCATAGAGCACCTCCTTATTTATTTTGCTCTTTGTATATTATCACGTAAATTATTTTTTGTAAATTATTTTGATTTTCTTTTCCATTTAAAAAGACTTTTACTTAGCTTTTATAAAATATGATATACTATTTTAAAAGGGGGAAAATATGAACCAAAAACAATTTGAAAGAATGAAAAATGCCGACGGTTTTATTGCTGCTCTTGATCAAAGCGGCGGTTCTACTCCAAAGGCTCTTAGATTATATGGTGTTAATGAAGACAGATACTCTAATGATGAAGAGATGTTTAATCTTGTTCACGAAATGAGAAAGAGAATAATTAAAAGTCCCGCTTTTAATTCTCAAAAAATTTTGGCTGCTATTCTTTTTAAGATTACTATGAACTCAAAAATTGATGGTAAATATACTTCTGATTATCTTTGGGATGAAAAGGGTATTGTTCCTATTTTAAAGGTCGATGAGGGCTTGGCTGAGCTTAAGGATGGCGTTCAACTTATGAAGGAAATGAAAAGCTTAGATGAGCTTCTCATTAATGCAAAGGAAAGAAATATTTTTGGAACTAAAATGCGTTCTCTTATTAAGGAATATAATGAGTCTGGTATTAAAGCTGTTGTTGAACAACAATTTGACTATGCTAAAAAGATTATTGCAAAAGGTTTTGTTCCTATTATTGAGCCTGAAGTTGATATAAATTCTTCTGATAAGGAAAAAATTGAGGAATTTTTACACAAAGAGCTTAAAAAACATATGGAAAAACTTGATAAGAATTCTTTCGTTATTTTTAAACTCACTATCCCAAGTCGTGAAAATACTTATCTCGATCTTTATGATTTTGAAAATACTCTTAGAATTGTTGCTCTTTCCGGCGGATATTCAAGAGAGATGGCCAACGATCTTTTAAGAAAAAATAAAAAAATGGTTGCTTCTTTTTCAAGGGCTCTTTCTGAAGGTTTAAAGGAAAGTTTATCTGATGAAGAGTTTAATTCTCTTATTGAAAATAGTATTGATGCTATTTATGATGCTTCTGTAAATAAATAAGACATTAAAAAAATCCACCTATTTTTCAGGTGGATTCTTTTTTTTACGAACAAAGGGTGTTTTGAAATCTATTGATATGATTCGGCGTATTTTTCAATTATTTCGCTTGTTTTAAAGCCTTCTTCATACATTTTTTGAAAACAATATTTACACTTGCGATACTCTTTGAAAAGCTCATTACATTTAAATTCATCTCCATAAACTTTCCAAAGGTCGCACTTTTTATAGCACTTACCTTTATTTTTTATAAAACCTATAACATCTATGAGAGGATATCCTAAAAAGATTCCTATTTCATGAGGAAATTCGTCCTTTTCTTTAAGGCGCAGAGTTAAGCATTTTATCATGTCTTCGGTTTTTGGGCTTATGTAGCCGTAATTATGTAAAAAGTCTTTGATTTGCTCTTGGGCTAAAATATTTTTTAAAAGATTTTCACGATAAACATATATTAAATATGCATCCTTGGTTTCTTTTATTATGCGGACTTCTATTTTAAACCTTTTTAAGAGCAAAGCCCATTTTTTTATTTCAAAGTTTGTAACACAAGTTTTTTTCAGGTTGAAAATATTTCCAACTTTTTTGCCTGCCAAGGTTGGCGCGCAACAAGTTATTAAAAATTCTTCCATATTTTTTACCTCTTTGATATTGTTTATCATATACATAATACGAAAAAAGTTTTTTTAGGTCAATAGATATTTATATTAAAATTTTTTGGTAATTTTTATTTTTATTTATCCTTTTTCATTGTTTTTTATTTTATAATTCGCCTTCGCCGTCGGACCAATAGCAGATATTTGCAACCAAATCAAAGATTTGGGCAAATAATTGCATGAGACCTACCACGATTTTTTTCAAAAATCGGGTTAGGTCTTCAAATTGGTCCCTAGAAAAATTATTAAAAATGAATTCTGTAGGGACCTGTTTACCGGTCCGCCTGTGTCGGGTGGGAGAACAAACTCAATATTTTTATAAATATTTTTAATGCTCTACATAAAGCATTTTGTTTTTAAAAATTTTCAATTGAAATTTTATTTGTGTTTACCTTTTTTCATTGTTGATTTTATTTAATTCGGCTTCGCCGTCGGACCAATAAATTGGTCCCTACATTGAGTTTTAAATTTTCAATAAATTGGTCCCTACATTCCCTTGCAGGGGTTTTATTTTGTTAATCATTTTCGCATAAATAAGCCCCACATTCACGTGTGGGTTGGATCCTAATTACAATAAATTTATGCTTGGGCTTTTGTGGGCTGTAGGGACCGGTTTACCGGTCCGCGTGAATTGGGTGAGAGAAAAAAATAAATATTTGATTTAAAATTTATTTTAAATTATTTTTTTTCGCTTTACGTGAAGCATTTTGTTTTTAAAAATTTTCAATTGAAATTTTATTTGTGTTTACCTTTTTTCATTGTTGATTTTATTTAATTCGGCTTCGCCGTCGGACCAATAGCAGATATTTGCAACCAAATCAAAGATTTGGGCAAATAGTTGCATGAGACCTACCACGATTTTTTTCAAAAATCGGGTTAGGTCTTCAAATTGGTCCCTACATTGAGTTTTAAATTTTCAATAAATTGGTTCCTACATTCATTTGCAAGGCTTTTTTATAAAACAAAAAAAAACCTTAACTTTTTTGTTTAAGGTTTTTT
>NZ_AWXB01000022.1 GCF_000478985.1 Peptoniphilus sp. BV3C26
ACAATAGAAAATTGTCAAAAGAACCATGACAACTACAAAATCAAAAAAATCAAGAAAAGATTAGTCAAATCAAATTTCAAAAGAAATAAAGAAAAGACAAATCACTGGAAAAATTAATGACAACAGTCAATTAATAAAGGTCAAGTTAAAAAGAGCATTAGGCGGATGCCTAGGCACCAAGAGGCGAAGAAGGACGTGACAAGCTGCGAAAAGCTGCGGAAAGGAGCAAATATCCAATGATCCGCAGATATCCGAATGGGGAAACCCGATCAAAAGATCATCTCATACCCAAACAAATAAGTATGAGAAGCGAACCCGGCGAACTGAAACATCTAAGTAGCCGGAGGAAAAGAAAGAAAACTCGATGTCCCAAGTAGCGGCGAGCGAACAGGACAAAGCCCAAAAGGACAAACGATAAGAATAGTTAGTCGAATAATCTGGAAAGAATAACCAAAGAAGGTAACAGTCCCGTAGACGAAAACGAAAAATAATCAGTCCGAAAGAGTACCACGAGACACGAGAAATCTTGTGGGAAGACGGGGGGACCACCCCCCAAGGCTAAATACTACTTGGTGACCGATAGCGAACAAGTACCGTGAGGGAAAGGTGAAAAGAACCCCGGGAGGGGAGTGAAAAAGAAACTGAAACCTAATGTTTACAAGCAGCGAAAATGGCAAAAGCCATGATCGTGTACTTTTTGTAGAACGGGCCAGCGAGTTATGATCATAAGCAAGGTTAAGACACTAAGAGTCGGAGCCGTAGGGAAACCGAGTCTAAAAAGGGCGAAAGTTAATGGTCATAGACCCGAAACCGTGTGATCTATCCATGGGCAGAGTGAAGTTGAAGTAAAATTCAATGGAGGCTCGAACCGGGTAGCGTTTAAAAGCTATCGGATGACCTGTGGATAGGGGTGAAAAGCCAAACGAACACGGAGATAGCTGGTTCTCCTCGAAATAGCTTTAGGGCTAGCCTTTAACAGAGTGAAGTGGGGGTAGAGCACTGAATAGTCGAAGGGCGTTAAACGTTACTAAGACCTATCAAACTCCGAATACCAACTCACACGTTAAGGAGTCAGACTATGTGGGATGAGCTTCATAGTCAAAAGGGAAAGAGCCCAGACCACCAGCTAAGGTCCCAAAATACTGATTAAGTGGAAAAGGATGTGGAGTTACTGAGACAACTAGGATGTTGGCTTAGAAGCAGCCATGCATTAAAAGAGTGCGTAATAGCTCACTAGTCAAGTGACCCTGCGCCGAAGATAACCGGGGCTAAATCAGATACCGAAGCTGTGGAATTATATAAAATATAATTGGTAGAGGAGCAATGTATAAACGAAGAAGCAAAAGGCGTAAGCCATTGTGGAGTAAATACAAGAGAGAATGCTGGCATGAGTAGCGAGAGGTGAGTGAGAATCTCACCCGTCGAAAACCTAAGGAATCCTGAGGAAGGCTCGTCCACTCAGGGTAAGTCGGGACCTAAGGCAAGGCCGAAAGGCGTAGTCGATGGACAACAAGTTGAAAATCTTGTACCGATATCAAGCGATAAAAAGTAAGTGGGGACGCAGGAGGATAAGCGGAGCGCCCAGTTGGTGAGGCGTGCAAGCACAAAGTATGAGAAGTAGGCAAAACCGCTTCTCGAGAAGTATGAAGTGTGATGCGGATCGAAAATAAGTAGAGAAGGAGCCGACTCCACACTGCCAAGAAAAGCCACTATCAAGCAAGATATCGCCCGTACCGCAAACCGACACAGGTAGGTGAGGAGAGAATCCTAAGACGAGCGGAAGAACCTTTGTTAAGGAACTCGGCAAAATGACCCCGTAAGTTAGCGAGAAGGGGAGCCTAGCCAGAAATGGAAGGCCGCAGTGAAAAGGCCCAAGCGACTGTTTACCAAAAACACAAGTTTCTGCAAAGTCGAAAGACGAAGTATAGGAGCTGACACCTGCCCGGTGCTGGAAGGTTAAGGGAAAATGTAAGAGAATCGTAAGAAGACCGAAGCATAGAACTGAAGCCCCAGTAAACGGCGGCCGTAACTATAACGGTCCTAAGGTAGCGAAATTCCTTGTCGGGTAAGTTCCGACCCGCACGAAAGGTGTAACGATTTGGGCACTGTCTCAACAAAGGATCCGGTGAAATTGTAGTAGCGGTAAAGATGCCGCTTACCCACGACAGGACGGAAAGACCCCGTGGAGCTTTACTGTAGGCTGACATTGGATTTTGGGATTAAATGTACAGAATAGGTGGGAGACAGAGAAGCAGGTACGCCAGTATCTGTGGAGTCACCGTTGGGATACCACTCTTTTAATACTAGAATTCTAACCAACTCCCGTGAAACCGGGAGAGGGACACTGTCAGTCGGGCAGTTTGACTGGGGCGGTCGCCTCCGAAAGAGTAACGGAGGCGTTCAAAGGTTCCCTCAGCACGGACGGAAATCGTGCGAAGAGTATAAAGGCAGAAGGGAGCTTAACTGCGAGACCAACAAGTCGAGCAGATGCGAAAGCAGGACTTAGTGATCCGGTGGTACCGAGTGGAAGGGCCATCGCTCAACGGATAAAAGCTACCCCGGGGATAACAGGCTTATCTCCCCCAAGAGTTCACATCGACGGGGAGGTTTGGCACCTCGATGTCGGCTCGTCTCATCCTGGGGCTGAAGTAGGTCCCAAGGGTTGGGCTGTTCGCCCATTAAAGAGGCACGCGAGCTGGGTTCAGAACGTCGTGAGACAGTTCGGTCCCTATCCGTCGTGGGCGTAGGAAATTTGAGAGGAGCTGTCCTTAGTACGAGAGGACCGGGATGGACAAACCTCTGGTGTATCAGTTGTACTGCCAAGTGCATAGCTGAGCAGCTAAGTTTGGAAGGGATAAGAGCTGAAGGCATCTAAGCACGAAGCCCCCCTCGAGATGAGATTTCCCTCTAAAGATAAGACCCCTTGAAGAAAACGAGGTAGATAGGCTAAAGGTGAAAGAGTAGAAATACTTGAAGCTAGAGAGTACTAATAGGTCGAAGACTTGACCAAGAAAAGATTTTGTAGTTGATGGTTTAATCCGGTGACGATAGCAGAAGGGATCCACCTGTACCCATACCGAACACAGAAGTTAAGCCTTCATGCGCCGATGGTACTTGGCTGGTAACGGCCTGGGAGAGTAGGTTATTGCCGGATTT
>NZ_AWXB01000023.1 GCF_000478985.1 Peptoniphilus sp. BV3C26
GAATGTAGGGACCAATTTATTGGTCCGGCGGCGAAGCCGAATTATTTAAAATAAAATGATAAAACATAAATACAAAAATAATCTTTATTGAAAAAATTTAAAACAAATATTGATTTTGTTTTCACACCTAACACACACGAACCGGTAAACCGGTCCCTACAGCCCACAAAATCCCACGCATAAATTTATGGTAATTTTATCCACACATGGAATCCACGAAGGAACGTGGGGTAATTTTGTGCGAAGAGGTTTCAAAAGATTAAATATTTGCAAGCGAATGTAGGGACCAATTTATTGGTCCGCCGCCGTTAGGCGAATTATTTGGAGATAAAATAAAAAAATGAGAAAGAATAAATGCAGATTAAATATAAATTGAAAAAATTTAAAATACAAAATAAAAATAAAAATTTAAAATAAATTTTTATTCAAATGCAATATTTGTTCTCTCACCCAATTCACACGGACCGGTAAACCGGTCCCTACAGCCAGAATAAAGTTTGTGGCAAGGGATGAGGATTATTTAAAAAAAGAATTTTAAACCATTGTAGGGACCAATTTATTGGTCCGGTGGCGTATGGCGAACGAATTGAAATAAAATAAAAAATGAAAATGAAAATTTATAAATAAATGGTTTGTTGAAAAAATTTAAAACAAATATTAACTTTGTTTTCACACCCAACACACGGACCGGTAAACCGGTCCCTACATGCCCATATAATATTTTAAAACAAATATTGATTTTGTTTTCTCACCCAACACACACGGACCGGTAAACCGGTCCCTACATGGTTTATTTAAAATTAATTTTAATCGACAAACAAAGAATCCAAATACCACCTTTTGGGATTGTTTGAAATATATTCCCGTATATTCATGAGATCTTCATCATTTCTTACAATGTGATCATAAAAATTCTTTTGCCAAAAACGATTGTCAAAAATCTCTCGAGAAAACAATTTTGTAGAAAAAACCTTAAAAAATTTAACAATCTCAATAAGATCAAATTCATTATTTTTAAAAATTAAAAAATGAAGATGATTGGGCATAATGACATAAGAATCAATAGAGGAACCTGGAAATGATTCACAAAGAGCAGAAAAAGAACGAGCGATAATAATATCCGAATCGTTGGAGGGCACAAATGTTTCTTGAGAAATTTCTCCGAGCAAATTTCTGCGACCATTTACACATAGGGTAATAAAATAAAATGTTGGGGTTTTATAATCAAAGCCTTCAAGATGCATAGGCTTTCTTTTGGGAAATTTATCCATAATTACCTCCAAAAACAAGGAAATTATAGCATAAAACGGTGTAATTTTAAACCATTGTAGGGACCAATTTATTGGTCCGGCGGCGAAGCCGAATTATTTAAAATAAACAATGATAAATAAAAAAAAGGCATATGTTAAATATGCCGATTTTTTTATTTTTATTTACCGAAGAGAGTTGTTTTTATTACTTCTATTACTTCTTTTAAAATGTAGAAGTAATCAACTACGTTGTTTGCGTTTAAGTGGATTGTTTTGGCGGTATCGCTTACGGTATCTGTTACGTTTGAAACTGCTCCTGTTACTTTATCTGCTGCAAGGTCCAGGTTTCTTGTTACGTTATTTACTGTATTTGATACTCCTCCCACGCTTTGGGCAAGTTTTTCTACTTCTGGTTTTACGTTTGTCAAAAGCTCATTGGCTTCACTGGAAATAGAAGATACATTAGCAGTGATTTTTATTGCGTCATCAGAAATTGCGGGTATTTTTTTCATTGTATCGTCTATTACATATTGGTTCTTTTCTACAATTTCTTGAACTTTTCCCAATATTCCCAGGACTTTTTTAAGGACAAGGGCTAAGAATATCAGTGCTCCTGCTCCCGCTAAATATAATATAATTCTGAGCAAATCTTCTAAAGTAATTGTTGCTCCCATAATTATAGATTCCTCCTATTTCTTAATGTCTTTTTTTACTTCTTTTGCTCCGTCTTTTACGTCTTTTTTTACTTCTTTTGCTGCTTCTTTTACGTCTTCTGCTGCTTTTTTACCTTTTTCTTTTACTTCTTCTGCTTTTTCTTCTACTTCTTCTTTTGTTTCTTTTGCTTTTTCTTTTACTTCTTCTGCTTTTTCTTTTACGTCTTCTTTTGCGTCTTCTGCTTTTTCGGAAATAACTTCTCCTATTGCTCTTGCTTTATATTTTGCATTTTCAACGGCATCTTTAAAGTCTTCTTTTGCATCGCTGGCTTTTTCTTTTAAATCGCCCATGATTTTTCTGCTTGTTTCGCCTGCTTGATATGCTTTATATTGAACTGAGTCTGCAAGGTCTTCTACTGAAGATTTTACGTTTAGTGCTGCGTCTTTAGATTTTTCTGCTATTTTCTTTCTTGTTTTATCGCCTGATTCAGGTGCAAATAAAATTCCTGCAAGTCCTCCTAGGGCTGCTCCTGTTAAAACTGCTCCTGCCTTTTCTGCAAGTCTTTTTCTTTCTTGTTCTCTTCTTTTTCTTTCAAAATAATCAAAAATTCCCATGTTGGGCCTCCCTTTTAATATGTGATATTATTTATTTACCCAATATTATCAAATTCAAACGATTAAGGAGTTTTTTATGAAATTATTTGATTTACATTTACATTCTAATTTCAGCTTTGATTCTGTGGAAGATCCTGAAAAAATTGTTAAGAGTGCTATTGCTAAAAATGTTGAGGTTATGGGTTTTACTGATCATTATGATATTTTTTTAGGTGATAAAGAGCCTTGTATGTACAATTTAAATGATTATTTTAAGGAGATTGACAGGCTTAGGGATAAGTATTCTTCAAAGATAAAAATTTTAAGAGGGATTGAAATAGGTTTAAATTTAAATTTTAAGGGCTTTATTGATAGGTTAATTGATCTTTATCCTTTTGATTATGTTATTGGTTCTATTCATGGTATTTACGAGGATGATATTTTTGAAAATAGGGATAAGATTGAAAAAAATCCGCATTTTTGGCTTAATAAATACTACGATTACATTTTAAAGTGTCTTAATTCTTTTGATAATTTTAATATTTTAGGCCATTTGGATTATATAGATAGGTATATTGATTTTAAATATGATCCCTATGATTATCTTGATAGGGTTGAAGAAATTTTTAAGCTTTTAATTAAAAAAAATATTGCTCTTGAGATTAATACTGGTGGTCTTAGAAAGGGGCTTAATTTTCCTCATCCTAAGAAGGTTTTTTTGGACAGGTATTTTGATCTTGGGGGAAGATTTTTAACTCTTGGAAGTGATGCTCACAGGGCTTCTGATGTGGCGTGTGATTTTGATTTTGCTCTTAAGTATATTTCTGAGTATCCTGGGGAGCTTATTTATTTTGAAAGGGGAAAGATGATTAAATAAAAATTCCGCAATGCCGTATGCTCCATTAATTCAGACCCGCCCTAGTTGTTAGGTGGGTGGCCTGCCTAATATCTCTAAAGTCCCCGCAGGGCATTTTATCCTTATTAAGACGACGGCCTCCCGGATCTTTTCTGTCGGTTGAATTAAATGAAGTTTTTATTTCGCACATCGCAGAATCTATTTTTATTATAATTCATCAATTAACTTTTTACAAGTTTATTACATTATTAAGGTCTTCATATCACAAGGTAATTCTCCTTTTATTTCAAGGATTTTATTTGTCCTTGGATGGTTAAATTTTAAGTAATAGGAGTGCAGGGCTTGTCTTTTTATTAGGGGTGATGGATTTCCGTAAAGGGGATCTCCAACAAGGCTATGACCTATATAGTTTAAGTGGACTCTTATTTGGTGAGTTCTGCCTGTGAAAAGCTGAACTTCTGCCAGGGTCATATTGTTAAAGGTTTTTATGGGTTTTACAAGGGTCTTTGCGTATTGGCCTCTTTGGTCTACTATTCTTTTTATTCCGTCTTCTGAACGCAAGATATTTTTTTCAATTATGGTTTCTCTATCTATTACTCCTTCTACTATTGCCATGTATTTTTTTATGATTTTTCCTTCTTCCATTTGTTTTGCCAGTTGGGAGTGGGCGTTGGAATTTTTTGCCACGATTATAAGTCCGCTGGTATCTCTATCTAATCTATTTACTAGTCTTATTTTTCTTTTTATATTATTTTTTAAAAAATATCCTGCTAAATAGTTTGAAAGGGTTCCCCTTTGTTCCACGTTTACTGCGTGGGCAATTATGCCTGGTTCTTTGTTTACTATTAAAAGGTCATTGTCTTCATAGACTATATCAAGTTCTTTTTCTTCAGCTATGGCGTTTAATTCTTCTTCTTCAATTTTTATGGAGACTATATCCCCTGGTTTTAAGTCAATGTTTTGAAGGATAAGCTTACCGTTTACAAATATATTTTTTTCTCTTACGCTTCTTCTAATGTATCTTGATGACAAGTTTATTTTTTTTAAAAATTCTTTATTTTTCATAGCTTTATCAACTGTAAAATGATAAAAGTTAAAATCGTCTTTTAATATATCCATATCCACCTCTTTATTTTTTGCAAAAGTTACTATATTATATACTTTAGTTAAAGTAAAGGTGAAAAGATGTCAAAAATAATTAATATTATTTCAAATTACAATTTTGAATCAAAAAAAATCTCTTATGAAATTTATGAAAAACTAAAGGAAAGGGACTACTTACCTTCTACAACTTTCAATCACAAGGCTGAACTTACAATCTGCATTGGTGGAGATGGGGCTTTTATTAAGTCTATTCACAACAACAATTTTCCTCAGATGCCTATTGTGGGAATTAATACTGGTCACTTGGGATTTTTTCAAGAAATTTTACCAGATCAGATAGATTGGTTTTTGGATCAATATGAAAAAAAGGATTATGAAATTGAAGATTTAAAACTTGTTAAGGGTGATATTTATACAAAAAACCGAGTTATAAATCTTACGGCTTTAAATGAAATTGTCCTAAAGGCTCAACATTCAAAGACTATTCACATAAATGTTTTTGTACAGAGAAATCATGTTGAAAAATTTTCAGGAGACGGAATTTTAGTTTCAAGTCCTTCGGGATCTACTGCCTATAATTTTTCAACGGGAGGGTCTATTGTTTATCCAACTTTAAATGTTTTACAAATGACTCCTATCTCTCCTGTTTTTTCTGCTGCCTACAGGTCCCTAATCCACTCTGTAATCGTTCCTGGAGACCATGTGATAAGTTTGGTACCTGAAAGAAGATATTCTAACTCCTGCCTTGTTCTAGTGGATGGAAATGAATATAGTTTTTCAAATTTAAAAAGAGTGAATTTAAAAATTTCTAAAAATTCCATAAAAAAATTAGTCCTCAATAAGGATTCTTATTGGGACAATTTGAAGAGCAAATTCTTATAAAAAACCTCTCTATCTTTTAAGATAAAGAGGTCTTTTTAATCTTTAAGTTTATTTTTTTCGTCTTTATTTTCTTTTAATCTTTTTTTATTTTTTTCATCTTTTAAGAAAATTGCCATGACTAATAGGACAATCCAAGAAACTGAATAGGAAATGGATTTGCCTAAGACAAAAAATAAAACCAAGCCCAATAAAACTATTTGCCTATTGTCTAAATTAAAGGGAAAGGATTTTTCTTTTTTATTTTCCACTTCTTTTGCTTCATAGCTTATATTTTGAGGAAAATTATTATCCAAGACTTCTTTAAGATCTGACATGTCTCCAAATTCATTTATAATTTCAAAAAAGGCATCTTCTTCTCTATTTGATATTTTGATTTTTTCTTCCATGCCTAAGTTCATATTTTTTTTAAGTTCGGCTTTTATATTTTTGTTTTTTTGAGTTTCTGGATAGCCTAAAAAAATATTGTCAATGTAGGTGTTAATTTCATTAAATTCTCTATACATGGTCTCTCCTCCATAAATCTTCAATTTTATTTAAACACAAAGTTTTTTTAAAGAAAAGATTTTAATTTTATTTTTACTTATTTCTTATATTATATTTACACTTTTTATATCTTTTTCATTCATTGCAAAAGGAACTTTTTTTTGTTACTATTTTAAATGGTGATATTATGAAGACAAAAGATTTAGCAAAAAAATGCCATAGTACTCGCTTTTTATATGTTGCTTATAGGTTTAAACCCCTATGGGTTTTATATGTTTCAGTTAAGAATTGGTGAGGCTCTTTCAGTCCTTCCTTTTTTTAACAGAAAGTTTGTGCCTGCCTTAATTTTAGGTGGAGCTCTTGCAAATTTTACATCTCCCCTTGGACCTATTGATATGATCGTAGGTGGTTCCTGTGCAATTATAACTTATACTTTAAGTAAATTTATAAAAAACGTCTACCTTAATTCTTTAATCTTTAGTTGTGTATCTGGACTTTTAGTAACTTTAGAACTTTTTAAAACTGGAAACCTTGATATGACTATGAAACTTCCTTTTTTAATAAGTTTTGTAAGTATAGCTGGTTCTACTTTAATTGTTACAAGCCTTGCTTGTTTTATAATTAATAAGACTAAATTAAAAGAATTAATAAAAAACAACTAATCCTTGATTATCAAGGATTTTTTACATAATTGGGAAGTGTTTATGAAAAATTATTTTACTCTTGCCTATATAAGAAATTTAGAAGATAAGGAAAAATTTTTATTTTTACTGAGAAATAAAAAGAAAAATGATATAAATAAGGGAAAATATATTGGCATCGGCGGTCACGTGGAGGAAGGTGAAAGCCCTGACCAAGGTATTGACAGAGAAATATTTGAAGAAACTGGTTTAATTGTTAAAAATAAAATTCACTGTGGAAGTGTTTTTTATAGGGATATTTCCGGCTACCATGAGACTATGGAAGTTTATTATGTTGATGATTATAAGGGGGTTTTACATGAGTGTGATGAGGGAGAACTTCACTGGCTCTATCCCCAGGAATTTATGGATCTTCCCCACTGGAAGGCTGATGAAATATTTTTAGACTATGTTTTTCAGGGGAAAGTTTTTTCTAAGATGAGTTTTCTCTATGATAAAGACAACTTATTGGAGGTTGTTAAAGAATGAATAATACAATAAAATTTCCAAAAGAAAAATATTTAATGACTCAATTTTTCTATTGGATGATTATTTGTGCCGTTCCTACTTTTATGAATGCCTTTTTAACTGGAAGAAATATGAGTCCTACTGAAATTGGTATTGTTACAGGCTTTGGAAATATAATTGCGGTTTTTTTGCAACCGAGCATAAGTCACATGGCTGATAAGTCTAAAAGATATAATGTTAGAGATTATCTTCTCTTTCTTTCTTTTTTAGGAATTTTTATGGTTGGTGGAACTTTATTATTTAAGGATTTTTACTTAACTTTTATTTTTGCCATGCTTTCTATTACTGTTTCTCAACTGATTTTTCCTTTAATAAATGCTCTTTCTTTTTATTACAAGAAAATTAATGTAATTATAAATTATGGTCTCAGCCGTGGAATAGGTTCTATTTCTTTTTCAATTACTTCTGTAATTTTAGGAAGACTTGCTCTTAAAAATACTGAGTCGCCTATGATTTTTGGACTTTTTCTCTATATTGGGATTTCAATTTTACTGATTTTTCAAAGTTTTAAAAATGTTAACCTAATAGACAATGAAAGCTTTGATGAAAAAAAGGTTGAAAAGAAAAATAATTACATTTCAAGAAAAAATTTAACTTTATTTTTAATTGGGGTTGCTGGTCTTTACACTTCTTATATGTTTTTAATAAATTACATTTTTCAAATTGTAAAAAACATAGGGGGAACTAATAAGGACGCAGGCCTAGTCCTTGCTATAGCTTCTATAATAGAGTTTCCTGCAATGTTTGCTTTTTTAAAATTAAATAAGAAATTTAAAATTCAAAGTATTTTAAAATTTTCAGCTCTTATGTTTGCTTTAAAGGGAATTTTAACTTACATGGCAACTAATGTGGAATTCTTATTTTTAATACAAATCACTCAGGCTGTGGGCTTTGCCCTTTTTACTCCGGCTTCAGTTTATTTTATGGATCTTGCAGTTTCCCCTAGAGAGGCTACAAAGGCTCAGGGTTTTCTTTCCAGTGCCATAACTCTTGGCAGTGTTATAAGTGCTTTTGTTGGAGGTGTGTCCATAGATCTTTTTGGACCTTCCCATGCAATTTTAATTTCCACTTGTCTTGCCCTTTTAGGCAGCGGTCTTATCTTTATCTCTATTAAAAATTATAAATTAGATAGAAATTAAAAAAAATCACAAAGTTTT
>NZ_AWXB01000024.1 GCF_000478985.1 Peptoniphilus sp. BV3C26
CAGTTCCTTCAATTCTGTTTCTTCTACTGGTATCTCTTCAAGCTGTCCCTTTTTAACCATATCTTTTAGTTTTACTTCATTCCCTTTACTCCCAACGAGCTTTTCAAGTCCACCGATTTTTTCTGATTCTTTCAGTAACTTCCTTATCAAATCCAAAAGTATCTTGCTTGTTACTTTGCCGGCTCTCACTTCCATGTTGAGCGTTTTTCTTGCAATTTCTTCATTGATCAAGTCCTTTCACCTCCGTTCAGTAATCTATCTTTATTGCGAGTTAGCTTATCTCTTTGAATAAACTTTCTGAAATCCTCGCCTACAACCATAACGGGAATACACATTTCAATAATTCTTGAATAGATTCTTTGATATTCAACACTGTCCTTGCAGTTTTGAATTGTGTCGTAGGAAAGATTTGTTGTGAAAATTGTTGGTTTCTGTTTTAAGTACCTGCTATTGACAATGTTATATACCTGCTCTTTAGCATAGCTTGTATCCCTTTCAATTCCCAAGTCATCTAAAATAAGAACGGAAGTATTTACAAGGGATTCAATATATGCGTTTTTATCAAAG
>NZ_AWXB01000025.1 GCF_000478985.1 Peptoniphilus sp. BV3C26
GAACAGAATCATTCTTAGAAGATGGTGTATCTGAGCAAGAGGCTATCAATAATATGATTGAGGTTATAAAAATGTCAAGTTTTGATGACCTTATATCTGTTGATAGAGAAGACCTAAAGAAAGCACTAGGCTTGGAAATAGATGATGATGGCAACTTTTATGATCCGTTAGCTAAAGACTTAGATAATGACGGAATACCAGATAGGTATGACAATGATTTTAAAGATAGTGATTACTTTGAATCAACCTATGATGTAGAGGATAATCTTCAGGCAAGGGAAGAGAAACCATCTATATTGGGACAAATATCAAAATTCAAATCGGAAGAAGAAAAAGATAAAAATCAAGAAAAAAACGAAAAAGGACAAGAAAGGTAGAGGAGGGCTAAAAGCTCTCCTTATTTAGTACAAGGAGGAAATTATGGAATACAAAGATATTAGAGAAAACTTAGAAGAAATGATGAATGATAATTACAAGGATTTTATAAAAGCACTTGTGAGCATAGAAAAAGGCGTTACTGATGAAAAGGCACTTGAAGAAGTCTATGTTTTATTTATGATCAAAGACACAACAGGTCTATTAAATGATGACTTTGACTATATGATTGATGATATGAAAGAACAAGGTAAGATTGTTGGAAATACCAATGAACTTGAAGAAAAAGATGATCTTATAAATCTCGTGGGTAATATAGCAGGTCAAGTAGAAAATCTTGAAAGAGAAAATGCTAGTGGAGAAAAGTTCAAGGTAAGTAACTTTTCAATTGTTTCAAAAGATGACGGTGGGAATAAAATTTATACCAATTGTTCAGCCTATGGAGATAAGACAAAAGATTTAGAGAACCTAAAACAAGGAGATTTTGTTAAAATATTTGGACAAGTAAAAACAAGTATTGATAACAACGGAAAGGAACATAAGAATGTCCGTATTTTGTCCTCTAAGCTCTTAAAATCAAAAGAACAAGTAAAGAGTCAAGATAAAGATAAAAAGTCCATATTAGGGCAAATAAAAAGCTTTAAGACAGATGACAAAACTAAGTCAACTAAGAAAGACCATAGCAAA
>NZ_AWXB01000026.1 GCF_000478985.1 Peptoniphilus sp. BV3C26
GATTATTCGTAAGGTAGCAAAGACTGAGGCTAAAGATAAAGAGACTCAGACAGAAGACGAAAAGCCGAAACAGGATGAAAGCTCGCAGACGAAAACTCCAAAGACGGAAGATAAATCAACGCAGACAGAGCTTTCTAAAAATGATATTTCCAAAATGGAAAAAGATACTAAGGAGCTTCAGGAAAAACTTGATAAGTTAAATGGTGAAATCAAGGATAAAGACAAACTAAGCAATAAGCAGAAAGAAAAAATCAAAGACCTTGAAGATGAGATTGAAAGCTTGAAAGAAAAAATGAAAAAAGATAAGGAAAATAAGGGCTTATCAGAAGACATGAAGAAGGAAATGGATAAGCTGAATAAAAAGATTAAAGAGCTTGAGGAAAAGGCAAATGAAGCAAACAAGGCTCCCGTAATATCTAATCCGCCTGCACTGAACAGTCCTATTTCCGGAATTAAGAAAAACTCAGGCATTTCAAATCAAACACCTGTAAACAACACAGGAAAAAGCACAACTACACAGGCGAGTTCAGAAAATACTGTAAAAGATACAAGTAATTCTGAAACGAAAGAGAAAGATATTCGCTATCCTAATAAGCTGACACCGAAAGCTCCTGCCAATAACAATCAGGATTCATCTATGGACGGGACAAGTAAGACTGTAAATACCAATAAGGGAGTAGCTTCTGCTCCGTCAAAGGCAAGAGGAACCGTTACGGAAAATAAGGACAATGCGAATAAGGACTATCCTATTCATCACGGGGATAGCGGTGATAACAAAGAAACGGATCTGTATTCTGCTGATGCAAGACAGTTTATTACCTTTCAAACGAAAAACGGTAAGACCTTCCATCTCATCATCAACCACGATGAGACACAAGAAAATGTAATGCTTTTAACGGAAGTATCTGAAGATGATCTTCTAAATATGGTTGAAAAGAAAGAGGCTCCGAAGCAGGAGATTAGCAAAGAGGAGCCAACTAAGGAAGAAGTAAAGCCTGAGAAAAAAGAAGAAAAGAGTAATTTAGGAACATACATTATTCTGCTTCTTGTTATAGGCGGAGCATTAGGAGCAGGTTATTACTTTAAGGTCGTAAAAAAGAAAGAGGATAAGGAGCTTGAAGCATTAGAGGAGGAAGATGATGATTTCTTTTCGGAAGCAGAAAGTGAGGAAGAAATAGGAGAAGCAGAAGTTGAAGATGAAGAATAAATGCATCTTAAAATATATTGTTATGGGTGCAAACGCAGGGCGGGAGAGTAAAATCTTTCGCCCTTTTACAATGAAAGCAGGAGGAAAAATATACATGGAACATATACTTGTGATAGCAGAAAAACCGAGTGTAGCTATATCAATTGCAAAGGTAATAGGAGCTACAAAAAAGAAAGATGGATACTATGAGGGAAATGGATATAAGGTATCTTGGTGCGTAGGTCATCTAATTCAGATGGCAAATCCGGACGCTTATGATGGAAAATACGCTAAGTGGAATATATCGGATTTACCGATTATTCCGAAGCAGTACAAATTTGAAGTGGCAAAGGCTACAAAAAAGCAGTTCAATATCCTTAAAAAACTGATGAATGATAAGGAGATTGATACAGTTATCAATGCGTGCGATGCGGGAAGAGAAGGAGAAAGTATTTTTCGACTGGTATATAACGAAGCTAAATGCAAAAAGAAAATGCAGCGTCTTTGGATTTCGTCAATGGAAGATAGTGCTATCAAAGAGGGATTTTCCAATCTAAAGAATGGTGAAGATTACGATAAGCTCTTTGAATCGGCACAGGCAAGAGCTATTGCAGACTGGCTTGTCGGAATGAATATCAGTAGGCTCTATTCTTGCCTGTATAAGCAAAATTACAGTGTCGGGAGAGTGCAAACCCCAACACTTTACATGATTGTAAAAAGAGATGAAGAAATAAGTAATTTTAAGAAAGAAAAATACTACACCGTAGAGCTTTCTATGAACGGATTTACATTATCGACAGACAAAATTGGTGATGAAATAACCGCAGAGCAGCTTATTAATTTAATAGGCGATAATATTGAAATAACTGATGTCATTCAAAAAGAAAAGATTACAAAGCCGGATTTACCCTTTGACCTGACAACACTTCAAAGAGAGTGTAATAAATATTTTGGATATTCAGCAAAGCAGACGCTTGATTATGCTCAAAGCCTATATGAAAAGAAACTAATTACCTATCCAAGAACAGACAGCAGATGCTTAACGGAAGATATGATTGTAAGTACGGTCAATAACATTTTAGGAAAAAATGATTTTGATACAGAGCGTATCAAGACGGTATTTAACTCAAAAAATGTTACGGATCATCACGCTATTATTCCGACAGTAAGCTCGTTAAGTGAAGATTTATCGAGTATCCCCGATAGTGAAGCGAAGGTATATAGGCTTATTTCTAATAAGCTTCACGCAAGTGTAGGTTATCCATTAGTGGAAAACACAACGAAGATTGTAGCTGAATTTGACGGATTTGAATTTACAAGTTCAGGAAGGGTAATTAGAGACGAGGGCTTTAGCAAATACCTCAAAGAATACAAGTCCAAGAAGAATGAGTTCATAGAGCTTCCTGATGTGAGCATTGGTGATGTTTTAAGCATTGAAAATAAAGAGATTAAAGAAAAATTTACTCAACCACCGAAACACTTCACTGAAGATACGCTTCTAAAGTCTATGGAGATTGCAGGAAATGAAGCCTTAGAAAAAGGTGTAGAAGTGGAAAGAAAGGGACTTGGAACACCTGCAACAAGGGCAGGAATTATTGAAAACTTAATCTATAAGGGTTTTGTCGAAAGAGATAAGAAAAATTTGATTGCCACGCATAAGGGGATCAGCCTTGTAACAATAGTATCCGATACCTTTAAGTCAGCGGAAACAACTGCAAAGTGGGAAATGGAATTAGCGGATATTGCCAAAGGGAAATCTTCCAAAGAAAAATTCTTGAAAGATATTGAAAGCGAGATACAGGAGGCGGTTTTAAAATATCGCAAGTAAGTGCCTGCTGATTTCAGAGTGGAGAAAATCCTCTGGAAATGGTATAATATACAAATAAAGATTTTGAAAAGAGGAGGTATTATGCAGCTTTTAGATATAAAAAGAATGGCTCATAACATTCTTGAAAATCAAAACATAGAAAGCAGTTTTATCGAATATAAAAAGTCGGCAAATTTTAAAGATAAAATTCTAAAAACTGCTTGTGCCTTTGCCAATAACTATATGAACAATGAGATAGGCTTGTTGTTTGTTGGTATTGAAGAAGTCGATGATAAAGAAACGGGAGAAAAAGCAATTCCTAAAAGACCGATTGAAGGGATAAAGGAAGCAAAATTAGAGGGAATAGAAAATGAACTTAAATCGCTCCTTGCCAATATTCATCCTAAAATCAACTATCACATTATTACGGATCAAATTGATGATGAATACTATATCGTAGTTGCGGTAGAAAGTGGTAGTAACGGTCCGTTTCAAACAAGTGAAAGGGCAGAAAAAGATAAAGATATTCGATTAAAGGCAGGAAGATATATTAGAGTCGGTAGAGATTCAAGGCTTCCAAATCCAACCGAAGAATTTGAACTTTTGAAGAAGTTTGCAAACTTTTCTTTTAGCTCAAACTTGAACGATACAGCTACCATAGATGATTTAAGCTATGAATATATGAAAGAATATTTGCTTCAAACAGGAGCAAAAAAAGATATTAGAGAAATGTCTAAGCTGGATATGGCAAAGAGTATGGGGCTTGTCAGTGAAAGTGAGTATGGCGGTTATAGAGCTAAAAATTTTGCTGTGCTGATGTTTGCAGATACACCAAATAAATTTATTCCAAATGCCCATGTTGAAATCATAAGAGAAATTGATGGAACTGATAAAATGGAATCAAAGAAATTTGATGGCCCGGTTTGGATACAGGCAAAGCAAGTCAGCAAATATTTTGAAGATAATATTATGGCTTCATATACCATAAGGGAAGCGGATAAAATCGAGCATAAGATTGTCTATAACTATCCTCTTACAGCATTTGAGGAACTTGCTACAAATGCCATTTTGCATAAGGAATACGATACGCCTGAATATGTTGGGATATACATTTACAAGGACAGAATTTCTTTTGTGAATCATAATAGACCGCTCCCTCCTGTAACCATTGAGGCTCTTAACAGGGATAGAACTTTTGATCGAAGGCAGTATCTTAACAAAGAACTTAAAGATATGTTCTTTTCACTTAATTTGATAGAGTCTTACGGTTCGGGTATAAGGCGTGCAAAGGATGCACTATTAGAAAATGGTTCTCCTGAGCTTAAGTTTTATCCGGATAATGAAGAAGATAACTATACCAACGCAGTTATGGGTGTGAATAAAGAATTTTTGAAAGAGTTTAATGGTAGCACTACCAAAGAAACTACCAAAGAAACTACCAAAGAAACTACCAAAGAAAAAAACAGCATCCAAGAACAGATAGTGCTTCTTATGAAAGACAATCCAAGTATTACTGCGGAACAGATAGCAAATGAGATTAAAGAAATAACAGCAGATGGAGTGCGATACCATATAAGAAATCTTAAAGCTCATGGAGTTATTAAAAGAGAAGGCTCTACCAAATCAGGTAAATGGATAGTGCTGAAATAGAATAAATAAGATCATAGAACCAAAAGGTGATTAGAGTAAAATCTAACCGCCTTTTTTTGTTTGGAAAAACGAAGGAGGTAAAAATGCGAATAAATGATTTTCATAACATTTTGGAGCTTATAAAACAAGATGTGCTTCATAGTGAAGCAGAGTATCTGAAGCTCTTAAAGGTTGTCGGAAACAATCAAAGATATGACTTTAGAAGTCAATTAAGTATCTATGATAAAAATCCTGAAGCAATAGCTTGTGCCAAGTTTGACTACTGGAGGGAACGTTTTAATCGAACAGTAATGCGAGGACAGAAAGGGATCCCCATTTTAGAGGACTATGGCACATTCAAAAAAGTGGACTATATTTTTGATATAGGTCAGACAGTTTCAAGAAACAGAGATGTCAACGAAGTAAATCTTTGGAAGTTTGACAAAGAAAATCATCAAGATGTGTTAAAGGAAATGATAAAAAGCGAGGGCTATGAGGAAAGTGAAAGCACACTTGAAAACATCTTTTCTTTAAGCAGACTCTACGGTGATGAAAAAATAGATACCTTAATGAATGAACTTAGAGTAGCGGATGAGGATAGAATATCCTTTACCAAGTTTGTAAGGGACTCGATAAGCTATGCGGTAGCGTCAAGATTTAAGTTAGATTATTCGATAGATTACGAGCTTTTAAGAGAGAATTTTCAAAGACTTGACAGCATATCTCTAATGAGTCTTGGTGAAAGCGTATCGGATATTAGCGGAAAGATTATTGATGCGACCATTCAAAAAAGCAAAGAACTTGAGCTTCAAAAAGAAGTTTTAAGAGGAAAAGAAGCGGGATATAATAAGATTAAAGAAGAATTAGAGGAGGTAGAAGAATATGTACTTCGACGAGATGATCAGGGAAGAAATGAAAACGAGCGAGTTCTCCGAAATGGAGAGTACAGACGAGATAATAGAGAAAATCAAGGAGAATACGCTAAACAGCTTGGAGGAAGAGACGGACTTCATAAGGAAGTATCCAAATCCGACCTACGCAGTGATGAGGCTGGAGTTTCTTTCACAGAGCGAGGAGCAGAGCCACTTCGAGATGTTGGTAGACCTATACAAGGAGAAGAAGTTGACAGGACACCTGATGGACATTCAGAAACAGGCGATAGAATTTATGAGAACAGAGAAACCGAAACTGATGGCAGCTTGGAAGATAGAGGACGAGAACAATCCGCAGTATGGGGCGATGATTTCAGCTCTCAAAGAAATGACCATCAAGGAAGTAGTGGAAATCTAAAAGAAAATACTGAGGCAGAGATAAGAGAAGCTGAAAAGGCTTCTTTTTCTTTACCAGAAAATTCCTATGGACAGATAAGCCTTACTATACCACTAACCGAGAATGATATAGATACCGTCCTTATTAACGGAGGAAATCACGATGGCGGGAGACTTCCTGTTATTGCTGAGTTTTCTAAAGGAAAAAGTAATGAAGAATTGGGAAAATACCTCAAAGATACCTTTAAAGGCGGAAACGGGTTTTACATTGATGAAAGAGAAGTATCTTCCTGGTATTCGGATAAAGGCATTCATTTAGCTTACGGAACATCGGCAAGAGAAGATGATACGCATGTTTTAAGTTGGAGTGATGCTGCAAAGAGGATAAACGAACTTCTTAAAAGTGGGGAATTTGCTACAAATGCAGAGCTTTTAGAAGCTCTTGATTATGAAAGAGATCGGATTTCAGAATCTCTATGGTATCTATCTCATGATTTAAGTGAAGAAGGAAAAGAGCAAGGTTATTTTGAACTTTTCGAAAGAGGCGGGGGCTTTCCGGAAGAAACAAAAAGATTATCTGAAGCATTAAAAAATCCTGAATACCTAAAACAAATAATCAAAGAATACAGCAGATTT
>NZ_AWXB01000027.1 GCF_000478985.1 Peptoniphilus sp. BV3C26
TTTCATCTTCTGGAGTAAATATTGCAGCAAAAGATTTTTCTCCTAAACTGGCTAAAGAAATTTCTCCATCTTCCCAGGAAAAACCCTTAGGAAGTTTTACATCTGAAAGCTTATCTCCTAAATTAGCTGTAAGATTTTCAGGAATTGTGTAAGTTGGGTCTGCCTTTTCTATTTCCCATTCCAAATATCTTTCTTCTATTTTGTGGTTATCGCTCCAGGCGTATTCATCTGAAGGCTTTATCAGGGTTTTATATTTTCCTGCATTAATTTTTTCATTTTCTGTTAAGAAAACATACTTTGTATCTTCATTTATACCTTTTTGAATTTTACCGTTGTAAACAAGACCCGTATTAACTGAGGGCACATCAACTAATTTTTTAGGTTTAAATTCCTTAGTGTAAAAATATTTAGTTGAATCTTTTACAGTAATTGCACTTGTAAAACCACCATTATAGCATTCATTACCATTTAATTTTCCTTGTGTATCTTCAATTAATACATAACTATCCGATTTACATTCAACAATAAATGCTAATTTATATCTTCCCTCTTGGAAAACTTGATCTGTGCATATACCCCATTCTTTTCTATCTTCATTATATTTGTACCAGACATGTCTATCGTTAGAAACTTCCAATCCCTTTGCTCTGTCTATGTCTGATAGTATAAAATTATAATCTTTTCTTACCTTATCGCCTATGACCGGTGGGGAAAATTCTTTACAGCTTATATTTATTTTATCTATCTTTTCTCTATTGTCCTTTGCTAAAAATTCTTTTGTGACAAATTTTCCTTGGGAATAACCTTGTCCAACAATATATGATTCATAGTAACTGCATTCTTCTCCGTTCATTTTAATCTTAGTGTCTTTGGAAATATAATATTCATTTGAATTGCAATACACCATAAAGCTTATTCTATATTTTTTATCTTTAGCAAAATTTTTTATCTTAGATTTAATATCCTTCCAATTTTTATTTGTAAACTCTTGCCATGTCATAATCGCGCTTATACCATTAGCCTCAGACTCAAATTTAAAATTTCCCCTTGGAATTTCTCCATAGGCTTCTGGATTTTTAAACCAATCTGCGATAAGATTTATTTCCTTAATGGGCTTTCTTGTTTCTTCTGCAAATGTACTTACTTTTGTAAAAAAGCATAAACTTAAAATTATAAGTAAAACAGCTAAAAATCTTTTACAATTTTTTTTCATAAATGTCACTTCCTAAACACTTTATATTTATTTTATTAAAAATCTTTTATTTACATTTTATCAAAAAAAGTTTTAATATAAGTTTTTTGAATAAATTTATAAAAAATATTGTTTAGGTCCTCGAAATTTTAAAAAATTTTTAAAATTAAGTTTACAAAAATTAAGATTTTCTGTATAATATTTAAGGCTCTAATTATCGCGGCAAGATTAAATTAGGAGTGAATTTATAATGGCAAAAATGATGGGACCTAGATTTAAATTATCTAGGAGATTAGGTTTGAATGTTTGCGGTCACCCGAAAGCAGCTAAAAGAATGACTAAGGGAACTGCAAGAAGCGATAAGAAATTAACTGAATACGGAAAACAACTTTTAGAAAAACAAAGACTAAGAGCTTACTATGGGGTTCTTGAAAGACAATTTGTAAATCTTTTTAAAGAAGCAAAGAAATCTAAAGAACAAACAGGTCCGGCTTTAGTTCAATTCCTTGAAAGAAGACTTGATAATCTTACTTATAGAATGGGTTTTGCAAGTTCTATAAGACAAGCAAGACAAATGGTAACTCACGGACACATTTATGTAAATGGAAAAAAATTAAACATTCCTTCTTACAGATGTAATGCTGGTGATGTAATCGAACTTTCTCCAAGAGGAAGGAAAACCGATTTGTTTAAAGAAAACTACGAAACAAACTTTGTTACAAGTTATCCTTATATTTCTAAACAAGAAGGCTTTAAAGCAACTTTAGTATCTCTTCCAAATAGAGAAGATATACCTGTAGAAATAGAAGATCAATTAATCGTAGAATTCTATTCTAAGAATATGTAATATAGAAACTCCCTTTTCTGGTGGGGAGTTTTTTTATTTTTGTGGTATAAATTTTATGAGGTGATTTTATGAAAGATCCTAAGTTTATAAAACTTTTAACTGTTTCTGACAGGGTAAGATTTGATTTGATTAAGGGAATTTTTGAAGAAGAAAATATTCCCTATCTTGTTAAAGATGATGAAGCTGGAAGCCTTATGCGAATTATAGGTGGCTTTTCAAATTATGCTGCAAGTTTTTTTGTTCCAGATTTCCTTTATGAAAAAAGTAGAAATATAATTGCAGAAGATTTTGAAGGAATAGAATTCGATCCCTATGAAGAGGAAAAATAAAAACAAAAAAAGAGCCCTTAGGCTCAATATCTCTCATTGATATATTTATCAATGAGAGAATTTTTTTGATTTTTTTCAAATATATTTTTTTCTTTTAAGACTTTTAAAATCTTTTCATTTTTCGTATGAAAAATAGCTTCTTTTTCATCTTTTAAAACTATTTCAAAAATCTTTCCTTCCAAACCTTTAGAATCACAATTTATGTAGTAGGCACTTATATTTTTAAAATTTTTTAATTTTAAAATTTCTAAAATCATCCTATCTTTCAAATCATAATTTTTATTTGAAATGTTCATAAATCTATTATAGGCTCTTTTATTTTTCTCTTCCTTTGCCAGCATTCTATAATATTTTGCAACAATATTATAGTACTGATAATTGTACATTCCCTTTTCATAGGTATTTACAAATAAAAAGGGCTTGGGGTTTCTAAAAGAAAAAAACTCATAGCTCTTTATTAAAAATTCTTTTTTACTTATTAATTTGTCATCGTAATCTTTAATAAGTTTTGAGCGGTGCAAAAAGAACCGCTCAAAAACATTCTCTAAATTTGTCAAAATTTTTCTTTCTAAATATAGTAGGCAAATTGTAAAATTAGCGGCAATATAAGCATCACTATTAATATTATTACAATTATCCTTGTCAATAACTTATTATCTCTCATTATTTTTATTTTACTTCGTCCGATGTTATTTCAATGGAATTTTCTTTTAAATAGTCGGACATATCACTTTGTAAATAATCTACATTTATATAAATTTCTCTTGATGCCGCATCTTTTACGGATTCAAGTTTCTTATGTAGATACTCAAGGTCTGTTATACTTAAATTTAAAACCTTGTAAATTCCATCTACATAGATTTTTTGAAGGTCGTAATCCATTGCGCAAAGTCCGCAAATAAAACCGTAAAATGATTCAAGGTCATTTAAGTTATACTCAGTAGCATTTATAAGTCTTATATTATAATCAAGACTAAAAATGTGATCATCGTCAACTTCTACAAATGCAATGTTTCCATTTCCTTGTGCCATATCTTCATTAGCATTTTCTATTAGCCATCTTGTTTTACCGACACCCTTTGCGCCTAAAATAAATTTAATCATGATAATCTCCCTTTCTCAGATCTCCCTGAAAGTAATTATTTTCTTCCATCTCTTCTATTATTTCATCTCTTATTTTCCACCAAGAAGTGTTCCAGTTGCAAAATAGAGAGTTTTCTTTCGGAGCTCTTCCTATAATTCTTTCAACGACAATCTCTTTATTTAAATTTCTTAAAAATAAAATAACCCTTTTTTTATATTCCTCAAGATTTATTAATTCAATTTTTCCTTCTTGATAAAGTTTGCCTATAAGTGTATTTTTTAAAATATATAAAGCGTGAAGTTTTACTTCATCAATATTTAAAGCATTCATAAGTTTTGCAGCTTCAATTGTATCTAATTCATCATCCCAAGGCAAATTTAATATAAGATGAACTGCAATTCTAAGCCCATGTTTTTTCGTCCTTATAACTCCATCTATAAAGTCCGAAAGTCCATGACCCCTATTTATAATTTTTAAAGTATGATAGTTTGGAGTTTGCAAACCAAGCTCCAAAGTTACCATATAATTTTCATTAACCTTTTCTAAAAATTCTAAATATTTTTCTGGCAGGCAATCAGGCCTTGTGGAAATATTAATTCCTACAATATCTTCCGACAAACATTCTTCTATGGATTTTTTAAATTTTTCAAAATCCATATAAGTATTGGTAAAGTTTTGAAAATATGCTATGAATTTTTTGGCCTTATACTTTTTTTCAATCAGTGCCTTATTTTTTTCAATCTGATCTTTTATTGATCCGCACCTATTTTCAAAACTTCCACCCTCTTCTCCACAAAATATACAACCACCCTTTCCCAAAGTTCCATCTCTATTAGGACAAGTTAGGCCTTCTATTTTTATGGGAAGTTTATATACTTTTTCATTAAATTTTTCTTGAAGAAATTTTGAGTATTCCCTATATACCAAAGAAATTATTCTTCCTCATCTTCCTCTTCGAAATAAGATTCCAACTCTTCTACAACCTTATCATATAAATCTTCATCTTCAATTACATTTAGCTCAACTTCTTCATCGTTGATTTCATTGTATTCGTAGATTAAAATTTCTTCCTCTTCTCCTTCAACAGGGCAAAGAGCTATATAAGATTTACCTTCAAAATCAAAGATACCCAAAACTTCACATTGAAGCTCAGTTCCATCATCAAGGGTAATATCCATATAATCTACCATTTCTTCTTCATGTTCATCATGTTCATCGTGGCATCCGCAACCACATCCGCAATCTCCTTCGTGTAATAAAAATTTTTTCATATTTACCTCCTATTTTGTATTTTTTAAAATTTCTTTTATTAATTCATAAGTTCTTTCTGTAGACGAAATGCTTAAATTTTCACCAGGAGCATGTACTCCATGCATTTCTGGACCTATAGATGCCATTTCAATGTTCCCTATAGACTTTTTAAATATTCCGCATTCAAGTCCACCATGAGTGGCAAAAATCTCCATAGGCTTATTATAAAGATTTTTATAACTTTTTTGTATCAAATCAATCAAAGCTGACTTATCTTCAAAGGGCCATTCAGGATAGACTGAAAGAATCTCTAAATCTCCACCAAAAAATTTTGATAAAATTTTAATTTTTTGAGATAAAAATTCTTTAAGAGTTCCCTTATTGCTCCTTAAAGCTGAAATTATATTGATATAAGTTCCGTCATCTTCTAAAACGCCAATGTTTGATGAAGATTCAACTAAACCATCCAAATCACTGCTCATAGTCAAAACTCCATTTGGCATTACATTTAAAAGACCTATAATTCTTTTTTTAAGGTCTTCTTTTAAACATTTTTCTTCTTCAAAAGATTTTTCAAAATTTAGCCTTATATCAGGATCGATTTTACCCAATTCTTTTACATATTCGCTGTTTAATTTTATTGTTAAAAGTTGTGCGTTTTTTAAATCTTCTTCTTTAATTGCTATTTTAGCCTTTGAATATCTTGGAATTGCATTGGGCTTTCCACCACCGCTAAGGCTTATAAGCTTTATATTAAATTCTTCATCGAATCTATATAGGGCTCTTGCAAGTCTTACAATAGCATTTCCGTGATATTTGTGAATTTCTCCTCCGCTGTGGCCACCTTTAAGACCTGAAATGGAAAGTTCGTAAAAAATATATCCTTTTTCTAAATCTTCATATTCTTTTTTGAACCTAACTTCATTTCTTTGACCTCCTGCACAGGATACAGTCAATATTCCTTCTTCTTCAGAATCTAGATTTAAAAGCCTTTTTGAAGAAAGTCTTTTCCCATCTAAATTCAAAGCTCCAGTCATTCCAGTTTCTTCATTTGCAGTAAAAAGACATTCCAGCTTCGGTGCCTTTAAATTTTCATCTTCAAGAAGTGCAAGAATCATTGCAACTGCTATTCCGTTATCAGCTCCTAAAGTAGTTTCCCTTGCAATTATCTTGTCTTCAAAAACCTCAAAATTAATTGGATCTTTTGAAAAATCATGGTCCGATTCAGGTTTTTTCTCACAAACCATATCAATGTGACCTTGTAAAATAATAGGTTCCACATTTACATAATCTTTGTGAGCTTCCTTATAAACAATTATATTATTAAAACTGTCTCTGTAATATTGAAGTTTTTTTGATTTTGCAAAAGCTTCAATATAATCTGCAATTTTTTCTTCATGAAATGAAGGTCTTGGAATTTTCGTTATCTCTTCAAAATAATAAAAAACTCTATCGGGTTGATAGTTTTTTAATTTTCTCAATTTTTTCCCCCTCAAATTAATTATAACCTAAACAAAACAATACTTCATCAATTTATTTTTCTAAAAAAAATAAAACTGCAGCTTTAACTGCAGCTTTAAAAATTTAAATTTATATGGCAATAACCTCCGGGATTTTTATCTAAATAGTCCTGATGGTATTCTTCAGCCAAATAAAAATTGTCAAGTTTTTTTACTTCCGTTACAATTTCTCTTTTGTAATTATTTCTTATACTTTCTATAAAATCATCAATGATTTTTTTATCTCTTTCATCTGTAAAATAAACTCCGGTTCTATATTGATGCCCTATATCAGGACCTTGTCTATTTAATAAAGTAGGATCTATTACTTTAAATAATTTTTCTAAAAGTCCTAAAAGGGAAATTTTTTTCTCATCATAAATAATTTTCACTGTTTCTGCAGCAAGGGTCCTGCCACTACAAACTTCTTCATAAGTTGGATTTTCAGAAACTGAATTTGCATATCCTACATCTGTATCAACTATTCCCTCAAACTTTTTAAAATATGCTTCAACTCCCCAGAAACATCCTCCTGCAAAATATATTTCTTTCATTTTTACCTCTTAATCTTTATCAAATATAAATTTTAAATCATCTTTAGAATTCTTATCTATAAATTGAATTATTTCAGGAATTTTTTGCTCAATTTTTTTAGGCGCTTTTCTCATAATAAAATCAAAAGTTGATTCTTTCTTAAATCCAAGAGCAGTTATTTTTAAAAGTTCATCTTCTATTTCCTTTTGAGCCTTATAAGTTAATTTTGTATCGGCGAAGCCATCAAGGAAAATTAGAGAATATTTATATCTTAAAAAATATAAAAATTCTTCAAAAGACTCTGCCCTGGAACCTCCTTCAATTATAAAAATTATTTTAAAGAAAAGATTCCATTCAAAATCTTCGTTAATAACATTTACAAGGGATGCACCTATAGAGCGAGTAAAATCATCAAAATATGATGGGGTTCTGTCAAAAACCAAATAGTGTTCAAGATCCAATTCCATATCGCTTATAGCCGTTATCCTGTTTAAAAGTTTAATGAATTGATCTCCATAAGAAAGCTCTTTTTGTTTTACACATTTCATAAAAAGATAATCAACTATTACATCAGTTGTATCTTTAAAATTTAAAATAATCCCCAGTTCTTCCCTAACCTTATTAATAAAGACATCATGAATTATTTTTGAAAGAAGAATTTTTAACTGATCCGTATTATCCTGATAGCTTTTATTTTCCATGCTTTCTACATGGTTATAAAGAAGCCTTAATTGAGTGTCTATCATAATAAGGTTTGTTCTTATAGAACCTAAAATATCCCTGAAAAAATTTTCAGTAATCATATAATTATAGTTTTTATAAAGAACCTTATGATCAATTTCTCCCCAAAATACATTTACAATGGATTTTACCTGTAGTTCAAAATGTATTTTTCTCCCATCATCAAAATATTCTCCGTCAATTTTATAAATTTCAAAACCGTTTTTTTGAATTTGAGGTTGAGGCTCAGAAAGCTTTAAACGAATTTTTTTGTAAGATTTTGTCGTGTAATAATCATCATCGACTTTAATGTTAAATATCTTTTTTATTTTTTTGAAAATTTTTTCTTCATCTTCAATAAATCTGCACTCACACCTTAAACCTACTAAATCCTGAAGGGTGAAAATTGTATCTTCTTCCGAAAGTCCAGAAACATAATAATTATTTCTTACAATTTTTTCTTTTACACTTTCTCTGCTTTTAACTCTATATGTAATATTTACAAAGGATTCATCAGATTTACACATAGCTCTAAAAGCTTTAGATAGTTCATGGGCAACTTTTTCAAAAAGTTCTCTATTTTCATCTAAATATTTTAAAGCCCCATCAATAAAATTAAATAAACCAAGTCTCATTTAAAACCTCCCTTATATAGATACCCATTTCAGAAAAAAAGACGCTTATGCGTCTTCTTCTACTGAATGTTTTTCAACCTTATATTTTTCTGAAAGTTTGCCCATAGTATCCATATAAAGTTTTTGTTCTTTTTGTTTTCTGATTTTATTTTCAATTTGACCTTTTACTTGATCAAAAGTCAATTTTTTTTCTTCATTTTTTTCATTAACTTTAATAATGTGATAGCCGAATTGTGTTTTTACAGGTTCAGAAACTTTTCCAACTTCCATTTGGAAAACAGCTTTGTCAAATTCAGGTACCATTTGTCCTGGATAAAAAGTTCCTAAATCTCCACCCTTTTGTGCAGATGGACAAGTTGAATGTTCCTTGGCAAGATCTGCAAAATTTTCTCCCTTATCTATTTTATTTTTTATTTCTTGAGCTTTTTCTAAGTTATCAACTAAAATATGAGAAGCGTGAACAGACTTTGGTGATAAAAATTCATCTTTATGTTTTTCAAAATAGTCTTTTATTTCTCCTTCAGTAACTTTAATATCTCCGAAAAGTTTTCCAAGAGAATATGTTTTTAACAAAGACTCTTCAGTTTTTCTTATAACTTTTTGAAATTCTTCATCCTTGTCCCAGCCTTTTTCCTTTGCATTTAGATATAACATTTCTTGATAAATTAATTCATCTAAAACTTGGTCCAGTAATTTATTTTTAATAAAATATTGACCTGTACTGGGATCCAATTGACTCATAAAAATATTAAAGTCTTCTCCTGTTATTGTTCTATCTCCAACTCTTGCTAAAATTTTTTCTTTTTCCATTTTTTCCTCCATTTGTTAATTTAATAATAACACACATAGAAAATACAGACAATTTAATACCTTTAAACTTTACTATTCAAAAGCTCTGTGTTAATATTCACTTTGAGATAAAAAAATATTAAGCGCCAGACCTTATTGGTTAACGAGGAACGAAGTTATCGAAATTTCGGCGGATGCTTCGTAGGTACCACAGCCTAAACATCAAACAAATATGTAAGCAATTACAAAACAAAGTTGATGGAGTGGATCTCTAAATTATTTTTGGAGGTAAATATGTGCGGTATAGTATGCTATAACGGAGAAAAAGAGGCTTTAAATATAGTTCTTGAAGGCCTTGAAAAATTAGAGTATAGAGGTTATGACTCTTCAGGAGTTTCTATATTAAAAGATGGAATTAAAACTATTAAAAAAGCAGGTAAAATTCAAACTCTACTAAAAGAAATTGAAAAATCTTCTTTTGATTTAAATTCAAAAATTTGTATAGGACACACAAGGTGGGCAACTCACGGCGTTCCCACAGATATAAATGCTCATCCCCACAATTCTATGGATAATTCTATAAGTATTGTTCATAATGGGATAATTGAAAATTATCTAAGTATTAAAGAGGATCTTATTAAAAAAGGTGTTGAATTTAAATCTGATACTGACAGTGAAGTAATAGCTCAAGCCCTTGGAAAATATTATGAAAAAGATTTGTTGACAAGTGTTTTTAAAGTTAGAGAAATTCTTGAAGGAGCTTATGCTTTAGGAATAATTTCTTCTAAAGACCCAGGAGTTTTAATAGGTTTAAGAAATGATGCTCCTTTAATTGCTGGAATATGTGACGATGGAGTTATCCTTGCTAGCGATATTACAAGTATAATAGAACTTACTAAAAAAGTTATATATCTTGAAAACGGGGATCTTATTTATATTAAAGATGGAAAGTATAAAATTTATGATAAAAATAAAAATATAGTTCAAAGAGAAATTAAAGAAATAAATTGGACTTTTGAAGCTGCAAGCAAAGAAGGCTATGAACATTTTATGATTAAAGAAATTCACGAACAACCGCAAATGATTAAAGATGCTGTAAGTTTAAGAATTTCCAACGGATTTATAAAACTTTCAAATTCCTTTACAAAAGAAGAAATAGAAAATTTCTCCAATATTTATATTGTAGCTTGTGGAACTGCTTTTCATGCAGGAGAAGTTGGAAAATATCTTTTAGAAAAATATTTAAAACGCCCTGTCTTTGCTGAAATTGCATCAGAATTCAGATACAATGATCCCTTTATAGATGAAAATTCTCTTTTAATTGTTGTTTCTCAATCAGGAGAAACTGCTGACACTCTTGCAGCTATTAAAGAAACAAAAAGAAAGGGTGGAAAAGTCCTTGCCATTACAAATGTGGTAGGTTCTTCCATAGATAGAGAAGCAGATAAAGTTATGTATTGTTATGCAGGACCTGAAATAAGTGTGGCTTCAACAAAGGCCTACACTGCGCAAGTTATTGCTTTGTGTTTCTTAACTTTAGACTTTGCTTATAAGACAGGAAAAATTTCTCAAGAAGAATTAAAAGAATTTTTAGATGAAATGCAAAATCTTCCAAAATATATTGATGAAATTTTAGATAGAGAAGATGTTTTTAAATCTATAGCGGAAGAAATAAAGGATTCTTTCTCCTCATTTTATATAGGCAGAGGTCTCGATTATTTAAGTGCAAAAGAAGGTGCTTTAAAATTAAAAGAAGTAACTTATATTCACGTTGAATCTTTTGCTGCAGGAGAATTAAAACACGGATCTTTAGCTTTAATTGAAAATGGAACTCCGGCTTTTGCCGTAGCAACTCAAAAAAGACTTCTTGAAAAAACTCAATCAAATATAAAAGAAATAACTGCTCGTGGAGGACATGTATATGGAATAGGAATTCACGATGAAAATGAACTTTTAGACAAAGCTTGCAAAAATGTATTTTATCTTCCTGAAACTAAAGAAGATTTAATGCCTATCTTAAGTGTAATACCTATGCAACTTCTTGCTTATTATACTAGCCTTGCAAAAGGAATTGATGTTGATAAGCCGAGAAATCTTGCAAAATCAGTAACCGTTGAATAAAATTTAAGGCGACTTAAGGTCGCCTTTTTATTTTACAAATTCCTATTAATAGACTTTTTTTTAAGCAAATAATATAATAAGTAAAAAGGAGATTTGAAATTTTTAATGATTTATTTTTATATACTTTCTTGGTTTATATTTTTGGTGCTTTCTTATAAATTCACCATAATTGAAAATTCTTTTTTACATCTTTCCCCCACAAAAAAAGAAAAAACTTATTGATGATGGAATTGATGTTAAATACATTGAAAAATTAAGCAAGGATGGAAAAATATATTCCACAACTTTAATAGGAGATTATTTTTCAAACGGTTTAAGTATAATTTTTCTTTCAATGACATTTTATAAAGCTTTTGGTAATAGATTTTTATATTTAGGTTGTATTCTGGGAATATTTTTTATTATATTGTTTGGTGAATCTCTTCCAAAACATATTGCTAAAAAAAATTATGAAAGTGTTATTGAAAAAAATAAAAACTTTACCATATTTATTTTTATTTTTTAAAACCTTTGGTATTTTTTATAAGGCTTCTTTTAAGCGGAATTTTTAAAATTTTTAAAATAAATTGGTCCTACAAAGAACCACTAATGACTGAAGATGATTTAAAAGATGCCGTAAGTATTTCTTTAAAAGAAGGAATTATTGATAAAAGTGAAGTTGGAATTATTGAAAATGTAATGGGCTTTAGAGATTCTTTTGCAAAGGATATAATGACTCCACGAACTGATATTGTTGCTCTTGATGTAAATTCAACTTATGAAGAAATCGCAAAGACAATAAAAGAAGAAAATTTTTCAAGAATGCCAGTTTATGAAGATGATTTAGATAACATTTTAGGAATTCTCTATGTAAAAGATCTTTTCTCAAAAACTTTTACCGGATCTCTTAAAGATAACTTAGACCTCTTAAAGCAACCCTACTATACTTTTGAATATAAGCCCATAGCAAATCTTTTTAATGAAATGAGACACAAAAAAATTTCCATTGCCATCGTCTCTGATGAATATGGAGGAACAGAAGGCATGATAAGCACCGAAGACTTAATTGAAAAAATTGTCGGAGAAATAAATGATGAATATGATGAAGAAGAAGATATGGACTTTATAAAACTTGCTCCCAATAAATATTTAGTTGACGGTTCCATGAACGTTGAAGATTTAGGTCATCTTTTAAATAAGGACTTTGAAACTGAAGAATTTGATTCTGTTGCCGGTTATATTATTGAAAATATAGACAGGTTCCCTAAAAAAGGCGAAGATATTATTTTAAACAATATAAAATTTCATATTGCAGAAGCTTCTAAAAACAGAATTGATAAAATTATAGTAGATATAAATAAAAACAATTAAAAAAGACCGAGTCAAAAATGACTTGGCTTTTTTATATAGATTACATTTCTTCAACAATTCTCTTTGTATCTCTTGCAATCATAAGTTCTTCATTTGTAGGAATTACCATGACTTTTATTGAAGAGTCATTTGAAGATATTATAGCTTCTCTTCCTCTTGTCTTGTTTCTCCATCTGTCAAGTTTTACTCCAAATTGACTTAGAGCATTAATTATTGCAGCTCTGTTGTCCGGTGAATTTTCTCCTACTCCTGCAGTAAAGATTATTGCGTCACAATAATCAAGTTCAGTTAAATAAGATCCTATAGTTTTAGTAACTTGAGCTTCAAAAGCATCAAGAGCAAGAGCAGCTCTTTCATTTCCCTTTGCCGCTGCATCTTCAAGATCTCTAAAATCTGATGAAATACCTGAAAGTCCTAAAACACCGCTCTTTTTATTTAAAATTTCGTTAATTTCAGCAGGACTCAAATTTTCTTTTTCCATGATAAAAGTAACAATTGCCGGGTCAATATCTCCTGAACGAGTTCCCATTATAAGTCCTTGTAAAGGAGTAAATCCCATTGAAGTATCCCAGCTCTTTCCATGTCTTATACAAGAAATTGAAGATCCGTTTCCAAGATGGCAAGTAATTAAATTTATATATTCTTTATCTTTTCCTAAAAGTTGTGCAGCTCTTTCAGTTACATATTTATGACTTGTTCCGTGAAAACCATATTTTCTTATTTTATATTTTTCATAATATTCATAAGGAATTGCATACATATAATTTCCAGCTGGCATAGTGTGATGAAAAGCTGTATCGAAAACTGCAACTTGAGGAGTATTTGGCATTAACTCTTCACAAGCATTTATTCCTATAATGTTTGGAGGATTGTGTAAAGGAGCAAGCTCTACATTTTTTTCAATAGCTTTTTTTACTTCTTCAGTAATTAAAACAGAATCTGAAAATTCTTCTCCTCCATGTACAACTCTATGGCCTACAGCACCTATTTCATTTACACTTTTAATAGCTCCTATTTTTTCATCAAGAAGACACTTAATTACAAGACTTATCGCATCTTTGTGATCAGCTAAAGGAGTTTCAATAACTTCTTTTTCTTTTTCTTTGGTCTCATGTTTAATTCTTGAACCGCTTATTCCGATTCTCTCAACAAGACCTTTTGCTAAAGCACATTCTTCTTCAGTATCAATTAATTGATACTTTAAAGAAGAGCTTCCGCAATTAATGACTAATATATTCATTAATACCTCCTAAAATATTTTACTTTTAGATTCCTTAGTAATTATACCATAAAATGATGGAAAAATTTTAAATGAAAATTGTATAATAAATATGGTGATAAAATGAAAATAGGTTTAGTTGCAGAATATAACCCTTTACATAAGGGTCATTTATATCAAATAAATAAAATTAAAGAAATGTATCCCGATGGAAAAATTATTGTATGCATGTCTTCAAACTTTGTGCAAAGAGGAGAACCTGCAATAATAAATAAATTCCAAAGAGCAAAACTTGCCATAGATTTAGGCGTAGACTTAGTTTTTGAACTTCCCGTTTATTTTTCAACACAAAATGCTGAAATTTTCGCAAAAGCTTCAATAAATATTTTGAATAAATTGAAAGTTGAAAAAATTATTTTCGGTTCTGAAGATAAAATTGAAATTTTAAAAAATATTTTGGAAAAAATAGAAAATAATAAAGATATTTATAGGGAAAATTTAAAAGAAAATTTAAAAAAAGGCTATTCCTATCAAAAATCTTCCCTTATTGCCATGGATTTTTTAAATAAAATAGAAAAAGATGCCCTAAAAAAAGCCAATAATATTTTGGGCCTTGAATATTTAAAAGCTATAAAAAAAATAAACCCTGAAATTTCAGCCCAAACCATAAAAAGAGTGGGAGTAGACCACAATAGCCAAGATTCCACCTTAGAATTTGCATCTGCAAGTCTAATAAGAAAAAAAATTTTTCAAAATAAATCCGTAAAAAATTTTTTACCCCTGGAAACTTATGAAAGCATAAAAAAACAAAAACTCAACAATTTGGAAAACTATTACCATATTTTTAAACATCAAATCCTCTTAGATTCAAGCTTAAAAGACTATATGGACTATGAAATAGGTATGGAAAACCTGTTTTTAAAAAATTTAGATGCCAAAAATTTTTCTGAATTTATTAATTCCTGCACAAATAAAAGATATTCATCCTCAAGAATAAGACGCCTAATACTTTCAAAAATATTAGACTTAAAAAAGGAAGACATAAAAAATTATTTATATCTGCCCTACCTAAGACTTTTAGCCGGAAACTCAAAAGGATTTGAAATTTTAAAAGACCTTGAATACCCAATAATTACAAACAAAAAAAATTTAAAAGACCTTAGCCCGGAAATAAAAGCAATATATGAAAAAGAAGTCTTTGCAACAAATGTATACAACACATTTTCCACAGGTAAATTAAACGAAGACTATACAAGAAAAATATTTATAAAAAAATAAAACTAAAAAAGCAGCTATTAAAAAAGATTTAATAACTGCTTTTTTTCAATCCCAAAAATCTATCTAAAAAGTTTTTTAAATAGATTTATAAGTTCCAATTAAATTTTATATTCCAACAAAAACATCTACAATTTTTCTTATTTTTTCCAATACAGATTCTTTTTTCTTTTCTCTTGCTCCTTGCCTACGGGAAACAGGGGGCATTATACTGTCCAGCTCATCTCCTGCATATTCAACATAGCCCTTGCTGATAGCCTTTTCTATAAACCTTTTTGAATATTCTTTAAGATTTTCCTCTTCAATCAAAGATAGAATTTTCTTTTGCTTTTCTTTCTTTGCAAAACTATAAAATGACTCAAGAATATCATCAGTATTTTTTAATTCAGATAATCGTGTACTATTTATAAAGTCCATAATCAATCCCTCTTTAGCTCTGGTGCCAAGACTTGATCTAATCACCCTTCTGACTTCAGCCTTTAAGCTTTCCACATCATCATGCTCTTTTGACTTTTCCAAAATTAAAGCCAAAATATAGTCTAAATTTATTTCATCTGTTTTAAGTAAATCTATTTGGAACTCAAGGTCGGAAAAATCAATTTGTCCATTATCTGATTCGCCATTTCTCCTATGGTTTAAAATACTTTCTCTAATATCTACATAGACGCTCTTCATGTCCTGCATTTGTCTATCTGAAATAATTTTCTCAAATTTTTCAAACTCATCGAAGTTTCTAAGTATATTCTCCGCTTTAAGAAGTTCCCCAAAAAGTTCTACAAAATCTTTTTTATCAGCTTCTAAAATAATTCCTGTAGGCTCCGGAAATTTAGAAACTATCTCATTACATATTTCTACATAACCCTTTTGAATCTTACCTGTTTCTTCATCCTTAAAACCATTAATATACTCTTCATAAGACTTTTCCAAAATAATATTAACACTATTTTCATCGCCAAAAGTTTTTATCGCATCCCTTGTAGCTTGTTCCAAATCCCTAAAACAAACAATATTTCCAAAAGTTTTCACCTTATTCAAAATTCTATTCGTCCTTGAAAAAGCCTGAATAAGTCCATGATATCTAAGATTTTTATCAACAAATAGTGTATTTAATGTAGGTGCATCAAATCCCGTTAAAAACATGCCTACCACAATAAGTAAATCAATTTGTTTTTCCTTCACCTTAAGAGATAAATCCTTGTAATAATTTTGAAATTCATTTCCATTAGTGGAAAAATTTGTCTTAAAATATTTATTATAATCATCTATAACCTTATCCAAAAACTCTTTTGCAGATGAATCCATAGCAGAAACATTAAAATCTTCTTCAGAAATTTCTCCAATAGACCTTTGTTCTTCATTGGCTGCAAAACTATAAATTGTAGCTATTTTAAGTCTTTTATCTTCAGGCAAATCGCTTTGCTGCTTTTCAAACTCTTCATAATATAATTTTGCAGCATCAACACTTTGAACAGCGAACATAGCATTAAATCCATTGAGCCTTCTATGTTTCAAATCATAAAAATCATTTCTATGGGTCTTTGTATCAAAAACCCTAAGAATGTGCTTAGTAATTTCAGAAATTCTCTGTGGATGAAGGAGCATTTTATTTTCTAATTTTTCTAACTTACAATCATCTTTCTCTTTTTCAGCACTTTTAAATTTAGGAGTTATATTATTGTAATCAACCTTAAACTTCAAAACCTTGCCATCTCTAATAGCATCAGTAATAACATATGAGTGAAGTTGTGCCCCGAATATTCCCGCTGTCGTATCTCCGCCAAGGGAATTTTCTGGAAAAATCGGAGTACCAGTAAATCCGAATTGGTAATACTTTTTAAAAGCCTTTCTTATATTCTTTTGTGCATCTCCAAATTGAGAACGATGACACTCATCATAAATAAGAACACATTGCTTATCATAAATTTCATGGTTAGGATTTTTCTTCACAAACTCATTTAATTTTTGAATAGTTGTTACCACAATCCTATTATCATCTTTTTCAATGCATCTTTTAAGCTCCTTGGTATCCTTACTTCCATTTACACTATCCGGCTGAAATCTTTGATACTCTTTCATAGTTTGATAATCCAAATCTTTTCTATCAACAACAAAAAATACCTTATCAATAAAATCAAAACTTGTAGCAAGCCTTGCAGTCTTAAAAGAAGTTAAAGTCTTACCGGAACCTGTAGTGTGCCAAATAAAACCTCCAGCCTCCGTTTTCCCGAATTTTTTTGTTTCATAACTTGATTTTATCTTCCATAAAATTCTTTCAGTTGCAGCAATTTGATAAGGACGCATTATAAGAAGAGTATCGCTCACATCAAAAACACAATATTTAGTAAGTAACTGTAGAATAACACGCTTTTCAAAAAAAGTTTTTGTAAAATCTTCTAAATCACAAATTACTTTATTTTTAGCATCAGCCCACTCGCAAGTAAACTCATAATTGTTTTTATTCTTTGCAGTCGTGTTAGCAAAATACCTGGTGTAAGTACCATTAGAAATAACAAAAATTTGAACATACTTATACAAAGATCCGTCACTATTGAAACTCTCTTTAACATATCTGTGAATCTGGTCATATGCCTCATGTAAATTCACGCCTCTTTTTTTAAGCTCAATATGTACAAGAGGAAGACCATTTACAAGAACTGTTACATCATATCTGTTGTCATGAGTTCCCTTTTGAGCAAATTGATGAATAACCTGCAAAAAATTGTTATAAATATTTTTCTTATCAATAATCTTAATATTTTTTAAATGACCATCATCAAAAATAAAATCATAAATATTATTTTCTTGAATCTTCCTAGTCTTTTCAATCATTCCATCATTAGGAGCATCTAAATATTCAAGTAAAAATCTTCTCCACTCCTCACCTGTAAAAGAAACATTATTCAACCTTTCAATTTGATTCTTTAAATTTCTATACAAATCATCCTTGGAACTTATATTTATAAATTCATAACCTTGAGACCTTAAATTATCAATTAACTTTCTTTCAAGTTCACTTTCACTTTGATAGGAAGATTCTCTAAAACTTGTATCCTTTTTAAAATTCGCTAAAATTATTCCATTTGTCATTTCAGCAATAGTTGACCTGCCATAATTTGTGGTTTTTTCGGACATAATATCTCCTTTCTATTTTGGAAAATTTAAAAGCCTTTCTCTATAATACTCATACTGTTTTTGTCTTAACTGAATCTCTTTAGGTAAACCCTCATTAATGTCATTTACCAACTTATCGAACTTATCAAGGATAGAAACCACTTGTTCTTGAATAGTAATAGGAGGAATAACAATTGGGTATCTCTTTAAAATTTCTTTATTAAGACCTCCTCGACTTCCATCTCCTGATGATACTTCACGTAATTTAATATATTGGTTATCTAAATAGTAATATAAATAATCATTATTTATATTATCTTTTGGAACTAATGTTGCTAACGATTGATTTGTAGAAAGATTTATTTTTATTCTTGCAACCAAACCTCTAGTTTTTCCTTGACCTGCTAAAGCTATTACCGTTGAATTTGCAGGAACCATAGTTGCACTAGAGTTATCATAACCAGCTTGTGTTATAAAATTATCTGTATTATAAATTATTTTTTTATTTACTTCTCCACTACTCATCCATGGAATATTTCCATTGTTCCAATATTCATGTTTTATTTTACTAGGAGTACCTCCAAGAACAATCTCCGAAACTGAGCCAAGATTTTCCCACTTAATATTAAATAATTTAACTCCAACAATCTCTCCAGCTTCTTTAAGAAATTTTAAATACGAGTTAGAGAGATATGCTCTCTCTCTCTCTCTCTCTCTACATATTCTTCGTCAAATGTCAAGAGTTTTTCACGATAATATTCATATTGTTTTTGTCTTTTTTCAATTTCCTCTGGCAACAAACCCTGAGTATCAGAAAGCAGGTCTTGAAACTTATCCAAAACCTCAACTATCACTTTTTGTAATTCAACACTTGGAATTAAAATCTCTAATCTTTCTATTTCTTCTCTTGATAATCTTGGTACACTTGCTTTTCTGACTTTAGTTTTTATTAATTTTTGCTTACTCAATAAAAAATAATAAATATATTTGTTTAAAATTGAATCACTATCTATTACAAAAACATCATCAGCTGCCCAAAAGTCATTTTCTCTATAAAAAATTTCCCCAGCTGCGCCAGCTGATATTACACAAGTTTTATTACCAGAAAAATTTTTATCATAATAATATCCTAATGGTTTTAAACTATTTTGGAAAACTGGAAATTTGCCTTTCTCTTCAAGATCACTACGAACAAGTCTTTTTCCTCTTGTAATTTTTGCAACATTTTTTAGTTTGCATTTTTTAATAGAATTATTGCATTTAAGAAAAAGTTCCATCGATTTGTTATTTAAATATTTTTCACTTAAAAGCATATCCCTATAGTATTCATACTGCTTATTTCTTGCCTGTAATTCTGCCTGTAATTCTGCCTGTAATTCAGTAACATAATTTGTAAATTTATCAAGTATTTTTACAATTTTCCCTTGAGTTTCTAAAGATGGGATTGGAATTTCAGTTTCTTTCATTAAATCTTTTGATACATTAAATCTCGTTACTCCAGATGCCGTTTTCACAATTTTCTTCCTAATAGCACTTGACCTAAATAAATGTTTTGAAAAATTAGGTAAAAGTATATCTTTATTATTTAATCTAAGAAAAAAACAAAAACTGTTTAAATAAACATTTTCTGTCAATTCATCAGTTATTACTGAAGACATTCCACATTCTTCAGGTGTCTCTGATGAACCAGTAAATATAATATCTCCATACATTAGCTTTCTTTGATTTTCGTTTTTATTAATTTTGACCTTTTCATCAGAATATAATATAGTAGCTGGGTTTGAATACACATTTTTATATGTTATAAATTTCGCATTTCCATTTATAAAATCTGATTTAGATTTTGCTGTTATACCACCATAAAATGTTCCAATATCCCCTAACTTCTTCCATTCCACCTTTTCATTTCTTAAAAGTTCATCCATCTTACTCATCTTCAAGCTCCCTTACTATTTGGTTTATAGAAGCTCTAAGCTGGTCTATTTTCTTTACTCTTTCTTCAATTTCCTTATTAAGGACTTTTATGTCTATTTTTTCTCTTGTGTCTTCCTTTTCAACATAAGTAGAAACCGAAAGATTATAATCATTTTCTACTATTTCATCTCTATCTACATATCTTGAGAAATATTCCTTATCTTCACGATTTTTAAATTCTTCTACTATTGTATTAATATTTTTTTCTTCCAAGATATTGTTGTTTGTTTCTTTTTTAAATTCTTTACTTGCATCAATAAATAAGACCTTATTTTCCGTCTTATTTTTTGCCATTACTAAAATACAAGTTGCTATTGAGGTGCCAAAAAAGAGATTTTCCGGCAGTTGTATTATGCAGTCTATAAAGTTGTTGTCTATTAAATATTGCCTAATAGTTTTTTCTGCACCTTTTCTATAAAATATTCCTGGAAAGCATACTATGGCGGCTCTGCCCTTACTTGATAGGTAGGCAAGAGAATGCATTATAAAGGCATAGTCTGCGTAGGCTTTTGGGGCTAATTTCCCTGCTGGTGCAAATCTTTCGTCACTTATAAGGGTTGGATTTCCATCGCCTACCCATTTTATTGAGTAGGGCGGATTGGAAACTATAGCATCAAAGGGTTTTTCATCTTTATGTAAGGGATTTAATAGTGTGTTTCCCCTTTTTATGGAAAAATTATTGTAATTTACATTGTGTAAAAACATATTCATACGAGCCAAGTTGAAGTTGGTCATATTTATTTCTTGTCCGAAAAAACCCTCATCTATAATGTGCTCATCAAATTGTTTTTTCATCTGCAAAAGTAAAGAGCCGCTACCGCAGGTAGGATCATATACCTTGTTAATGCTTGTTTTCCCTTCCATTACGAGTCTTGCTAAAAGTTTTGATACGGTTTGAGGTGTAAAGAATTCTCCGCCAGATTTACCGGCATTGCTTGCATAGTTGGAAATCAAATATTCATAAGCATCTCCAAAGGCATCTATTTCATTGTTTTGAAAGTTTTTAAAATTTATTTCTCCTATACCTGTTAAGATGTCAGTCAACCTTTTGTTTTTTTCTGCTACTGTGCCTCCTAAACGGTTGCTAGTGGTGTCTATTTCTTCAAATAGTCCTTTTATATCATCTTCTGATGCAAAGCCTACTGCACTGCCTTCTATGGCTTTAAATATGTTAGCTAAGTCTGTGTTTAAATTTTCATTGTCTTTTGCCTTTTTTACTATATTTTTAAATAACTGACTGGGTAATATAAAAAAACCCTTGTCTTCAACTGTGTTTGGTCTAAAATATTCCTCTGCTTCTTTGTCAGAAATTTCTGCATAATCAAAGTCTATGTCCCCTGCTTCATGTTCTGCGGAGTTAAAAAACTCGGTTATATTTTCAGAGATAAATCTATAAAATAAAATTCCTAAAATATATTGCTTAAAGTCCCAACCATCTACTGCTCCACGAACATTGTCTGCTATTGACCATATTTTTCTATGTAGTTCTGCTCTTTGTGTGCTTTCATTATTTTCTACTTTAGCCATTTCTTTCTCCTATGTATATATTTTATTAAACTTTTTACTGCTTCATGTTAATATTATAGCATAATATAAAATTACAAAACTTAGACTGAGAGGAAAAATAAATACCAGAGTAAGCTTTAATACTTACTCTGGTATTTGATTTAATTTAAAGGGTTAACTTTATGATTAAAAAATAATTCAATTTCTTTTTTATTTATCTATAGATAAGATTAATAACATTTTAAATCTTGTAATTGCAGTTACATTATGGATTACATTTGCCGGAAATACTAATTGCTCTCCTGCTTCAATCTCAATTTCCTTATCTCCCACAAGAAGCTTTGCTTTACCTTCAAGTGCTAGGACGAGAGCATCTCCTGGAGCTTTATGTGGTTTTAGTCCCTCTCCTGCATCAAAAGCCATAATAACTAACCTAAAATCATCTTTTGAAGCAAGGTCAATGTTTGCAATTCCTCCATCTACATAATCTAAATAGTCAACTAGTTTAATTTTTTTTCCTTTGTCAATGTTTTTCATTTCTTCCTCCTCTAAGTTAATTGCGATTTCTAAAAATATACTTTTTTCCCTTGCTTCTATGTCAAAAAGTTTATTTTTTTCAAAAAGTATTAGTTCGTTATTTATAAGCCTTTCATTATTAAATTTAAGCTCACCTTTTAAAACAAAATATATTCTTTCTTCAGCATAAAATTCAGGGGAAATGCTGGTGTTTTGATCAAGACTCATAAGTAAGATGTGAAGATCATACAAATCTACAAGTTTCTTGCTTATAGTTTGATGGTCTTTTATGGGTATGACCTCTTCTGGTATCAATATTTTTCCCTTACTGATATTTTTCATTTTAATCACCTGCTATGCTAATGGGTATTATAGTATTATATTCTTTCTTATCGTTTTTTATTTTTTCAAGTATAACCTCTACCCCAAAGGCTTCCTTCATGTTTTCCTTACAGATAATATCAGATGTTTTTCCTATTTTATGCCTAGCATTTTCCATTAACATCAAGGATTTATCTGCTACTTCAAGAGCGTGGGCTGGGTAATGAGTATTTATAATAACACTGATATTGTCTATTTTGGATAGTTTTTTGATTAATGAAATTATTTTTAGCTGATTTTTAAAATCAAGGCCACTTTCCGGCTCATCTAATATGATTAAGCTTGGATCTGAAATTAAGGCTCTGGCTATGAGAACCATCTGAAGTTCTCCTCCACTCATCACAGAACATGACTTGTCTTTAAGGTTTTCTATAGATAAGCTTTTCATAATATTATTTGCCTTCTCATATTCTCTTGTGCCTGGTTTTGCAAATGGTCCAAGTTTACTAGAAAGCCCTAACACTACCATATCAATTCCAGAATATTCAAAAGAAAATGATCTTTTTTGAGGAACATATGATATCTTAGACCATAAGTCCCTTCTATTAAAACTTGAAATATCTTTTCCATCCATAAAACTATTTCCTAGTTTCCATTTTTCAAAATCACATATACATCTTATAAGGCTAGTCTTACCAACACCATTGGGCCCTAAGATAGATAAAACCTGACCTTGAGCCAGACTAAAAGATAAGTTTTTAAATAATTCATGATTTTTATCATAATAAAATCCTGCGTCTTTTACTTCTAATTTAATTGAACCCACCCCCAGTTTTTCTAATTAGGCTTATAAAAATTGGAGCTCCAATTATTGCCGTAAGAACTGAAATAGGTAGTTCTATTACAGAAACCGTTCTTGATAAAGCCTCTATTAGTACCATAAGACTTGCTCCTAAAGATATGCTAAAAGGTAGAGTATGAGTATTATTAGCTCCCACCATCATCCTTGCCATGTGAGGAATTATCAAACCAATCCATCCGACTTGCCCACACATTGATATAGATGAGGCTGTAATAAGTGTTGATGCAAATATAAAAATAAGCCTAGTTTTTTTTACATTAACTCCTAGACTTTTTGCTTCATCTTCTGATAGGCTCATGATATTTAGCCTAAATATCAATAGTCTTATTATGATGACTCCCAAAATTATTAGGGGCGCAGATAACATCAAATTTTTATAAGATGATCTTGCAAAAGAACCCATAAGCCAATAACTGATGGCTGGCAACTTATCTGTCGGGTCTGCTGTATATTTTAAAAGAGACGCTAGAGCATTTGATAATGAGGAAACTACAAGACCTGCGAGTATAAGCATTATCGTTGATGACCTAGTTCTACTCTTGCCAATATAAAGGGTTAAAACTACTCCAATTAATCCAAAAGCTAAAGCAAAGACTTGAATAGATAAGGTTGAAAGCGATAAAAGTATACCAATTACAGCTCCAAGACTTGCAGCTGAGCTTACCCCTAATATATCAGGAGTTGCCAAGGGGTTTGAAAAAACCCCTTGGAAGGCAAGACCTGCTGTGGAAAGACCAGCTCCTACTACTATGCCAGTAATAATCCTTGGTAATCTCACATTTATTATTACTGATTCAAGCATAGGGTCATAATCCCTCCCGCTTAAATAAGCATTGAAAAAATCTACAATCTGTCTGATGCTTAGAGGCATTCTCCCAATAACAAGTGCCAAAACGCTGATCAATATAGGTAGACTAATTAGTATCACATATGAGCTTGCTGTTATCTTTTTATCTTTGATAAAGATTTCTTTAATCATATATCAAACATATCCTCAATTTGTTCATTTGTTAATTCATAATCATACCATGTTTTATAGTAATCTTTAATCATTGCTTTTAGATCATAGTCTTTAAATTCTTCTGGGTAAGTTGATTTTGCAAGCCATGCTAGGACAAGTGGTCCGTCCGGATTTGGTGTAAACCAATTCCACATGCCAAGCTTAGTATTATAAACTTTTTTATCCTTAACAGCTTTCATATTTGAAAAATTGATACCTTCTACTGAATTTTCATATACATCTTTTGTTGTAATATCAAGAAGACCAGGTCCATCAAGATAAAGTATATCTGGATTCCATTGATAAAATTGTTCAATAGAAACTTTGGCAAAGCCTTTTGTTTCATCAGCTAAATTTTTAACACCAATTCTCTTTAGCCAGAAATCTCCAAAAACACCTTTACCAGCAACCATTGGTACTCCTTCAACATACTTCCATAAAATCACACCAGTTGGTTTTTTACTATCATCTATTTTTGAAATTCTTTCTTCAACATCTTTTACAATATCTTGACCTGCTTTTATGAAATCATCTGTCTTTCCGCTTTCGCCAAATACATCTTCTAAGAGCTTTAACCATTGTGTGTACCTATCTATTGGGTCAGCTGGTCCATTTGTGCCAACTGTAGCAAATCCTACACACGGAATCCCTGTCTTTTTAAGAGTTTCATAGTGTTCTTTATTCGAAGCATTGTAAAAAATAACATCTGGTTTAAGCTTCATTATTTCCTCAATATTAATGTCAGATTGAGCTTGAACTGTATTTTGGCTATCAAGAAGCTCTGGAGCTATATCCTTTAAAACTGTATTTGAAATTACTTGCTTTAGTGATCCAGCATATCCTACTATGTATGGAGCCTTTCCTTGATGATAAGCCATATAAGTAGATAAAATTGGAATTTGATCTATTACTATTCTCTCAATTTTCTCTGGAACTTCTACCTTATTGCCTGTATGGTCTGTAATTGTTCTAACTTTTTTATTTTCAGCCTTGCCTTGTTCTGTCTTTTCTTCCTCTTTCTTTTCCTCAGTTTTAACTACTTCTTTACCTTCCGACTTTTGCTCAGTTTTTCCATTGCCACATGCAGTCATGCTTGTTAAGACAAATATAACTAGACATAAAATTAATGATATTTTTTTAATAGCTTTCATCTAATCCACCTTTTTACTTGCTAAAACTATATATGAAATGCTTGAATTTTTAGACCTTTCTATCATTTTTGCAAACCTATCCCTATTTTCTTCTGAATAGGCTTTTTTATAAAAATTTGCAGCCCCTACTGGTCCCTCATCTTTTATAATTGTATCCCTGTCTAATAGAATCATCTTACCCGTTCTTTGTGAAAAAGGTCTAAAAGAATTTTCTATAAAAACTTTATTCCAATTTTCTATGGTTAGAGGATACACATTCATATTTGTAAATTTTGAAAGTTCCCTTCTTATATCTTCACTTTCATTTTCCACTGCAACATCATGAGTTAATAAATAACCGCCTTTTTTTAAAACCCTGTGATAATTTTTAAGAGCCTTTGCTTTTTCTTCATTTGGAAGCATGGTAAGCATTGCCTCATTGATTATTAAATCAAATGTTTCATCCTCAAAATCCAACTTTAAGGCATCCATATTCATTACTTCAATTTCCTTTTCTAAACCTAAAAGCTTTATATTCTCTAAGGCTTGTTCTATGGCAACTTGGTCATTATCTATACCTATTATTTTGCACTTATATTCAGTATAAACTCTTATGAGATTATCTCCTCTATTGCAAGCAACTTCTAAAACCTTCATATCTTTATCGATCTTTACCTGATCAAGTAACCAATCGGTCATAAGACCTCCGCCTGGTCTAAGTCTTGTTCTACCAAGCATCTTTAAAAAATCATGTCCAAAGCTAATTTTATTCTTTTCCATTTTTTCCTCCTTGATAATAATTATCATTACGTTTATAATTATAGCATAGATAATTTTTGTTGCAGTTGCAGAAGCAACAAAGGGGGATTTTATGGAAAAAATTATTTTAAAAAGCAAATTATTTTATGGTTTAGATGAAGATACTATAAAGCACATACTTTCTTGTATTGAGCATAAAACCTTAATTTTTAGTAAAGGCGAATATCTATATGATTTTTCTAAGGGCTTTAAGGCAGGTATAGTTTTGAATGGAAGAATTGATCTATCTGCAATAGATGATGATAAGGAAATTATAGATAGAATTTATGAGACTTCAGATTCTTTTTCTTTAAATTTTTCCTCCCTATCTGATAGATTTATGGTTGCAAAAAAAGATTCTAAAGTTTTAGCCCTTGATGTTAGCAAAATCTTTGAAAAAAATAAAAGGTCCTGCTCAAGCAGACCGATTTTTATGGAAAATATTATAAAATTGTATAATGAGCAAATTTCATACTTAACTTACAAATTAGATATATATTCTAAACCTAAAATTAGGGAAAAAATTAATAAATATATAGACAAATATGGTAAAGACTCCTTATTTTCTAATAAATTATCCAGAGAGGATTTGGCGAAATTTTTAACTTGTAATAGGCCTGCCCTTTCAAGAGAGTTATCCCTTATGAAAAAAGAGGGCTTAATATAAAAAATTATAAAAAATCAGTCTTAGGAGAATAAATATCTTATATTACAGCCTCCTTAAAATTAGGTATAAGAAAAGCATCTATAAAATCTAGATGCTAATTAATTATTTCCATTTCTTATTTTTTAAAATTTTCCCTATTTTATCAACTTCTGGTAACTTGTCACTTTTTAATATCTCTGTTAAATCAAATATTTTTGCACCAATTGACCCTCCTTTAGACTAAAAAAATAAGACCGTATTTACGGTCTTATTTACTTTATTTAGTTTGCTTTTATTATTTCCAACATTACATCATCTACGTTTTTAAATGCTGTCCTTGAGAGTTTTCCTATGTTGGAGATTGTTTCCTCTATAGTTTTTCCTACGACTCCTGTTGATTTATCTGAAATCATGCCGTTTACTGCCAGATATGCTGAAATTATAGCTTCTTCTGCTGAGGTTGACAGTTTCATTGAGCAAGATTCTTTTGCTCCGTCACAAACCATTCCTGTTAAGTTTGCGTAAACATTTGTTGCTGCTCCTGCTATCATTTCATCTGTGCCTCCTAAGAGCCAAGCTATTGAGCAAGTTGCTCCTACTGCTGCTCCTATTGCACATCCACACATACCCGATAATTTTCCTGAGTATTCTTTTACATATCTGTTTAAGATATGACCGAAAAATAGTGCTTTTGCCAATTTATCTTTTGAAACATCTTCATAATTTGCGACTATTTCAATAGGCAAAATTACTCCTATACCTTGGTTGCCTGATCCTCCTGATGTCATAATTTCATAATTTTGTCCACTCATTCTCATGTCTGCAGCTGCGGCAGTCATTATTCTTGCTTCTGTTATAAAATTTTTAGGTAAAATATTTTCATCCCTTAAACGTTTTAAAGTTGAACCTAAACTATTTTCTTTATCTAATCCGGCAATTGCTGCTTTTTTATTTATTTCAATTCCTTCAAGAGTAAAGTCAAAGGTCCCTTCAGGTGCGTTTTCTACAATTTCTCTCAATTTTTGAAAAGATAAATCTTTTAAGTTAAAGGAGTTTTCTTTTTCGCTTTTTTCATTACTTTGTTCATATAAAACTTTCCCATTTTTTATAACTTTTTGGAGTTTTGTGTGTCCGCCGCAAATTATAACTGTTCCTTTATCTTTGTCTGTTTCAATAATTGTTTCAACATAGACATCATTAGGAGTATTATCTTCTCTTAAAGTAATTTTACCCTCTTCAATAAATTTTTCTGCCTTGTCTATTATTTCTTTGTTTATCTTACTGAAAACCATAAAACCGTCTTCAACTTTATCAGCAAAAATACCTAAACTTGCTGCAAGCATAAGACCTTTTTCCTGTACAACAGGAATGTAAACAGATTTTCCGTTTTTATATATATTTTTTGATACTATAACTTCTACATTTTTTATCTTATCTTTATCATCTATAAGAGAACCACAAACATTTGCGCAATATCCTACTGCAACAGGTTCAGTGCAGCCTAAAGCTCTTTGTGAATCTCCTTTTACTATTTCGATTAATTCTTCTAATATGTCCATAAATCTCCTTATGTTAAAATGATTGGATATCAGCTTTTAGTAATTCAATGGCTTTTTCTTTGTTTTTATTTTTTATTTCATTTAACACTCCTATATGGTTATTTCTTAACTTTGTGTCTAAAATATTAGACCAGTCATCCCAATAAAGTAAAGAAAATGTAATAAGTTGCTTATTTAAAATATTTTTTAACATTTCATAAAAAAACTTATCTTTATAAGAGCGTGCTAATTCAATATGAAAAGCACTTGTTTTTCTCCAGTATTCCATCGGAGTTGCAAATGCATTTTTATCCATTTTTACTATATTAGCTTCTATTGTAGCCAAATCATATTCACTTATTTTGTCAAAGTACAGTTCCAAATATTTAGGTTCAATATTTAAGCGAAATTTTAAAATACTATCCAGATAATTTTTGTCAAACAGATTGATTTTGTATCCAAATCTCGGGATGCTATATATGATGTTATCAACACTTAATTTAATTAAAGCTTCACGTATTGGAGATTTTGATATTTTAAATTTATCAACAAGAACCCTTTCAGTAATAACAGTTTCTTGATTAATTCTTCCTGCAACTATTTCATCTATTATTATTTTATAAATTTTATCGCTTAAATTTTCTTTCATATTTACCTACTTACTATTTGTATTCCCCTGCAATTTTTTCTACTAATTTTAGCCTATTTATATCTATGTCTTGAGAAATTGTACAGTCTGCTCCAAGAGCAACTCCTCTTGTTCCAACTTCATCAAGTATTTTAAATATTTCCTTTTTTAGTTCTTCTTCTGAAGCAGAGTATAATACAGTTCCGTTATTGTTGTCAAATCCTCCCAAGACTGCCTTTCCTTCAAAAATTTCTTTTCCTTCTTTTAGACCTATGTTTTCAGTGTGAGTTGCCCAGTTAAATACTTTTGCTGGATAGTCTTTATACCATGCTAAGTTGTTTGTATAGTGGCCATATCCGCAAATATGAAGCATAACATTGTCGTTTATTTTATTAATTTCATTTAAAACTTCAAGATCTAAGGGTTCAACTATTTTTTTATGCTTTTCTTCATCAAAAGATTTATCTTGCACTGATTGAACGCTGTAATAAATTCCGTCTACACTTGTTTTTTCAAATAATTTTTTTACTAAGATTTTTATGTCTATTGCTATTTCTTTTGCTGCTTTTATCATATCTTCTTCAGATTCTTTAAATAATCTTACAAATTTTTCAAAATCTTCATCATATTCTTCAAATCTAAGTCTAATATATTGTAGGGGAGAAAATAAATTATAATATTTATAAGTGTCTTCTCCTGCAAAGTCACAAATTTCTTTCACAAAGTCAACTTGTTTTTGTATCCAAGGATGATCTGGTCCTACTGATTTTATTCTTTTTAAGTCTTCTATTGTTTCAATTTTTCTTTCACAAACGCTTGGATGTCCAAAAAATCCGTCTGACATTATTTTAATTAAATCTGGATCTAATTCTTTTATATATTTTTTTTGTCCTTCTACTACTTTTTTATAAATTTCAGGATCATTACCATTGTAATGGTCATGAAATGATACAAAGTGATGCCAAAATGCTGTAGGTACTCTGTCAACATCTTTACAATTTAAAAAATTTTCTACTCTTTCTTTTTTATTCATTTTTTTCACCATCCATAAATTTATACGTTGCATCTGAAATAATTCTTACTTGATTGTCGTCTATATCATTTGGTATGGAGCAGTCAGCACCAATTATAAATGATGTGTCCTTATATTTTTCAATAAGAGATTTTGTATAAGCTTCAAGTTCTTCTTTTGAACCCTTGTCTATTAAGGTTCCTGGATTATTGTCAAATCCACCTAAAATACATTTTTCAGGGAAAAGTTTTTTTCCTTCTCCTATTGATATTTTTTCTGTAAAAGTCGCCCAATTATAAATTCTTGCTTCATAATTTTTATAAAAACTTAAATCATTTGTGTATCTTGCGTAACCACACATATGCAAAATATTTAAGTCTGAATATTTGTTTGCTACTTCCAAAACTGGAAGTTCTGATACCTTTACTATTTCTTCATATTTATTTTTGTCATACATTTTACTTTGTATGTTTTGAACGCAATAATATATTCCGTCAAGACTTGTTTCTGTTAGTAATTTTTTTACTAAAATCTGTATGTCTTTTGAAATTTCTAAACCAGCATTTTTAAATTCTTCAGGAAAGTTTTCAGCTAAATAAACAAATCTGTCATATTCCTGATCTAAAAAATCCAATCTTATTCTTATTGTTTGTAAAGGTGAAAATACATTATAAAATGTTAAAACTTCATCGCTAAATTCTGCAGCAAGTTTTTTTATATATTTTACTTGTTCTTGTATCCAGGGATGATTTTCTCCTATGGATTTTATTTTTTTTAGGTCTTCTGCTGTTTTTAAATCATTATCCATTATTGGTGGATATCCGAAAAATCCTTCATTCATAATTTTCATTATGTCTGGATTTGTTTTTTTATAGTAATCTACATGTCCCTTATAGGCTTTTTCTAACAAAGATGGGTCTTCTAAGCCCATGAATTGATCTTTTCCTAAAATAAAATGATGCCAAAATCCTAAAGGTACTCTTTCTGTTTTTTTACCATTTATAACATCTAAAACAAGTTGCCTTTTATTCTCCATCTTATCACTTTCCTATTTTATTATTTAAAATGTAGTCGCAAAGCAATTCTATTTGATAAGCCATTGTTACTGCGCCTGGATCTAAGTGTCCTATTCCCTTGTCTTTTTGATAGCTTGCCCTGCCTCTAATAGCTGGCATATCTTTTGTGCTTTCAGCTCCATTTATAGCTGCATTTTTTACATTTTCAAAAATTTTTACAAGGTCTTCTTCCCTGGAATTTAAATGTTTTTCCAATTCTTCAACGGCAGGATTTAAAGCATCAATCATTGTTTTTGATCCTACTTCAGTTTTGCCTCTTTTTTTCATATCTTCAACCATTGTTTTTAGGGCTAAATATATGTCCTCTAAGTCAAATTCTTCTTTACCTTTAAGAGCTTTTGCAGCAGCTAAATATGCACCGCCATATAAAACTCCTGATGAGCCTCCAATTTTTGACATCATAGTCATTCCTATATTTTTAAATAATTGGTCCATAGGTAAGTCTTTATATTTTTCTGCATTCTTTAATAAATCACCAAAGCCTATGTTCATATTGTTCCAGTGATCTCCGTCGCCTGTGGCTAAGTCAAGATTTGTTACATATTCACGATTGTTTTGCAATTTTTCATAAACATTTTCTATATATTTTAAATAATCTATAGTATTTATCTTCATGATTTCTCCTTAATTAGTTAATGGTTAATGCACTAGTTTCGCATTTTTCGTCTATCATTTCTTTTAATTCATCGTCAAGTTCCATTAAAGTAATTGAACATCCTGACATATCTAATGCAGTCATATAATTTCCAACTAAATTTTTATACACTTTAATATTCTTTGTTTCTAAGATTTCTCTAACATCCTTGTTTAAGATGTAAAGTTCCATTAAGGGTGTTGCTCCCAATCCGTTTACTAATAAAGCAACTTCTTTTCCTGAAAAGTCTTTATCATCAAATATGTGTTTTAAAAGAACTTCTGCTATTTCTTTAGATGTTTTTATATTTGTTTTTTCTACACCGGGTTCTCCATGGATTCCCATACCGATTTCAATTTCATTTTCCCCTAATTCAAAGTTTGCTTTTCCATTTGCAGGAATTGTACATGCAGACATGGACATTCCCATTGTTCTTATGTTGTCACAAGCTTTTTGTGCAATTCTTTTTACTTCTTGTAAACTATAACCTTTTAAAGCTGCAGCTCCTGCTACTTTATGAACGAATATTGTTCCAGCTATTCCTCTTCTTCCTGCTGTATATGTTGAGTCTTCAACGGCTACGTCATCTCTTACTACTACACTTTCAACGTCTATGTCTTCGAATTCTGCAAGTTCTTTTGCTAAGTCGAAATTCATAATGTCTCCAGAATAATTCTTTATTACTAAAAGAACTCCTTTTCCACTATCTGCTCTTCTTATTCCTTCAATAATTCTATCAGGGCTTGGAGATGAAAATACATTTCCTGCAACTGCTGCATCAAGCATTCCTTTTCCAACGTATCCTGCGTGAGCTGGTTCGTGTCCTGAACCTCCTCCTGATACGATTCCTACATTTCCTGATTTTTCTTTTTTTGCTATTACTTCTAATTCTTCAACGTATACTAATTTGTCATTTGCATACTCTAAACCTTTTAATGTTTCTGCTACAACATTATTAGGGTCATTTATAATTTTTTTCATTTTTTCCTCCTATAATCCCAAATATACTTTTCTTATATCTTTGTTATTTATTATGTCTTTTGCATTGCCTTGCATTGAAATTTTTCCATTTTCTAATACATAAGCTCTATCTGAAATATTTAAAGCCATATAGGCATTTTGTTCTATTAACATTATGGTGATTCCAGTTTTTGCTATTTTTAATATTAAGTCAAAAATTAAATCAACTATGTTAGGAGCAAGTCCTAGGGATGGCTCATCAAGAAGGAGCAATTTAGGTTTACACATCAAGGCTCTTCCTATGGCTAACATTTGTTGTTCTCCACCTGATAAGTTTCCTGCAAAAGATTTTTCTCTTTCTTTTAATCTTGGAAATAGTTCAAAAACTTCTTCAAATGATTCTTTTATTTGTTTTTTGTCTTTAATAGTAAAGGCACCTAACATTAAATTTTCATTTACTGTTAAATCTGGAAAAACTTCTCTTCCTTCAGGAGATAAAGAAATTCCAAGTCTTAATATTTTATAGGCTTCAAGTCTTTCTATATTCTTTCCTTCAAATAGGATTTCTCCTTTTTTAGGTTTTAATAAGCCTGATATTGTGTTTACAAGAGTGGTTTTCCCTGCACCGTTGCTTCCTATTAAACTAACTATTTCTCCACTTTCAACATTCAGACTTACATCTTTCAATGCGTGTATTGAACCGTAATAAGTGTTAAGTTCTTTAATTTGTAACATCTGCTTCTCTCCCCAAGTATGCTTTTATAACTTCTTTGTTATTTACTATTTCTTCCGGAATTCCTTGAGCTATTAATTTTCCATTATCTAAAACATAAATTCTGTCAGATACATTCATAACTACACTCATGTCATGTTCAATTAAAAGTACTGTTATTCCTAAATTTTTTAAACTTTTTATAAAACTTAAGAGTTCTTCAGATTCTTGAGGGTTCATTCCTGCTGCTGGTTCATCAAGTAATATAAGCTCTGCTCCTGTTGCTATGGATCTTGCTATTTCTACTTTTCTTTGATCACCATATGGAAGAGAGTCTGCATAAGAATCTTTTTTGTCCAGCATGTTTAATGAATCCAATATTTTTATAGCTTTTAAAGCACTTTCATCTTCTCCGGTTCTAAACTTTTTATTACTTAATATGGAATCCAGCAAAGTATATTTTGTATTAATATGATTTCCTATCATTACATTTTCAATTACTCTCATGTCTTTGAATAATCTTATGTTTTGAAAAGTTCTGGCTATTCCTCTTTTTACAATTTCTTGAGGAATTTTATTTTGGATTTCTTCTCCCTTAAAAAATATCTTTCCTGAACTTAGTTTATAAACTCCTGTCAGTAAGTTAAATGCTGTGGTTTTTCCCGCTCCATTGGGACCTATAATGCTTACTATCTCACCTTTTTTTATATTAAAAGTAAAGTCATCAACAGCTTTTATTCCACCGAAGTTAATTGAAATATTTTCAGCGCTTAGTAATATATTCTCACTCATAATTTGCACCATTTCCTTCTATGTTTTTAAGATCGGTTAATACCTTTTTAGATAGTTTATAATCATTTACATCTCTCCAACCAAGTAAGCCTTGAGGTCTAAATCTCATCATAATTACAAGTATTATTCCGTATAAAACAAATCTGTAGTCCATCAAGCTTCTTGATAATTCTGGGAAAACTACTAAAATTACTGATCCTATAATCATACCTCTTATAGTGCCCATTCCTCCAAGTATTACTATACTTAAAATCATTGTTGACATATCAAAAGTAAATGTATTTTGGTCTATGTAACCCAGTTGAGTTGCATAAATTGATCCTGCTATGGCACATATTACAGCTGATAATAAAAATGCCAATACTTTATAATAAGTTGTATTTAAACCCATCATTATACTTGCTGTTTCATCTTGTTTTATTGCTCTAAAGGCTCTTCCTGTTTTACTATTTTGTAGCCTATATATAAACAAGATGACAAGGACCATTGTTATTACTGTTAAAATATACAATCCCCCATTTGACATTGATAATTTAAAACCGAAAATAGATGGCAATGGAATGTTTCTAAGACCTAATGGCCCGTTTGTAACTTTTTCCCAGACAATTATTACAGTTCTTATTATTTCTCCAAAACCCAAAGTTATTATTGAAAGATAAGTACCCTTAAGCCTAAGAGTAGGAAGACCCATAACAAATCCTGCTATTGCTGAAATTATTATTGCTACAATTATTGCAAGAAAAAAGTTTACATTAAATTTAATCATTAATATTGATGTAGTATAAGCTCCTATGGCAACAAAGCCTGCCTGTCCCAAGGATACAAGACCGGTCATTCCTACGAGGATATTAAGCCCTAAAGCCATAATGATGTAATTTATTATTTTTATAATTATATTTATGATGTAGTTGTTTAAATGTAAAAAAGGAATTGCTATTAGACCTATAATCGCGATAATGAAAAGATATATTTTAAATTTATCTATTGCTGAAAAAAGTTTTGCAAAATTATTTTTTGAATTTTTCATATTACACCTTCTCAACGCCTTTTTTACCGAAGAGACCATTAGGTCTTATTATTAATACTATTATTAATATAATAAATGCCATGGAATCTCTATATTCTGAGCCTAAATATGTTGCTGCAAAAGATTCACTCAATCCTACTAAAAGTCCACCTACTAATGAACCCTGCAAGCTTCCTATACCGCCTAAAACTGCTGCTGCAAAGGCTTTTAAGCCTGCCATATATCCCATGTTTGGATATGCCATTGAATAGTAACTGCTTACTAATGAACCTGCTATAGCTGCTGATACTCCGCCTAAAAAGAAGGTAAATGAAATTATAAAGTTTACATTTATTCCCATTAGTTGTGCTGCTTTTATATTTTGTTGAGATGCTCTCATTGCAAGTCCTATATTTGTTTTATTTACTAAAGCTACAAGTAAAAGCATAAGAATTAGAGATACTGCAAACATTCCTAATTGGGTGTATTGAATGTCTATTCCTAAAAATTGTATTGTTTTACTTGGGAACAAGGCCGGAAATTGTCTTTTTTGACTTCCGAAGGATGCTATAAGTAAATTACTTATTATGTTTGAAATACCTATTGTTGTTATAAGGGAGGCTATAGGTTCTGATTTTGCCTTTCTTAATGGTTCAAGGGATGTTTTGTCAATTAATATACCTAAAGCGCCGGTAAAAACTATTCCTAAAAGTATGGCCGGTATAATGCCAATATTTTTAGAAATCAAATATAATATTATATTTGCTCCAAAAGCATATACCGACCCATGAGAAAAGTTTACCAAACGCAAAATACCAAAAACTAATGAATAACCTACTGCTATTAAGGCATATGACATTCCAATGGTTATTCCATTAAATATTTGTTGTGCGTTCATTTTTCCTCCTAAATGTTATTTCTTTAATAAGTCAAATTTTCCATCTTTAACTACGATTTTTGTAAAGGCTTTATGAACATCTCCATTTTCATCAAATTTAGTATGTCCTGTTACTCCTTCGTATTCCATAGATAAAATTTCATTAACTATTTTTTCGGTGTCGTCCACTCCTACTTTTTGTGCTGCTGTTAGGAATACTCCAACTGAGTCATAAGCTTGTGCTGTAAGGGCACTTGGTTCAGAACCATATTTTTCTTTGTATTTTTCAACAAATGATTTTACTTTTGGGTCTTCAGATTGTGCGAAGAATATTACAGGGAAAGCAACTCCTTCAATAGCGTCTCCGCCAAGTTCCAATAATTGTTGAGAATAAGCATTTGAGAATCCTACAATAGCTATGTCAGGATTTATTTCCTTATATTGTTTAGCAACAGGTGCTACAAGGTTGTACATTCCTACGCATATTACAACATCTGCTCCTGCATCATTTAATTTTGCAATTGCAGGTCTGTAATCGTCAGAACCTTCAATAACTTCTTCGTGAGCTACAACTTTTGCATCTTTAAAATCTTTTTCAACTATTTCTTTAACTATTCCTGCTGTACTTACTCCCCAGTCAGTCTTTATAGAAATAATTCCTATGTTCTTTTTGCCAAGATCATTAACAGCTATGTCAAGACTTGCTTGAGCTTCGGTATTAATTACAGTGTTATTTCTTATAATAAAATTTCCCATTCCTGAATAATCTGGGTGAGAAGATGACGGTGAAATTTCAACAATTTTATTTTCTTGATAAATTGGAGCTGCAGCTAAACATACCCCTGATGCAAAGTGTCCGATTACGCAAGGAATATCTTTTTCACTTGCAATTTTATTTGCTACTGAAACTCCTTCTTCTGGTGAGTTTTTGTCGTCAAATTTTACAATTGATATTTTTTTAGAATCAATTCCTCCATTTTCATTCCATTCTTCAGCCATAATTTCAGCTGCGTTTGAAAATCCTATACCATATTCTGAATTGTCTCCTGTTAGCGGGCCCGCTACCGCTATTTTGATAACATTTTCATCTTTTGGTTCGCTTGCAGAACTGTTTTCCTTATTTCCACAAGCAGTAAGTAATAATGTGCCAGCTAATAATCCAGCCATAATATGTTTCCTAAATTTCCTCATTTTTTTCTCCTTTCATTTTTCACTCAGAAATTTACTATTAAAATACCACTAATAATACCAGTAATATTTTAATAGTATTATAGCATATTCGAGAAATCATTTTCAAGCTCTAAAATTAATTTATTTAAGGAAAAATTTTATAAAAAAATAAACTCTGAAAAATCCTTTTAAATATGGTTTAAAGAATTTTTTCAGAGTCCATTTTTTATCTTATTTTAAATTTTATTTTTTATTATTTTTTAGCTATGAAATAAAAGTCTGAGCCCTTTCCTAAGGTGGATTTTACTCCATAGGCATATGAATGTATGTCTAATATACTTTTGACGATAAATAGACCCAGTCCTGTGCCTACACGAGGCCTTGTACGGTTGTCCCCCGCCCTATAAAATCTTTCCCATATGTTCTCAATTTCTTCTTGACTTATGCCAATTCCGAAATCTATACAGTCAAACCTTACAGTGTCTTTTGAAATTTCTTCTGCTTTTATTTCTATTTTCTTACTTTTTCCCGAATATTTGATGGCGTTGGAAATTAAATTATACACAACTTGCTTTATTCTTTGAGGATCTCCTTTTATTTTTAAATCGCCCTTATAAGTGGTTTTTATTTGGAAATCTTTTTCTAAGCTTTTAAATCTTTTAACTTCTCCTTCTATGATTTCTTTTAAGTCAAATTCAAATGGGTTAAAGTCTTCAAGCTTACTTTCAAGTTTGGATATATCTAAAAGATTGTTCACAAGATCTGTCAGATGATCTGCTTCATCTATTATTACATTGATGTGCTTTTCACGCATTTCTTTATTGTCCCCACTTATGTCTTTTATCATTTCTCCATAACTTTTAATTAAGGTTAGGGGCGTTTTTAAATCGTGACTTACATTAGCTATTAAATCTTTTCTAAGTTCCAAAGTTTTATTTACTTCTTCTGTTGCTAAATTTAAGGCTCTTGAAAGATTATTGATTTCATCGTAAGATTTTCCTACAAATTTTACATCCAAGTTTCCTCCAGCCATATCTCTTGCCGTTTCCGAAAGTCTTTCTATTGGTCTTGCCAATCTCTTTGAAATAAAATAGGACAATATCATTGATATTATCAGTGAAAGAAGAGAAACTATTAAAAGTTGCTTTCTTAAAATGTCTATGGCGAAATCAACAGGCTCTAATATGGACTGAATGGATATATAGTATCTCACTCCATCTGCATTTCCCAAATATCCTGCAAAGGTCAAAACGCTGTTATTCATTTTTTGAACTTTTTGTGCCCAAATATTATATTTTAAATTTTCTCTTTGAATTTTACTAAAGAGCTTATCAAACTCAACTTTTGAAATAGGCGGTCTAATAGATTCTTCAAAAGCGTTGCTTATGGGATAGACATAATTTCCATATTCATCTACAACTTTTATGGTCAGAGATTTTCTTAATGAATAATTTTCAACAAGCTCTTTAAAACCTTCATCTTTAAATTTTTCTTGAACATTGGTCCCGATTTTTGCAACATCTTTTAATTTCATGGACTCGTAAAAATAATTTAAAAAAACTATTTGTAAAAGCCAAAGCATTAAAAAGATTATTCCCGCAAAAACAATAAAATATTTCCAAAGTTTAGTTAATATACTGCCTTTAGTTATTTCCTTGTAAAGGCCCTTCTTCAAATTTATAACCTACTCCTCTAACTGTTACAATATATTTTCTATAATCTTTTATAGAATTTCTCAGCATTTTTATGTGGGTGTCTACTGTTCTGTCATCGCCGTAAAATTCATAGCCCCAGACTTTGCTTAAAAGTTTATTTCTTGTTAAAGCTACATTTTTATTTTTTATCATAAAAACTAAAAGATCATATTCTTTTGGTGTTAAATCAATTTTTTCTCCATCAATGGAAACTGTTCTGCCATCTAAGTCAATGTGAAGTCCTTCCACATCTAAAACTCTCTTTACATTTCCCTTTCTATTTCTATTTACAATTACATTTATTCTTGCCATAAGCTCCTTTGGAGAAAAGGGTTTAACTACATAGTCGTCTGCTCCTACTTCAAAGCCAAAAAGTTTGTCATATTCTTCACTTCTTGCTGAAAGCATAATAACAGGAATATCTTTAATTTTTTTTATTTCTTTATAGGCTGTAAAGCCGTCAAGTTTTGGCATCATTATGTCCATTACTATAATGTCAAAATCATTTTCTTTTACTTTTTCTATTGCATCGAGCCCGTCCACTGCTTCCAAAACTTTGTGGCCGTTGTATTCTCCATAAGTTTTTATAACTTCTCTTATTTTTTCTTCGTCATCTACTATTAATATTTTAAACATTTTATCACCTAATAAATTTTATACTTTTATATTATCTTAAAGACGAAAAATATTAAAGTCTTAGGTTTAAAAATATGGTAACATTATATTGGTGATAATATGAAAATTAAAAAAGCGGTTATTCCTGCGGCAGGCCTCGGCACAAGATTTTTGCCTATTACAAAATCTATTCCCAAGGAAATGTTACCTATAATTGACAGACCTGTTATAGATTTTATAGTTCAAGAAATTGTTGATGCCGGCATTGAAGAATTGTTAATAATAAGCGGAAGGAACAAAAGTCCTATTGAGGATTATTTTGACAATAATCCAGAAATTGAAGAAGATTTACTTAAAAAAAATAAAATAGATCTTTATAACTGTGCAAGTTTTAAATATCCTTTGGAGATTACTTTTAAAAGACAGGGTAAGCCCTTAGGTCTTGGCCATGCTGTTTTAATGGCAGAAAATTTTACTTGCGGACAAGATTTTGCTCTTCTTTTAGGAGATGAAATCATTGATCCTCCCCATGCTATTTCTCAGCTTATAGAAAAATATGAAAAAGTTAATTCCACTGTAATCGGCACGAGAAAAGTTCCAAGGGAAGATCTTACAAAATATGGAATAATTGATGGAGAAAACTTTGGTGATCTTATAAAAGTCAATTCTTTAGTGGAAAAACCCCCTATTGAAAAAGCTCCTTCTAATTTTGCAATAATGGGCCGATATGTAATAAAAAATGAAATTTTTGAAATTTTAAAAAATACAAAAGCAGGTCATGGTGGTGAAATCCAACTTACTGATGCTTTAAATACTCTTGCTCATAATTCTCAGGTTTATGCCTACGAATTTTCTGGTCAAAGATTTGATACTGGTAATAAACTCGAATATGTTAAGGCTCAAGTTTATTATGCTTTGCAAAAAGAATATTCTAAGGAACTTCTATATTTTTTAAAAATTTATAAAATAAAAACACTTTTACTTATTTTTAGTAAAAGTGCTTTTTATTTGGAAAGGAAATCATATATTGATAGAATTTCAGCCTATGGTTGCAAATGCAAGGTCGTGGGTGCAAATGAGGCTGTGGGGGTGCAATTCAAGGGGTATGGGTGCAAACTCATATTAGCAGCAAAAATCCGCAGTCAAATATGTCTGCGGACTCTGTTTTATGTTTGTATTATCCTTCGATTTCCATTCCGTTTTTAAACCGGAACAGTAGTGCTCCATTGTTTTTTACCGTTATGCTTTCTATTACAGAAATCCACAGCTTATTATCAAATTCCGTGATGGGATTTTCGGTTTCGTGTAGTTCTAACATAAATGCCCCGATTGAATCTGCCTGGCCTTTTCTTTGTTTGCTTTGAGGGGACAAATCCACATTAGAAAGGTTACAGTGAATTTTTCATATTTTTATAGAATAAAAGACCTGCAGAATGTTCACTATCCTACAGGTCAGTCTAAATTAAAAATTCTTTTTATTCAATAAGAATTTTTAAGTCTTCATCAACAGTAGTGATCCCCGCGATACTGAAGTTCTCTACCAACACCTTTGCCACATTCGGTGACAGGAATGCCGGAAGTGTAGGGCCAAGATGAATATTCTTTACACCCAGATACAACAGCGCGAGAAGCACGATCACGGCTTTCTGCTCATACCAAGCGATGTTGAACGCCAGCGGCAGTTCATTGATATCCTCAAGCTCGAAGATCTCTTTCAGCTTAAGAGCGATCAATGCCAGTGAATAGGAATCATTGCACTGCCCCGCATCAAGAACTCTCGGAATTCCGCCAATATCACCCAGATCCAGCTTATTGTACTTATACTTTGCGCATCCGGCTGTAAGAATGACAACATCTTTCGGAAGTGCCTTTGCAAACTCCGTATAGTAATCACGGCTCTTATGTCTGCCATCGCAGCCCGCCATCACGACAAATTTACGAATAGCTCCGGATTTTACCGCGTTTACAACAGGCTCTGCCAGAGCAAATACTTGCTCATGGGCAAATCCGCCGATGATTGTTCCTGTTTCGATTTCTGTCGGTGCAGGGCATCCTTTTGCCTGTTCAATAATTGCGGAGAAGTCTTTTTCCTCCCCATATTCTCCGGAGATATGACCGCATCCTGGATATCCCGCAGATCCTGTCGTCCATAGGCGGTCTTTATAGCTGTCCTTCGGCGGCACGATGCAGTTGGTGGTCATAAGGATCGGGCCATTGAATGATTCAAATTCATCCTTCTGCTTCCACCACGCATTGCCATAGTTTCCGGCAAAGTGAGGATATTTCTTAAATGCCGGATAATAGTGTGCCGGAAGCATCTCAGAATGCGTATAGACATCAACTCCGGTATCCTTCGTCTGTTCCAGAAGCATTTCCAGATCACGAAGGTCATGTCCGGAAATCAAAATGCCAGGATTTTTTCTGACACCAAGGTCTACCGTAGTGATCTCAGGATTGCCATAGGCTTCCGTATTCGCCTTGTCAAGTAGCGCCATACCATCCACTCCAAACTTTCCGGTCTCAAGTGTCAGCGCCACAAGATCGTCTACCGTAAGGGAATCGTCCTGGATCTTTGTCAAAGCTTTCTGAATAAATGCATCTACATCTTCATTGTCCTGAATTAGAGCATTCGCATGTTTAGAGTAAGCCGCAAGTCCCTTCAATCCATAAGTGATAAGCTCACGAAGGCTTCTGATATCTTCATTTTCTGTTGCCAGAACTCCAACATTCTGTGCTTTTTCGTCAAACTCCGCTTCATCTCCATTCCAAAGCGCCGCTTCAGTCAGACATTCTTTGCTGTCAAGTCTTGATAACTGTTCTTCTTTAACCTTCAGTGTGTTTTTAATCGCAGCAATGATCGCCTTGCGGTCAAAATTCGCATTTGTAATCGTAATAAAGAGATTCATTGTAACGAGGTGATTGATCTCTTTTGAGACCTCTTTCCCCTCACTCCTAAGAGCTGTTGTTACTGACGATAATCCCTTTGTCACATAGATCAGAAGATCCTGCATAGCCGCAACTTCCGGCTTCTTGCCGCATACCCCTGAAACTGTACATCCTTTGCATCCCGCTGTTTCCTGGCACTGGAAACAAAACATCTTATTCTCTGCCATGAATATTTTCCTCCTTCTGTTAACTTATACTTCCTCTATTGCTCCTACCGGGCATCCGTCTTTTGCTTCAGCCGCAGCAGATTCACTTTCTACCGGAACCTCTTCTTCTATTGCTTTCGCAACTCCCTCATCTGTCATAGAAAATACTTCCGTCATTTACCACATACTTCATAATAATCACCTATCTTTCTCTTATTCCAATGTCAAAAGAAGCGCCATCTTGAACTTCTTCGTTGCTTTTACCGAGTGCAGACCGGCTTTCGCAAAATGGAAATTCTCACCCGCCTTTATCGGGTGTTCCTTACCCTCATATCCAATAACGCCTTCGCCATCCAGCGCAAAGATGATTGCTTCGCCGGGTGCGGCATGCTCAGAAAGGCCGGTGCCCTCATCAAAAGCCATAACCACAAATTTCATCTTGTCATTGTGTGCCACGTCCATGTTTACGATTTTACCTTCCGCATAAGGCACAAGATCCGCCAGTTTAAAAACTTCCCCCGCTTTAATCGCTTCATTCATAATATCCTCCTTCCTGATCATGATCTCTGTATAAACTGCGCCTTCCGATGTTCTAATTCCCATCGGTACATCCGTCAGAGTCACGATACTTTCTTCTTTTTCTATCTTCTTTGAAAAGCCATCCGTGCCATAGACTTCCATGTTTCCATCTGCCACAACGAGCAGCTTGTAGTAGGGATAGATCTCCGCACTGATATCCGTATTCTTCGCCAGTGAAAAGTAAATAATATCATTAATTCCACTGTATACTGCCTTGGATATCGTACACCCCGGCACCGGCTGATTATCCTTTGCTATGGAGAATACCTCTCCGGTCTTTTCGTTCATACCATCACCTGCTTATGCGCTTTGATAAGATCCGATATCCTGCTTATAAGAACGTCTGCGTCCATGCCGGATTTTTTGCTCATCTCCGTAATTGTGGCTTTTCCAAGCATCACCTTGCCTACCGGAGTATTCAACAGCTTGAACTTATCATTGACCTTTGCCATCTCATCCTTAAGCCACGGATATGTGATGATCAGGTCTTTCAGTTTTGTATCTTTCGTAATCTCCATATCCCTTACCACCTTACTGAACCTTTACATCCGGATTTTTCTCACCGAACTTTTCTTTCAGCGCTTCACAGATCTCACCGCGCGCTTTTCCCTTCTTCTCCATGTTCTTGATCGTCTTATATGCGGCAAACAGTGTGGATGGCCCAATTTCAGAGCTGAAATAACCGATTCCCTGATTCCAGGCCAGAAGTTCAAACACATCATCAAGTGCTGCACTGTCTAATCCGTGGATATATGCCTTTACCAGTTCTCTTGTCGCCTGACGCATCCTGCCGGCACCGACTGCATTTGTCAGCGAAAGAAGCAGACGCATCTCATAAGGCAGATGTCTCTTGTTGTCATTCCAGGTCAAATCCCAGAATTCAACCGCTACCTTTCCCAGCCCTTCATCAATCAGCGGCATATTTGTAAGCGCTGCCGGTCTCATCGGAATATCCTTCTCTTCCTGCTTCACAATCGTCCTGTAAAAATAGGCATGAAACTCCGTATCACCTGTCTGCTCTGTATGATGCTCATAACCGAGATCTTCCATCACCTCATAAAGTGGGATCGGATCAAAGCTCTGCACAACCTCAAGCCCCTGTCCAACCGAGAGTCCCATTGCCTGTTTCTTAAGTCCTTGGAAGAAATTGCCCTGGATTCCTCTTACGTCAACTGTCTTAAATTCCGCTGTTTTATCTTTCCAATCTGAATAACTCATAATGATACCTCCTGTTTTCTTTTATACTTAGACTAACATTTTTATTGAATCTTGTATGTGGTTCAAACCACATTTTAACCCAAAATTTTTCCGTCCCTCGAAATGGTCACAACCTGCCACGGGATGAATTTCCCGCTGTTACGCAGAGCGTTTTCCGCCGCCCTCTGAAGGCCGCCACAGCATGGAACTTCCATGCGGACGATGGTCACACTCTTGACATCATTTTTCGCTATGATCTCAGTCAGCTTTTCGGAATAGTCGATATCATCCAGCTTCGGGCATCCGATCAACGTGATCTTTCCCTTCATGAAATCCTCATGCATATTGGCATAAGCATATGCTGTGCAATCTGCCGCAATCAAGAGCTTCGCTCCGTCATAGAATGGCGCCTGTGTCGGAAGAAGCTTGATCTGGCAAGGCCACTGATTCAGCCTTGAGACCGGCTTTGAAATAACCGCCTGCTGAATGTTTTCCTTGTTTTCAAGGGCCTCCTCTTCGCGCTTCATCTGCATCGCCCTCGACCCCGGACATCCACCGTGAGGCATTGACCCGCCTTCCTGCAAATGCTTCATCATTGCCGCTCTACGTTCTTCTTCATTTTCGATCTTCATGATTTCTTCTGTAGTCATCTTATCTTCCTCCAACTTCTTAATCTTTTGCATCTGAGCTGCCTTAACAGCCGCTTCGTCATATGCCGGTGCTTCCCGCTCCTCAAAGGTGATCGCGCCCGTTGGGCAGCCCGGCAGACAATCGCCAAATCCGTCGCAATAATTTTCCCGTACAAGCTTTGCCTTACCGTTAATCATGTCAATCGCACCCTCATGGCACGCAGTCGCGCAAAGTCCGCAGCCGTTGCATTTTTCTTCGTCTATGTGAATTATTTTTCTAATCATCTCAATATCCTCCTTGCCTTCTTGATGTCAGTATAGTATACTTTCATGTATAAGTATGTGGTTTGAACCACATTTTGAAAAGAAAAGAGATTTTTTATGAATGACGATTTATTAAAAAAAAGTATCCTGTTTAAAGACATGACAGACACCGAACGGAATGAATGCCTTCTGACACTCAATGCGCACAGAAAATCATATAAAAAAGGAAACGCCATCCTTCACGCCGGAGATCTTACGGATCAGATGGGGATGGTGCTCTCCGGCAGCGTAACAATAGAGAGCAACGATATGTGGGGTAACCGTACCATCCTAAGCCACGTAGGGTCAGGACAATTTTTTGCTGAAACCTATGCCCTGCTTACAGAAGAAGTTATGCTTGTAGATGTTATGGCAAACGAAAATTGCCAGATCCTCTTCATCCATATTGGTGATCTGATCTCAAATATGCAAAATGCAGTCTGGTCCCATAAACTATATAGAAATCTTTTGATGATATCATCACTTAAAAATCTGACGCTCTCCGGCCGCAGCTTTCACACTGCACCGAAAAGCGCCAGAGGGCGGATCCTTGCATATTTAAATACCGTATCACTGCAGAAACGCTCCACGGAATTTGATATTCCATTTGACCGACAGCAGCTGGCCAATTACCTAAATCTTGAACGCACAAACATGTCTAAGGAACTGACACGAATGCGAAGAGAAGGGATCATCGAATTCAGGAAGAACCATTTTAATCTTCTTAAATAAATGGAGATTATCTCATTCTCCCATTTATAATTAAATTCTAAAATCCTTTGAAATCAACATTTATTTCCTATTTCACCTAACTCTTGACATCCAGCATGCGCACCCCACGTGGCTTGAGTGGTCAGTATAGATAAATTTTGAAAATTTTCAAAAGCCTCGTATGTGGGAATATATTAATCAATACGTATCTTATAATACATTATATCATTCTGGAGCAAAGAAAGAAAAAAACAGCCCTATAAAAGAGCTGTTTAAATTATTATTTTCTTAGTCTAGTCGCATTACTTATATTAGATGACCAGCAAACATTGCTATCGGAAGTAATAAGATTAACATAATATTCAATACCATAAATAATCTGTCCTTTTCCTTTACCCCAAATATTAAACCTATTTGTTCAATAATTGGGCAACCAAACATTGATGTGAGTCCAGTTGGTCTTAGGTTTGTAAAGCCTTCAAATATATCTACTGGAAGTAGGTAGGAAATCACAAATATTACAAGTCCAAGTAGAAATATCTTCTTGCTTAATTTCTGTTTAATAGATACTCCTATTTCTTTGAAATTATTCTGTTCTAATCAAATCAATAGTTGGTCTGTCTAAAATTCTTTTTAAAGATAAATGATAAATTAGCACATTTATTCCGTAGACTACTAAAGAAAATGCTATAAATAATTTATAGTCATAGTATCTTAGGAGATTTAAAAAAGTCAATCTTGATGAGAATATAGAAATTATAAACATTACACCTATACTAGTTAATATAACTATAAGCAATGATTTTATCTGTTCATTTAAATATTCTTTTCCATAAACCCTTTTGAGTTCATCTAAATCCATTCCACAAGAATAAAAGCTTCCTATTTCTTTTTTTCTACTCAACAAACTTAGATTTATAGATGAATATCCATTTGTAATATTTAAAACCAATATTATTAATCCTATACCTAATACAATTTTCATTAGGTCTTGTAGACTCTCAAATTCTTTCTTTTCTTGCTCTTCCCCTACAGTAATATCAAATCTATCTTCAGGTGAAATTTGTTCCCTAATTAATGTTTCCGCATAATCTTGTGCATCTTTTGCATCGGAGTCATTTACTTTCATATTCAAAGTATAAGGATAGTTTTTATATTTTTCATCGCCAGTTTCTTCCATTAGATTGAAAAATGTATCGAAGTCGGTGTAAATTTTCACATCGAAGGGCATGGTTCTAGACTTAATTTTCCCCAAATCATTTATTGACTTTGAAATCTTAATACTTGTTTGGTAATCATCTCCAATACTTATATCAAGACTTGTTGGATTATCAAAATATGGAATTTTCTTTGCTTTAGATATAGGTATGGAAGAATCTTCTTGGATCATATTATAAAGTAGAAATTCTCCCTTATTTCCTCCAAGCTCTTTTAAGTCTTCTTCTTCTAAGGCTATTAAAAATCCATCCATTCCCTTCGCATTATATTTTTCAATATTTTTTTCAGCCTCTTTATCTAGGCTTGCATTCCTAGCTTCTTTTGAAAAATCTTTATTATTTTCAACTATTACATGTTTTTGTTTAGAAATATAGGATTTTTCATTAGAAATATTTTCATCAATCTCTTTTAGTACCGATGGCACTTCATCCTTATCACTATAATAATCTACAGAAAAGTTATATCCATTATCATAATACGAATAGTCTCTAAGATAATTTGAAATTCCTATTACAATTACAAATACTGAAATGATTAGAATTCCAATAGCTGAAATAAATCTTTGTGATTTTATTGAAGCTAAGTTGTTAATTCTTAGTTCTTGCCATAAGTTCTGTTTCTTCTTTTTCTTATACTTGGAAAAATCTATATTTCCTCTTATGCCGTCTATAATATTTATTTTAGAAATCTTTTTCGCAGGGGATTTTATAGCTAATGCCACAATCACAAAGGAAACGAAAAGTATTGCCAAACTTAATAAGGGATTAAATTTCATCACTTCAAAGGCACTTACTACTTCACCTTTTGTTATGTTTTTATACAAACAATACATAAAGAAAAATCCTGCAATGTGTCCTAATAGTATTGGAATTGCAGTTGTAACAAGTCCTTCCTTTAGGAGTAAGAGATAAATTTGTCCATTGGTAGATCCTATAGACTTATAAATGGACAGCTCTCGAATCTTCCTTAGCCCCCAAACCCAAAAGATGTTTTTTATAAAAAACACAAAGATTACTATACATCCAAGAACCGATAGAACAAGAACAGCCTTGCTCATTATGTTTTGTAAGGGTTCGTTTTCCACTCCATAATAATTTATGAGACCTTCTGAAAATTCTAAATTAACATCTTTACCAAGTGTCTTATTTATTTCACTTTGTATCTTGTCTCTATTTTTGTAGGCTTCTTCAAAAGAATGAAATTTTACAAAAGTCCTGAAGGTGGTCATTTTATCTTGTAGTCCTAGAGCAAAATTTAGTTTACTGTACTTGTTGTAGACATCTCCGTAAACACCGACTAAAGTAAAACTTTTAGAACCTTTAATCTCAAATTTTTCTCTGTCAGTATTTGCACTTGTGGGACCTATCTCTTCGCCATTTAGAAACCTTTTGCCTAAATCAAGTTCTACACGATCGCCTATTTTAAGTTTATTTTTCTTTACGAGGCTTTCAGATAGTACAATTTCGTCTTCCTTTTCAGCAAATCTGCCGCAGGTAAGTCTTGAATACTCTCTTATCTTATTGATTGCTTCGTCTTGGTAGTTTATAACGACTAAATCGTCAGCAAGTTTTCCATTATCAGGATTAAGAGACATTTTTCCGACCAAATCTATATCTTCAATGGACTTTAACTTTTCAACATCTTCATTTGAAAGTTCTTCTTTAATCTCTCCATGATAAAAGCTAGAAGCCATGTAGTATCCATAGTTAGCCTTCATATTTGTATATCCGTAATAAAAAACCACAGTAAAAAACAGACTTACAATAAATAATGAGATGAAAATAGGAAAATTCTTCTTATTCATTTTTTTCATCTCCTAGGATTTTTCCATCGACTATTGTAATAATACGATTTGCTTGTAAGGCTATTTCTTCGTCATGGGTGATTAGGATAATTGTCTGTTTTAAAGTTTTGTTAAAATATTTAAAAATTTCAATTATTTCCTTAGAATTTTTTCTATCCAAGTTTCCAGTCGGTTCATCTGCCAATATGATAGATGGATTGTAGATAAGACTTCTGGCTATGGCAACTCTTTGCTGCTGACCTCCTGAAAGCTCACTTGGAAAAGAGTCGAGTTTACTTTCTATGCCAAGTTTTTTTACTATATCTGAAAATTCATCTTGATTTATTTTTCTTTTATCAAGTTTTAATGGAAGTTCTATATTGTGACGAACTGTTAAATTTGGTATCAAATTATAAAACTGATAAATTAGTCCGACTTTTCTTCTTCTAAAATAGGCTAACTCCTTTGAAGAATACTTTGAGATATCATTACCATCTATATAAACCTTACCACCATCTGGACTATCTACCCCTCCTACAATGTGCAAAAGTGTAGATTTTCCAGATCCACTTGGTCCAACAATGGCAACAAACTCTCCCTTTTCAATTTCAAGGTCAATACCATCTAAGGCAACAACTTTGGAGTTTCCCTCTCCATATTCTTTTCTTAGGTTTTCTACTTTTAATATTTCCATACTTGCCTCCTTTTTATCTTAAAGAAAGCTTATTAAAGTAAAGTGACTTTTAAGTGACATTGTAAAATTTAATTTCAAATCTTGCTCCATTATCTGTATTAGTTACAGAAATTTCTCCATTGTTTTTCTCCACAATTGTCTTTGCCATGGCAAGGCCAATGCCGAATCCCTTTGAATCTGGTGTTTTATAAAAGCGTTTGAAAATCTTTTTTATATTTTCTTTTTCTATGCCTCCACCATTGTCTTCAATGATTAAGCTTGTATAGAGGGGGTTTTTGTATGATGAAACCACGATTTTATCACAAGTCGGTCTATTATCAGCATTCTTTATAATATTAATGAGAGCTTCTGCCAGCCAATAAAAATCTCCACAAATACTATTTTTCTTTAAACTCTCTTCTATTTCTACATTAGTAAATTTTTTTAAATTCAAAGTATCCAAAGAATAATCTACTAACTCACCTAAGTTAACTTGTTCTTTTTTCATAAGATTTTTGTTTGCATCAAGGCTTGATAGTTTAAGCAAAATATCTGATAGGGAGTTTAATCTGATTGTTTGCCTTTTTAAAATCTCTATATCTTCAATATCCGGAAAATCCATCTCCAAATTTTCTATGGAAAAAAGCATTGATGTAATAGGCGTTTTTATTTGATGGGCAATATCTTCTAGGTATTCTATTTGCTTTTCACTATTTCTAGTACTTGTCTCTTTTGCTTCGACTATTTCTATAAAAAGTTTGTAAATCTTATCTTCTAAAATCGAAAAATCGTCTTGCTTCATAGGAATTTTATAGTCTTGATTCTTCATTTTTTCTATCAGATCTATAAGCTCATTTATTCTATTTTTCTTTCTTTTTTCCAAAAAATAATAAAGAAGTAAAAGACTTATTATCCAAAATACATATATCATCTAATCCATCCTATATCCAATTCCTCTGACAGTAGTGATAACTTCCCTATCAAGCTTTTCTCTAATTCTCTTAATAGTTGATGTGAGAGTATTGTCATTTACAAACTTATCCCTATCTTCCCAGAACATTTCAAGCAGCTGGCCTCTTGTATAAACTCGGTGAGGATTTTTAATAAATAAGACTAGGATTTCATATTCTAGCGAAGTTAAATCCACCAGATTTCCCTTAAAATAAACTTTTGACTGATTAAAATCTATTTTTATATCCTTATAATTGATTGTTTTGTCTTGACTTAGAGCTATTGTCCTTAAAACTGCATCAATTCTTGCCCTTAATATTGCAAGGGAAAATGGCTTTGTTAAATAGTCGTCTGCTCCTTGATCTAGGGCGGCAATTATAAAATCTTCATCATTTTTTACAGTTGTTACAATAACTCTTATTTCCTTATCTTTTAATCTTTCTATCAAATGTTGACCATCTTTATCTGGTAGATTTATATCAAGTAGTGCCACATCCATGTCTACATTCATCATATAGTTTGCTTCGTAAAAAGATGATGCAATCTCTACCTCATAACCATTATTAACTAAATACTTTTCCATTTGTAAGGCAATTTCTTTATTATCCTCTATAATCAAAACACTCTTCATTCTAACCCTCTCATGTATCAACTTTGGAATCTATTAAATTAATTTGTTCTGTATCATTTGTCTATAAGCAATTTGATGCTACTATCCAATAATTACACTTATAGTATAACATTATCACTTATATTAAAAACAGACCCTTCACGGATCTGCTTGCTTTTAAATATTTATTTTATTTTCTCAAGAAGAGAAACTGATTCTACATGTATTGTGTATGGAAAGATATTTATAAAATAAAGTCGACCTTTACCCACAAAGCAAACCTTTTTATTCGATGAACTTCACGCAGCCAAGCAAAAACAAGAAAAGCCCGTCTCGTAAAGCGCACCAGGGCAGACTAACTTATGTCACGAAATGTTGAAATTCCTTGAAATCAATGCTTTTTGGCAAGGAAAAAGGAAGCACATTTTTCTATCAAAATATGCTTCCTTTTTTGGCGGGAAGAGGGAGATTCGAACTCCCGAGGCCCGAAAGCCCACTTGTTTTCGAGACAAGCACATTAGACCACTCTGACATCTTCCCATGTTGCAGAAATCTGCAACACATTTTATTATATGTTTTTTAATTTTTCAAGAATCATTTTATTTGCTAATTGAGGGTTTGCTTTTCCTCTTGAAGCTTTCATAACTTGTCCTACTAAGAAGCCTAAAGCTCTGTCTTTTCCATTTTTGTAATCTTCTATGGATTGAGGATTTTCTGAAATAATTTTATCAACTATTTTTTCTATCTCCCCTGTATCGCTTATTTGTATAAGACCTTTTTCCTTTATAATATCAAGGGGTTTTTTACCTGTTTCAAACATTTCTCGCAAAACTTTTTTTCCTGCATTATTGTTAATTTTGTTTTCTTTTATTTGTTCAAGTAAAATTTTCAGATCTTCTACTTCAAAAGGAGTTTTAAATTTTTCATCACCTTGCAAATCCACTCTTCTTAAAACTTCTGTCATCATCCAATTACTTGCCATATTATAGTCATCAAATTTTTCTACAAGTTTTTCATAATAATCTGCAAGTTCTATTGTAGATGTTAAAACTTCAGCATCATATTTTGGAAGTTTATATTCTTTTACAAATCTAAGACTTTTTTCTTTAGGAAGCTCCGGCATGGATCTTCTTATTTCTTCAATGTATTCATCGCTTATTTCAACAGGCGGTAAATCTCCTTCCGGTGCAAATCTATAATCTGCAACTGTATATTTTATTCTCATAAGCACAGTTTTATTGTTTGCATCATCCCATCTTCTTGTGGTCCTTAATTCTTCTTCTCCCTTTTCAAGAAGACCAATGTGTCTTTCAACTTCAAAGTCAATTGCTTTTTCTACTCCTCTAAAAGAGTTTAAATTTTTAACTTCAGTAACTTTTGTTTTTTTACCACTTTCAGTATCAATGACATTTACATTTACATCGCATCTTAGGGAACCCTCTTCCATTTTGCAGTCACTTATTCCCAAGTACACAAGGGTGCTCTTTAAATTTTCAAGAAACATTCTTGCTTCAGCTCCGCTATTCATATCGGGCTTACTTACAATTTCTATAAGAGGAACACCGCATCTGTTGTAATCCATAAGGGTATCTTCTTCCATGTGAAGAGATTTACCTGTGTCTTCTTCCATTTGTATTTTATAAATTCCAACTTTTTTTGGCCCCTCTTGGCCTTCTATTTCAATGTAACCATCATAGCAAATTGCCTGGTCATCTTGTGTTATTTGAAAGCCCTTTGTAAGGTCGGGATAAAAGTAATTTTTTCTGTCAAATTTACTGTGATTTTTTATTTCGCAATTTAAGGCAAGACCTGCCATAACAGAATATTTTACAACATTTTCATTTAATACTGGAAGTCCTCCCGGAAGTCCTAAACAAACAGGACAAGTTAAAGTGTTGGGTTCTTTTCCGTAGGCATTTTCGCAAGAGCAAAAGGCTTTTGTCTTAGTTGAAAGCTCAACGTGTATTTCAAGACCTACTATTGTCTTATATTTCATTTAAAACTCCTTTCAAATATATGGGCACAATTAATAATTACATCGTCTTCAAATCTTTTTCCTGTAAGTTCAATTCCTACTGAAAGGCCATCTTTAATGGGCATTGGAATTGAAAGAGATGGGCAGCCCGCCATATTTGCAGGAATTGTAAACATATCAGCTTGATAAACTTCAACACTGGACATATTACTTTCAAGTTCAAAGGGAAGCATAGGTGAAGTTGGACTCAAAATAAAATCATGATCTTTTAGAGCCATATCCATATCTCTTTTTATAAGTCCCCTTACTTTTAAAGCCTTATAATAGTAGTCTTCTGCAAGATCCAAGCTAAGTATATGAGTTCCTATCATAATACGTTTTTTTACTTCTTTTCCGAATCCTTCTCCCCTTGATTTTCTATACATTTCTTCAATACTTCCATATTCCTTTGTTCTGTGTCCAAATCTAAGGCCATCAAATCTTGCCATATTAGGAGCTATTTCTCCATTTACGAGAATGTGATAAGTTTCTATTACATATTTTAAATAGGGAAGGTCTATTATTTCAACTTTTCCTCCTAAATCTTGGAATTTTTTTATTGCCCTTTCAAATTCAGACATAACATTTTCTTTTAAATCCATTTCCATATAAATTTTTGGAATTGCAATTTTTTGTTTTTTAAATAAGTTTCATCTAAATTTTTTAAATCAATTTTTTCAATGGATTCATTTCCAAGACTTGTTGCATCTAATTTATCTCTTCCAACTAAAATTTTTAAAAGACTTGTTGCATCTTCAACGGAATGTCCCATTGTTCCCGGAGAATCAAAAGTATTTGCCATAGTGGAAATTCCATATCTTGAAATACTTCCGTAAGTGGGTTTTATCCCTACAATACCACAGTAGCTTGCAGGTTGTCTTGTAGATCCTCCTGTATCAGTTCCCACTGAAACAAGAGCTGTATTTGATGCAACAGAAGCTGCGCTTCCTCCTGATGAACCTCCTGGTACAAGTTTTGTATTTAAGGGGTTTTTTGTATAGCCAAAATAGGAACTTCTTGTTGTCGCCCCCATGGCAAATTCATCCATATTTGTCTTTCCTAAAATGACAGCTCCTGCTTCTTTTACTTTTTTACTTACAGAAGAGTCATAGGGAGAAATATAGTTTTCAAGCATTTTTGATCCACAAGTCATTCTTACATCTTTTAAAGAAATATTATCTTTAAGGGAAAGAGGAATTCCATATAGGGGAAGGTCAAAATTTCCTTCATCAAGTTCTTTTGCCCTCTTTAAAGCAAGATCATTTGTCTTAGTAATGTAAGCATTTATTTCTCCGTCTTTTTCTTCAATATTTTTTATATATGCCCTTGTAACTTCAGTAACTGAAAAATCTTTTTTTCTATAACCCTGACAAAGTTGTTCAAGGGATAATTCTGTTAAATTCATATTTTACTCCACAAACTTTATAATCTTAAAGAATCCGTATTTTTCTTCTGCTGTGTTTTCAGTAGCATCCTTCACATCTAAAGATTCTTTTACCTTATCTTCTCTTAAATTATTAATTGTTCCGTTGACCTGAAAAACTCCTTCTATATTCTCAGTGTCAATCTTAGCAATACTATCAATTAAATTCATAGTTTCAGAAAAATCTTCTTCAAAGTTTTTAAGCTCCTCTTCTGAAAATTCAATCTGAGCAATATCTGCTATGTGTTTAATTTCCTCAAGCTTCATTGTTACCTCCGCTTATTATACTCATCTTCATCTATTATTTCTATACCAAGACTTTGTGCCTTATCTGCCTTAGAACCAGGACTTTCTCCTATGATAACCAAATCAGTTTTTTTGCTTACTGATCCTGTCACTTTTGCTCCTAAACCTAAAAGCTCATTTTCAATTTCTTTTCTTGGCCTTGATAAAGCTCCTGTAAGAACTATTATTTTATCTTTAAAATAATTATTTTCTGTTTGTATTTTTGTGTAGTGGCTTTTTACTCCATACTCAATTAATTCATCAAGAGCCTCTTTAATTTTTTTATCTTTAAAAAATTCTACAATCTCATGAGCTGTTATAGGTCCTATATCTCCTATATCCTTTAGGTCTTCTTCTTTAGCCTTGGATAAATTTTCAAAAGATTCAAAGTTTTTTGCAAGATCTCTTGCAGTTTTTATGCCTACATTGTGAATTCCCAAGGCATATATAAAGTTTTCAAGTTCCACATCTTTACTTTTTTCTATTTCATCTAAAAGATTTTGGCTTTTCTTTTTTCCAAAACCTTCAAGTTTCATTAAATCTTTAAGTTCAAGTTTATATAACATGGGAACTTCTTTTATATTTAAATCCGATAAAAGTTTAAGGGCTGTTTTGTCACTTAAACCTTCTATATTCATACCATCTCTTGAAGCAAAATGAACAATCCTTGAAACAAGTTGAGGAATGCAGGATAAGGTATTGGGACAAAATATATGAACCCCGTCCTGATACAACTCCGCTCCACAAGATGGACAATGTGTCGGTTTTTCAATAGGAATAGTTTTTTCATCGCTGGGCACTACTCCTAAAATTTCAGGAATAACATCATTGCTTCTTCTTATTAAAACCCTTGAGCCTAACTCAACTTTTTTCCTTAAGATGTCATCATAATTGTTTAGAGTTGCTCTTGTAATAGTAGCTCCGCCTATGTCCACCGGTTCCAGAATAGCAGAGGGAGTAACCTTTGCACTCCTTCCCACATTCCAAACTACATCTAAAAGCTTTGTGGTTATTTCTTCCGCTTCAAACTTGTAGGCTATGGACCATCTTGGAAATTTATTTGTGTAGCCCAAAGCCTGTCTGATTTTCATATCATTTATTTTTATTGTTACCCCATCAATTTGAACATCTAAATCATCTCTTATTTTTCCTATGTGATTTATTTTTTCTATAGCCTCATCAATGGAAAAAACATGATAATAAATTGAATTTACCTTAAATCTATTGTCCTTTAAAAATTTTTTCATTTCTATGTCAGACTCAAAAGTTTTTCCTTCAATATAACCTATATTGTAAAAATAAGCAGTTAAATGCCTACTTTCAGTAACCTTTGAATCTAAGTTTCTCAAGGCTCCTGCAGCAGCATTTCTTACATTTTTAAGAGGCTCTTCATTTTCTTTATTGTATCTATAAAAGGCATCATAGGGCATTAATCCTTCCCCTTGAACTTCCATTTTTCCCTTATAATCAATTTTAAGAGGAATAGATTTTATGGTTTTTATCTGAGGTAAAATTTCCTCTCCTACAAGTCCATTTCCCCTTGTAGCAGCATTTACTAAAAATCCCCCATCATAAGTTAAATTAATTGTGAGCCCGTCAAATTTAAGCTCTATAACATAATCAAGTTTTTCATTAATATTAAGGCTTTCCAAAAGTCTTTTATTTCTAATTTCCCAATTTTTTAAAGCTTCAAAACTTTGAGCCTTATCCATGGAATAAAGAGGGCTTATATGAGTGTGTTTTACAAAGCCCTTTAAAACCTGTCCTCCAACTCTTTTTGTAGGTGAATCTTCTAAAACAATGCCACTTTCTTTTTCAAGTTTTACAAGTTCATCATATAAAATGTCATATTCCTTATCACTTACTAAAGGTTCATCAAGAGTATAGTAGTGGTATCCCAATTCATTAAGTCTATCTACAAGTTCTCTTAATCTATCTTTCATTTTATCAACTCCAAAGGTGCGAAGGAAAGCATAAGTCTTTTTATTCCTCCCTTGTCAAAAGAAATAACAACTTCATAATCATTTCCTTTTTTCGTTTTAGCAACAATCATTCCCTGACCGAAAGTTTTATGTCTCACCTTATCCCCTATATTTATATTTTTATTTTCCTTACTCATTTCCGGTTTTTGACTTTTCCATATAGGATATCTTAATAAATCTTCACCCTTATCTTTATTTGTTTTTGTAAAATCAATAACTTCAACGTTATTTTTTTCTTCACAGGAAATCTTTTTAATATCTCCCATTTCATCAATAAATCTGGATTCCCTATTAAATTGAGTGTTTCCAAACCTGTTTCTCGCCTTTGCTGAAGATATATATAATTCTTCCTCGGCTCTTGTTATGGCAACATAACAAAGTCTTCTTTCCTCTTCCACGTCTTCGTCTTCTTCCATGCTCATAAAAGAAGGAAAGATATTTTCTTCCATGCCCACTAAAAAAACAACAGGAAATTCCAATCCCTTAGCAGCATGAACTGTCATAAGTTTTACTCCGCTTTTCTCATCAGTTTTATCAACATCAGACAAAAGAGAAACCATGGCAAGAAATTCTTCCAGGCTTGCTCCCGCAACTTCTTTTTCAAAATCTTTTGCAGCGGAAACAAACTCCTCTAAATTTTCAATCCTCGTTCTGCTTTCTAAGCTTTTATCTTTCTGCAAATCACTTAAATAGCCTGAATCAATAATAACTCCTTCAATAAGAGAAGGCAGATCTAAATTTAGTGCCTTGTCCTTTAAGGTTTCTATTATTTCCTTAAAATCATTTATCTTCTTATTTTTCCCAAAGTCATATTTATCAGCATCTTCAATGACTTTTAAAATACTTATATTTTCACGAAGGGCAGCTTCTTCAAGTTTTTCAAGGCTTGTTAAACCTATGCCCCTTTTAGGTGTATTTATTATCCTCTTTAAAGAAACATCATCATTTTCATTTACGAGAAGCCTTAAATAGGCAAGAATATCCTTAACCTCTTTTCTATCATAAAACCTTAGACCGCCTATGATCTTATATGGAATTCCCTCTCTCATGAGCATATCTTCAAAGCCTCTTGATTGAGCGTTAGTCCTATATAAAATTGCAAACTCATCAAAAGATCTGCCCTTATAATTTAATTGCTCAATTTTATTTACAACACCCCTGTCCTCCTCAATAGAATGTTCATATCTTTCATATTCCACATCTTTTCCATCCTCTTGAGAAGTCCACAAATTCTTTTTATACCTATCTGAATTATTTTTTATTACTGAGTTTGCAGCTCTTAAAATATTTCCCGTCGACCTATAATTTTGCTCAAGTAAAATAACTTTTGCATCCTTATAATCTTTTTCAAAATTTAAAATATTTGAAATATCCGCCCCTCTCCACTTATAAATGGATTGGTCATTATCTCCTACTAAAGTTAAATTTGGATTTTCTCTTGATAAATACCTTATTAAAAAATACTGCATTTTGTTGGTATCCTGATACTCATCAACAAAAATATAATCAAACTTTTCCCTATAATAGTTTCTAACTTCAATAGAATCCCTTAAAAGTTCAACAGTTTTTATAATCAAATCATCAAAATCTAAAGCATTGTTGGTCTTTAAAGATGAATTATAATCTTCATAAATCTCACTTAAGATTTTATCGTAAAAGTTTTCCCCGTTTTCTTTAAGAAATTCTTTAGGACTTACTCCTTCATTTTTTAAAGATGAAATTTTTGAAATTATAGCCTTAGGTTTAAACATTTCACCGTTTAAATTTCTTCTCTTTATAATATCCTTAAGTAAAGTTACCTGGTCATGGGTGTCATAAATAGTAAAGTTTTTACTAAAGCCAAGTCTATCAATATTCATCCTTAAAATTCTTACGCAAATTGAGTGAAAAGTTCCAATCCACATTTTTGAAGCATCAGTCATAAGAAGTTTTTCAACCCTATCTCTCATTTCTCCAGCAGCTTTATTGGTAAAGGTAAAGGCTAAAATTTTAGAAGGAAAAACATTTAAATGCTCTATTAAATATGCAATTTTACTGGTTACAACTTTTGTCTTGCCAGATCCTGCTCCTGCAAGAATTAAAAGAGGACCCTCAGTTTGGTAAACCGCTTCTCTTTGTCTTTCATTAAGTTCTTCTAAATAGCTCACTTTAATAACTCCCTTACAATATATGATCCAATCATTAAGCCTGCAGACGGAGGAACAAATGGTGTTGAACCTGGAGTTCTTTTATCTTCCGATAAATTATTTGGCTTTTCCGTACTATAAATTACAATGGGATCTAAATTAATATCTTTTAGCAATTTTCTCATACGCCTTGCCAGAGGATCCGTATGAGTTTTTGAGATTTTTGTAATTATAAGTTTTGATGGATCTAATTTATTACCCGTTCCCATTGATGAAATAATAGGAATCTTATTTTCTTCTGCATTTTTAATTAAAAGTAGCTTAGCTTTAACATCATCAATGGCATCTGCAATAAAATCATAATTTTTAAGATCAATTAAACTTTGGCTGGTTTCACTATAATTTATTTTATAAGCTTCAACTATAATTTCAGAATTTATATCTAAAAGTCTTTTTTTTAATACACTGACCTTATCTAAACCTAAAGTTGAATCCAAAGCTATAAGTTGCCTATTTTTATTTGTTATATCAACAAAATCTCTATCAACTATACCTATTCTTCCTAGGCCTACCCTTGCTAAAGATTCTGCCACATAGGAACCCACTCCACCTAAGCCGAATACAATAACTGATGAATTTTTAAGCTTTTCACTTCCATCTTTTCCGATTACTTTTTCAGTTCTTTCTTTCCAATTTGTCAATTTATGTCTACCTTTGTTACATTTCCATTAACAATTTCAATATTTGAAAAATACTCTTTGTCTTTTTCAAGAGACCTGTCAAAATAATATACAAATTCTCTTGGCCCCTTATAATTTAAAGATATATTTAAAATTTCCACAAGACTCTTATATCTTGAATCTTCCTTCTCAATATTTTTTATTTTAATATTTGCAGGAAAAACCATATTTTGGGAACTTATATCTTCAAAATAATTTTTAACAATTCCATCTTCAATAGTAAATTTAAATATGCTTCCAATTTTACTTATGTCAATTTTTACAGAAGACTTATAATTTTCCATAGTTCCATCATGTTCAATTGTTAAAATATCATCTCTTATATCAACTAATTTTCCTTGAATTTCTTTAGAATTTTGAATTTTTTCACTGTTTTTGTCTATAACTGAAGAAGATGCCTTTAAAATTTCTGGATTTGTTTTTAAAATCTTATCCATAATAACCGCCATTTCCGATCTTCTTACATATCTTTTTCCCAAAAACTTTCCGTCACTTCCTGAATCAGAAAAAATTCCAAGTTCTACAAGACTTGCAAGATAACCTTGAGAAATGTAAGGAGTATCAAATAAATCCTTATGTTTTAAAAGAGATGTGTCTCCATATTTATTGAGTTTAAAAGCTCTTCCAAGATAAACTACAATTGAATTTCTGTCTGGATACTTTTTATTTTCTATAAATCCGCCCTTTTTCCCTGCCTCAAGAGTTTTTTCACTTATTGTTCCTCTTACTAAATTAAATTTAACCGCACTATCTGCCCATAAGGGTATAGAATACTTACTTAAATCAATTTGTAAATTTTTTATTTGTTCAGCCTCTTCTGGACTTACTTTTGAAATGCTCTCAATTATTTTTAAAGTTTCTAAAAAAGAAACAGGATTTTCAGGTTTAAAATTTCCATCAGGAAAACCTGAAAGTAAATTTTTTTCAGATAAATCAATAATTTGTGGATAAGCCCAAGAAAATGGTCCGTCTTTTTTTAAATCTTTATATTCTGCAGCAAAAACTGAAGCTGGCAGTAAAGATAGGGATAAGCCTAAGATACTTAATCTATATAAAATTTTATTTTTCATAAAAACCTCCATTTTTTAATTATAACACATTATATATTATTGAAAATAAAGAGCCCTTAAGATGAAGGTAAAAAAAATCAGCCTTAATTTTAAGGCTGATAATTTTTTAATTTTATCTTATATCTAAGATGCGTCCTCCCCCATTGCTATAATAAGGATTATTAGATACTCCATATAAATACATTACAGGGGTGATATAAATAGGTCTATAAGAGTTTAGGTTTTCTTGAACTACAACTATGAAATCTCCTCTTTCTCCATCTCTTAGATTGATGTTTTGAGCTTCAAAAGTTTCTCTATCTAAAGTTCTTAAATTTGTATTGGAAACTATTTGTTGAGAATTTATAATTGTGAAAAGATCTTTTTGGTATAGGCTAGAAAGATTATCTCTTCCTTTAAAAGCTGTAACTTTATAAATTCCGTAACCTCTTGAATCATAGCTGTTATCAAAAAATCTCATAGTTTCTATGTTATTACCTTTTAAAGTTAAAATAGCATAAACATTTCCGCTTCTAAGATTATTTCCAGAAATGCTAGTTATTTTAGAGTCTGACATTCCCCAATAAGCATTGTTATTTACAATGTTATAGGAATAGCTTCTATTTGTAGCATAATCTGCAATTGTTAAAGTTCCTGCATTTCTTGCATTGTCTATAGAAAAATCAGTTATTTTTCCGAAAACTGTAGCACCTTGATTTTGATTTACTAAGTTTTCTCCTATATACCTGAAGTTTGTAGGAGCGTAGAAATTATCTCCAACTTTTTTATTATCTAAAAGCGGATTTTTTCCGTAAGAATCAACTTTTGCATAGAATTTGTAATCTCTTCCGTCATTTAAAGTTAAAGTAAATTCTCTTATTTGTGAATTAGGTAAAACATTGCCTATAGATTTAATTAAACCTGAAACATTTCCAGTTCTTGGAGTTACATATAAATCAGTTACTCTACCTTGAGAGTTTGTCTTATATTCAATAAGATCTCCAGCTTTTATTTGTCCTAAGTTTGATTTGTAGCCTAAGATGTAAATATTTGCTGGTGTTTCCAAATAATAAGAACCTATATTTGTTGTAGGAATTGATTCAGATTTTGTATAATCAACATTTGTAGAATTACTTGCATATCTTGCAGTAAATCCATTACTTGAAATGTCACTTACATATCCTACGAAACCTTCCATAATGTCAGTTATTTCAATTTCTTTTGCAAGTCCTTCGACTCCATTTATGTTTCCTTGAACATAAGAAATTTTTACAGTTTGTCCTTCTTTAATATCTTTTGTAGAAAGGACTTTTCCATTTGAAGTAACTTTTGTGTTGGCGTCATAGGCAAAAGAATATCTCTTTATAGATGTTTCAATAATAACTCTGTTCATATCATTTACAGTTGAAGCAAGTAAAACTTTTCCGCTTATAGTTTCTACTTCTTGTTTAGCTGTATAATCATAAGATGCTTTTGTTATTATTGCCATTTCAGAACGTCTTATTCCACGTTCACCTTCAAATTTACCGTTTGAACCTGTTGCGGTAAATATGTTTGCTTTTACTAGGCTTGTAAGATAATCTTTAGTGAAATCTTTTAAATTTCCAATATCTTTGTGTTTTAAGACGCTGTGGTCTGAATCTCTTTTAAGCTTTAAAGCCTTTGCATAAAATACAGCAATATCTTTTCTATAAGGAACTTCAATTTTTTTAGCATCAAACATTTTATTATTATGTGCTATCTTCAAAGTATCTTCGCTGAAAACATCTCTATAAAGACAAACTGCAACGGCCTCTTTAGCCCAATCATCAACTTTTAATTTATTAAGTAAATCTTTGTATTTATTTAATGCAGTTTTAGTTTCAGTATCTGAAGGATTCATAATTCCTTTTAGGAGAGAACAAGTTTCAAGAAAATAAACTTCTTTATCTGGCTTAAATTTTCCGTCAGGATATCCTGCAATAATAGATCTGTCACTTAAAACATCTATTGCATCATATGCCCACCCATAAGGTCCATTACTTTTAACATCGCTAAAGCTTTTAGCAAATGCTGCACCAGGGATAAGAGTGGCTGCGGCAAGAGTGCATGCAACTATCTTTTTTAAATTTTTCATTATATACCTCCATTCGTACTTATATTATACCACAGCTTAATTTTTGATTTTATTACAAGTTAATTGCAAATATAAAAAATTAATACATGACTTATATTATCATTGTGATATAATTAACCAAGGAGGAAATATGAGATACTTACCTATTACAATCGATACTAAAAACAAAAGTATAATTGTCTTTGGCGGAGGAGAAATTGTACTTGAAAGAGTAAAGACTCTTTTAGAAACTGAATTTAAAATTTATTTGGTCAGTGATAAAATAATTGATGAGCTTTGGAATCTTGCAAAGGAAAATCCTGAAAGACTTTTAATTAAAGAAATGATTGTTGACGAAAAATTTATCTTCTTTGATTTTGACTATTGCATAATTGCAACTATGGATATGAAAGTTAATGCAGCTCTTGAAAATAGGGCTAAGAAAAATAATATTCCCTATGAACGCGAAGATATTTTAAGTGAAAGTTCTTTTAATTTTATGAAATCATCTTCCATAGGTCAAATCACACTTGGAGTTTCTAGTGATTCAAATAATACTTCCCTTGAAAATATAGTTTTTGAAGATATTGAAAAACTTACAAATTCATACAATCCTCAAAAATTTGATATCCTTTCAAAAATCAGAACCGCCCTTGTTAGAAAAAACACTCCCAACATTGATGAGATTATTAAAAATTTGTATGATGATGAGCATATTAATTTAAATACTTATCTAAACAATATTAATGTTGAAGCAAAGGCTGAAAAAGAAAATAATATGGCGGATCTAAAAGATTATATTAAAGATTTAAATAAGGCTTCTAAAAAAACAAGTCTTGAAGATTTGAAAAAAGAATTGAAAGAAGAAAAATACCGAAAATAGTAATTATTGACAAAGATTCTGAAAAAAATTACTTAAAGTATTAAAAAATACTCC
>NZ_AWXB01000028.1 GCF_000478985.1 Peptoniphilus sp. BV3C26
CTAAAACTTTATTTTGTAGTTTTTTCTATTGTTTTTTATTTTGATTTTTCTTTATTTAAATATCTGTAGGCTATTTCTCCTAAAACTCCTGCTCCTATATAAAGAGTGTCTTCTTCTATGTCGAATTTTGAACTGTGGTGAGGATATTTTTTGCCGTCTTCTGCTGGTCTTAGGTTGTTTAGGGCTAGGAATGTTCCTTTTGCTTTTTTTAAGTAAAAGGCAAAGTCTTCTCCTCCCATGGTGGGTTTTTCTATTTCTATGACTTTTTCAGGTCCTAATAGATCTACTGCTGTTTCTTTTGCAAATTCTGTAAATTCTTCATCGTTTATTAGGGCAGGGTAATATCTTTTGTAGTCTAAGTATCCTTTTCCTCTGTAGGCTTTTGCTAGGTTTTCTGTAATTTCTTTCATTCTTTCTTCTACAAAGTCTTGGACTTCTTCATTTAAATTTCTTACGGTTCCTTCTTCCCACACTTGGTCGGGTATTATATTTTGACAGGTTCCTCCGTGTATTTGGCATATGGATATAAGACTTGATTCACATGGGTCTATTTCTCTACTTATTATTTTTTCTAGTCCCATATTTATTTCTGATATGATTTGTATGGGGTCTATAAATTCTTTAGGTCTTGCTCCATGGCCTCCTTTTCCTTCTACTTTTAAGATAAAGGCGTCCATACTTGCCATTAGGGGTCCTTTTTTATAGCCTATTGTTCCTTTTTCATAGTTTCCGAAGATTCCTCCTTCATGTAAACCTATCACTCTATCTACATGTGGATTCTCCATGCAACCTTCTTTTATCATGGGTTCTGCTCCCCCTGGTATTTCTTCTCCTGGTTGAAAAAATATTTTTACTATGCCCTTTAATTCTTTTTCTCTGTTTTTTAAAATTTTTGCGGCTGCCAATGCCATTGCAGTGTGTCCGTCATGACCGCAGGCGTGCATACAGCCTTTGTGGTTTGATGCAAAGGGAAGGTTTGTTTCTTCTTCTATGGGAAGGGCGTCCATGTCGGCTCTTATGGCTAGGCATTTTCCTTCTTTTTCGCCTATTTGTGCTATGATTGCATTTCCATTTACGAGAAGTTTGTATTTTATTCCCATTTCTTCCAATCTTTTTTTTACGTAATCAACTGTTTTTGGAAGATTCAGTTGAAGTTCGGGAATTTTATGAAGTTCTCTTCTGTCTTTTATTATTTCTTCTAAATTTTGTTTTGCTTCTTCTAATATATTCAATTTTTTACCTTCTATTTTAATTTTTATAAAATAAAAAAACTATTGATTTAATTATCAATAGTTTCTCTATTTACACATGATGACAAGCAACAAAGTGTTCATTTCCCACTTCTCTAAATTCCGGTGATACTTCAAAGCATTCTTTTGTCGCTATAGGACATCTTGGTGCAAATCTGCATCCTGGTTTAGGATTTATAGGAGATGTTATTTCTCCTTTTAAGAGTATTCTTTTCTTTTTATTGTGTATGTTAGGCACGGGAACTGCTGATAGTAGCGCTTTTGTATAGGGATGCAGGGTGTTTCTGAAAAGTTCCACAGCTTCCGCTTTTTCTACCATCTTGCCCATGTACATTACCAATATATCATGTGCGAAATAATGAACAACTGACAAATCGTGTGTTATAAAAATATAAGTTAATTTTCTTTCTTTTTGTAATCTTTCCAACAAGTTTAATATTTGAGCTTGTATTGAAACGTCTAAGGCTGATACTGGTTCGTCACAAACTATAAACTTAGGATTTAGTGCCAGGGCTCTTGCTATACCGATTCTTTGTCTTCTTCCTCCGTCTAATTCGTGAGGATATGCATTGACAAGTCTTTCTGCAAGTCCTACTGTATCCATAAGTTCTTTAACTTTGTCATCCACTTCTTTTTTTGTTTTGTATAGTTTATGAAGATTAATAGGATCAGCTATTATTTCACTTACTGTTCTTCTTGGATTAAGTGAAGCAAATGGGTCTTGGAAAATTATTTGCATTTCCTGTCTCATTTGTCTCATTTCATTTTTATTTAAAGTTACAATATTTTTACCTTCAAAAAATATCTCTCCTGAAGTTGGTTCGTGAAGTCTTAAAATTGCTCTACCGCAAGTTGATTTGCCACAACCTGACTCCCCAACCATTCCTAAAGTTTTTCCTTCTTCTATATTAAAGGTCAAACCGTCTACTGCATGCAGAGTTCCATTTTTTACTGAGAAATATTTTTTTAAATCTTTTACTTCTAATAAACTCATTCTTCTACTCCCAATAATTTTTTGTTTTTTCTGCATACATTAAACAGGATACTGTATGCGTATCATTTATGCATATCTTTTCAGGAACTTGGTCTTTGCAGATATCTTTTGCATAGGGACATCTTGGGTGAAAAGTACATCCGCTTGGAAGATTTGAAGGGTCTGGAACTAAACCTGGTATAGGTTTTAGTGGTTCTCCCTTGTCTTCTATATTCGGTAGAGAATTAAATAATCCTTCCGTATATGGATGTTTATGATTGTCAAAAATATCGACTAAATTTCCATGTTCTATTATTTTTCCGGCATACATTATTGAAACTTCATCGCAAATTTCTGCAACTACTCCTAAATCGTGAGTAATGAGTATCATTGATGTGCCGTATTTATCTCTTAAATTTTTCATTAATTCAAGGACTTGTGCTTGAATTGTTACGTCTAAAGCTGTTGTAGGTTCATCTGCTATTAAAACTTTAGGGTTACATGCCAGTGCTATGGCAATTACAACTCTTTGTTTCATTCCACCTGAAAATTGATGAGGATATTCTCCTGCTCTATCTCCTGGAATTCCTACAAGTTCAAGCATATCTTTCGCTTTTTCATAAGCTTGTTTTTTATTTAAGTTTTCATGGATCATAATAACTTCTGCTATTTGATCTCCAACTGTTAAAACGGGGTTCAAAGAAGTCATAGGATCTTGGAAGATCATTGAAACTTGATCTCCTCTGATAAGTTCCATATCTTTTTCTGTATAGTTAAAAATATTTTTACCTTCCAAGAAAATCTCGCCGTTTTTAATTACTCCCGGTGGATCCGGAACCAATCTTAATACAGCAAGGGCAGTTGTGGTTTTTCCCGCTCCCGTTTCTCCTACTAAGCCTAAAGTTTTTCCTTTACCTAAACTTATATCTATATTGTTTACAGCTCTAACAGTGCCTTCTTCTACTTCATAAGTTATCTCAAGCCCTTTTATTTCCAAAATATTTTCTTCAGACATTTTTCCTCCTAATTGTACATTAGTAATTAGCGTTTCAATTTTGGATCTAATGCATCTCTAAGTCCATCACCTAAAAGGTTTATTGATAAGGATGTTATTGCAATTGCTATTCCTGGAAAAACAGTAAGATAATTGTTATCTCTTATATATGTTCTTCCTTCAGATAACATTGAGCCCCATTCTGGTGCAGGAGGTGCTACTCCCAAACCTACGAAACTTAATGAAGCTATTACTAAAATTGCTGCTGCAATTGCTATGGAACCTTGAACAATTATAGGTGCCATACAATTTGGTAAAACTTCTCTAATAATAATTCTCGAGTTTTTAGCACCGCAGGCTCTTGCAGCTTCTACAAATTCCTGGTCTTTAACTCCAAGTATGGACGCTCTTACAATTCTTGCAAATATAGGCACGTCTGAAATAGCAATTGCTATCATCAAATTGACCATACTGGGTCCTAAGGAAGCAACTACTGCAATTGCCAAAAGCATATTCGGTATTGCTAAAAAGACATCCATAATTCTCATTATAATATTATCTACTTTGCCGCCGTAATATCCGGATATAGCTCCTAAGGTTCCGCCTATTGCTAAAGAAACTATTATAGCTGATATGGAAACCTTTAAAGATATTCTCGATCCGAAAACAAGTCTTGCCAAAACATCTCTTCCCATGGCATCAGTTCCCAGCCAATGTTCAGCTGAAGGCCATTGAAGAGCTTTTGCATAATCAACTTTTATAGCTTGTTGGTCGTAATCATATATAAAATCAGCGCATAGGGCTAGTAAAATTAAAATAACTAAAATTATAAGACCAAACATGGCAAGTTTACTTTTTTTAAGTCTATGCCAAGTTTCCGCCCACAAACTTTTCTTTTTATATCTGTTTTCAACTTTATTATCCATAATATCACCGACCTACTTGTAATTTGCCTTGATTCTTGGATCTATATATCCATAAATCAAATCGACAACTAAATTTACTAAACTGAATGCAACGCAAAAGCATATTATTGAACCCATTACTGCAGGAGTATCCTTTGCTTTAATACTTGTGATCATATATGTTCCGATTCCCGGCCATGAAAATACGGTTTCAGCTATTACAGCTCCACCCATCATAGCTCCGAATTGTAAACCTGCAACAGTTATAACTGGGATTAAAACATTCTTTAAAGCATGTTTTCCTATAATATCTTTGTTTTTTACTCCCTTTGCCTTTGCAGTTCTTATATAGTCGGTTCTTATAACTTCAAGCATTGATGATCTTGTGATTCTCATAATATTTGCACAACAACCGAATCCAACTGAAATAGCAGGCATAATCAAGCTCTTCCAACCTTCAATTCCGTTTGAAGGAAGCCAACCTAATTTTAATGAGAAAATTAAAATCATCATTAGGGCAACCCAAAATGAAGGCATTGCTATTCCAAGCATACCGAAAATAGTTGCCACCCCATCTATTAAAGAGTACTGCTTAACTGCTGAGACTATACCGAGAGGTAGGGCTATTAATAAAGCTACAATCATTCCTATGGTAGCAAGTCTGAAGGTTATAGGAAATCTTTGGAAGATTTCAGTTGAAACGGGTCTTCCCGTTTTATATGATGTTCCGAAATCTCCCTTGGCAATATTTCCCATGTATTTAACATAGCGAAGAGAAACAGGGTCGTTAAGACCATGTTCCTCTCTCCACATTTCAACAGATTCTTCAGATGCCATTTCACCAAGTACTAATCTAGCCGGATCTCCCGGGGAGTAGGATAATATTAAGAATATTATCACGGTAACTCCCAATATTACGGGAATCATCATCCCAAGCCTTTTTAATACATATTTGTACATCTTCTATCTCCTTAATTATTTGCCTTCTACAAAGTGTAAACCGTAAAAATCATGCATACGGATTGGAGAAATTATCATACCATCAATTTTCTTAGATTTTGCAATATAACCGATTTCTGAACAAGTTGGAATTTGTGCACATTCTTCAGATACGATTTTTGCAATTCCTTGATAAGCTTCCAATTTTTCTTTTGGATCCATGCTCTTTGATCCCTTGTCTAAAAGTGCATCAATTTTGTCGCTCTTGAAACAAGAAGTGTTAGATCCACCAACTCCTATAGTTGCACTGCTAAATAGAGGTCTGAAAGTATTATCAGGTTCAGCATTAGCAATCCATCCACTGTATCCAGCTTCGTGTTGAGCTTTTCCTGTCTTGTCATAGTATGCAGATGCTTCTAAAACTTCAATGTCTACTGTAATGCCAGCTTCTTTACAAGCAGCTTGAATTACTTGAGCAGCTCTTGGTCTTGCATCGCCAAGGGTTGAAATTGTAAAACTAAATCCATCAGGCATTCCTGCTTCAGCTAATTTTTCTTTAGCTTTTTCAATACTATATTCTCTCTTAACAACATCATCTGTATATCCAATAGCTGCAGGTCCTATACAAGTTTCGCAAGGAGTAGCTTCGCCGTTAAATTGAACTTGAATGATGTCAGGTCTGTTTACACAATAAGCAACAGCTTCTCTTAAAGCCTTGTTGTCAAATGGTGGCTTGCTGCAGTTTAATGCTAAAAATTCAAGTGCAGTTGATTCATATTGTAATACGTCTAATTTATCATCTGCTTTAATATTTTTAATATCAACGTTTGGAACGTCCATTAATAAGTCGATTTCTCCGTTTTGAAGAGCAACTGTTCTTCCTGTTTCTTCAGGGATAACTTTCCATTCAAGACCGTCACATTGTGCCTTGTATTTGTCGTTCCAATAATCTTCGTTCTTTGTTAAAGACCATTTGCTTCCTAATACCCATTCTTTAAATTTGAAAGGTCCTGTTCCTATAGGATTTTCGTCTAAGCTCTTTCCTTCTTTGTCCATAGGTTCTACAGTTTCTTTATCCAAAATTGAACAACCCATGTGAGATAGTGAAGATAAAATTGTTGATGTAGGTTCAGTTAGATGAATAATGAAATTGTAATCATCAAGAACTTCTACATTGTCAATAAGAGCAACTAAGTGTCCTACGTTTCCTGAGCTCTTTTGTCTTTCTAAAGAAAACTTAACGTCTTCTGCAGTTAAAGGATTCCCGTTGTGGAATTTGATTCCTTCGTTCAAAGTGAACTTAAGGTCTTTATTTCCACTTCCTTCAACATATTCAAATGATTTTGCTAAATAAGGTACAAATTCATTTGTATCATTATCCAGCTTAACTAAAGTTTCATAAATAGATCTTACGGCTTGAGCTGAAGTTGAATCATTTTCCTTATGAGGGTCTAAAGAAGTTACATCTCCCTTAACACCTATAACTATAACTCCATTAGCCTTTCCTTCGTCTTTTCCGCCGTCTTTTCCGCCATCAGCTTTTTCTTTGTTTCCACCACAAGCTGTAAGGCTTAAAAGCATAACTAAAGATAAAACAACGCATAATGTCTTCTTAAATTTTTTCATAATATTACCTCTCTATTTGGCCAAAACATAAGCAATAGTAAGTTTTGCCGTATTTATTATAGACTCTATAAAAGTTCTCTCTACACCATGAGATGTATAAACGGTCATTCCGAATGCTGCCGCTTCAATATCATTTCCCGCAGCAAAAGCTGCCATGGAATCAGTACTATATCTGTTAAAAACTTCAACAGAATAGGGTATCTGAATTTTTTCGGCAAGATCCACTAATTTTTTAGTTATTCTTCTGCTATAGGGACCTTTAAAATCCTTTGAGACAATAGAAACATCTTTTTCGGTGCCGCTATGCTCCGGTCCTATAACACCAATATCAAGTGCTATGTACTCATCAATATCTAAAGGTACATAAGAACCACCGAAGCCAAGCTCTTCATAATAGGGGAAAGCAAAAACAGTGTCATACTCAGGTTGTAAATTATTTTCAGTTAAATACTTTATAGCGCTGAGAGTTGCTGCAACTGCACCCTTATCATCAATAAATCTGCTTCTGATTCTGCCGTTTTTCATATAATCAAATCTTGGTTCATAGGCAATGACATCTCCATGTCTTATACCTAGTTTTTTAACGTCTTCATCAGAATTTACATCTTCATCAAGCAAAAATCTCATAGTATTTTCATCTCTTTGAAGAGTTTTAGCATCTTCAAAAACATGAACAGAATGAGAAACACAAGTTAAATAACCAGTGTATTTTTTACCGTCAAGTGTAATAAGGTACATTTTTTCATGCTCTAAGCTCGAAAAGTTATTGCCTCCCAAGCTTTTTACTTTAATGGAGCCGTCCTTTTCAATATGATGAACAACCAAACCTATAGTATCTACGTGAGAACCTACACAAATAGTCCTTGAACTATCTTTTCCCTTTAGCTTTACATAAGCAGTCCTTCTGTTGTCATATTCCGGTTTTAAATTAAAATCAGAAAAATATTTTTCAAGTAACGCTTCACATTCGTCCGTATAACCTACAGGACTTGGAGTTTCAATAAGTTCTCTCATAGTATTTAATAAATATGATTCGTCTATTTTTATATCCATCCAAATCACCTCCTTTTATGTAGATTATTCTATAAACTCCTAGAGCTTACCTTTTTAGGTTAAACAAAATAAGCCATTTTGTCAAGGACATCGTTTTTATAAATATAAGCAATATCCCCATTCTTTCCGATTTTTGAATTATCATTTTTAAAATTAATTTCACTTTAGCTCATGAAACAAAATTTTACAAATTTTTTATAAAATATTTTTCACTAAAAAATTCTATAAAAAAATCACCCCACAAAATGAAGTGATTTTAAATAAAAATAAATACTATATTTTTTAATTGTCTATGAAATTTTTATTCTTTTTATTTTTTCTCTCATGTCAGAAACAAAATCTTGGTCCTTTATAGACTTTAAATTAATTTCTATATTTTCAATAGAACCCTCTATAGCACTTATTATCTCTTTTTTTGCAAGTTTCACATCTGAAAGAGCTGATTTTACCCCTATTTCCTCTATCCTCTTGCAATAGGGGAAAAGTTTTTCAACTTCTAATGCAAAATCATAGGGGGCCTTAGCTGCAATTTTATAGCCCTCTTGAATTTTTTCACTTCTATAAATTTTTTCAGCTTCAGTGTCCTTTTTTAACTTAAAAGCCCTTATTACTTGATCAAAACTCTGGGCATCTTTTTTAGGTCCTTGAAATAAATTTCCTTGAATTTCACTTAAATCTTTTAAAATTCCTTGAGCCTCTTCCCTTACATCCTCATAATTTTTATTGGCAATGGTAATATTTGTAACCATCATCAAAAGAGACACTCCAAAAAGAGCATTTAAAGCTGCCACTGCACCACCACCAGGTGTTGGGCTTTTTGAGGAAAGTTTTTCTATAAATTCTCTAATACTTAAATCCATCATCTTAAAAAAGTCCACTTATCCTTCCATTTTCATCAATATCCATATCAAGAGCAGCAGGATGCTTTGAAAGACCAGGCATGACCATTATATCTCCCGTTTCACAAACTATAAAACCTGCTCCCTTAGAAATCCTTACATCCTTTACTGTAATCTCAAAATTTTCAGGTGCATTTAAAAGTTTAGGGTTATCTGAAAAAGAGTATTGAGTCTTAGCCATACAAATAGGATATTTGTCTAAATTGTGATCTTTTAAATACTTTATCTCTTTTTTCGCCTTGGCAGTATAATTTACACCCCTTGCCCTGTAAATTTCCTCTGCAATCTTTTGAATCTTTTCTTCAATTTCTAAATTCACATCATAAAGAGGACTATAGTGAGACTCTTCCCTTTCCAAAGTTTCCTTTACGAGAATAGCCAAATCTTCAGCTCCCTTGCCACCTTCCATAAAGCCTGTGGTCTTTCTTGCCTCTATTCCTTCTTCTTTACACAAATTTATTAATTCATTGATTTCTTCCTCAGTATCACCTTCAAAAACATTTATAGCACAAATAAGAGGCACCTTAAATTTAAGCATATTTTCCATATGCCTTTTAGCGTTCTTAAAGCCCTCTCTAAGAGCCTCAATGTTTTTCTCAGACAATTTGTCCTTTTGAATGTTTCCATGCATCTTAAGGGCCCTTAGGGTGATTACAAGGACACTAAGATCAGGATGAAGATCCCCTATCCTACATTTTATGTCCATAAATTTTTCTCCGCCTAAATCAGCACCGAAACCTGCCTCCGTTACAAGGTAATCATTTAAACTCAGACCAAGTTTTGTCGCCCTTATGGAATTGCAACCATGGGCAATATTTGCAAAAGGTCCCCCGTGAATTATTGCAGGATTATTTTCAAGAGTCTGAACTAAATTGGGTTTTATAGCATCTTTTAAAAGGACAGTCATAGCTCCTTGAGCCCCTAAATCCTTAACATAAAGAGGGCTGCCATCCTTCTTCTTTGCAAATATTATTTCTCCCAATCTTTTTTTCAAATCAGCTAAATCTTTGCTTAGGCAAAAAATCGCCATTACTTCACTGGCAACAGTAATCATAAAGTGGTCTTCCCTTGGATAACCCATGTTTTTACCGCCGAGGCCAACAACCACATTTCTTAAAGTCCTGTCGTTAATATCCAAAACCCTTCTTACAAAAATCTCCCTCTCATCAATTTCAAGGTCGTTTCCCTTTTCAATATGATTATCCACAAGAGCACAGAGCAAATTATTGGCAGCAGTTATAGCATGAAGATCTCCTGTAAAATGTAAATTTATTTCTTCCATAGGCAGAACTTGAGAATATCCTCCCCCAGCAGCTCCACCCTTTATTCCGAAAACCGGTCCCAAGGAAGGCTCCCTTAAAGCACAGGCAGTCTTAAGACCAATCCTATTCATGCCTTCAGTAAGACCTATAGTAACAGTGGACTTTCCTTCCCCTGCAGGAGTGGGAGTAATGGCAGTTACCAAAATTAATTTACCCTTTTTATTATTTTGAACTTTTTTATAAAATTCTTCCTTTATTTTTCCCTTATAATTTCCGTAGGGTTCTATGTATTCCTTGTTAATTCCCAGTTTTTCCCCAATTTCGTAAATATCTATAAGCTTAGCTTCTCTTGCTATTTCAATATCACTTTTCATCTTAATCCTCCTTTTTCTTAATATCTTATACCAGTAATTTTATCATAAAAAAAGCTGTGTCAAATTGTTGATTTAATTTTTGGCAATAAAAAATCCATTGATTATTTTCAATGGATGCTTATAACTTTATTCTTTATGCCTATTCTGACTTACCATATTTAAAAAACTTATACCTAAAAGGCAAAGAATTGAAAGCCACTTTTGTTTTTTATAAATAGCAAAAAGAGCCACCAATATTAATATCAATATGTAAAAATCTTTTTTTACTTCCGGACCAGAAAAATTCCCATTAGTTTTATATGATCTATAAATATTGAAAAGTGTTGCAAATATAAGTAAAATACCACCAATTAAAACAAAAATATATGAACTTCTCATAGAAACTCCTTTCTTTTCAATTTCATTTTAACAAAATTTAGGCCAACTTACAAAGTTTTGTTAAATTTATAAAATTCAAAAAGTTTTTTTCAGCCATTTTTAACAAGTTAAAAAAATCAACCTGACTTTAATAAAATCAGGTTGACCCTTTTAAAATAATATTGGCTTTTATCTATTAATATTCTTCTTTAAATACTTGGAAATATCCTTGAGGATGAGCACATGCTGGGCAAACTTCCGGCGCTTCCTTGCCTTCATGAACATAGCCGCAGTTTAAGCATTTCCAAAGAACTACATGGTCTTTTTTAAATACTGTGCCTTTCTTAATATTTTCAGCAAGTTTTCTGTATCTCTTTTCGTGAGCTTCTTCAACTTCTCCAACTTCTTTAAATACATCAGCTATTTCATCATATCCTTCTTCTCTTGCAATTTTTTCAAATTCAGGATACATGGAAGAAGTTTCATGATGTTCTCCTTCTGCTGCTGCAATTAAGTTTGTATAAGTGTCTTTTTCATCAAAATGTACAGGGAATGAATCTGTAATTTCAACAGCTTCTGCATCACTTTGTTTGTTTAAAAATCTGTAAAATCTCTTTGCGTGTTCGTCTTCGTTTCTTGATGTTTCAAGGAAAATATCTCTTATTTGAATATATTTTTCTTTTTCTGCTTGTTTTGCATAATATTTATATCTCATTGATGCTTGAGATTCTCCAGCAAAAGATTTCATAAGATTAACTAATGTTTTACTTCCTTTTAATGATTTTTTCATAATAATCCTCCCATATTTTCGTATAATTTATACGATTATCTTAACCATATCTCATATATACCCTTTAATTTTTTATAAACAAACTTTTTAATCCATTTCCAACATTTGATTATCCTATTATCAAAAAAATTAAAAATTTTTTGATTTTTTTATTCGCCTTACGGCGATGGACCAATAGCAGATATTTGCAGAGCTTTAATCTTATGGACCCTGTACGGATAAAATTACCCTACATTTATGCGTGTGTTTTGTGGGTTGTAGGGACCGGTTTACCGGTCCGCCTATGTCACGTGGGAGAACAAACTCAACTTTTTTTATAAATATTTTTTTATGCTCTACATAAAGCATTTTTGTTTTATGTGTTCAATAAACTTTTTATTTATATTTTTTCTTTTTCATTTCTTTTTTTGTTTTATTCGCCTTACGGCGCCGGACCAATAAATTGGTCCCTACATTGGGTTGCTGAGCTTTACTTTTATGGATCCTGTACGGATAAAATTGTCACATTTATGCGTGTGTTTTGTGGGTTGTAGGGACCGGTTTACCGGTCCGCCTATGTCACGTGGGAGAACAAACTCAACTTTTTTTATAAATATTTTTTTATGCTCTACATAAAGCATTTTTGTTTTATGTGTTCAATAAACTTTTTATTTATATTTTTTCTTTTTCATTTTTTTTGTTTTATTCGCCTTACGGCGACGGACCAATAAATTGGTCCCTACAATGATTTTTAAATATTCAATAAATTGGTCCCTACATTTGGTTTTATTTACAATAAAAAATCCACTGGTTTTGCCAATGGATTTTGTTTTGTTTTCTATTTTTTATATTTTATATAGGTCTTTATACTTGAAAGCCTTGCTCGCATATAGGCTAGGAATCTTTTTAAATTTTTGTCTTTTTCATACCACTGGGTAAATTCATATCCCCTTTTCAAGAGGGATTTTACCAATTCTTTTTTGTCCCCTGCTACATATTTTTTTGCTACAAGGGGGTCTACATAAAGCCAGGCTTTTTGACATCCTTCGTGGTAATAGGTTTCTAAATCTTTATTAAAAACCAAATCATCTACTAAAAATTTTACAAAGTTGCAGCCTCCTGCGGTCATATAATAGGAGGACCTGCCTTGTCTTATGTTGATTTCAAAGACCTTATAAGTTTTTGACCTGTCGTCATATTTTAAGTCAAAGTTTGCAAAGCCATGATAATTTATGGATTCCAAAAATTTTTCATAGGTTTTATATAGGTCCACGTCACTGTCTGTATATAAAAAGTCATAGTTTCCAATTTCTTGTGGAAGGACTGCGTCTAATAGACACCTGCCCAGGCACATCATTTTAACTTTTCCTTTTTTATTTACATAGGCGTTTAAGACTGCCATTTTTTCAGGGCCACCTTCTATAAATTCTTGGGCAATCATAAGTCCTTTATAGCCTGCTTTATAAATTCTTTTAAGCTCCATGTTAAGTTCTTCTTTGTCGTGAATTTTATAGGCCTTTTTTTTGCCTTCAAAATGTAGGTGAACAAATTCTATGGAGTCATTGGCTTTTAGGGCAATTGGATAGGAGAATGGGATTTCAACCTCTCCATTGTCATACATTTTTTTATCTATAAGGTATGTTTTTGGATAGGGCAAATTTTCTTTTTGGCAAATTTCATAAAAATCTTTTTTATTTTCAAGAAGCTTTTGTTGGTCCAAGGTTACATAGTTAAATTCATAATAGTCTTTTAATATTTGATTATTTTTTGTGATTAAAGAGGTGTAGCCGTCAGAACAGGAGATTAAAATAAGTTTTTCTCCTTGTCTTGTTTTGGCAAAGTCTATTAAAGTTTTTAAAAAGACTTCTTCTTTTTCAAAGTCTGGGTTTGTTTTTACTTCTATAATTTTTGAATTTCTTGTATATATTAAGGGTTTTATTCCGAAGCAATAGGATTTTTTACCATATTCCTTATGAAAGGAACGGGCGACTCCGTAGGCATTGGCATCGGTTCCTAAGATTACAGGTGTAAACATATTTCCTCCATCTTTTATTTTTATATTACAAGTATAGCACAATTGCTTGGATTGGATTTTATTTTATTTTATTCGCCTTCGCCGCCGGACCAATAGCAGATATTTGCAAATCTTTTGTGAGCTGTAGGGACCGGTTTACCGGTCCGTGTGCGTTTGGTGAGAAAACAAATTCAATATTTTTATAAAATTTTTTTAATGAATATTATTTTTATATTTATCTTTTTTCATTTTTTATTTTATTCGGCTGACGCCGCCGGACCAATAAATTGGTCCCTACATTCGGTTGCATGGGTTTTCTTTTGTGAAACCTCTTCTCATAAAATTACCCCACATTGGATTTTATATTCAATAAAAATTTTATTTTAATTTACATTTTATCGTTTTTTTATTTTATTTTATTTTGTTCGCCTTCGCCGCCGGACCAATAAATTGGTCCCTACATTCTGTTTCGGAGATTTAATCTTGTTAAACCTTTCCGCATAAATAAACTCTACATTCCCATGTGGGTTTTTGTGAGCTGTAGGGACCGGTTTACCGGTCCGTGTGCGTTTGGTGAGAAAACAAATTCAATATTTTTATAAAATTTTTTTAATGAATATTATTTTTATATTTATCTTTTTTCATTTTTTATTTTATTTTATTCGGCTGACGCCGCCGGACCAATAAATTGGTCCCTACATTCTGTTGCATGGGTTTTCTTTTGTGAAACCTCTTCTCATAAAATTACCCCACATTGGATTTTATATTCAATAAAAATTTTATTTTAATTTACATTTTATCGTTTTTTTTATTTTATTTTATTTTATTCGCCTTAAGTCACCGGACCAATAGCAGATATTTGCAAATCTTTTGTGAGCTGTAGGGACCGGTTTACCGGTCCGTGTACGTTTGGTGAGAAAACAAATTTAATATTTTTATAAAATTTTTTTAATGAATATTATTTGTAATTTCCAATAAAAAATCCATTGGTTCTATTTCCAATGGATTTTATTTACATTTTTATTTTAATTTTTTTCTTCTCGGTTTTTTACCTCTTACTATATATTTGCACATATTTATGAATACTATCAAAAGGCTTATCCAGCCTATAATTGTTATGGCGTATATTCCATATTTTAAATAGGAAACAGAACTTTCTTTTTGGTCTTTTGTTTCTTCTATAGTCTTTTCTTCATAAACTCTTTTTGCATTTACTAATAATCTTTTTGGCCTCGGCGGTCTTTTTGGATGGCAGGTAAGAAGACTTATCATATCCTGATCCTTTATGGGCAGGATTTTTTCCCAATCTCCCGGCCCTATTATTTCCTTGTCAGACACTGCATATTTTAAAAGTCCCAGAGGGCTATCTATAAAAATTTCATCCCCAGGATTTAAGTCATCTATGTTATAAAAGAAAAGGTCTCCCCAGCCTCCTCTGTGACCAGCTATAACGGATCTGGTGGATTTTCCTCCTATAGGTAGACTTGTTCCTTCTACCTGTGCAACTCCCATTTTTAAATGTTTAAAACTTGCATCAAGATAGATTGGTTTTTTTAAATCTAATTTAGGAATTATAATGTAGGCAAAAATATCATCTTCTTTTAAGCCGTCAATGTTGTAAAAGGCCTTATAATCTTCATTTTGAAAGGGATCTATTATATTTCCTTCATTTTTTTCCACCTTTTCATTGTAAGATTCTATAGATGGATTCATGTGAGGTTTTTCATTTTGAAAAATTTTATATTTTCCATCAGCAGATATTTCCCTATAAGAAATTGAAGTAAAAGCTATAAGGGGCATAAGAATGCCCACAAGAACAAATAAATATCCTATAATTACTCTTAATTTTTTATTCATAGCGCCTTCTCCTAAATTTTTTATAAATAAAGATTATTAACAGAACTATAATAAGAGTGAGAGCAGGCCAAATTACATCTTTAAAATTAAATTTCATTGCCTGTATAGGCTCATCAGGTTCCACATAAGGTATCCTATGTCCACGAACTAAAAGTCTGTGAGAATTTATCATGTAGGGCGTGCAGGTAAGAAGGGTCATAAGATCTTTTCCCTCTACAACTAAAACCGGTTCAAAGTCCCAAGGCTCCACTGTTAAAATTTGGTCCACCTTATAGGCTAAGGTTTCTTTAATGTTTGTAAAGTAAAAGACATCTCCCAATTTGAGCTTATCCAGTTCCCTAAAAAGTTTAACTTGAGGAAGGCCTCTGTGAGCTGTAATAACTGCATGAGTATCTTGTCCTCCAATAGGAAGAGATGTCCCCTCCAAGTGGCCGCAGGCTCTCTGTAAAACATCTTCAGAAGTGCCGGCATACACGGGAATTCTTTGTTCAATCTTTGGAATATTTATAAAACCTATTTGCTCTTTTAATTCCAACATTCTGGCATAGTTTGCAACACCCTCTTTTTCCCTTTCAGTGTAAGGGTCTGCCAGTCTTGAAGGATCTAAAGTTTCGTTATAAGCCTTGGCAAGGTCTATTCTTTTATTAATTTCTTCTTGAGAAAGCTCCGTCTTTGCTTCTTCAAAAACTTCTATGCGGTTGTTATTTTTTATAGTGTAATAATAATTGGAAATTATAGGATAGACGGCTATTAAAAGCCCTAAAATAAACATGCCTATAATTTTCCAATTTTTTTTAATTTTTCTTAACATCCTTTTTTTCCCTAAACCTTAACATATTTTCTTCCGCTCTTTTTTCTCTTTCCTTTTTCTTTTTGTGTCTAGAAATTAAAAATCGGATTAAAATTATTATAACAAAAATTAAAAGAATAATAAGTCTTTTATCTATGCCTAAATTTTTGCCTGTATCTTCCATAACTTTTTCATCAACTTCCGGCACATAAGGAACTCTGTGGCCACGAACAATAAGTCTGTGAGTATTGATCATAATAGGCGTGCAGGTAAGAAGGGTTGCATAGTCCTTTCCTTCAACAACTAAAAGTTGTGAAAAATCAGAAGGATCAATAACATCAATATGATCCACTTGATAGGCTAAAACGCCCCCAACATAATTAATATAAAATTTTTCATCAAGCTTTACTTTTATTAAATCCGTAAAAAGTCTTGCGCTGGGTAGACCTGAATGGGCAGTAATAACAGTATGAGAAGGAACACCACCAATAGGAAGAGAAGTCCCCTCCAAGTGGCCTGCCCCCTTTTGAAGAATTTCTTCATTGGTTCCAGCATAAATAGGTATCTCCACATTTATAGAAGGAATTTGAATGGAGCCGATCTTCTCCCTCAGCTCAAGCATCCTTGCATAATTTGAAATAGCCCTCTTTTTTTCCTCTTCAGAATAAGGATCTCCCCTTATAACATTTGCCAAATTGTCATTATAAATTTGCGCAAGCTTTAATCTTTCAGCAATTTCTTCAGGAGACAACTCATCACGAGCCTCCTTAAAATCCTGAACTTGATTGTTGGCTTCAATCTTATAATACCAATTGGAAATCATAGGGTAAGACATTATCCCCAGGCCCAGTATAAAAATAAATATAAAAATAATATTGGATTTTTTATTTCTTCTTGCCATTTTTTCTCCATCTGCAAAATACTTACAAAATAAAAGAGGCTTTTCAGCCCCTTATATTAATTTTTTTCCCTAATTAAATACTTGCCCAAACCTACCATAATAGCACCAGCAACCACTAGAACAATAAGTGTAATATCCCCTGTCTTAGGTATAGGCGGTCTTTTGCTGTTTTCAATTATAAGAACTTTTTCAAAAGAATCATCATCAATTTCAAACTTCAAACTGCCCTCAAGCAAAGTATAATCTTTAGGAGCTTTTATTTCCCAAATATAATAAGTTCCATAATCGAGGTTTGAAACTGAAAACTTTCCATCCTCTCCTGATTTTAAAATTAAATCTTTTCCATTTTTATCCTTAAGCCTTAGGTGCTTTCCATCAACAATTTGGGTAATTGCAAACTCTGCCCCGCTTAAAGGTTTGACTTTAGTCTCGTCTGTTTTAAAAAAGTTATAAGATCCTCTTTTTTTCTCATTCTCTACTCGGATCCTGCAAGACTCATCCTTAAAAATTTTAAAATAAGAATCTTCAACAAGTATCTTGTAGCCAAAAGGAGCGGACACCTCTTTGAAGAAATAAAGTCCTGGACTAAGATTATCTACAACAATCTTGCCATCCTTATCAGTTTCAAAAATTTCCTCCTTGCCCTCAGAATCATACCTGTTATTTTTAGTCTTTACAATTTTTCCAGAAGAATCGTGAAGAGTAAACTTTGCCCCCTTTAAAAGATTTCCCTCTCCGTCAACTTTTATAAGCTCAACTCTTCCCGGAGGTGTTTCCTTTGGTGGTGGTGGTGGCGGTGGAGGTGGCGGCGGCATTGGCGGCCTTCTTCCCCATTTTAAATTTATAAGGTCTGATTCTTCAGGAGAAAAAACTGCCGATTCAATAAAAGAAAGTCTGTCCTTATTGTTAAGCTCCCTTACATAATAAAAACCCTCTTTAAGATTTAAAAGCTTAACCTTATAATCATCTTCAGCCTTGGGATATAAAATCCACTTATAAGAAGGATCCTCCAACTGCTTATCCAAATCTTCTTCAGTAAAAGTATCTAAAATAGAGGTCATCTTAGTCTTGTCCATGTGGGTGTCTATAAAGTTTGGATTTATTTTCCAAACCCCCAAAGTTCTTCCCCTTAAATCTTCTTCAGTCAAATCGTCTTTAGTTTTTATGTTGATGGTAACTGATGATGCTCCTAAAACTTTAAGAGGTAGGAAGATCATAGTGACCACCATGTATAAAATTATTAAATTTTTAAATCTTTTCTTCATATCTACCTCTTTTTAATAATATGTATGGAAAAGGGGGAAGCCCCCTTTTCTAAAATTTAATTAAACTTAAGCTTCTTCTCTATTCTTTTTCATAGCTATAACAGCACCAGCCATTAAAGCAACTCCGACAACAGTGAAGATAACAGTACCCATACCACCTGTTTGTGGGATAGTAACTTTGTTGTTAACTAATTGTTTAGCATCATTAGCTGTTGATTTTTCAGCGTCATACTTAATTTGAACATCTTCTGTAGTTAATGATTTATCATTTACTGTAAATATAAAATCATTTTCGCCTGTTGGTAAAGCATATCCACCTGCAGGAGCTTTTGTTTCCACTGCTCTGTAATTGCCATATGCAAGACCTGTTACTTGGAATTGTCCTTGTCCATTAGTATAGAATTTAGTTGCTTGACCTTTATCAACCCATTCATAAGCTAAATTAGCTTTAACAAATTCTTTATCTCTAGCTTCTTGTAAAGATTTAATTTCAGCCATTGCTGTATCTTTTGTAGTAAATTCTTTTTGACCGATAGTTACCTTGTTTGTAGCAGAGATTTCACCCTTTGCTAAGGCTTTATTAACAGCGTCTATAGCATCGCTATATGCTTTTTCTGCATCAACATAAGCTTGACTATTAGTTGGAGTGATCTTTAAATATTTACCATAATTAACTGTATCAGTTTCATTTTTATTTTGAATTATAAATTCAGCACCAGCTAATCTGTTGCCATCTTTGTCAGTCTTAACAAATTTCTTTCCGCCAACTGTTACTTGTGGTGGAGTTGGAGTGATAGATTCAGGTACCTTAGTATTCTTTACTGTAACTGTACTACCTGAAACTGTATAAGTTGGTTCATAGCCGCCAGTAAATCCTTCATAGCCATAAACAATTTCTTTTATCATATATTGTTTAGTTGCATCTTCATCTTTTGCAAACTTAAATTTACCTGAAAAATCTCCTGTAACTTCAAATGTGATTCCATTTCCTAATTCAGTATAATCAACTTTTTGAGCTTCAGTAAATGTTACATCTGCAACAGGATTTCCTTCAGCATCTAATAGAACATATTTTACCCTAACGCCAGTTGGAACTTTTCCGTCAGCCCATGTCTTAGTTACTGGAATTTCTTTATTAGATGGTGTTACTTTATCACTTGTTGGCTTTGGTGGTTTATGATTGTAAGTGAATGTTGCATGGTTGTCCATTGGTCTGTCATTAACAGCATCTGCTGTAACTGTTGCAGAATATGTGAAAGTAATATCTAAATCAGATTTTTCTCCTGCCTTATTTAATTTATCCAAACCGGCTTGTTCAAAGTGAAGTGTAAATCCATTAGCTACCTTTTTAACAGTATAATCAGTTCCAGCTACTAGAGCATTCGCTAATGCCGGACTTACTGTAACGGTAACACCTTTAACATCGTCATATTTTAAACCTTTGTCCATAGAGTCTGCTAAATCTAAGTCTTTAAATACAGAACCTTTTGGAAGATATGCCTTTGCTTCGTATTTGATTTCTTTTCCTATTTGACCTTTAGCATTTGCTTTTTCTACATTGTAGTTATCAAATACAGCTCCAACATCTTTTTTAGCTTTAGGGTCAGTAATTGCTTCTAATCCATTTTTTATAGCAAAGTTCTTATCAAATTTAACTGGATTTTCAGTGTTCTTTGGATATAAGTTAAGTGGTTCTGTTTCACTGTAGTTTCCTGTTCCGTCTGGTTTAGCTACTGGAAGAGTTAAAGTAAATGGTACTGCCTTCATTCCTGAAAGAGTTTCACCTTTTTCACCCTTGTAAGTCGAATTAGTTTTATCTTCTACTATTCTGTAAGTTCCGTCCGGAAGTGTAGCTTCTGCTATTCCTCCATTTGCTGTTGTTACATAATCTTTGCCGCCAACTTGAATTAATTTGTAATAAGTGTCATTGTCAAGGTCATTTTCAGCTAATTTAGCAGTTTGTTTTAATTCAGAACCCTTTGTATATCCTGCCGGAGCTCCACTTGTAGGTGCACCCTTATACTCTTCATAAATTCTGAAAGCTACACCGTCTATTGGTTTTGAATCGCTGCCAAAGTATTTTACTATATCAAGTTCTTGACCTCTAAATTCAGTTCCGTCAAGACCTTTATATCCTGGAAATACATCTTCTGCCTTTCCCGTTTTATTATTTCCTAAGTCCGTTGTGCCGGTAAAGGCTTTTACAAAGTCATCAGTTTCAGCTATTGCTGTTGACTGATCTTTAACATCATAATATTTTCCATCTTTAAATATTATGACTTTTGACACAGATGTACTTTTGTTAGTTTGACTATCTGTAGTTGTAACAGTAACTCTTTTTGCGTTAAAATTTTGTTCATTCATAAGTATTTTATGAATTTTAACTTTTGTGCTGTGAGCTGTTGGTTGGCCGTCTGCCAATACTGTTAGTGGAGCGAAGACTCCTACCATCATTACTAATGCCAATAATAGTGACAATAGTTTTTTTGTTTTTTTCATATTATCCTCCATTCTTAAATAAAAATTTATATTTTTTTTATTAAGCTTTTTTACCTCTACGCTCTTATGAGCGCTTATTTTAATTATGGCTAATTAAAATAATCATTCTATCTTCACATATATTACTCCCTTATATAGGAGGAACCTGTAAGCCATCAGCATCCCCCCTTTATTATTGTTCTTTTTATGTTTTTCCCAAGGAGAGTAAACTGTTTTAAATAGGTTTCTTTTTTTTGTCCCTTTAGAGGAGGCTCTTTTTCAAACTTATTCATAAGTCATCCTCCTCTTTCTGTAGTACAAAATTCCCGCAATACTCATAAGAACGACTCCGCCTAAGGTGAAGGCAATAGTTCCCATGCCGCCAGTGGATGGATATTCCGCCTTCCTGTTTTCAATTTCCATTAGACTTGATTTTGTTGTATCTGTAGTTGGTGTTACATAGTCGCCTTTTGTAGGCGGTTTTTCTGCAAGGTCAAGCTTGCAAGTAACTTGGTCAATCATTTTTCCGGCGGCATTATTATAAACATCTACCTTTAAATCTGCTGTTGTCGCAGAAGTATTATTTAGTTTTCCAACTATATCTACAACTAAGGCCTTATCTGTTATCAAGTTACTGCCCTTTGGATTTGGTCTTGTATAATCTTGATCAGATCTGTGCATAGCTTTTAGTTGATATCTCAACGGATTATTATCCGTGCTTAAGTTATAGTTGCTTGGTGCAAGACTCTTAAAATCTGTTTCTTTTAAACTATCAATAGTCTTACCTTTGTCAAGTACAGCCACCTTAATATGCTTATAACTATCTTCTAAATTCCAGTCATCTACATAAAGTCTTAAATGAGTATCATATTCGTCAAAAGTCAAACTGGTGTGGTTTGGATTTATAACAAGTCTTTGTGCGAAAGTGTTGTTTGTCTTATCCACGTTTATAGTTTCACTTGTCAACATGCTTTGAAGGCCTTTTACCAAGTTAGATTCCTTCGGTTTTACATAGTCCTTGTCAAAGACTTTGATTTCGCCTTTTTCTAACTTGAATTCTTTAATAAAGCCTGGGATCTTTGTATAACCCTTAGGTGCTTTAATTTCTTTTAGGGCATAGAATCCATTGTCATATACATAGAAGCTTAATTCACCATCTTTACCAGATGTAAAGACTTGTACTTCAGTAAAGCCCTTAGGTGGTACTTCACCAGCTTTTAGAACTCGTCGTTCTACTACATCGCCGTTGGCATTCTTCTTTTCATAAAGTTTAATGTTTTTGTTAGAGTATTCGACTGTCTTGCCTTCATTGTCCTTGTCCTTATCCTTGTAGTAAACTTCAAATTCTGCACCTTCTAGACCTGTTTTGTCTACTCCGTCAACTTTCTTGAACTTAATTAAGTTACCCTTCTTGTTGACGATTTCTATTGGCACAATACCTGGTTCTTCTACTTCTACAGTTTTTATAACGTCGTTTTCTTTTACGATTTCACCCTTGTCATTTCTTACAGGAACTTTTCTGTAGATTCTGCCGTCTTTATCAACTCTAAACTCTACTAGAGGTCCTTCTATCGCTTCATATCCCTTAGGTGCCAGTGTTTCTACAATTCTGTATTCTCCAGGGTCTAAGTTTTTAAATGTGACTAAACCTGTTGCGTCAGAGTTTCTTAAATCACCGGTAGCATTCCATTTGTTACTTAGGTCTTTCTTTTCAAGCTTAAATTGTGCACCTGCTAAGGCAAGGTCGTCTTGGTTTTTCTTCTTAAGCTTAATCATATTGTCTGGGTTTACTGCTGAGATTGTGAAATCTGCCTTTGTTACAGCTTCGTTTTTAAAGCTGTAGACCTTATCCCACCTGCTTACTTTTACAGTTCCTCCATCTGAGTAAACTGCCTTAAGCTCACCGGCTCCTCCGTAGGCTGTCTTATCTTCTCCTGCTACTCTACCAGTAACCTTGATAATATAAGAATCGCCTTTTCCTATACCGCCTGTAAAGTTCAAGTCTTCTCTTTCATTAACTCTCAAGAGAGTTCTTGATCTCATAACTCTTGAAATTTCTAAGTTGTTACTTGTTTCGTCTAGACCAAAGGACTCAGGCATATCTGTTGATACATCTGCATTGTTCTTTAGTTTTATATATCTAATTTCAAGGTCTTTTACATCTTGATTTGGATAGTAGTAGAAGTCACATCCTGTATTAGATGTCTTATTCCTATTTATATAGTAGTAGTGGACAAAGTCCCCTGTGTTAGGATCATAACTTACTATCTTTGAAGTCATGTTTAAGTTATTTCCATATAGGGTTCGACTTTCAATTGCAAGGTCATAAACTAACTTAATGTTCTTGTATTTACTTGTATCAGTTCCTGTACCTAAGCCGACCTTTATATTATTTTGAGATGTCTTTACCTTATATAGGTCTATAAAGGCTATCAACTTGTTGGTAAATTCAACCATGGTGTAAGTCTTGGCATAGTCTGTAAAGACATATCTTATAGTCTTTTTGTCTTTATCATATGTTGCCTTGGCAATTGTTCCTACGCCGTCAGCAAATAGGTCCAGACTCTCTGTACTGTCTACAAAGATACCGTTAAGGGAAATATTGTCGCTTAATTTTAAGTCGAAATAGTCGCCAGGATTGATCTTTGCATTTTCAGCAAGTTTAAACTTGTTGCTAAACTCTAAACTTTGACCTGTGTGAGGTCTTATAACTGAGTTCCCTTCATTTTTATACTTTTCAGCATCTTTCGGATCAGGTCTTAGAACTTTTAATTCTGATGATTCAACTCTGATCTTACTTGATATATCTGTTCCTGTTGCTTGGATGTCTCCTTCATAAGGGTCAAGATCTTTACCACCTACTGTGAAGTGCCATACTTGGTTAGTATTGATGTAACCGTTCGGTGATGTTACTTCTTCTAGGGTATAGTGACCTATTGGCAAATTATCAATTTCTGCAATACCTTCTGCATTTACAGTTCCTGTTTTAGTAACTGTATTCGCTTCGTTGGTTACCTTAAATACAGCACCTGGTTTTAGCTTTGTTGCTACTATTGGATTACCAGCTTGGTCTATTTTTTTGATCTTTACTTGACCCTTGCCGGGTTTTGTATTAACAATCTTACCCATGTTCTTGGCTGTAGCTGATGTTACGAAGTCAATTAGCTTTCCGTCTTTTTCATTAGTAGATTTTTCCGGAACATATTGGTAAACTCCGTTTGCCTTGTCATATTCAAGGGATATATAACCATTTGCCTTAGGTACAATTTGAATTTCACTTAACTTGTAAATGGATTCATATTTACCTGTAGTAGCGTTCTTGTCGAAACCTATACTAAGGTCCTTTAACTTTACTTTTTCATTAGTAACTGGATTTACTACCTCTGTAGATGTCATGTCAATGTTAGAGGCTTCTGAAATCTTAATAGTTTTTCCGGTTTCAGGAACAACCATGTCAAGTTCCTTAAATTTATAGGCCTTATCTTCTAAGGTTACTTGACCATTTTCAACTTTAGGAAATATAAAGTCGACAGCATTTATATCCACATTTCTACCAGTCTTTGGATTTGCCAATTGACCGGAAGTTATACTTACAGTTTCTATTGTAAAGTATAGAAGTGGCTCTTTAATAGGAGCGTAGCCTTCTGGGGCTTTAACTTCTATTAGTCTGTAACGACCTGTACCCAGTCCTCTAAATCCAAAGTAACCGTTGAAGGCTGATGCAACATAGGACTTGTCTACATCGTCCCAGCTTGTACCTCTTGCTTTTTCAAGTTTAAATACTGCACCTTCAAGTCTTCTCTTAGTTACGGCTTCACTGTTTATTCCTTCCTTAGGGTCGTCTTGTCCGTGTTTTGAGAAGGTAACATTGTAAGTTTCTTCATCGTTTAAAATCGTCATACCCTCTTGAGGGATGTGCTTTATTGCATCTGATGAATAAAGATTTTTTATGCTGATATTTGTTGTGGCTCTAGCGATTTTATTCTCATCAGTAAGTGCCGGTTCTATACGACCGCCTTCCTTACCTAGAGATCTATCATATTTGTCGCCTGGATTTTTTCCTGATAATCCAAGGTTTTTATTACCTTGTTGGTAGGAACCGTGGAATACATCTTCCCATTTAATTCCACCGTTGCCATCTTTATTTGCTTGTTGGAATTTTCTTTCTCCCTTGTAGAAGTCGAAGTTTATTTTAATTTCGCCATTCTTTTCATCGATGATTTTGTCATCATAGAAGCCTTCTACATCTATATAGTAGACGCCCTTTTTAAGGTTAAGTTGGTCTTCATCAAAGCCCCAGTCAAAGGGTCTCCACCTTGCAGTGTTGATCATAGAGACATCTGGCTTTGATAGGTCATAGAGTTTCAAGATATCATTTATATCATCCTCTGTATAAGTTGCCTTTGGATTGGCAATCTTATAAGTTGACCTATAGGCTGTCTTAACACCTTGTGTTATTGTCCTAGGCAATTCTCCCGCAGTGTCAACTTCCTCCCTCTTATCAACAGGATTTATTTGAAGGTTGACTATATCTGAATTTGCCTTTCTGGTATCTATGAAAATTCTTTGGATATAAGTCTTTGATTGAGGGTTGATATATATCATCCTTGACTTATATTTAATACCCTCCACAGTTGTGACTTGTGATTTATCTTCTGCGCTGGCAGTCTTTATGAAGTTAGAAGGTGTATCATCTGGTCCATTGTACCTGGCCTTTAGTTGACCATTTTCTTCATAAACTTCTATCTGCCAAGGTGCTTGTGGCTTCTTATAACCTAAAGGTGCTTGTATTTCTTCAAGTAGGTAGTAGCCCTTAGGTAGAACTAGGTTTTTGCCATTTTCCTTAAATATTACTTCACCTTTTTCATTAGAAAGGGCTGTAATAGTACCGAAGTTTTCATCAAAAGTTTTATATGTCTTGTCTTTAGCTTTTCTAATAGTGAAGACTCCACCTGCTAGAGGTTGGTTCTTGTGGTTTTTCTTTAGTATCTTTGGTTCAATACCTATTTGCTTATTAGGTATTCCTGCAAAACCATTTTGAGGTATTTCTTCTCCTACTTCTTTAAACTTTGCTGTAACAGTTACTGCAGATGCTGGCATTGTAAATTTATTGCCCTTTAATTCTACTGTCGTCCCGTCATCTTTTGTTACTGTCAAGGAATCTATGGCATAATCCTTGTCCGGCTTAGCAGTTATATAAATTTCATCTCCAGCATTTGCCTTTGAGAAGTTTGCACTGAGACTTCCATGTTCTGTTGGTGAAAGTTTAACATCGTATGCCCCTGTATTAGTTCCAACCCAGTCAAATATTCCGTTAACTGAAACATCGGCTTTAGGCATTGTAAAGTATAGGCCTTGGTCATCAGATTCTATAGGTACATTAACTCCACCTTGTGCTGTTGTTACCTTGTAGCTATTAACCTTGTAGCCTTGTTTAGGTAGGACTGTAAGTCTTATCTTTTCTCCGGCCTTAGCTTCGCTTGGATCAACTTCAAATGTTCCGCCGCTAATTCCAGTACCTATGGTTACTAAATAAGTTCCTGCCGGCGGTGTGTAATCTTCATAAGTTACTTTTATATAGACCGCTTGTGCAGGCATGATAAATGTACCAGTCTTGCCATTAAATACTAGGGTATTTAATGGATCTCTGCTGCCAGGTTTTGTAATTTCAACTGTTTTAACCTTGTAGCCTGGGTTAGCTTTAACTGTGAATTTAACCGTTTGTCCAGCTCTTGCTGTTCTATTTGCAGGGTCATCTACACTTATGGAGCCCTTGGTACTATCTCCATCTATATTTATGGCATAAGTTTGGTAGCTAATTGGGTTAAAGGTTGCCCTTATTTTGACATTATAGGCAGGCATCTTGAATTTATACTGGCCGTTTTGTGGAAGTATTGGTTGCTTATTTAGAGTTACCTGACCAACTTCATAGCCTTGTTGAGGAGTAACCTTTACAATAATTTCTTCTCCCTCAACTGCCTTGGTCTTGTTGCCATCGATAGTAACATTACCACCTGATGTTTGTTCTACAGTAATATCAAATTGGGTTTTAGGAATTTCTTTGAAAGTAGCCTTTATTACTACATCTTTTGCCGGCATTGTAAAGGACTTACTTGAAATATTTACTTCTTGTATTTCAGTTCCACCACTATCTTCAAGCCAAATTCTCTCTAAGGTATATCCGGCATTTGTGTTGACAGTTAATGTTACTTGTCCATTTTCAGCTGCTTTTTGTTTGTCGGCAGTTACGGATCCACCTGTACCTGTAAAGGATGTGATTGTGTATTCTGTTGGTTGTGGAGCAGCTTTATTTTTCCAAAGAGCCTTAACTATAATATTGTCATTAACTGTTATTTTATCTCCCGGATTTTTCCTAACTCCATTTATTGACCATGCATCAAATTCTTTTGTTTTGTCTGGTGCTATAAATGAACATCCCGGTAGTTCATATAATGAGCCCCTATCCACAGTCTTAGGATCCATGTGCCATTGTCCACCATTTCCATCAAATGTTATTGTAACTGTTGATGGAGCAACTGTTTTATCTTTCCAAAGAGCTGTTAGTGTTATGTTTGCAATAACATTAATTGTGTCACCAGGTTTGTGTTCAACGCCTGCTAATGACCAAGCCTTAAATTCTTTTCCTTGTGGAGGAGTGAATGTGCAGTCCGGCAATTTATAATTACCTTTTGGCACTGTTTGGCTTGGCATTGTTCCTGAGCCACCTACGCCTGGGTCAAAGTAGATTGTGACATCCTGTGTTGTTTGCTCAAATGTAGATGTTACTATTACATCCTTGTCCGGCATTAAAAAACTAAATTGATCTCGGGAAATTACATTTCCGGCTTTGTCGGTAACTGTAGTGCCTGTCCATTGGTATCCTGGGTCAGGTGTTATATTTAGGTTAACTTGTTTTCCCTTTTCTTCATAAGAAACTGATGAAGTTACACTTCCACCTGTTGATGGATTAATTGTGATTAGGTGCTTGTAGTTGATGTCATTTTCATTGACGTAGGAGTCTTTAATCCAATCTCTATCTCCACTGTAAGAACCATATATATAGTCTAAGCCAATTCCTACTCCCTTACTTGGGTCATAGGATGTTTCTATTTCAATATAGTAAGGTCCAATATATCCATCTTTTGTTCTTTCTAAATATGCGCTTATTCTACCAGGTTTATCCTTACCTTTATCCGGTCCTGATTCAATTTTTTTGGAACCATTTATGTTAGCAGGACTATTAGTAGATGTTACATCATTCTTGTTAATAGGATTATCAAGAGTAGAGCCGTTTGCAACCTTATAAATTCTAAGAATTGTCCCGTCATTATACCTTAAGTTATATTTGTATCTCTCTGGTTCTCTATAGAATTGAACATTCGCTCTATATAAAAATTCAGCGTCTTTTATTAAGAAAACTTGTCTAAACCTTTTGTCAACCTTATTGATTGCAGTGATCTTAGTTTCACTGTAGGAAGCACTTAGCTTTCCAGCTCTATTTCTTGACCTGTTCTCATGGTCTACTACTTCCCAATCGCTTTCTGTTCTTTGTGCTCCTGGAACTATTTCTTCTCCTATTTCAAGTCCGTCATTACTTGATGCACTTTTTGCCATTAATGATGTTGTTTCTCTAAGGACTACTCCATTTGGGAACATTCTTTCAAAAAGGCTTGTCCCATATATGGCATCTACTTTTTCTTTAAAAGATAATTCATTAAAACCGGACTCTGCTTTTAATTTTTCTTCTCCCACAGGAAATTTTAGAATTTCTGACAGTTGAAGATTGCTTTCATTTAAAACATAATCGCCATCTCTTCCTATTGTAAAGGATGCTCTTGCCTGAACAGGTTGACCCTGTCCTGGTTCATTTTGAGTATTATCTTCTTTTATAAAGGTCTTGCCGTCTTTTCCAACTGTTACTATCCAATTTGTATCAACTTTTTTATAACCAGGTGCCGGCTTTTCTTCTGTCAGCTTATATGTTCCTGGTTTTAGTTTGTCGAAAGAAATCATACCGTCTGATCCGGTAGTCATGGTCCTTGCTTCTCCACTGTCATCGGGACCAGTTAGCTTGAAGATTGCTCCTTCTATTAATGTTCCAGGTTCCCCTTCTTTATATTTTTTGATTTTAAAGTCATAAGTCTTAGAATCGTTAGTTACTTCAAGGGAATTGTCTGATATATAAGAACCTTGGATACCTGTTGATTGTTCTTTTACAGGTCCTGATTCTTTTATAATGTCAGCTCTTTCATAGAAGTCGGACTTCCAGTAGATTGTTCCATTTTCAGTCCAGTCCATACCTGTACCTACTCCACCGTTTTCGCTAGTGTAAGGTACTTTGATGTCAATAACTACTGGTTTTGTCATTGCTGGTAGGTTTAGTTTCATCCTTGTTTCGCCATAGTGAGACTCATCTTTTGAAACCGTAACACTATTTGTAATGTTTGTAGGATTATATTCTGCAAGTCTTATGTCAGAGATTTGTCCTGTTACAGGTTTATCTAATTCAAATACTTGGTAATCTATATTAGCTTGAGCATTTCCATTAAACCAATCCATGTTTGGATATTCTGGTTTTTCTCTGTGAATTGTAGCACTTGTTGCCTTAATATCTGCCCCTTCAGGGTTTAGTACATATCTTTGGATTACATACTTTTCTGTCCTATTGATAGCTACAATTCTTGTACCCATCTTAAATGGTGTAGGATAGTTGCCTGTCCAGCCTGTCCTTCTGTTGTCATATAAGTTCCATCCATCAAGAGATCTACCTGCAACGTCTACCCAATTAACTCCATCCTTTTCTAATATTGAATTTAGGGTGTTTGTTTGACCGGATTGTTCTCTATAGTTATAAACTTTTTTATTGCCCTTCTTGTCAATTACAAGAACCCATTTTTTATCTAACTTTTTGTATCCGTCAGGTGCTAAAGTTTCTTCAATTATATAGGTTCCTTCTGTAAGATTAGGATCAAAGTTTACAACACCTTTTTCGTCAGAAGTTTTCTCATCAGTATATCCTGTTTCGCCCGGCTTAACTTGTTTTGTAATTTTAAACTTAGCGCCACCTAAGGGCTTTCCGTCTCCGTCTTTTTTAAATACTTGGAAGTTGGTGCCTACAGGTCTATTTGTTACTGGCAATGTAATAGTTATATCTTTAGTGCCTTCATGCATTTGACCTGAACCTGAAACAGATGTCTCTACAATTTTTACACTTCCATCATTAAAGACAGTGATTTGCCATACTGTATTTGAAGCAACATACTTGTCCGGTGCAGTAGTTTCCTTAAGGGTATATCTGCCTGGGGCAAGGTTATTAAATAAAACTTCGCCATTAGTATCAGAAGTTCTAATAATTTTCTTATTAGTATTTGCTGCTTCTGTGAGTTCAAAGGATGCACCCTTTAGCTTTTCGCCTGTTAATTCATTAGTCTTAAGGATCTTGAATTGACCAGGTATATATTTTTTATTTATTAAGCCGACATCTTCTCTATATAAGCTTGGTATTTCCGGTCCTACTTGGTCAGATATTGCTTTGTTAAAGTTAGCACTGTTTATAAAGGCTGACCTTTGATAGTTTGGTCTTCCGTTATCCATATAGAAAGCTCTGGATAGGTTGATAAAATTATTTAAATCTGTAACTTTAAAAGTTTGTTCAACTAAGTATCCTTCACTGTATCTTCCGATTCTCGGCATTGTTATAGATAGAGGACTGCTTTCGTAGATGCCTCCTGTGGTTTTTATTTGATTTGGATCATAGGTCAATGACACACCATTGCTGGAGTTTATTGTCATTTTTTTCTTACCCGTTGCAGGATCTATTTCTGTTGGACCTATTGGTGTATGGTTTACCAAATAATAATTGTTCGGGTCTTGTTCCGGTCTTACACCGAAGGAAAGTGGCATGTTATCATTTATAATGGCTCCATTGTCATATCTGATTCTTGGCTCAGTACGATATACCTTGACATCCATCAAGTCGAAGGCCGGTTTAACACCTATACCTTCTTGGAAGGCTATAGAATAGCTTGGATTGTATCTCGTTGACATCCAGTTAAATGTCAATGTTCTGCCGTCGCCTGAATAGTTAGCTTCAGGGTTAAAGTATGCTATGGCTGTTATATACCAATCATCGCCTTGCTTATAGATATCTCTAAAATAATATGCTTGTGTCGGTCGAGTTTGTCTATCATAGGTATCATAGTAAGCTGTGATTTTTTGATTATCTATTTTGGGATTTCCCGTATTAATATCCATTCCGGGACCAACTTCAATTGTAAAATAATAATCTCCTGAGTTTTTGGCATAGAACTTGGAGGGTATTATACCCTTTATTTCAAGACTTGCTATAACATCTGCATTAGGTGCATTGCTATTAAATACATAGGTCAAAAGATTTGTCTTGTAATCAAAGTAGGGATCTGCTATATCTATTCCATCTTTGTTTTTAATCTTTGGAAAATCACTTGAATATTGTGTAAAGTCAAGGTTCTTGTCAAATTGAATTTCAAATATTTGACCCGGCTTTGCATCGGCAATAGTTATGTCTGCATGGTACATTAGGGATTCAAACCTATAGGCTTCCCATACTCCCTTTTGTGTACCCCAGCTGCTTGCCTTGTCTTCGTCAATTTCAAATCTTTGGCTTACATTGTTAATTGTAGCCTTAGTCTTGCTTTGCTCGTCTAGTGTTTTTTGAATGTCGTAATCTTCCCCAGCTATTGGGTCTCCAGTTCCTGTTGTATACTTAGGATTGTATGAAACTTCTCCCTTTTCATTGACTGTTACTTCAAAGTAAACCTTGGATTTTTCATAGCCTTCAGGGGCTTGAGTTTCTTCCAATATATAGGTTCCTGTTGGATATTCTCCAAAGTTAGCCTTACCAGCATCATCAGTAATCTTAGTTGCGATTGGGTTTCCATCTTTATCTTTTAAGGTAAATTCTGCTCCACCAAGTACATTTCTCTTTTTAGTTTTCTTTCCGTCTACCATAACCTCTGTAACTTCGTCGCCAAATTTTGTTACCTCAATTGGGCTCTTTTTGAATTCTTCGTTAGTTACGGTAATAGTTGGTAGGTCTTTTTGGTCAGTGTTAGAGCTAAGAGTTTCATTTTGTCTAATTTTCGCATTGGTTGCAGTGTCCTTTTCTGTAAGCCAATCATAGGATACAGTTTTTGTGTCTGTATTACTTCCTACTTTAGCTTTAACCCTTACTAAAAATCCCCAATAATCTTTAAATCTTTCTTTTGGGAAGGTAATTTGATAACCGGTTGTTTTTCCAGTATAAGGATCTGCTGCTGTTAAGTTTTTACCTACGATTATATTATCGTGTTTTGCGTTTAGTACACTTCTTCCAAGACTTGGTATCTGTCCATCTACAGTTTGATTTTCCATTGCATTTCTTACATATGGTCTTTGTCTGCCATTAACATCAAAGACAGCTACATCATTAATAGTTACGCCTGGAATGTCTATGTTTAATCTTGTATTTCTGTCAGTGTCACCACCGCGTTGTTGGTCAAGGGCCTTTAGGTAAATGTAAAATTCTAAGTTTCCATTTTTATCGAGCTTGCCATAGTGCATAGCATTCATGTAGTCAGGATAATTAGGATCTGCTATTGTTTCAGTTTTACCCAAACCTAAGTTAAGGCTAGCATTACTTCCACTTAGGCTGATCTTGCCGTCATTACTTATTTTGACATACTTGTTTGCTTGATCTAATTTATAGCCATCTGGTGCTTTTGTTTCGATAAGTTGATAGTCATCTGGCACTATATTTGTAAATACTGCCTCGCCATTTGCATCTGTAGTTACTTCAATATCTGCCTTCCATAACTTAAATCTTGCACCTGCTAGTCCCTTTCCGGTCTTGCTGTCGACTTTTTTAATTTTAAAGGTAACAGGATTTTGTTCTTTCGCTGTTATTAAAGTGTTTCTTATTAGTTGATCATTATAATCAGGTCTATAGTAGTTGGCATTTTCTACATATTTATAATTTGTTCCATTAATATTAACAGTTCCTGTAGGCAGAGTTTGTTCTATTTTATGGTCTATATTAGTTGCATTGCCGTTTTCATCAATGTCCCAATATTTTACGTTTGGAATAGTGACTAATCTCTCAGTTTTATCTTTGCTTAGTTCTTCTTCTGCAAGGTCTACTGAACCTAAAGTTGTATTAGGGTCATTAGTTGCAACTGCCTTTATAGTTTGTGCAGGCATTTTACGGTGTGCTTGGTCTACAGGCAGGTTCCAAATTTGAGTTACATATAGGTCCCTATACTTGGATATAGAAACTCCATTTAAATTGTAGTCCTCTTTCGTATTTGGGTTTTGTAAATCTGTGTCGTATTCATAAACAGCAATTGTACCGGGATCTTGTTGTGCTTCAGGGTTTGTTCCTTCAGCTGGAATGTTTCCATTAAGATCCGTTACACCTTGCTTTACAACCATTTTTCCATTTGTATCTAAGCCGTAAACTGCCATTTGTGAATTATTAATGGTTTGATTTTGGCTAAACTCTCTATTTGCTAGTGGTAGTTTGCCGTCATCCCCTGTTGATACTGCATCTGTTACAGTCCATTTAGCTTTATCTGCCTTTGCAAATTCTCCAAGAATTGTAGTTCTGTTGTTCATACCTACTCTATTTGGAGTTGCTTGTCCAATTGCGTTTTGATTATATGCATCTTCTGCTACAAATCTTTTTGCTCCGACTTTAACCTTGCCAGCCTTATCTCTTTTATTTGTAAGTATTGCAGAAAAATCCATCATGTAGGCTGCCTGTTTATTTGTGACAGGTGTGTAGAAATTATATGTTATTTCTTTTATGCCCGCTGCTACTTCATGATGTTTTGAGTCAACTATTCCAAAGGCATCAGAAAGTTGGTCTGTTAGACCAAGATTGCTTTTATCCTCAATTTCTCCAAGACCAGATCCCTTAACTGTTGTAAAGTTTGCCTTATAACCAAGGCCTTGCAAATCTTGATTTGATAGAACTTTAATTGTCCAATTATATCCTGCTAATTCTCCTTTTTCGATTACAGGCCTTGCCCAACCATCTATATCCACCTTATAGTCTTCTATTGTTCCCGGGTCTATAATTTTTTCTACATCTTTTCTACCAGGTTCAATAATTTGATTAGTTACAATACCATACTTATTTACCTTAGTAGGGATTAGGTCTTTAGGTGCTTTTACTCCGAGGCCTGATACCTTATTTGTTACTGTAAATGTTCCGTCAGAATCTAAAGTAATTTTAGTCGGATTGTAATCTACAGGTATATCTAAAGGTACTTGGATATTGTCGTTAATTTCTTTTGTTATCGTGTAAATTATAGTATTATCTTGTGGATTGTATTGAGGTGTTGCTATAGTTTCATTGTTATGAATGATAGGCTTTATTACAGTTCCTTCATTTACTTTTAACTTGTCATCTAAATGAATTTTAAAAAATTGTCCCGGTTGGATAGCTCCCGCTTTATTTGATGTTTCAAAACGTGTTATTATATGAAACTTTTTGCCTTCTAATTTTAAGCCTGATTGTTCTGACCCAACTGCTTGTCTTGAAAACTCTTCAGACATTTCAAGTCCTTCATTTGAACCTTCTAATGGTCCTGCTGACCTAAAGGCAGATCTAAATAAGGCTGAGCTTACTGGTTTCTGATTTATTCCAGGAAGTTGAACTTTTGTAAGTCCTGCTTCAAGTTCTTCTATTGTAAGCTCATCTTCATGTCCAAATTCATTCCCAAAACCTTTAAGAGGATTAAGCAAATTTAAGCCAAAGGGATCTATGCCTTCTTGTTCATTCCCAAGAATTGGATCAAAAAGGTTTGATTTTATATCCCCATTTTGCCCTTTCGTTAATTTTTCTATTAACTCTGGTGCTTTTTCCTTTGCTGTAAGTTCTTGAGAATTTTCTTCTATTTTATTTTCTTGATTTTGTGAAAAATTTTCCGATTCTTTGGAAGTTTCATTGTTATTATTTAAAAGATCCTCTATTTCTTCTTTTTTATCTTCAGGAGATTGTCCTTCAATTAAAAGATTTTGGGGGTTTTCTTTTAATTCATTTGATTTGTTATCCAAAACTTGGATATTGATATTTATATCATTTAGATAAGGTGCAGAAAGGGTCAGTGTGCCTGAGCCCGGTTCCAGATAAGATTTTGATTTTATGTTTTCTTTTACACTTATAATTTTGTCGTTAATAAGTTCTGTATAACCCAAGTGGAAAGTTTGTCCGTTTGAGTTTGTAACTTCTACTAATAAATTGGAGAGATCGAGTTTTTCGCCTTTGTTATAGACAGTTTTGCCCGGATCTACCAACCTCCACGCTATGTAGTCCTTTTTTACAGGGTCAGGCTTTTCTTTAGGAATTATTGTCTTTTTTTCTTCAATTGGAGCTGACGGCCCTCTTTGATTTTCTTTTCTTTCTTTATTTTCTTCAATTCCTTGATTTTGTTGCTTTTCTTCATTTTCTTGATAAATTAGAAGATCATTTTTGCCAGGAGTTTTAGGCGCAGATTGCCCCTCTTCATCGATTATAAGGTCTTTAGACACCGGTCTTTTATTCATTTCATAATTATTTGCACTTACATTTAAGGGGGCAAATACATCCATGATAATTAATGCTGCCAATAAAAAGCTTATAACTCTCTTCGATACTTGTTTCATTTCCTTATCTCCTAATTTATAATATATTTTGTTTCATATTCAAAATAGCTTAATTTAATAGTTCCATATTTAATAATTTTACTTAGAAATATTATATTCCTTATTTATTTTTTTATCAATACTAATTTAGTGATTATTAGAGTAAAGATTTCTTTAATAATTTAATTATTTAAAAACCCTGAATCTTTACAGGTTTATAGGCTTTTCTTTTTATTTTAAAATTTAAAAATAAATTTATAAAAAATATTTTTATTGGCTTTTTTTATAAATTTATTTACAAAAAAACAACCAAGAAAATTAATCTTGGTTGTCTTTTTATTTTTTTTGTAAAATTTATTATTATCTATACATCTTATTGAATTTCTATTTTTTTAAATCCGCTTCCCTGTATCTCCACAGTTTCACAAACTGTTACAAAGGCATGGGGATCTATAGCCTTTATAAAGTTTTTAATTTTTACCAGTTGTAGGGGTGTTGCTATACAATAGATTAATTTTAATTTTTTGTGTTTATAGGCTCCTTCTGCATCTATTAAGGTTACTCCTCTTGAAATTTTATGTTGGATCATGTCTGTTATTTCTTCGTATTTTGAAGAAATTATTAAAATTTGCTTTTGTTTTCCAACGCCTAAGTGAATTTTATCTACAAGGCTGTAGGCTATAATATAGGCTACAAGGGTATATAAGGCTCTGTCTATGGAAAATATATAAGCTGATGCTCCTATGACCGCTCCATTTAAGGCAAGAAGGCCTGTTCCTATGTTTATATTGTAGTATTTTTTTGCAATGGCTCCTATAATGTCAAAGCCGCCTGTAGATGTTCCATATCTAAAGGTGATTCCATTTCCCACTCCTGATAAGATTCCTCCAATTACGCAAGCTAAAAATGGATCTTTTGTAATGGCAAAGTCGTGGGGAAAAATGCCTGTAAGCACATATACATAAAAGGTTGTAAAAAGTGTAGAAAGAATTGTAAAAAATATAAATTCTTTGCTAAGCATTATTAAACCTATTATTAAAAGGGGCAAATTCAAAACAAGAACTAAAAGGGAAAGTCTTATTCCCGTTACGGATTCTATAAGTACACTTATTCCGTTTACTCCCCCTGAAATCATGTGATTGGGCCTTAAAACCAATACAAATGATATTGTTACAAAAAGACAACCTATTAAAACCGCAAAAAATTTAGAAATAAAAGTTTGCTTGAAAATTTTTTGTTCCAGGGTTTTTAATCCCTTATCCATATATCCTCCCATGTTATCTATAAATTTTTCATTTCATGAAAACTCACGTTTTATTATTTTACCAATATTTAAATTTTCGTCAAGAAAATATTTTAATTTTTTACGGAAACATTGCCCTTGATTTTATGAGCATTGCAAGCTATTTCAATTTCGTTTTTCCTAAATTCCTTTACTATCTCTTCTCTCAATTCCGATAGGGTGTCAAAATTTGTATCCACATCCTTGGTCCAAATGGTAGTCCTTAAATTAATCCCATCAAGAGTAAGCTTATTTACATAAACTTTTACAAAATCGGACTTTTTGTCATTTCCCAAGGGACTCTTTGGATCTATAACGTTGGGATGGCTTTGAACCAGATTTACAATTATAGCCTTGGCTTTTTCTATATCACTTTCAAAAGTAATCATAACATCTAAAAAGCCACCACTTTTTAATTCAATCATATTGGAATTTTCAAGAGTTTCCCTATTCATAACTGCATTTGGTATTATAAGCCTTGAATTGGTAAAGGTGCGAATTATTGTATGTCTTAAAGTTATATCTTCAACATAGCCTGTTATGTCGCTGTTTATTAAAGTTATCCTGTCGCCAACTTCAAAGGGCCTGAATAGAGAAATCATAAAGCCTGCTATTAAATCTTCCAAAGATTTTTGAAAGGCAAAGGCCAAGACTGCAATTATAAGAGATGAACTCATAAGTATGCTGCCGGATAATTCCTTAAAGCCCTTAAAATTTGACCCTATTTTAAAGACCATAAAGACAACTATAAGGCCCTTTATAAGGGTGTTTAAAAATTTGAAACCTATTTTGTTGGTCTTTTTTAATTTTCTAAATAAATAATCTACAATTTTTGTAAGTAAAAAACCTATTATTAAAGTTAAAATTATTGAAAGCACCATGAAAATAAGTTTATTTTCTTGTGTTTCTTTGATAATGTTTCCCATTTTTATAATTTCCTTTTTATTATAGGTTTAGTTTATAACAGTTTAGGTTTTTTTACAATTACAAGAGTTATTTACAAGGAATGTAGGAACCAATTTATTTAATATTTAAAACCAATGTAGGGACCAATTTTGAAGACCTAACCCGATTTTTGCAAAAAATCGTGGTAGGTCTCATGCAACTATTTGCCCAAATCTTTGATTTGGTTGCAAATATCTGCTATTGGTCCAGCGCCGTAAGGCGAATTAAATAAAATAAAAAATGAAAAAACAAAAATATAAATAAAATTTCAATTGAAAAAACATAAAAGAAAATGCTTCACGTAGGGCATAAAAAATTTAAAATAAATGTTAAATCAAATATTTATTTTTTTCTCCCACACGACACAGGCGGACCGGTAAACCGGTCCCTAGAGCTCACAAGGGTCCACATGGGAATGTAGGGTAATTTTTTGCGTAAAGATTTCAAAAGAGTAGAACTCTGCATATGAATGTAGGGACCAATTTATTGGTCCGATCGCCATCAGGCGAATTAAATAAAATAAGCAATGAAAAAAGGTAAATATAAAATAATAGATCTTTTAAAATTAAAACCAATGTAGGGACCAATTTATTGGTCCGGCGCCGTAAGGCGAATTAAATAAAATAAAAAATGAAAAAAGGTAAATATAAAATAATAGATCTTTTAAAATTAAAACCAATGTAGGGACCAATTTATTGGTCCGGCGCCGTTAGGCGAATTAAACAAAATAAAAGACTAGAAAACAAAAATTTAAATAAAAAGTAAATTGAAAAAACATAAAAGAAAATGCTTCACGTAGGGCATAAAAAATTTTAAAAATAAATGTTAAATCAAATATTTAT
>NZ_AWXB01000029.1 GCF_000478985.1 Peptoniphilus sp. BV3C26
CCGTCTCCACATGTGTTGTCAATAGGATAGGAATACAAATTATTAACCTCGTCGCTTGAATGAGGATACAATTTGTTGTCAGTTTCCTCATTAACTTCCTTGGCATTTTTTCTTCTGCTCTTGAATAATCTTCCGTCCTGAGAATCTTTTTTTCCAGTCTTATATATGATAGTAATCATTGCAGGATCAATTTCACCTTCATCGTTAGTTCCCCCAATGATGATTTTATCTACTATACTTTCAAATACTGCCCTATCAAATTCCTCAAGATATTTATTGGACTCAAGTAATTTTTTAAACCCCTCGAGCCTTTTCTTCAACGCTTTTTCATCAGTGAGTGTTACTTCTAAAGTCCTTTTTTCTGCAAGTAATTTCTCTTTACTAATAGCTATTTCATTATACTTATCCTGATATATATCCATGCTGATTGACTCATTCAGCCTTAACTCAACAAGATCCTTTTCTTTCTTTAGTATCTTATCAAGTTGATTTGTTATCTTCTTCAGGTCTTTAGCTAAACTGTTGTCTTTCAATTCTTCTTCCACAGTTTTAAGGAATTCATTAGTAATTTCAACATTATTGTGGCATACCTGACGATAACTTTCCATGAATGCTTTTTCTATGGCTTCTTCTTCAATCCCTTTACTATGCGGACAATACTTCTTTCCGTTTTTAGTAGCATTGACACACTGCCATATAACTTTTGTATACTCTGAACTCGAATGCCAATTTCTTCTTGAAAGATTATGACCACAAAATCCACATTCAAGCATACTGCTAAAAGCATATTTTCTTGAATACTTTTCTCTCTTACCGCCATTATTAGCAACGGTATTTCTGTTTTTTGACCTTCTTAATCTAATACCTTGAGCTTTTTCAAAATCTTCTTCCGAAATGATTGGCTCGTGATGGTTCTCTATATAAAACTTATCCTGTTCTCCGAAATTATCCAATCTTCTCTTTGAAATAGGATCAACCGTATAGGTCTTTCCCATCATAAGATCCCCTTTATATTTCTCATTTTTTATAATTCCTAAAACTGTTGTTTCCGTCCATCTTTTATTTCCTCTTGGCGATAAATATCCTTGTTCTTCAAGTTCTCTGGAGATTACCATACCGCCAACACCTTCAATATATCTTCTGAAAATATATCTTACAATCTCAGCTTCTTTTTCATTGATAGAAATGCTTTTAGTTTCCGGATCATAGTCATAGCCTAAACACCCTTGAAAGCCTACCATTTCTCCTCTTTCCATCTTCATTCTCAAACCTTTTTTGACATTGGCTGAAATGTTCTCTACTTCCTGTTGCGCAACTGAACTTAAAATTGTTAAAAGCAACTCTCCGTCCATTGTTAAGGTGTTTATGTTTTCCTCTTCAAAAAAGACCGCAACATTAAACTCTTTCAACTTTCTTACATACTTTAAGGTGTCTAATGTATTTCTTGCAAATCTTGATATAGACTTTGTAATTATCATATCTATATCGCCGTTCATACAGTCATTTATTAATCTTTGAAAGTCAATTCTTCGATCAACCTGTGTTCCTGTTATCGCCTCGTCAGCATATATTCCGGCAAGAGTCCACTCTTTATTTTTCTGTATAAATTCTGTGTAATGTTCTACCTGAGAATTATAGCTATTAATCTGATCTTCAGTATCCGTACTAACTCTGCAATAAGCTGCCACTCTCTTTATTGAGCGTTGAACACACCCTGATGCAGTTCTTTTCAGTGTGGTATCACCTTTAATAACTTTAACATCCTTTTTCACTGCACTGCCTCCTTTTTGTATCTTTCTATGCAGTTCTATTATACCACACTTGCAAAACATTATAAATATAATTCTGTAGAGATATTATACTTTTTCATCAGCTTTAGTTTTATCTTTTTATATTCAATATCACTGAGCAAGTGCTTAGAAAGTAACATAGACAGCATAGATAATTGGAGGCTATATCTTAATAGTTCATTATTCATTCTAAATCCTCCTCATATAATTTTATCT
>NZ_AWXB01000030.1 GCF_000478985.1 Peptoniphilus sp. BV3C26
GGAAGCACAGCAGGACTTACCTATGGTCATGTAGGAATTTATATTGGAGATGGTAAAGTTATGGATAATATTGGACGAATAAGAGTAACCACTTTAGACAATTGGATTGCGTCTTTCTGCAAGCATCATCCCGTAGGATTTGGATTCCCACCAAACGTAAAGAAATAGGAGGTAACAATGTGAAACGAGAATTAACGGTAGTGAAAAACAAAATAAAGAAGTTGAAGGATAAAAAGGCTTTGATTGATGAAGAATTGGAGCCTTTATTTATTCGTGAAGAAGAACTTGAAAACGAAGAAATCATTGCCATTTGCAGAAAGAACAACATTACAATCAGTGATTTGATGGCAAAGGTAAACAGACAAAGAGTAGAAATGAAAAAGGAGAAGTCAAATGAAAACCAGTTGGAAAAAGAATAAGAAGTTTTGGACAGCAGCACTTGCAGTCGTTGTAAGTATAAGCTGCCTTTTGGGTCTTTGGACAGTTGTTTATGCTCATGAGCAAAGCTTAACGGAAGCACCTACAAGCGATAAAGCTGTCCAAACACAAGTGGAAGTAAATGTAAAGTATATCTTTGAAGATGAAAAAGTTTATAAGGAAGAAAAGATAAAGGCTGAGAAAGGACAGCTTCTTGACAGCGGTGATCTGCCGATGCTCCCTGATAATATGAAATTTATTGATGAGTTTCTATTTTATGAAGTAAAAGGCGATGGAAATGATGAAA
>NZ_AWXB01000031.1 GCF_000478985.1 Peptoniphilus sp. BV3C26
AGATTATATGCATGGTCTACTTCTACAGGTGCTGTGTATATTCCGTCTTCTATCGGAAGCTTTACGTCTTCGCTTGCTTTAAAGGCTTTTACTGCTGCCTTTAATGTCGCTACTCCTTGGTCTAAAGCTCCTTGATCTGTTGCAGTTTTTAATGTTTCTTCTGCTGCTGTTATCGCTGCTTGAAGTTTGCTAAATGCTTCGTCTGTCTTCTTGCCTTGTTCAATCTTCTTAGCTTCTGCTATTTCTTTTGTTAAAGCTTCTTTTTTTAGTACATCAGGACTTTTGTTAAAGGCTTCTACTGCAGCCTTTAATGTCGCTACTCCTTGGTTTAAAGCTTCTTGATCTGTTGCAGTTTTTAATGTTTCTTCTGCTGCTGTTATCGCTGCTTGAAGTTTGCTAAATGCTTCGTCTGTCTTCTTGCCTTGTTCAATCTTCTTAGCTCCTGCTATTTCTTTTGTTAAAGCTTCTTTTTCTAAAACATCAGGACTATTTTTAAAGGCTTTTACTGCTGTTTTTAATGCTTTAACCGCTTCATCTAATTGAGTTTGCTCTGTTGCTTCCCCTAATACTTTTTCTGCTGCTGCGATTGCTGCTTTAAGTTTGCTAAATGCTTCGTCTGTTTTCTTGCCTTTAACTATTTCTTTTGCCGCTGCAATTTCTTTTGTTAGTGCTTCTTTTTCTAATACATTAGGACTGTTGTTAAAGGCTTCTACCGCTGCTTTTAGTGTCGCTACTCCTTGGTCTAAAGCTTCTTGATCCGTTGCAGTTTTTAATGTTTCTTCTGCAGCTGCGATTGCTGCTTTAAGGGTATTAAATGCTTCTTCAGTCTTCTTGCCTTGTTCAACCTTCTTAGCTTCTGCTATTTCTTTTGTTAAAGCTTCTTTTTTTAAAACAACTTTTTTAAGATGCTCTTTATTTATAATTATTCTTGCTTCTTGTGCGCCTTTTCCGGGGCCGCCCATAAAGCCGTCCATTACATCTACCCAAACTCTGCACCATATGAATTCCGATGCTTCAAATAGATCTCTGTTCATTGTGAAGCTGAAGACTTGTGGGAACTCTTTACTTTGTCCGTCCGTGCCAATGTCAGTGAAGGTTTTTTCTATTTTTGTTTCTACTGCACGTCCACCACTTCTTGGATCTTGGTTGTTTTCAAAATAGAACAGGTTTGTTAAGTGACCTTTCATTCCGTTTAGATCCATGCCTTTAAATGTAAGCTCTACTTTTACTTTGTCTTCCTTTAAGATTAGTTTTGCAATGTGATCTATTGCACCGTTTGCCATGGATTTTTGTCCAGGATTGGATGCATTTCCTATTTCCACAGATGCCAAATATATTCCGTCTTCTGTCGGGAGCTTTACGTCTCCACTTGCTTTAAAGGCTTCTACTGCTGCATTAAGTGTTGTTACTTCTTTGTCCAAATCCTCTTGGTCCGTTGCTTCTTTTAATACCTTTTCAGCTTCTGCAATTACGCTTTGGAGTATGTTAAATTCTTCTACTTTTTTATTGCCTTTAACTATATCTTTTGCCGCTTTGATTGCATCTGACAAGGCTTGTGTATTTAAAACAACTTTTGC
>NZ_AWXB01000032.1 GCF_000478985.1 Peptoniphilus sp. BV3C26
CTTGGTGTAGGTTCTGCATCTGTTTTATCACGAGCGATTGGTAAAGGAGATCAGAACACCGTAGATAAAATCATGGGCAACCTGATTTTCTGGGTGATTTTGTTTTCGGCGATCATAACAGTTGGCGGAATACTACTTGCACCACATTTTTTAGATATGGTCGGTGCAACAGGTGAGATCAAAGCTTATGGTATCAGATACCTAAGAGTAATCTTTATCGGTTCCCTCTTTGTAAATTTTACACAGTCCGCAAACATGGTTATGCGTGGCGAAGGTCTAATGAAAAAAGCCATGATGATAATGGGACTTGGAGCTTTACTGAATATCATTCTTGATCCGATTTTAATGACAGTTATGGGTGAATACGCCATTGAAGGTGCTGCCCTTGCAACGATTACAGCACAGTTTGTTCAGGCGGTTGTAACGCTGCACTACTTCCTGAAAAAGAGTAAAGTCGTTAAAATTCATAAGATTAAGTCCGATGAAGCAATAAAAAAAGAAATGTTTGGAGTAGGCTCATCAGCTATGATGATGCAGCTTCTGTT
>NZ_AWXB01000033.1 GCF_000478985.1 Peptoniphilus sp. BV3C26
GGACGTTAGGGACAATCGCAAGTCCATTAGTCCCCCTCGCGTTACATATGTAAAATAAAAAATGAGAAAGAATAAATGGAGAAAAAATGTATGTTGAAAAAATTTTAAAATAAAAATGCTCCACGTAAAGCGTAAAAAAATAATTTATAAAAAATTGAATTTGTTCTCCAACATTAAACACGCGGACCGCCCCATGCATAACCGCAAAAATTTACAACCTCTATTATTATTATGATAGAATTAAACAAGAGGTGAAAAATGGAACAAGAATTTTTAATGCTATTAATACTTATATCTGGAATAATTTTGGCAATGTACCTATACAACTTTTATCAATCTCAAACATATGACAAAGCCCTTAATCAAATTGCAAAAGATTCCTGGAATAAAAAAAGAGAAATAAAAAGAAATTTTAAAACCATAAACTTTTTAATAGACAATAAAGAAAAAGTTGACAGTATAAGCTGGAATGATTTGGAAATGGATAAATTTTTTTCCTATTTTGACAGATCATTTTCAATCTTAGGTAGACAGGCCCTCTATAAAAAGCTCCATGAACTAAATTATAATCAAGAAGAAAAAAACATTAGAGATGAAATAATAAATAACAAAGACAAAGCATCGAAACTGGGCAAATTATTTTTAAAATATGGAAGGCTTGACAGGGAAGACTTCTTCGACCTATTAAAAAACGGAACGGATGCAAGTAAGATTTTGCCCCTAAAAATTCCAATTTATCTTTTGTCTATTGGTCCACTTATGTCAATTCCCATATTTTTTATAAACAAAGGCTTTGCTATTATGTTTTTATTTGCAATAGTTTTGACAAATATTTTTTTAAACATGAAAATAGAAGACCTGGTTGCGGGAAAGACAAAATCTTTTTCTTACATAAGAAATTTAGTAAGTTTAAGAGAACAAATATTAAAATCTGACCTGAAAATGGGCGGCTTAATAGAAAATTTAAAAAACTATGAACAAGTTTCAAAGCAGATAAAAAGCAAAATGGGAAAATTTTATGTTAAAACCGGTTCCGATTCGGACATAGCATATATAATATTAAATTCTTTATTTTTATTTAAAGCAAGACTTCTATACAAAACCACAAAATTAATAAATGAAAAAATAAATGAAATAAATGAATTATATAAAAGCCTTGCAAAAATAGACATGGAACTGGGGATAGCCATAGCCTACGAAGATCTTAAAGATAAATGCATTGTGGAATTTACAGATAAATATGAATTTATAGGAGAAAAAATCCATAATCCCATTTTATATTATAGGGGAAATAGCGTGGCAAACTCCTTTGATTTTAAAGAATCAATACTCTTAACGGGTTCTAACGCATCGGGGAAGAGCACTTTTTTGAGGACTTTTGGTATTAATTTAATCCTTGCCATGTCCTTAGGTTTTGCCTTTGGAGAAAAATTTACCCTGCCAAAGAAAAATATTTATTCGGCAATAGACATAAAAGATTCCATAGAAAGTGGTAAATCATATTTTATGGCTGAAACCAGCGCCATAAAAAGGATGATAGATAATGAAGACGGAATTTACATTTTAGATGAAATTTTTAAAGGAACAAACACCATTGACAGAATTTCGGCGGCTCTTTTCACCTTAAAATATTTATCCAAAAGAGGTTTTGTAATAGCGGCCACTCACGACATTGAGCTTACAAGGCTTGCAGAAGGCTTTAAAAACTATCATTTTGAAGAAAATATAAAAGATGGAGATATTTTCTTTGACTACAAACTCAAAGAAGACTACGCAAAAACAAGAAACGCCATAGAAATTTTAAAAATAAATGACTATCCTGAAGAAATAGTAAAAGCCGCAAAAGAATTTTCTTTAAACTTAGAAAAAGAAAAAGAAAAGATAATATAAAATAAAAAAAGGACAAACTCAAAATTTTAGAGCTTGTCCTTTTATTTTTTACATAAAACATTATTTTTCAAGATTTTTTATAGCCTTTAAAGATTCTAAAGAATCTTGCCAATTATTTTTAAGATTAATAAGACTTTGTTCCAAATCTCTTTTTTCAAGACTTTCAATGATCTTTTCATGACCACCAAATGAAGTCATCTTATGTTCCACCTTTTCGTAATAACAAAATTCAATTCTTTGTATTTTTTTCTTTAAACCATCTAAAATATTTGAAAGTTCAGAATTTTTAGCAGAATCAATAATGATTTTATGAAACATATAATCACAATCTACAAATTTTTCAAAATCATTAGAGCTTATAGTATTCATAAGTTCATCATTATATTTTTTAAGTAAAGAAATTTCCTGATCTCCTATATTTTTAAAACCCTCCTTAAGAGCTAAAATTTCAAGAGTAAAAACCAAAGGATAAATTTCTTCAGCTTGCTTTATATTAACAGGAGCAATGACAGTTGATTTGTTAGCATTGGAAATAATAAATCCGTCATTTTCCAGCATTAAAACAGCTTCCCTCACAGGAGTCCTGCTTACATTAAGTTCATCAGCAATATCATTAATATTAATTTTTTCATTTTGTTTTAGCTTACCAGTCACAATCAGATGCAATAAAATTTTATAAACTTCATCCTTTATAAAAGTTCTGTTAATTACATTATTCTTTAACAAAATCAACACTCTCTTTCTTTATCATAATAATCATTTTACAACAAAAATAAAAAAATTTCATGGGAAACGCTTGACAATAATAAAAAAAGCTTTATACTGGTATGTAATATATTACATACCAGTATAAATATAAATTTATTTTTTGAGGAGGAATTATTATGGATGACAAAATAAAATTTATAGGCAAAAGAAGAAAAAATGAAGAAAAAATTAATATTGATTTTTTAAATTATGAAGAGGTTAATAAAATAATTAAATTTCATAAATCTTTTCCACAATATAAAAAAACTCCATTAGTTGAACTTAAAAATTTAGCAGAAAAATACAAAGTAAAAGATATTTATGTGAAGGATGAATCTTATAGATTTGGCTTGAATGCTTTCAAAGTTCTTGGTGGCAGTTATGCAATAGGCAGGTATATTGCTAAAAAATTAGGTAAAGATATATCTGAAATAACCTTTGATTATCTAATTAGTGATGAAGTAAAAAACAAATTAGGAGATATAACTTTTATAACTGCAACTGATGGAAATCATGGAAGAGGTGTTGCTTGGACAGCTAATCAACTAAAACAAAAATGTATTGTATATATGCCTAAGGGAAGTGCAAAAGAAAGAGTAGAAAATATAGCGTTAGAAGGGGCTGAAGTAACTGTTCAAGATTTGAATTATGATGAGTGTGTAAGACTTGCAGATGAAAATGCCAAAAAAAATGGTTGGGTGATGATCCAAGATACTGCTTGGGATGGATATGAAGATATACCTAAGTGGATAATGCAAGGCTATATGACAATGGCGTTTGAATCTTATGAAGATCTAAAACAAAAAAATTTAAAGCCGAGTCATGTATTTTTACAAGCAGGAGTTGGTTCTCTTGCAGCTGCAGTTACAGGATTTTTTTCTAACATATATAAAGATGAAAAACCAATAATTACAATAGTAGAACCTAAAAATGCAAATTGTATTTTTAGAAGTATTGAAGAAAATAAAAGAATTTGCGTTGATGGAGATATGCAAACAATAATGGCTGGATTAGCATGTGGAGAGCCAAATACCGTAGGTCTAAAAGTCTTAATGTCTTATGCAGAAAATTTTATAAGTGTGTCTGATGAAATAGCAGCACATGGGATGAGAGTTTTAAATGCGCCTTTATCAGGCGATGTACGAATAATTTCAGGAGAAAGTGGAGCGGCTCCATTTGGAACTGTAATGAAAATTTTAGAAGACAAATCTCTATCTTCCATAAAAGAAAAACTAAAAATTGATGAAGATAGCATAATTTTATTTTTTAGCACTGAGGGAGATACTGATAAAGAGAATTTCCAAAATATTGTATGGAATGGAAAATATCCAAATTTATAATAAGGAGAAATTAGTATGTTTGAATTAATTTGGTCAAAGATTTATAGTATTACGGACTTTTTATGGGGAATCCCACTAATGATTTTAGTTATAGGAGTAGGGATATATTTAACATTTAAAGCAAAATTTTTTCAGATATTGCATATTAAAATGTGGATTAAACTTACACTTGGTCAACTTTTCAACAAAACAAAAAAAGTTGAAGGGGATGGACAATTGAACTCTTATCAAGCCTTAAGTGCAGTATTAGCAGGCACTGTAGGGAGTGGAAATATTGCAGGAGTTGCAGCAGCAATTGCTGTTGGAGGTCCAGGATCAGTTTTTTGGATGTGGCTGATAGCTATTTTTGGCATGGCTACAAAAATGGCAGAGGTTTCTTTATCTGTAAAATATAGGGTAAAAGGATTAAACGGTGAATATTATGGTGGCCCTATGTATTATATGAAAAAAGCTTTAGGAAAAACTGGAAGTATATTAGCCTCAATTTATGCTATAGGTCTTTTAATTTTAGTTTTAACAGATGCTTGTTTTGTACAAGCTAATACTCTTGCAACAACTGCTAAAGATGTTTTTAATATTCCCTTAATATTATCTGGAGTTTTATTAGTTGCTATTAGCTTAGCAGTAGTATTGACAGGAGGAATAAATAAGATTGGAGCTTTTTGCGGAAAAATTGTTCCACCTATGATAATAGTATATATAATTGGAAGCTTGTATGTAATATTTACTAATATTTCTAATGTTCCATCAGCAATTTCATCTATTTTTAAATATGCTTTTCAGCCTGCTCCTGCGATAGGTGGTTTTGCTGGTGCAACAATAACTTTAGCAATGGCCAGGGGAGCATCAAGAGGTATTTTCTCTAATGAAGCAGGAGAAGGAACTGCAGCAACCGTACACGCTACTGCTATAACAGATCATCCAATACATCAATCAATGTTTGGAATATTAGAGGTATTTATTGATACAATAATTATATGCTCATTAACGTCTTTATCTATACTTGCAAGTGGTGTTTGGAGCAATGGAAATACTGGAGCTATACTAACCTTTGATGCTTTTAGAAGTGCGTGGGGTTCAATAGGTATTTATGTCTTAGGAATCGCTGTAATTTTATTTACATATTCATCATATTTGGGATTTTATGTTGAATTTAGAACAAGCGTCGCCTACTTATTTGGTGAAAAAACCGAAAAATATTTAAAGTGGATATTTTTTATAATGCCTTTGATAGCTGTAACAATGGAAATAGAAAAAATATGGGATATGGCTGATATGGCAGTTGGGTTTATTGTTATACCAAATTTGATAGCATTGGTATTATTAGGAAATAAATTTTCTAATCTTATTAATGAGTATTTAAAAAGATAAAATAATAAAAAAA